>NZ_JAKSYL010000307.1 GCF_022829515.1 Methylobacterium sp. J-048
GTGGTGACCGGTCGGTTCCGTGACTTCGATACTTCCGGGATCAACCGGGTGGTTCGTCAATCCGCCATTCCCGCAACGTAGGACGGCGGCCGGCCGTCGGGGGAGGACCGGCACCACCAGAAGGGAAGGAGAGCGACCTCCGTGGCGGGCAGGGGGGGTGGGGGAACCACACGGTCGACCCCGCAAATAGCGAAGTACAGGAAACACCCGGTCACCATGTTCGCATGGGGGCACGTAAATCCCCGTCTCGGGGGGGACAGATGTTCGGAAGCGCACCCGCCAAGGCCGCCGAACACCACGAGGCGGCGGCGAAGTCACACCGGAAGGCCGCTCGGCACCTCGACGACGGCAACGAGGAGAAGGCCGCCGAGCACGCCTCGAAGGCCGACGACCGGGC
>NZ_JAKSYL010000015.1 GCF_022829515.1 Methylobacterium sp. J-048
CGCCGAGATCGCGGGCCAGACGTCGGCCGCGATGGATGTCGTCGGTGATCAGCAGAAGCTCGCCCATCGCCTATCCATCGTCTGTCGTCAGAGGATCACACGCTCGTTGAAGGTCAGCGGGCCGAACGGCATCCGGAACGCCACGCCGACGCCCTCGGGGGTATGGCGCACGACCGTCGCGTAGCGCTTGCCCACCGTCACCGTCGCACCGACCTGAGGCCTTCTGTCGAGGACTAGCGCGGCGCCTGTCATGGACAAGTCGGTGACGAAGGCTTCGGCGACGCGCGCGCCTTGCGACGCGATCCTGACATCGCGGTGTACTGGAACGATGCGAGCGGCCTTGCGCTGATCCTCGCGGTCGTCGGCACTGCGCATCCATTCCAGGCGCGCCTCGATCCGGGACCGGCGCTCGGCGTTGGCCACGAGCTGAAAGACGAAGCCACCGGGCCGCCCATGGAGCACGACGCCGTCGAGCATCCCGAGGTCATCGAGGTAGCAGATCATGCGCGCTCCAGCCTGAGGGAGGGGGCCCTGTGTCAGGCGGCGCAGCTCGATGAAGTCAGTGGCGGACACGTCGGCGAGGCACTGAACGTCCTCACCACCAGATAGAGAGTATCTACCCTTAGTTGTGATTCTAAACCGATCTAGCACGGAAGTTGTCCCCGCATCCACTCAACGAAAAGTAGCAGGAAGTTGGTTTACAACCCGTCTAAACCTCAGCGATCTATGTACTACCTTGATACATAATACTGCCGCTGTCAGGTCCAGGAAGCTCGCCCGATTTCAGCTCGGCAACTGATCTCGCTGTATCTCGTGGGCGCATTGCATACGCGCAGCGCCGTTAGGTAAGATATTGCGCAACGAGTGTTAGTTACATATTAATAGATCAATTGACTGTCGCAATTGGTAATAAACGGACACAACCTCGATTTTAGCGGTGTTGTTTTTATTGAACTATCAGACTCAGATATAACTTATGTGTGCTTGAAAACACCTAGAACGGTCAGGATCCCGGTTAATACATCGTTACTTAGGCTGACCGGTTCGTAGCGTCCGGCAGCGCTGGGGGCAGGGCGTCCAAGCCGCCGGAGAACCTCGCGCTCGAACGAAACGAAGTTCTCGATGCGGCCATCGGCGGCGCGCAAAGGTCGGCAGTCGATCTCAGCCCGGTACTTGGTGCCATCGCCACGGTAGTTCGCGAGGTAGCCGTGGAAGCGCTCGCCAGTTGCCAGAGCGCGGTGGAAGGCGTCGAGCGTCTCCCGGCGGGTCTGCTTGCCCTGCATGAACCGGGGGCTGAGCCCGATGATGTCGTCGAGTTCGCGCCCGACGAGACGGCCGAAGGCGGCGTTGGCGTAGAGGATAAGGGGCCCAGGTGGCTCGATCATCGGATCGGTGACGACGATGCCGACGGTGGCATCGTGGGCGAATGCACGGATCAGTTCGAAAGCTGTCATCGCACGGCAACGCTGCAACTGTGCGGGAAGTGCACGAGCGCTATCCGCCGTCCAGTTCCCCCGCCGCACCGACCCTCACGCGACTGCCCGGCCGAGGCTTCACGGGTAGGACATGGGGAACTGTCCCGTACCTACCCGTCGTCGCGAGCCTGCACGCTATGGTGCGCCTCAACTCGTCGGCAAACATGGTCCTCGGCCCCGTGAAAGGGCCGCAACAGGTCGTTCCGAGCCGCCGTGAGGGCGTCCGGTCCACAAGGCAAAGCCTCATCGTCGCGGGAATTGGCGTTCCCGCTTGACGCCAGGGGCGTCTTCATGGCTTGTGAGGAGTGCATCGGGCCTCACAGGCCATTTTGATTTCGACGGCCCTCCAGTTTGGCGACTGGGGGGCCGTTGGCTTTTCAGGGGTCGACTTGCGGCGGCGTATCTCCTGATGGTGCCGGCGACTCGCACAGAGTGCGCGCCAGGCGGACATGGCATGTCGGCCGGACGGCAAGGTTAAGTCAACGTTGGCATTTCAGCCGTCGACATCGTCTGACCCTCCCGTATGGTGTTGGTTCGAGCGAACGGCGTCAGCGTCGGATCGCGATCACCTCGCGATCGGACTGCGCATGCGCCTCTCGACCCTACTCGTCAGCCTCTGCTTTGGAGCAGGGCTACCGGGCGTCTTGCTAGCGCAAACGGCCCGCCCCCCCGCGCCGGCTGCGGCGCCGGATCCGGCCCTGCTAAAGGTCGCTCGGGAGACGGTGGCGCAGATGCAGGGCGACCGCACTGCGACGCTCAGTGCGATGGCTGCGCCGATGGTCGGCATGATGCAGCAGATCGGCATCAAGGAGCCCGATAAGGCGCAGGTGCTGGTCCAGGAGGTCGTGATGCCCACCCTGATCGCGCACTACGACGAGTTGCTGGACATCCAGGCCCGCGGCTTCGCCACGATCCTCGGCAAAGACGACCTACAGGCGATCTCGACCTTCTACGCCACGCCCGCCGGCAAGCGTCTCGCGGCAGCCCAGCCGCAGCTCGCCCAGATCCAGCTCGCTGGTCTACAGCAGTGGATGCAGTCAGTCGGACCTGAGATGCAGGGCAAGATCGTCAAGGCAGTTCAAGCGCACGGGTGGGTGACCGGCGGACCGGCCAAGCCGCGCTGAACATAATCTGGTTAACGTCAGGGAATGATCAGCGCGACCATGCACGGCAGCCTCCCGACCGTCGCCGACCTGCGCAGGTCCGGCCGCATCAGCAGTCACGAGATCGTTGCGGCAATCGACGCCTACATGCGCGACCCAACGGCCGGGCCCTATCGCTTCAGCAGCGGACACAGTCTGGATGTCGCTGCGCTCGTGGCCTCGACGGTCAGCCCCGCGGAGGTCGCGAACCGAGCCGGTCCGCAGGAGAGGACGTTCCGGAACGCGGTCGCGACCGTCGTCATGACGGCGCGTCCGACCGCGCCGTGACCCGTCGGCCGCTCGAAACATCCCCGATCTAATAGGGGCAGGGGAGCGACCGACATCACCCCCGCGAGCCGATACGCAACGCGGCTCGTCACCGAGAATGCCCCGAGGCGGCTGCGGGCCGGTGAACGACGCAGTCGTTCGCACTAAGAATTATCTCCGCATGCTAAGGACACAACCCGCCTGGGGACGCTTGTTAGCCAGGAGGAACCCGCGATGCAGTGGTTCTGGCTATTCGCGGTCATGGCTGTCGTCGGGGCGGGGGCGCTCGAATTAGGGACGGGAGTGATTGAGATCGGTGGGGTGACCCACCCATCGAACTGGCATGCGAAGTGAGCGCTCGGCTGACCGACCAGTAAGGGCGCAATGTTGCTGGCTCAGCGCAGAAGTCCGGCGCGTGCCGATAGAGATCCTTGGCCGCCTTGGTGGCGATCAGCCGACCCTAGATCTCATCGAGCAGCAAGAAAGTAAGATCGCCGAGAAGGCTGGTCGAGCGCCGCGAGCCATCCAGAGCCTCTCGCGAACGGACAAACCGGAGCCGAAGCTCCCTCGGAAATAGCACGTGATCTTCCTACCTCTAAGCGACGTGCCTCGGCTTCTTGAGCCCGTCAACGACACTAGCCGTGAGTACGCGTGTCAGTCGACTTCGGCGGCGCGGGTGACTGTGCTGACAGCGCTTGTCGAACCTTAGCAACGTGCACAGGCTCGGGGGCATCGAGCAGCTTGCTAATCGCCTCATGAGCCGTAAGCCACTGCAGAACAGCCTGCGCAAGATCGAACCCGGCGATGCCAAAGCCATACTGATCAACCCGCCGATTGGCCGCCTTCATGCGACGGTTGTGCCATTGGATTTGCACTATCAGGATCAGAAATCGCGCGGTATCGAGCCTCGACAGGCGTCGAAGTGCGGCCAAGCGCGGCGATTTGATTGGAATGGCAGTCGGCATCAACGCACCTTAACGAGGTCAAGAAGCGCTACGCCCGCAGCTGCTAGGGCGTTCCCACGGCCGCCTCAGCGCAGGGCCTCTACCTCGATCGCGGTTGTCTCGGGCGCCTCCGTCAAAATCAGAGTTCCAATCGCCTCGATGGTGCGGCGCAAGCCGATGGCGATCGGTGAGACGAACAGCCTAAGCGGCACAAACAGCGGTTGTAGGTGGAAGTACTGATGTCGGTCGTTCTGGCCGCCCAATCAGGTAGCCCTGCACTGCGTCACAGCCGAGCTTCCTGAGTAGGTCGAGCTGGTGCGCGTCTTCGACGCCCTCGGCGAGGGTTGGGATGCTCATGTCGCGCCCCATCTGCGTGATCGCCTTAAGGACGGCCATGGAATGCTTGTCCGTCAGCGCGGCGGCAACGAAACTGCGATCGATCTTGATGCGGTCCAAGGGCAGGTTGCGCAGATGAGCCAGGGATGAGTACCCGGTCCCGAAATCATCCATCGCGATCTTGATGCCGAGTTGACGTAAGGCCGACAGGGTATGGGCGATCTGCTGACCGTCTTCGACTAAGGCCGTCTCGGTCAGTTCGATCTCAAGCCTGCTTGCTAACAAGCCGCTCTTCGCCAGCGCCGCGGTGACATGCGCGAGGATCAGCGGCGATCGGAACTGCACAGCTGAGACGTTAACCGCGACGTGCTGATTGGCTGGCCACGTGGTTGCCTGACGGCAGGCCTCCTCAAGGACCCATTGTCCGATCGGGACGATCAGGCCTGTCTCCTCCGCGAGCGGAATAAAGGTCGCCGGCGAAACGAACCCCCGCGTCGGATGCTGCCAACGGATTAGGGCCTCGAACCCGACGGTATCATCGTCCGTCAGCGCCATGATCGGCTGGTAGGCGAGGTGGAACTGGTTTTTAGCCAGCGCGATCCGGATATCGTTCTCCAAGAGGTTCCGCTCGGCGATAGTCTCGATCATGCCGGGTGTGTAGCGAGCCGCCCGCCCGCGGCCATGGCGCTTAGCCTCATAGAGCGCGATGTCGGCGCGCTGCATCAGGTCTTCCGCGCTCGACGTATTCTGTGCCCCGCATACGCCGATGCTGCAGCCGATGACGACGGTGAGATCGTCGAACGTATAGGGTTTCTCGATCCCTGCGATGACGTGCTCAGTCAACGTCATGGCGGCCGAGGCATCGCTTTGGACGACGACCGCCATCTCATCTCCGCCGAGGCGTGACACGAACCCGGTCTCACCGACCAGTTCACGTAGCCGAACGGCGACATCGACCAGGAGACGATCGCCGACGCCGTGGCCGAAGGTATCGTTGACCGCCTTGAACCGATCGAGGTCTATTAGCAGGAGCGTGAATGGCTGCTTGGCCCCTTGAGCTTGTGTCATGCGCTCCATGAGGGAGCGACGGTTCGCCAAACCCGTCAGTGGATCGTGGTAGGCGAGGTGTGAGATCTCAAGCTGCGCCTGCTTTACCCGGGTCACGTCATCGAAGGTCATTACCGCGCCGTCCTCGATGGGCTGGCAGGTGATGGACAATATCCGCCCGTCATCGAAGTTGTGCTCGACCTGGGTCTCGCAATGCTTAGCCATCCAAACTCGGTGGTTTTCCAGAACCCTGCCAATCCGATCCTCATCCCATGCATTCGCGTGACCCACCTGCTCAAGAAATGCCGTTAGGCTCATGCCGCGAACGACGCTGCTCGGCGCGAGATTGAGCATGGCACACAGGCGTTCGTTGTAGAGTTCGACGATTTCGCCGGCGGACACCTTGAGGATGCCGTTCGACATGTTCTGCAACGCGGTCGCCAGGACCCGCGCGTGCCCCGCCTCCTGTGTCTCGAAGCGCTTGGCTGCTGACAGCGCGAGGAAGGAACCGAGTAGAAGGATCGCCGCCCCTGTAGCGGCGAGGATGCTCAAAGTGACCTGCATACCTGGCAGGAGGCGATCGACCTGTTCGCCGACGAGCACAGTGCCGGCGATAGAAACGAAATGGGTGCCACATACCGCGGCCACGATGAGAACACCGGTGACCAGGGGGGTGCTGGATCTCTTCGGCAGCCCGCAGGCTACTGCCATGCAGGTCGCGCCGATGAGGCAAGCGAGGAGGTTGAACCCGACCGACTGCGTCTGACCGCACCCTTCAAGTGCGGCCATGCCGGTAATGTGCATCACGGCGATGCCGAGCCCTGATGCTGCGCCAGCGACCGACCGTGTCCATACCCCTGCAAAAGTGTTCGCTATGGCAAGCGGTACGCCGACAGTGACGATCGCAGCTACGGCAGACAGCACCGTCGTCCCGAGGTGGTAGCTCAGGACGAGATCGGTCCGGTATCCGAGCATCGCTACGAAGTGAGTTGTCCAGACCCCGGTTCCTGCAACCACCGCGATCCCAGCCATCCACGACCGCCGAGCGGCCCTGGAAGAGCTTTCAGCTTGCCGGATCAGGCACACGAGTAACCAGGCGCTGAAGGCGCAGATCGTAGCCGCAGCTAGAACGAAGCTGAGCGCCTGGCTATCGAGGAATTTGGTGAGGATGGTCGGCATCCCATCACCATACGCATCACACGTGCAGATATTATTGAACGACATGGTATGAAAAAATCCAAAGCCTTCCGCAGCTCTGAGATCTCGTACATGTGATCGAATGAGCACTGCTAATGAATGCAACTAGAGCTTGTACAAACTGAAAGACACTGTTTCAGGCACCAATCATTTCGAGCAGCGCGACGCCGACGGCTGCGATGACATTGCCACGGCCGCGCCAGGGCAAGACGATCGCCTCGGGGGTCTCGGCCGCTACTTCCGGCAGCACGCCCTCGGGCGCCTCGGCTTCTCGGTCCTAATCGTTCCCGCGCAGCCATGTAACTTGTGAGCCGGTGTGGTTCTCGGGCGCTGCCAGGGACGGTTCGTCGTCGCCGCTGTCCTCGAGGTCCGTGTCGCCGTCCATGCTGTCCAGCACGGAGATGATCCGATCCGCTGCATCGAGAGCGACCTGTGCGGCCTCCTCCAAGCTGGCGCGGAGGGCAGGTCCGGCCAGCGGCTCCGGGATCTCCGGAGCGGCCGGTTTCGGACGCGAGGAAGGTGAGCACGTCGCCCATGGGTCAGGTCTCGGGGTGTGATGGGAGTGCCCGGCGGGATCCGGCCGGGGCGGTAAGCACGGCGACAGAAGGGTGGCGGGCGCCTGTCAGCGCCCGGCCCGCTCGGCCTCGGCGTGGGCCAGCAGTTCTCGGGCGAAGGCCGCGGTCTGGTCGGGATCGCCGTTGTCGATGATCGCAACGGCGCGCATCGATAGCCGCGTCTCACAGTCTGCGTGACTGTCGGGCATGCGGCGCACGACCTCCTTGTCGACCGCGGTCTCGACATCGGTCAGGGCGTCGCCCAGCCAGTGCATCAGTTTGCCGATGCCGTTGGGCTCTACCGCCCCGTAGCGCCCTCCGCGCGTTCCGCAGCGCGGCCCCCAGGTGTAGGCGTAGGCCGCGGCGCCGACGTGCTTGGCTATATTTTGAATGTCCCGCAATTCGTCGATCGTAGCGGACGTGAGGTCGAGCATGCCGACCAGGCTGGGCGCTTGCGGCTCTGCCGGTGCGGCGGTCGGCGGTCGAGCAGCCGCGGCAGCGTGAATGTCCAGCGCCAGCCGCCCATCGGTGGTGTAGTTGCTGCGCCCGCAGCCGATGCGCCACAGGTCGACGTACTCCAGCCACGCCAGCGTACCGGGGGCGGCGTAGAGAGCGGCGTCGCGCTCGGGCATGTCCGGCTCGTCGCCAAAACCGCTGGACCGGGGCGGCAACTTGGTTCCGGTCATCGCCAGGATGGCCCTGACAGCCCTCCAGCCCCATAGTTCGAGCTACACGCTGACCCGCTTGGTCCCGAGGTGCCGCTCGATCCAGTCCTGAGCCGCATCCAGGTCCAAGAACAGCGGCGCGCGCGCTACCGAGGTCACTCCGAACCCGGCCTCCAGGAACCACAAGCCCACGTCGGCACCATGCTGGTCGGACAGCCGCACCAAGACCGCCACGAGGAAGCCACCCGCGAACACGAGCTGGCCGTCGCCGTCTTCACTGCCGGTGGCGACACGCACCGGCTGGAGCTGCAGGGTCATCCCGCCGCTCGCCTCTGCAGGTGCAGGTAGGTCGCGTCGAACTCGGAGGCTCGGACGAGCTCCTCCCACGACTTAACCACCAGCGTCTGCCGGTGCAGCGTGATCAGTCCGCGACCGCGCATCTCCTTCAGTACGCGGTTGATGTGCACGGCCGTCATCCCCGTAGCGTCGGCGAGATCGGTCTGGGTGATCGGAAGCGGCCAGCGGTGTTCACCCGCCAGACCGACTGCCTCCTGCTTCAAGTACAGCTCGCAGAGTAGGTGGGCCAAGTGCTCGAACGCCGGGCGGCGGCCCATGGCGATCAACCACTCTCGGAAGATCGCCGCGTCGATCAGCGTATCCCGCCAGAAGGCAGCCGCGATGCTCGGGAAGCGGGCCGTGAGGTCGTGCATGCTCTCGTGCGGGATGAACGCCACGGTAGCCTGGGTCATCGTTCCGAGGGTGTGATCCATCAGCGGGATATGCAGGCTCTGCAAATCCGGGATGTCGCCCGCGATGTGGAACGAGAAGATTTGGCGGCGTCCCTCGCTTGGGAACTTGTACCGACAAGCCCAGCCTTCCAAGATGACACAGCACTGGGTCGCCCGGTCTCCATCCCGCACGATGTCCTGTCGCGCCGAGAGGGTCCGCACACGGACCGGCAGAGCCTCAATCACATGCCGCTCCTTATCCGAGAGGCGGGTAACGCTCTCCAGCTTGCGGATGAGCGGGTGGAGCACGTGGGGGAGCTTCGAAGCCATCGTGGCATCGCCTCGCGTCGCAGGCGGAAGCACACGGCTCTCCCAGGCGGCAGCACCTGTTCCGGAGTGGCTGACGATCACTCAGATGTAGACAGCATGTCTGTTCTGCGAACACACTTGAGTTAAGAATCTTTGCGATTGCCTCAGGGCTTCACAAGTAAGGCGTTCACGACCTTGGCGAGTTAAGGTGAAACTGATGGAGGGCACGACTGCAATTATGGATAGCTGCTCCGCAAAATTGCTTGGGCTCGGGGCGATGTTCTTCGGGCAGGTAACTGCCGCCCGGCCCTACATCCCCGTCACGATGGCGAAATGCCAACGGATGGAGACGAGACATGAAGCGTAACTCAATGGCAGCGGTTTTCCTGGCCGGCACGATGTTGGCGGCGTCGCCGGCGTTCGCGATCACGGTGACCAACCAGGACAAGGCCGAGCATACCCTCACGGTGGACCAAGGCGAGACCCAGGCCGATCAGAAGCTGGCCGCGGGTGCCTCGACTGAGGTCGAATGCAACGGCGGGTGCGAGCTTCGCGTCCGGGGCTCCGGATACGGACGTTCGGTGGACAAAGGCGACAAGCTCGTCATCGACACCGAGGGCATGCTCCGCTTCGCCAGTGAGCCCTCGGCCACGGGCTCGATAAATGCGAAGGATGCGGGCGCATCGAAAAAGTAGGTTCGATCCAGCGGTAGACGTTCCGGCCCCATTCACCTGGGTTCCGGAACCGGGGATGCGGTATGCATCCCCGGTGTCTCTATGAGATTAGGCGCCCCTGGCGGCGACTTTTGCTGAGGCGCCCGTCGCGATCTGATCGTCGAGTTGCGCTCTGAAGTCGACGATGCCGAGAACCTGGACCGGTTTGCCGGGCTCGTCGAGGAACTCGTAGAGCGCATTCTCGATCCGGAGGATCAAACCATCGTTGCCGGGTTCGTCATGGCGGTCGAGCCGAAATCGTCAGACATCAGGATCGCCGACCAGTGGGCCTGTAGGTCGGCCTCCTTCGCCCCGTCGTCATAGGCCGGTGACGTGAGCGGCGCGGCATCGAAGATGTCTATCAGGACGATGTGCCCGATGCGATCGGCAAGCGAACCCCAGCCATCGAAACGCGCGCGATGCAGACGGTAGACGTCGGTGTCCCGGGCGTGGACCGTGGCGGTCCCCCTTGCGCGAAACCCTTTTCGACGGATGGGATCGACGAAATTGACCTCGATGCCAGGCCGATGGTGAAGGTTGGTGATCGTCCCCGGCGACCGGATCGCCCCGAATGCGAGCGTCCGGTCGTCCACGACCACGAAGGTCCCCTTCGGCGAGAGGTTCGGCTCCCCCGTCTCCGAGACGGTTGCGACGAAGCCGAGCCGCTGCTTATGCACGGTGTCCTTCATGTCCTGCGTCAGCATCGTCAAGCCTTTGGGATCACCGCTAAAGCCGCAAGCCGCGGCCGACCTGCAGGGTCTCACCGGTGATCCAACCGCCATCATCGGAAACGGCGAAGGCGACCGCGGCTGCGATGTCGGACGGCTGACCAGCGCGGCCGAGCGGTGTGCGTGCGACGAACGGGGCCATACCCTCCTCGCCCAACCCGCTCGTTCCTTCCGTCGCGACGATGCCCGGGGCGATGCCGACCACTCGGATCCCGCGCGCCCCGAGTTCGAGCGCGAGCGAGCGGGTCAGGCTGTCGACCGCCCCTTTCGTGGCACTGTAGACCTGCGCCCCGGCTATCGGCGTGACGCCAGCACCGGACGAGATGTTCACCACGACCCCGCCGGTCTGAGGAAACACCTTTGCCGCCGCCTGTGTCGCAAGGATCAGCCCCCTCACGTTCAAGCCGAACTGGCGGTCTATCGACTCCGGCGTGATGCTGGCGAGATCACCAAACTCGTAGATGCCGGCGTTGTTGACCAAGATGTCGACATGCTCGTATGAGGCGGTCGCCTTGTTGAACAACGCGTCGATCTCCACGGACCGGGAGACGTCCGCCTGGACCGCCTTGGCGTGCCCGCCGGCCGCCCTGATTGTCGTGACAAGCTTCTCTGCAGCGGCCTCGCTGCGGGCGTAGTTGACCACGACGCTGACCCCGTCTGCCGCCAGGCGCAGCGCGATCCCGGCTCTGATGCCCTTCGAGGCGCCGGTGACGATGGCTACCCGTCCTTCAAGCTTGCTCATATCGATCTACAAAGTTGTTGATCAGAAGCATTCCCTGGTGAAAGGGAGTGGTAGACAGCGCTGTACTGGATCAGCTTCCCGGGGCGCGGTCAGTCGTGAAACGGGACCCACCAAGTCTTGATCTCGACGTCGAGCATGCCGGACTGGACCGTCGGATCGTCCGTCCCGAACCTCGTCGCCTCGTCAAGATCCGCGGCCTTGAAGATCGCCATGCCGCCGGATGCCAGTTTCCCGGACAGGCCGCCAACCGTCTTCATGAACGGGCCACTGAGTACGATCATGCCCTTATCGTGACAGTCGCTGATGTAGGCGACGTGATCCTGGAAGTCGGGTTGCTCATTGTAAGCTGTGCCTTCAACCCACTTCGGCCCTGGACTGTGAAACACGACAAAATAATGGGGTCCGTTCTCGTCGATCATGATCGCATGTCTCGAATATGTTCGGCGCTGTCGAATGACATGTTGTACGCCTGACCCAATTCGATATGCAGTCGTTGCGTCCCACTTTTACGCATAGTCGCTAACCGTAATCGGTTCGACCGTCCGTCCCGGCATCCTGCTAGACTGAGGGTCCGGGCGATCTTACGGTCGTCGGGCAAATGCGTGGAGATCTTGCCCCATCATACTCCCGCGTATTGGGCTTTTACGGGGTTGGCACCACGAGCGTGCCTGAAGCGCCACTGCCTCGACCCCGTATTGTTGCCGGAGGACGCCGATGCCGAGCCACGTCTGCATTGATCCCAACGACCTGTACGCCCAGGAGGAAGTCCTGGTCGCGTTCGAGACGATAGCAGGCGTGGTGACGCTGATCTCGGCGCGCGACGCATCGGACGGCGACATCCTTCCCAACCTTGAGGACGTCCAGCGCCGAGCGATCGAAAGCGAGATCCTCGACGATTACCGGCGGGAGATGCCGTCGCCGTGACAGCCGAGTCCAGACTCAGTGGAAGCGAAATAATGACGGCATGGAGCGCCGGATGCAGGCTAAATCCGCCCATTAATTCAGCACGATCCACGGCGAGCTTGTCCGGGAGAACCTAGAACATATCCTTAAGGATAGCCGATCCATCGCGGAGCATTCGATCCGAGCGGCGGACGAGGCCGAAAAGGTCTTTTCCGCGATGGCGGACCGGAGCATCAAAGCACCTGCATGAGACACCTCCGGCCACGGTATCCGACGCGATCCAGGGCCGGTTCGCCACCGGCATCCGTACCGGCCAGACGGACCAAGGTCGCACGTTTGCTGATCATGGCATCGTTCAGAAATGCGCCATGGCAACGAAGCCTGGTGGCGATCGCGGTCACCGTCCTGGTGACCGGCATCGGCCTGTCGTGCGTGCTCGCGAACGTCTTCGACGGTCATCCGACCGTCTTCATGCTGCCGTAGCCGCACGTCGCGGAATGACAACCGGAGAGCGACCAACATGGCCGTGGTTGCGGAACATTCCGACCCCATTCTTACGGACCGTGCTCTAGATGCCGAGCGCGAGGTAGCGCAGGCGGGCATGCCCCACGACGAATTCTCATCCGGCCCCGAGGGAGAGGCGCCGCTAGGTGTTTGATCCCGCGGAGTGGTGGTACGGTTGACCACCATGCGGCCAGGGATGCGCTATGGGCCAAATTCTTCACGGCAGCGCCCGCACGACGGAGGCGGTCCGTCGCGCAATTCAGCTACGTCAAGAGAGCGTGAGAGCGGCGGCCAAGCGCTACGGCGTCAGCCCGACGACGATCCAGAAGTGGCGAACTCGGCAGACGACAGGCGATGCCGCCATGGGTCCGAAGCAGCCCCGTTCGACGGTTCTGACCCCAGAAGAGGAGGCCGTCATCGTGGCCTTCCGGCGGCACACCCTGTTGCCGCTGGATGACTGCCTCTACGGCCTGCAGCCGACGATCCCGCACTTGACCCGCTCGTCGCTGCACCGTTGCCTTGAGCGACACGGCATCAGCCGCCTGCCGGAAGTGGAAGGCGACAAGCCCAAGAAGAAGCGCTTTGCCGATTACCCCATCGGCTACATGCACATCGATATCGCCGAGGTCGGGACGGAACAGGGCAAGCTCTACCTGTTTGTGGCCATCGACCGGACCTCAAAGCTGGCTTTCGTCAAGCTGGAAGCTGAAGCCAACTGCTACACGGCATCGGACTTCCTCCGCGCTCCGGTCGCGTTTGTGCCGTACAAGATCCACACGGTGTTGACCGACAACGGGGTGCAATTCTGCCACGCCCCGCGCAACCGCTCAGGCCCGACAGCCCTCTACAGCCGGCACATGTTCGATCGCGTCTGCCACGAGCACGGCATCGAGCATCGCCTGACCAAACCCAACCATCCGTGGACCAACGGTCAGGTCGAGCGGATGAACCGCACCATCAAGGACGCCACGGTCAAGCGCTACCACTACGACACCCACGACCAGCTCCGGGCGCACCTGCAGCTGTTCGTCGACGCCTACAACCATGCCCGTCGGCTGAAGACCCTGCGCGGCCTCACGCCCTACGAGCATGTCCTTCAGGTCTGGACCAAACAGCCCAAACGCTCCAGACTCGATCCGTCACACCTCATCCCGGGACCATACACCTAGAGTTCGTCCCGCCCGGCGAACGCGAAAGCGCCTCGGCCTATGGGCTGAGGGCCGCGGGCGAGATCCTCTGCCGCTACCTCAAGGAGGAGGAATAGCAGTCCCCATGGGATACCCGCGCCCGCTCAGAGCTTCCCAAACCGCTGCAGTGTGACGTCGAGGTGCACCGGGTTGTGCAGGGTGTTAGCCACCGGGGACCATAGCACCACGTGTTTCACGAGGGCATCAAGCACCTTGCGCGATGCGTCCGCATCCAGCTTCACCGAGACCCGGATCGCCTCGAAGCCGATAGTCTTAGGGTGGAGGTCACTCGTTCCCCATGCCGCCGTGGTGTTGATGTCCGCCTCGACATTAAGTTCGAGCGCCCGGATCGGGATGGCCTGCGCCAGGGCATTGGCATGGATGCCGATGGACAGGCACGAGCCGAAGGCAGCCAGCAGGGCTTCGGAGGCGTTCGGCGCGGTCGTCTCGCCGAGCAAGCCATCGGGCTCATCCTCCATCACCGGCTGGGGCGGCAGGTCCCGGATGTAGTTGAGTTGGCGCAGGCGCCCCTGCGCGACCGTGCGGCATCGTAGCGTGCGGATTGCGGCCGGGTCTAACTTCCCGTCGGCGATGACAGCTTGGAGCCGACGCCCGTCGATGGTGTCCGAGAGTGGGGATCCTGACTTGATCGGGGGTAATGCCATGATTGTTTTCCTTTGCCGCGGATATCCAGGGCCTATTTTAGCAGGCCATAAAAATATTTCTGCGTTGATGATCGTCGTGCGTTGAGTATAGGCGTTCCATTCAAGAAGTCGGCAGTCAAAATTGACGAGGGGAGCCGCAAAAACGGATGGTGGTGCGCGGATGCTCGATTGGGACGACTTGAGGTTTTTCCTAGCCCTCGCCCGGCACGGCACGCTCTCCTCAGCCGCCAAGGTCCTGCAGGTCTCGCAATCAACCGTCGGACGCCGCCTGACCTCTTTGGAGGCGACGCTGGCGGTCCGGCTGCTCAATCGCACTCCGGACGGCTACGTGCCAACCTTGGCGGGTGCCGCCGTCCGTATGAAGGCAGAACGGCTCGAAACGGAGGCCATGGCACTCGAACACGACGTCAGCGGTCGCGATAACCGACTGAGGGGACTAGTTCGCGTCACCTGCGCCGAGACGATGGCGGCGCATGTCCTGGCCCCGAGCTTCGCTCGCCTCCACGCGATGCATCCCGACGTGATGATCGAGCTCATTCCAAATCCACGGGAACTCAGCCTGTCGATGCGGGAGGCCGACGTCTCGGTTCGATTGCGCCAGCCGGAACAATACGACCTCATCCTGCGGCGCATTGGTGGCATCGCGTTCGGACTCTACGCGACGGCCGAATACCTGGGTGACCACGGCCCGACGGATTTCGACGACGGTTGCCCAGGGCACCGCCTCATCACTCAGCTCGACGATACCCAGGAGATGACCCAGTCGGCGTGGCTGACCGAGATGGCCTCGCGGGCGACGGTGGTCCTTCAGACCAGCAGCCACGAGGCCGCCGTCGTCGCGGCGGCCAATGGCGGGGGCCTGGCATGCCTGGCGCGGTTCCGCGCGGATGCGGAGCCCCGATTGATCCGGCTCTCGGTGCCGACCGAACCGCCGAGTGCCGACATCCTGCTCCTCGTCCACAAGGACAACCGCGACACACCGCGGATCCGGGTGGTGCTCACCCACATCACGGAATGCGTCCACATGCTCGCTCCGATACTTCAGCCCAAAGATACGGGTGAACAGGACACCCGGGCCGTGAGCGTTCGGTCCTGATCCCGCCGGCAGCCATGCCTGACAGAGACGTGGCGCAACTGAACGCGCCGGCTTAACCTCGATCAGAGCCGACTAATCGAGAAGCGGCTAGGGCATCGCCATGGCAAAACGGTCCATGACGCTCGACCTGTGCGCTACCCTTGATATCGTCGAGGACGACGTCGCCGCCTTGGTGAACGCCTACATGGCTGATCCAAGCTCTGGCCACATCTCGTTCGCAGAGGGCTATCGGATCGACCCCGCCGCGGCCGTTGCGGACCACCCCTTCGCCAACACGCTGATCGGCCAGCCCTGGGCGAGCCCAGAGCTTCTGCGAGCTGCCGTCCGCGCCGCCATCATGCTCGCGCAACAGGAGCGGGTGTAGCCGTCGCGCCAGGTCAGTTCCGAACAGACGGCGTCTAGCGCCCGCTCAGCCACTGCGACGTGTTTTCTCGAAACGCCGCATCGCCGCTCGCCTCTGACGCTCCCTCCGAGCCGAATGAGCGAGCCGACTGGCGCACGACTATATCATCCCGCATGACCGACCAATCGAACCGGCTCGGCTCCTTTGAGGAGGGAGTAACCCGCAGCTTGTGAGGGTTTGGCTTGAAGATGATCATCTCTCACATGTGGGGAGCCGCAGGCCCGCCCACGATAGGACCCAACGTGGCCCGCAGGTCTGGAACTGTACCCAATCACATGCGCTGCCAGAAACACAATATATGATAGTATGGTATCGCTAAATCGCGTGTCTCTCGGTGCGCTGATCTCGAAGTCTATCCCGCATAATTGCGATACGCCGTCCGGATCTGGGCGAAACGACCGCCGAAGAGCGCGTCATGAGCCATGATCGATACCCTGATCCGCAAGCTCAGCATCGCGGGCGGACTAACCGAGGGCGATCTCAAGACGTTGCGGCGCGCGAGCCTGCATAGCCGACAGGTCCCAGCCCGTCAGGATCTCACCACCCAGGAAGACCGGCCCGAGAACGTGCATCTCGTCCTCTCCGGCTTCGTCTGCCGCTACAAGATCCTGCCAAGGGGTCAGCGCCACATCACAGCCCTCATGGTGCCGGGCGACTTCTGCGACCTGCACGTCGCCATCCTGGATGAGATGGACCATTCGATCGCCACGTTGACCCCATGCACCGTGGTGGAGATCTCGCGTTCCACCATCCGCGACCTGACCGAGAACCATCCCCGCATCGCCCATACCCTCTGGTGGGCGACCCTCGTCGATGAAGCCGTGCTGCGCGAGTGGCTCGTCGGCTTGGCAGGGCGTGAAGCCGCCGAACGGATGGCACACCTGTTTTGTGAACTGCTACTGCGCCTGAGCGTGGTCGGCTTGGCGGAGAAGGACGGGTATGCCCTGCCCTTCACCCAGATCGACCTCGCCGACATGCTCGGTCTGACGCCTGTTCACGTGAACCGCGTGATGAAGCACCTGCGATCCGAAGGCATGATCGTCCTCAAGAAGCGTCGCCTTGAGATCCCGGATGTCGCTCGGCTGAAAGCGTTCTGCGATTTCGTCCCAACCTACCTACATCACACTCCAAGAGCGAAAAAATCTTCGTCCTCACCAACACAAGCCACAAACCTCAGCCTCGGAATGAGGCAGAACCAAACACATCGCTGATCGAATATTTGGGCATCAGCGGCTGAGAGATGCGAATGCTCCCGCCTGAGTGAGGCCGGATATCTCATGCCGCGTTATTTCTTCGACACCGACGACGGCCACTTCCGCCATGAGGACGACGAGGGCTTCGAATTGCCCAGCAACGATGCCGCGCGCATCGAGGCGTTGGATGCCCTCCCGGATATGGCGCGGAACAAGTCCCCGGACCGGGATCGTCGCACCCATTCGGTTCGGGTGCGCGATGAGGACGGGACGGTGGTCTACTCCGCCTCACTCGCCTTGGTCGGTGAGTGGCATATCCCACACGCCATCAGCCCGTGATCGGATCAGGCGGCGAGGGGCGAACAATTTCCAACATAGATCATAGTTTGCCCCTATCCTGTGCGAAGGTGACGTACCGTTCGCCATCGCTTCGGGGCGCGAGCGGCTGTGAGATGAAGCCTGCCATGGCCCTGATCGGAAGCAGAGCTTTTGTTCCAGCTTCAGCAGTCGACGGTTCGTAACCGTCTCCTCGCCACGCTGCCCGCGAACGACTTCGTTGGTCTCTCTCGCGCACTGGAGCGGGTGCCGTTGCGGCTACATGAGACGGTGCTCGACCCGCATCAGCCAATTGCACACGCCTATTTCGTTGAAAGCGGTCTGTGCTCGTACCTGGCCGACACGCACGATGGTCGCATCGAGATCGGCCTCGTCGGTCGTGAAGGTATGGTCGGCACACCGCTGGTACTGGGAACCGACCGCGGGCCGTTCACGGCGCTCATCCAGGGCGAGGGTGAAGCACTGCGCATTCCAGCCGCGGATCTATGCGCGGCGCTCGATGCAAGCCCGGCTCTGCGTGGTCTGCTCGGGCGCTACGTGCAGAGCTTCATCGCGCAGGTCGGGGGCACCGCCTACGCCAATGCCAAATTGACCATCGAGGCGCGGCTGGCCCGTTGGATCCTGATGTATCAGGACCGCATGGACCAGGACGACCTGCCGATCACGCACGAGTTCCTGTCGTTGATGCTGGGGGTGCGACGGCCTGGGGTGACGGCGGCTACGCACATGCTGGAGAGCTCCGGCATGATCTAGGCGCGGCGGGGGCACATCACGGTGCTCGATCGCGAGAAGCTGGAGGGCATGGCTGGTGACACCTATGGTGCCGCGGAAGCCGAGTACGAGCGGCTTATCGCAGACGCATAGAGCCTCCCCCACCTGGGGTAGCCCTCGCTCGGCGCCTGGAAGTCCAGCAACCCTTCCAACATTCGTCCCCCGCCTACCGCAGCAACCATAAGCCCGCGTAGGTGAGCGTAGCTGAGTAGATGGCATGGCCGTCCTCGTCGGTCACCAGCACCGTGTAGACGTGCTGGTCGCCATCCCCTGGGATTTCACTGCGGGCGATGTCAGGCAAGAGGCGCTGGGCTTTCTCGCGGACCATTGAGAGGTCAGCGAGTTCGAACCCCTCCTCGTCTCGTTGGGTACCCTTGTCATCACGGATATCGAAGAAGAAGCGCGGCATGGCTGAATGCGGCGATGTTGATCGGCTTTGCCTATAACTCTCACCATCACACCTTGTTTCCGCACAGGGCGGCAGCCCTTGCTAAGCCCCTGTCACAGGCTGGCCGCCGCCTTCACGATCGAGAGGACGCTGTTGCGCGTGGTCTCATCAAAGATGCTCGTGAACGCCATCACGAGTTCCATCACCTTCGGATTGTCGAAGAACGTCGAGACCGTAGCCCCACCCTCATCGATCCCCGGCTGCCCAGCAAAGGAGGTCTCGACGGGCGCCTTCAGAGCATCGGCGATGTCCTGCAGCCGGCCGGCGCCAATGCAGTTGCGGCCCTTCTCGTACTTCTGCACTTGTTGGTGCAAATGAACGGGGATCGGATCGGGCTTCCTCAGCCCCACAGGGCGCTGAAAGTCCGTTCGAAATCTCCGATCAAGGTCCGGTTACAGAAGCTGTGCAGGATGGGGCCATCGACCCGGCCATCGCGCATCACGATCGACTCGGTCGGCTGATCATACGAGAATGTCAGATGGCGGCCTCCGAGCGTCGTCGAGAGGATGGCGTTGGTGCTGTCACCATCCTGCGTCATCTCAGTCGATCCTGGCTTGCTGCGCCACATGATCCCGCCAAGCAGCGCTAGAGTGACCGCCTTCATCTGCAGGTCTTCGCCTTCGGACTGCGCGATCACGCTAACCGCGTAGCGCCGCACGGCGTCGAGGTCGGTCGTCTCGGATCTCGTGAGAGCGTTTGCCATCGGATCAACCCTGACTGTCTGTGATGTTCTTTCCACCGGTCGAGGTGGCGGAGTAGCCGCCCCAGCCCTCGGTCGAGACCGGCGATGTCCCGCCCCAGCCCTCCTCGCGCCAGATCGCGACGCGCTGTGTCGGGTCGACCGAACCGTGATCGTTCAGGATCCCCAGCACGCGCTCCCGTTCCGCATCGTCGACTGCCAAGTTCAGCATCGCCCCGCCGGCGGTCAGCTTTGCGGAGTAGGCAGCCCATGCCTCCCGGGGCAGCCCGATTTCTACAAGCGCGTGACGAAGCGTGTCGCCGTCAAGATAAAGATCTTTCGTCTCGGCGCGGTCGGCCTCAGGAGGGAGGGGGCCGACGACGAGCCGGATCGCCGCGTCGGGGATGCCGGCCGCGATAAGCGTAGCCATCGCCGCCTGCGCGCCGTTTCGGCTCTCGTACAGCGCATTGATGCCGGAACTCATGGTCGGACTTTCGTTCGGAACTGGGCGGTCTCCGTCAAGCGAGACCGAGCCGTCTCGGTCTCGATCTCTGCCCGTGCGACGGCAATGAACGTGGCGCGCTCAGCCGCGCTCAGGGTGAAACACGCATTCATCGTAGACCCCTCTTCCGAGGAGGGATCTGCCCACAGCCGGTTGCCCGGACCGTTGTCGAGGAAGTTCTGCTGCGCACGTTCGAGCACCGCAGCTTCGAACGGATCGTCGATCGCCGTCTCAGCCGCGCTCAAGGGTTTGCACTGCGCATGGCGGGCTGCGGATATGCCGGGTTTCCCCCGGGCACGCCGCTGCTGTTGGCCGACGACGCGGCGTCTGACTTGCCTGTCTCAGAGCCGGTGATCTGCTTGCGCGATGCCGCCTGGCTCTGGCTGGCATAGTCGGGTGGCGAACTTGCGCCCTGCCAGATCATCAACCCGGCCAGAGACGTGAGCATCAGCCCGACGCTGATGATCAAGACGTAGAGCGCCGGCCTGCCGCGCTTGCCCTGGCGGCTGTCCTGACCGGATATATCGTCTGACACTCATAAACCTCGCTTGCTCAAGAATTATGAGCATGGACGAGAAACACGCGCCTCACCCGAAAAGTTCTTATCCGTGACCTTATGTATCTTCCTAAAAATCGAGCCAATCATTAAACCTATCAAATGATCGATTTTAGATTTTATTTCTCAGATTTGCCTGAAACTATATGACGGCTCGCGGTTGATCAGTGATAACGCTGTTTTATTAGAGCTGTACCATGTCCCTAACGATGTCTGTCGCTCTCGCCCTGACGGCAGCCGGCGGTTCCGTGTCGCTGACAACGGACTCTGGAGCATCGATAGCGGACCAGTTTGCAGGCTCGAATGTCGCGTTCATGGCAGGCATCGGTGCAGTGATCCTTGGTGGATTGGGTGTGCTGCTCGTGACAATCCTGAGTTAATCCACGCCCAGAGGCCTCACGATGTCCAGTCCTGATCCTACCGACCGAGTACACCGACAGGGCGATGCTGGAGGCGGGCTCTCCTTACGGACCATCCGCGACCGTCGGCTCGGAAAACCATCCGCACCTGTCGGAGGGCCTCGACGCTGTGCGTCACCAGGCACGGCGCATGGTGGCGATCGCCGGGGCGCTGGTGGCAGCCGACGAGATACCGCGCCGTAGCCAGCGGGAGTATGTTCAACCCTGACGGTCCGTAAGCTACTCTGCGAGAGAGGGTCTCCTCGTAATCGAGGGCTGATAACTCACGTCCCCTTCAGATGCCGTCGCAGCCAGCGGGTCGCATCTTCCAGAGCTGGGAAGGCAGGGGCTCTCTGCCCTTGCAGCCGACCGAACCCTGCCTCCATGAACCAGCTTCCAGGATTGTCGTGCTCTGGCCCATCGAGGCGGACTAGAACCGCCACGAGCAGGCCGTTGGCGATCACCAACCGGCCTTCGCGATCAGGGCTCGCCGTATCGACGGCGATCGGCTGCAGCACGATCAGCGTCTCGACGTTGCCCTGTTCGGACATCGGCTAGCCCTCCTGGGCGCGACCGGGCCAGCTCAGGGCGCGCCGCTCACCCCAGCGGGTGTTGCGCAGGTGCAGGTAGTTCGGCGTGAATAGGCAGAAGGCCTTCAACCGCTCGACGTCGAGGATGGTCAACACCCGGTACTTGAGATGGATCAGGCCGAGCGCGCGCAGCTCCTGCAGCGTCCGGTTCACGTGCACGTCGGACAGGCCCATCGTGTCGGCGATCTCCGTTTGGGTGAGCGGGAACGCGTAGCTGTTGTCGGTGACACGCCCGACCGCTTCCAAGCGCATCAGGAGTTCGCACAGGAGGTGGGCGATGCGCTGGGCCGGAGGGCGCCCTCCCATGTTCACCAGCCATTCCCGCAGGACAGCGCCGTCGACCAGGGAGCACCACCAGAAGGCGCGCGCGATGCTCGGATGGTGCACCGTGATCTCGTCGATGGCCTGCCGGGGGATGTCCACGACCTGACAGGTCGAGATGGTGCTGATGCTGTGGTCCATCTCGTCGAGGATGAAGACGTTGAGGTCGCAGAAGTCGCCCGGTACGAGGAGGGCCATGATCTGGCGCTGGCCGTCCGGGAGCACCTTGTAGCGGCAGGCGAAGCCATCCAGGATTAGCAGGACGTTGTCCGGCTTGTCGCCTTCTTGGATTAGATCCTGGCGTGCGTCGACTTGCCGGACCTTCAGCACCAGGCCGTTCAGGGCCCAGCGCGCCTGGTCCGACAAGGGTTCGAAGCTCTCAAGCTTCCGCGTCAGCGCCTGCTGCATCGGACTGGCCTCATGATTGAGAGAACCCGCTGATCGTCCGAGAGGCGCTCCTCGAAGGAACGCCGAGCCGAGCGGCACTGATCCTGAGAGGGCATCACAGGTACGATTTCGGACGCTCGCGCCCTGCCTGGAAATAGATGAACTGCGCCAGGAAACGCCCCGCCACCCGGACCAGGCGACGGGGCTTGAGTGCGCTCGGGTCGGAAAGAGCCGTCTGGGCGATGAAGGGGCAAGGAACGCTCGCGCGGCCAACTGCGCTCACATCATCGCGGCAACAGCCGGATACCCAATGCCAGCGGATTAAAGAATCGATTCGATCAAAAGATGGAATTTGGTGAGGTTGGCCCTTGATCTCTGCCGGGTCGTAATCGTCTTAGAAATCCATCTTATGACCAAACATATAGGTAACTTCGTTCTATGGTGGAGCCTATCATCAGTTGGTCAGACACAGGTTCTGATGGCTGGGAGAGCCGCGGGCTTCCACCTGCAATATGAGGTGGAGCAATATGAGTTCAGCTCCCGATCTCCACGCTATGAACTGGCTCATCCGCAAACTGGAAAGCATCGCCAGCCTATCGGAGGTAGAGCGCCAGGCCATCGAGAGCCTGCCGGTCAGGATCCACAAGCTCAACGTCCGGCAGGACATCGTGCGCGACGGCGACAAGCCCTCGCATTGCTGCTTGATCATCGATGGCTGGGCCTGTCGGTACAAGCTCCTCAGCCAGGGCAAGCGGCAGATCCTATCGTTCCACATCCCCGGCGACATCCTGGATCTCCAGAGCCTGCACGTCCCCACCATGGATTACAGCCTCGGCACGCTGACCAAAGCCACCGTGGCCTTCATTCCACACGAAAGCCTGCGGAAGCTGACGGCCCGCCACCCCGGCATCGCGGCGATCCTCTGGCGCGATACCTTGATCGACGCGGGGATCTTCCGCGAGTGGTTGGTGAGCATGGGACGGCGCTCGGCCTTCGAGCACGTCGCCCACCTATTCTGCGAGCTGTATCTGAAGCTGCAGGCGGTAGGGCTGGCCGGGAACTACCGTTGCTCGCTGCCGGTCACCCAGGCGGATCTCGCCGATGCGCTGGGGCTCACGCCTGTGCACATCAATCGCGTGCTCCAGGAGATGCGTGGCAAGACCCTGATCACGCTTCGAAGCAGCACGCTGGTGATCGAGGCCTGGAATGAACTTCTGCGTGTCTCCGAGTTTGACCCGACATACCTGCATCTGGAGAAGCGAGCCACCGGATGACCCTTCGCCTACAGCCGGTGCAGGTCGCCACCGGCAGTTACGATGTCGACGGGCAGTTGGTCTTCACCAACGGCTTCTTGGCCGCAGTCCTGGTGAAGCTTTCAGGCTATCACGATGACATGGCCGGGATGTGGTTCCTGGAAGCGGGCTTCGGATGGGTCGATACACCGACCCGGCCCACTTTCGCCGACCTCGATGCCGCGCAGGCCTGGATCGAGCAGCAATTAGCTCAAGCGGCTTGAGCCGCAGCTTCAGAACTGCCGTTGTTGTTCGATGAGCTCCCGCTGTTCCAGTGCGCTCAGCTGGTACTGACCGGGGCATATCCTGACGCTATCTTATCTCGTTCAGGAGGGCGTTGGACTCTGACAGAGTCGCACGGATCAGGGCCCGCCGCTGCTACATGATGTCCGGTGTCGGTGGAACCCGGCGAGAAGGCTGGAGCATCCATTGACATCAACCTGCGATAGTATGCAGAACCTACATATGTTGAAAAATTTACCTCAAGGCGCGGCCACCTTCTGTGGTCGCGGCCTCGCGTTCGTCCATGGCACCCACATCGTGATGAAGGTCTGCCCGGAGTGTTCTCAGTGGAATGCTCCAGCGGCGGCCGACAGAGGCGTTTGCGCCTGGTGTGCCTACGTCCCATCATGTGAGGACGTAGAGCCTGCTGTAGTGTTCGACGCCGCGGCGTAGCCCCACTTCGTGGACACGGACCATCATCGTTGCCCCTCAGACCTCGACGCAGCACCATGGGGCGCCCTGACGAGGGGCACCCATCGGCCCGGCCTGCATCTCTCCCCCGAATGTGGGTCGGGCCGGTGGGTCTCATTTACTGGCGCTGAATGGCATGCGCGCCGAGGCACGATACCGGAACCGAGCTTGGCGTTGCAGGTTTATCGGCGGCACGCGGTTATAACGTGCTCCCGGCCAACGAAAAGGGCTGCTTTCCGATCGGGGAAGGCAGCCCGTTTCATGTCTGAGAAGCGATCAGGTCCGCGTGCGCCCCGCTAGGGTACGACCGATCGCGAACAGCATCATGTCGGAGAGCCGCTGAAGCTTCCGATCGCCGACCAGACCGATCGCCGCGTGCGCGGCAATGCAGCGATCGGCGGCCACGATCAAAGGATCGGTCTCATGCATCTCGATTGGACGGTCGGGCAGGAAAGAGCCGCGATGGGTGTCCGTGGTGTCGATGTAAGCGCCACGGCCATGCATCACCCCGGTCTCGTCAGGCGCCAGGGTGCCGCGGTTGAGCACCCACCGGACCTCACCTGTCCCGGTCAAGACACGGAACTCGGCAGAGAAAGACCCTCCTGTTTCACGCACCCGTCGGATGCGATCGAATACCCAGCCGCGATCGTCCGGATGCATGCGGCGCAGAGCAATGTCCAAGGGCATGGGTTGACCCGCGAGACCTCCGTCTCCGGCAAGCAAATCTGCGGCACCTTCGTCAAGAACGGATCGGCCTGCCGGCACATCTGTATCCCAGGTACCAACAAGGCCGGCCGCCTGGAGGGCAGGATTGATAATCAACATCGATGCATCGCACCTCAGGTCGAAGATTGATACTTCTGGAAAGGTCAGATCTCAGAGCCGTTGCTACAAAATGTATTGCCACATCCGCCACTCAAACCCAGTATCGCGGCTTTGACGGCGAAAATTTCGTCAAAGCATTATGATGATTAAGATATCAGCGATTATACCCTTCCCATTGGCGCGTAGGAGGTTAGGACGGTGGTATGGCAGATGATCGCACTCGCGCTGCGCTCCACCAAATCGCGGAGATCCTCAGCGTTCCGGTGAGCGTGCTCCATAGTCCGGGCCAGTCGTCTTCGCTCACGCCCTCAGCGCGGGAGATACCGGAGACGCTTGAGCTACTTGAGGCGTTCACCCGGGTCACCGATCCGAAGATGCGCCACGCCTGCATCGAGTTCGTGCGCAAGGCAGGATCGGCCTGACAGGCAGAAATAATAATTTGGCATTCGCATTGCGTAACCCCAACTCAATTGATTAATTACCAGCCAGATATGCGTATATTCCGCCATGGACGATAATCCAGGTTATGGCATCACGGCTCAACGAAGAGTAAATTTGAAATCATCGCTGATCGAACATTAGGCATCAGCGGCTGAGAGATGCGCGTGCTCCCGCCTGAGCGAGGCCGGATATCTTATGCCGCATTATTGCTTCGACACCGACGACGGCCACTTGCGCCATGAGGACGATGAGGGCTTCGAATTGCCCAGCATCGAGGCCGCTTGTATCGAGGCATTGGATGCCCTCCCCGATATGCCGCGCAACAAGCTCCCGGACCAGGATCGTCGCACCTATTCGGTTCGCGTGCGCGATGAAGACGGGAGGGTGATCTACTCCGCCTCGCTCGACTTATTCGGCGAGTGGCATATCCCACACGCCGTCAGCCCGTGATTAGATTGTGCGGCGGGGCCAAGCCCGCATAGCCGATCGTCATCGCGCCGCTGGCGTACCTCTAATGACGGGGCGAGAACTGAAACTTGATCATCTCGCCCCTCGTAGAGGGCAGATGGCTCGTAAGCATCGGCTCCCGGTGTCGCACCTTACCTCTCGATCCAACCGTGTGAGCGTAGTGCCGTGCACCACCCATGCGGAATGCTTCCGGTGGGTCATTACCTCAGCTGATGGCCAGCGATCGGAGCAATCGTCCTACTCCTATGCGACGGCGGCTGGAGCTTGGGTGGTCGGCAATATGCGCCGGCGTGAGATCGACACGAAGGTGTGACCACCTTCCAAATTCCTCCCCACGCCACCAAGGCCTCCGCCTCCGGCTGCGCCAGGGCATAAACATAACTGAAAATGGCAGAAATCACTCCGGCCAAGGTCGAGAACGCCAGCGACGTGCGTGGCGCCACACTGAACGCACGTCATACCTATAATGTAAGTTATAATTTTGCGGCAAGAATGCATCAAATGATCCTTCAGTCCGTTCACCGTTAAAACTGAATTATCGCTTGAAACTAATTTCGATCACGGTTCGTAGAAGTTCGATTTGCCAAATTTTGCTCGAACGTGTATTTGAAAAAGTCAATTGCATTTAGGAACCTAGGTGAGATACCTGGGCTTCTCTGTAGGTTCGGGCGGGAGATCCGCTCTATCTGGGAGATTTCAGATGAAGAAGATGACGGTTGCGCTTACCGCCGTGTTATTTGGCGGCTTTGCCCTCGTTTCCGGATCCGCATCGGCCACCCCGATGTCCGCCAACGGCCTCCGGTCCGATACCAGCATCACGCAGGTGCGGATGATGCACGGCGACCGGATGATGATGAAGAAGCGGATGATGCGGAAGCGGATGATGAAGCGCCGCATGATGAACCGCATGTGAGGCGGTCACCGCGACCTCGGAAGGGCCTCCTTGGCCCTTCCACCGCGACCCGCTGCT
>NZ_JAKSYL010000020.1 GCF_022829515.1 Methylobacterium sp. J-048
ATCCGGGCGTCCTTCCCGGAACGCCGCCGAAATAATTCTCGGTCACACCAGTAAATGTTTTTGGCTTTTCCCAGCCCGGTATCTCAACAAAAACCGGCGCTCCACTTAAACCTCCTATTGATCTTGCTTCAATAATATACCGCGAGCTCCGCGCGGGCGGCGGGCGTCCACATCAAGGTTCCTGGGTGAGCGTCAGACACTCTCCCAACGCCCGCCATGCTCGCCGCTCACCCAACCGATAAACTGTTTAGCCCGTTATGAAACGGGGTCTAACACGCTTCCTTGCTGAGCTCTGGAGAGAGAAGGGCCAGCCATGACCGCCTCCCTTGAGTTCATCCCCGATAACAGCGGTGGGGCCGGGATCCGGTTTCGGAAGCGGAAGGGATAAAACTGGCGCCAGGTTCGTTAAGCCTCGACGAATTGCCCAGGTCAGGGACCAAGTATGCGCAGCCTCATCCTCGCCGTCAGCGCCATCGCCCTTGCCGCCCCTGCCTCAGCGCAGGCGCCCAACCGCGGCAACGCGGACCTACAGACCAACTGTGCGGGGGACGCCCTCGCGTTCTGCGCGGGTATTGATCCGAACAGCCCGCAAATGGACGCCTGCTTCAAGAAGAATATGAGCCGGATGTCCCCAAACTGCCGTCGTGCCATTGACGCCTACGAGAAGGCCGGCGGCAAGTAGCCACTCGACCTCTCGGTCACAGCCCGAATGCCGCGGAGGGGTCGAGCTTCGGCTCCGTTAGCGGAAGGGATAGATCGCCGAGCCAAGCCGTTAGCGCACCGACGAATTCCTTTGGCAGGTATCCAATATGCGCAGCTTCCTCCTCGCTTTCGCCCTCATCGCTGTAGCGGCCCCTGCCCTCGCCGCTCCTGACGCCTCCGCCTCGAAGCGTGGCAACAAGGACCTGAAGACCTATTGCTCGGGCGATGCGGTCACCTTCTGTAGTGGCGATGATCCGGACAGCCCTGAGATGGACGCCTGCTTCAAGAAGAACATGGACAAGATCTCGGAGAACTGCCGGCGCGCGATCACGGCCTACAAGGGTGGTGGCGGCAAGTAGCTCCTCCCCCGCGCTCGTAAGATAGGATCTGGGGCTGCAGCCGCTCGGTCATAGGAGCAGATGAGGGTGATCACAGGCCCGCAGCTCCGTGCAGCACGCATGTCCATCGGCTTGGATCCGCGCGATCTGGCTAAGCGAGCCAAGGTGCCTCTGAGCGTTGTCACGCGAGCCGAGGGCAGTTCCGGCGAGCCGGTGATCACGATCGCGCAGCTGAGCGCTTTGATGCAGGTACTGCGGACGGCTGACGCCAGCTTCCCGCCAGCTGATCCTGCCGCAGACGTTAGCGATGGTCAGCCGTGAGTGAATTCAAAAGTAAGTGTGCACGCAGCTAGCGCAATTTCTTTTGTGCACTGCGGTGGTACAAACCGGACTAGCTTCGGAGTTTATCCCCCCGATCCCGAGGCCGTCGAAGCCCGCCCGGTTCGCCGGCGCGGGCTTTTTCATTCGCCGATGGTCCCGGCCTGGGACGCTCTATGTCACGGCGGCCGCACCAACCGCTAACCGCAACACGTCATCCTACATTTCGAGCCGCGTTGCGTATCGGCTCACGCCGGTGAGATCGTCGACCTCCCCCGCCAGCCCGTGATCAGATCGGGCGGCGGGCCGAGCCGGAGATCAGGAACGTCTCAAGCGCGATGGTCGCGGTTTCAGTGCTCGGTCCCCGGCATGTTCTGCCGTGGCGCGCCGCCGTGATCCTTGATAAGGTTGGAGCGTTCCGGATCGCCCTTCAAGTTAGCGACCTGCTTGCGTGCGGCCAATGCGAGAAAGCCGACGCCGCCGATCGTGCCCAGCGCTAGAAATAACAGAGAGATACCGCTGCCCATGGGCGAGGCCTTTCGTTGAAGAAACCGCCGAAGGAAGGGTGACGGAGAGCATTATGCTACAAGCCAAACTGTGCTTGGAGTCATAGGTTGCAGTTTTAGAATATATTATGGGCGCGACGTCTTTTCTTAACAAATTTAGGGAGGAGCCACGTGGGCTCAAACTATGTTGATCTAGGCAGCAAATGCCGCGGCGCGGAGTTTTATCGTGTACAATCCCATCTTTTCATCGATATTGCTGGCGATCGAGTCTCAGCGCGTGATCGAGTTACGCATGGTGCGCCTCGCCTGGGGCGGCCGCGAGGGCCGGGCCGAGATGCAATCGATGGTCGTCGAGAAGGTGCACGCCGCCGGCGAGGCCATGACGACGCTGATGCTTGGTGGCTCGCCCGAAGCTGTCATCGCCCGCTACCGCGAGCACGTCGCCTTCAACACCAAGCGGCTGTCGGCGGCCTAGCACGAAGCGTCAGTCACGCCCCGCTTCGGCGCTCGCACGCCCTACCATATCCCACGGTGCCACTCAGCCGTGCGAGGGCATTTCCAAACCAGTTACCAGCGGGATAACTCAAGCCGGCTTCAGATGCCGTCGCAGCCAGCGGGTCGCATCTTCCAGGCTTAAAAAGGTCGGTGCCTTTTTCCCCTGCAGTCGGCCGAAGCCAACCTCGAAGAACCAGCTTCCAACATTGTCGTGCTCGGGCTCGGCGAGGCGCACCAGCACCGCCACGAGCAGGCCGTTGGCGATCACCAGCCGGCCTTCGCGATCTGGGCTGTCCGTGTCGACCGCGATCGGCTGCAGCACGATCAGCGTCTCGACGTTGCCCTGCTCGAACATCGATTAGGCCTCCGCGGTACCAGGCCAACTTAGGTCGCGGCGCTCGCCCCAGCGGGTGTTGCGCAGGTGCAGGTAGTTCGGCGCGAAGCTGCAGAAGGCCTTCAGTCGCTCGACATCCAGGATGGTGAGCACCCGGCCCTTGAGGTGGATCAGGCCGAGCGCGCGCAGTTCCCGCAAGGTCCGGTTCACATGCACGTCGGATAGGCCCATCGTCTCGGCGATCTCGGTCTGCGTCATCGGAAACGCATAGCTGTTGTCGGTGACACGCCCGACCGCTTCCAGGCGCATGAGAAGTTCGCACAGAAGGTGGGCGATGCGCTGACCTGGGGCACGTCCACCCATATTGACGAGCCATTCGCGCAGGACAGCACCGTCGACCAGGGAGCACCACCAGAAAGCCCGCGCGATACTCGTATGGTGCGCCGTGATCTCGTCGATAGCCCGACGGGGGATGTCTACGACCTGGCACGTCGAGATGGTGCCGATGCTGTGGTCCATCTCATCGAGGATGAAGACGTTGAGGTCGCAGAAATCACCCGGTACCAGGAGGGCCATGATCTGGCGCTGACCGTCCGGGAGCATCTTGTAGCGGCACGCGAAGCCGTCGAGAATCAGCAGGACGTTGTCCGGCTTGTCGCCTTCCTGGATCAGATCCTGGCGTGCACCGACCTGCCGGACCTTGAGCGTCAGCCCGTTCAGAGCCCAGCGAGCCTGCTCGGACAGAGGTTCGAAGCTCTCAAGCTTCCGTGTCAGAGCTTGCTGCATCGGACTGGCCTCATGATTGAGAGAACCCGCTGATCATCCGGAGGTGCCCCTCGACGGAACACCGAGCCGAGCGGCACTGATCCTGAGGGAGCATCGAGGGTACGATTTCGGACGCCCGGCCCCTGCCCGGAAACAGGTGACCCGTACCAAGAAACACCCCGCTACCCGGACCGGGCAACGGGGCTTGAGTTCGCTCGGGTCGGAAGAAGCTGTGCAGGCGATGATCGGTCACGGAACGCTCGCGCAGCCAACTGCGCTCACTCCATCACGGCAACAGCCGCATGAGCATGGCAGCGGATGAAGAGATCGATCCGATCAAAAGATGGAATTTGGCGGGTTCGTCCTTGATCTCTGCGGGGGACGCAATCGTCTCTGAAATCCATCTTATGATCGAACATATAGGTAACTTCGTTATATTATAGAACCTATCATCAGTTGGTCCGACTCAGGTTCTGATGACTGGGAGATCCGAGGGCTTCCACGTGCAATATGAGGTGGAGCAATATGAGTTCAGCCCCTGATCTCCACGCTACGAACCGGCTCATCCGCAAGTTGGAGAGTATCGCCAGCCTATCGGAGGCGGAGCGCCAGGCCATTGAGAGCCTGCCGGTCAGGATCCACAAGCTCAACGTCCGGCAGGACATCGTACGTGACGGCGACAAGCCCTCGCATTGCTGCTTGATCATCGATGGCTGGGCCTGCCGGTACAAGCTCCTCAGCCAGGGCAAACGGCAGATCCTATCGTTCCACGTCCCCGGCGACATCCTGGATCTTCAGAGCCTGCACGTCCCTACCATGGATCACAGCGTCGGCACGCTGACCAAAGCCACCGTGGCCTTCATCCCGCACGAGAGCCTGCGGGAGTTGACGGCGCACCACTCCGGCATCGCGGCAATCTTCTGGCGTGACACGCTGATCGACGCAGGGATCTTCCGTGAATGGCTGGTCAGCATGGGGCGGCGCTCAGCCTTTGAGCACGTCGCCCACCTGTTCTGCGAGCTGTATCTGAAGCTGCAAGCGGTGGGGCTGGCCGGGAATTACCGGTGCCCGCTGCCGGTCACCCAGGCGGATCTCGCCGATGCGCTGGGGCTCACGCCCGTACACATTAATCGCGTGCTCCAAGAAATGCGCGGCAAGACCCTGATCACGCTCCGAAGCAGCACGCTGGTGATCGAGGCTTGGAATGAACTTTTGCGTGTCTCCGAGTTTGACCCAACATACCTGCAACTGGAGAAGCGAGCGACCGGATGACCCTCCGCTTACAGCCGGTGCAGGTCGCCACCGGCAGTTACGACGTCGATGGGCAGCTGGTCTTCGCCGACGGCTTCCTGACTGCGGTCTTGGTGAAGCTGTCGGGCTATCACGACGACATGGCCGGGATGTGGTTCCTGGAAGCTGGCTTCGGGTGGGTCGATACGCCGACGCGGCCCACCTTCGCCGATCTAGATGCTGCACAGACCTGGATCGAGGAGCGGTTGACGTGCGCGGCCTGAGCACAACTCTTGATCTGCCCCCAGAAGAACGCACCGCTCTATTGCAGCCGGTGCGACTGGTTGCGTGATAGCCTTTCGCGAGCGGGGTAGGGCTCGGTCGCGAGATCTGCGAACACGTCATCCGTTGCGAGGATCCTCGTTCCATCTCTGCTGAGATCGGAGATGTTGACTTGGTAGTCATGACGCAGGCCCACTGAACCTCTCCTGTGCGCCCAACAATTGACGGTTAGGCATCGAGGATATCACTGACGCCAATCTAGTTTCTAAAAATAAAGATTGCGCACGACCATTCTATTTAGCTAATTTTACTTTCTTTTGATTAATAATCATCAAACTAGATACAACTATAGTTGATACATGTTATTGAAAATATGTATGCTTCAATGCAAAAATCATGACATCGCTGATCGAATATTTGGGCATCAGCGACTGAGAGACGCGAGTGCTCCCGCCTGTTTGAGGGCTGGATATCTCATGCCACATTTTTTCTTTGATACCGATGACGGTAATTTTCGCAATGTGGACAGAGAAGGCTTCGAACTGTCTGGCATCGAAGCCGCTCGCATCGAGGCATTGGATGCCCTCCCTGATATGGCGCGCAACAGGCTCCCGGACGGGGATCGTCGGACCTATTCGGTTCGGGTGCGCGATGAGGACGGGAGGGTGATCTTGATCCTCCCCCGGCTCTACGGACACCTCTGATACGCTCCTTGTGGGCGGGGAAGGTGTTTGATGGCGAAGACGAGACGGGAGTTCACGCCCGAGTTCAAACGCGAGGCGGTGGCCCTGCTGGAAAGCAGCGGCCGACCACAGATGCAGATCGCGGCCGAACTTGGGATCCAACCCTCCATGCTGAGGCAGTGGCGCACGGCGCTGATGGGAGGCTCTTCACCACCACCACGGGCAGCAGCAGCATCAGGAGCCGCGGCTGGGAGCCCGGTGGCTTCTCCCTCCGATCATCACGCCCATGTCGCGGGCTGTGGCAGCTCGGTCGAATAAGACCAGCTGGCGCAGTGCGGGGCTAAGCTGAGCGACCCCTGGAGCGTTCAGGTTGTCGGCTGCGGCGCGCACCGAGAGATCGTACATCTCGATATTGCGGGCTATGTCGCGCTCGAGCACCTGGACGAGGTTCTTGGAAGTCTGCTCGGCCTTGTCCCAGGCGTCCTGCCGCAGATCCAACAGCATCATCCCGGATGCCGCGAGCATGCCGACCGGAGCTAGTACGCCAAGCGCGATCCAGGTGCGGGCGGAGCGGAACGGACGCGCTAATCGCTGCAGCGCGGGCATCGGGCACCTCGCGATCACGCCCATGGGGTGAGGACGGTCGCATGCCGTGTCTTAATCAGTCCTTTCATGCTCGTGGAGACTGCGATCGACGCCGGGAACATGCATGCGCTTATAGAGGCAACTCAGGCCGAGCTGGACGCGGCTGAGCGGCTCACAAGGTGCGGTCTGCAGGTAGCATAATCGTTCAGTCGTCACCTGGTTGGTGTGAGCTGAGACGATGCCTCGATCAGAGCTGGCTTCTGGTTGGGATCGCGAGCGTAATGCAAGACGGCCGGTGTGTCCGATCCGCGCTCGCCTCCTCGGCGTGGACCAGCTTACCTCGTCCTGAACGAGGGGCTGCTTATGAAACGATAC
>NZ_JAKSYL010000032.1 GCF_022829515.1 Methylobacterium sp. J-048
GCTCGCCCTGCCGGATGAGAACAGCACCGAGGAAGTCGACGCCGACGTGCTGGAGCAGAACGCCCTCAACCTCCAGCAGACGGTGCAGGATTTCGGCGTGCGCGGCGACATCCTGGCGGTGCGCCCCGGCCCGGTCGTGACTCACGTCTCGAGCGGCAGGTCTTCGAGGGGCACAGGCGGCGCGCCGATCCCGGCATTGTTGAACAGCAGGTCGAGGCGGCCGAACCGGGACTTGGTCTGGGCGAACAGGTTGGCGATCGAGGCCGGGTCGGTCACGTCGGTG
>NZ_JAKSYL010000036.1 GCF_022829515.1 Methylobacterium sp. J-048
GCCCGACGCTCGGCGCACCAACGACGAGGCCCTGCTCCAGACCGGCGTGCTCCATGTATTCGGCGACATCGTTCACGTCGGATCCGGCGTAGGCCTGGGTTCCGTAGGTCCAGGGCGTGAGCTTCCCGTCGAGGTAGACGAAGCCGATTCCCGGCGGCGAGATCGCTACCGCCGCCGTCGTGGCGCCGGGCAGGTACCGGCTCGGGTCGCGGCGGAACATCGCCTCGCGCCGCTGGTCGTCGGAGCCGCCGGGCAGCGTCGCGTCCGGACGGGCCTGCATGGCAGCGAACGCGGCGGCCACGATGACCTTCCGGATCCCGGCAGGGCCGCGTCCGTTTGCATGTGGGCGATGCGGTAGGCGAGCGCCGGGTCGGTCGCGATGAGGGAGGCAGCCTCCTCGTAGGCGGCCGTCTCCAGGATGCGGGCGGCGGCCTTGTAGCGCGCGGCGTTGGCCGCGGTGGACAGGCTGTCGGAGGGGAGCGCCAGCAGGCTCTCCATGATAGGATCCAACTTCGGGTCAGCAGGCGGCCGCGCCCTGCAACGGACAACCCCCGGTCAGGCGCCCCCCAGGAACATGCCGAGGGCCCACACCACCTTGCAGCCGACATGCGCGAGCTGGTTCTGGTTGTAGGTCAGGCGGCCTCGGCATTTGGTCACGTCGATCGCGAAGTGTGCGGCGAACTCGGACATGGCGAGTGCCGGCGACGCCGTCGCCAACCACACCGCGCCCGCAAGGATTCCTGCATGGGATGCCATGGCACCGGGCCATATCGTCTCGCCGGGCACGAGCTTCAGCGTCGGGTTCTTTGCCTTGGAGAGCCAATCGCCCTGCAGGGGATAGTCGGCGACGGCATGCCCGATCAGCATCAGCGACTGTGTTGGGCGTCAAGCGGTTTGCCATGGTTTCTGATCCCGGATCATGGCGTTGAGGATGGTGAGGAGCTTTCGGGCGACGGCGATGACGGCGACCATCTTTGGCTTGCCGGCGGCGACCAGCCGGTCGCGGAACAGC
>NZ_JAKSYL010000066.1 GCF_022829515.1 Methylobacterium sp. J-048
CAACGCCTTGTCATTCCCGAGAACTTGAAGCTTACCCTTCTGAATTGACCATGAGGTCCGGGTGGCCGCGCAGATCTGGCGTAGGTGGTCCTTCACGTTGCCGAACAGCGCAGCGCCGCGAGGGAACTTGTTCTTGGATAGTGCCTCGGTGTCGATGTAGCCGAGAGCCACGTCGAGCGCCTTCATCGGCTCGAAACAGGCCATCACGCGGTCGTTGTGCGTGTGACCAGCCGATAGGGTTTTGCTGACGACTGCGTAATTGCGCGCGGTACCTTTGTCAGTAGCTAGGATCGCCAGAACTTTGTCGGTCACGTCGGCGCGCAGATTGCGGGCCTGGATGATCTCGCCGTCAAACAGCACATAGGACTGCCCGGTCACGTATCCGGCGCTGACCTTCACTCGCTTGCCGACCAAGAAGGCCGGCTGCGTGCTGCTGTCCTTCAAATTGTAGACGCCAATGCGCGCCACGTTCGGTGTGCTGGTGTCCTTCATGGTGATCTCGAACGTCATGCGCAGGCCCTGCCCGCCGTTCTCGTCGCCGCGGTAGGTCCAGGTCGCGCCGCCCTCGATCTCGACGGACATGTTGCGCAGGTATTGGTCGGTCATGGCCGCTCCCGAATAGGCGCCCCCGGCACGTCATGCGCGCCGGAGGCTTCGTCGCGAGAACCCTGGGGATGGAGTACCCCCGTTTCTCTGTCGCGGTTACTTATCAGCGCCACTCGACGACTTGGCGCCGCGCAGGTGACGAGCCCGCGCTACCGAACGACACCAGTGGCCCGACCCGTAGAAGGGCGCCCCGGCATCCGCCCGGATCTCTATTCCGGCAGGGCGAGACGAGCGTCCGCGTCGATCGTCAGCGCCGCCACGTAGGTGCCCCACGCCTCACGCATCCGCCGGTTGACCGCCGTCTCGACGTTGGCCGCCTGAACCTTGATGACTGCGCCGCCGGAGAGTCGGGTGGTCGCGGACTGGTAGGGGGCGCCCAACGAGGCGTTCGGGCCGAAGTGCGCGCCGATCTGACCGATTCCGCTGGCCAGGGCGTCCGCTTCGGCACGCATTGCCTCGACGCGCCGGGCAATGGCTTCCGCGTCCCGGGTGACGACGCGGTAGACCGCCTGCTGCACCCGCAAGCCGGCGTCGGCCGCCAACTGCTGCCGGGCCAGGGCGGTGGTCGTCAGGGCCTGACACGCCTGTTCGGCCGAGGCGGCACGGGACTGCGCAGCGACGTGCCGGCCGTGCGCCTCGGCGCTGTCGGTATTGGCCGGGTGCGGATCGGTGAGGCCACCCTCGGCCCAGCGGGCAATCCGTTCCGCCAGGTCGTCGCCGATCCGGCTCACCTCGGCCGCGGCTTCCGCAACTGCTTTCGTGGCCTGCCGGTGCAGCTCGCGCCCGCGCTCGGCGGCTTCGATTGCGCGGGCATGGTCGGCGTCGCGCAAGGTGCGCTCGGCAATGGCGAGCCGCAGACGGTCGCGAAGCTCGACCTCGCCTCCGATATCACTCTCCGGCGCCGGCAAGGCTCGGATCGGCTGTTCCCGCTGCTGCCGTTCTGCGATGCGCGCGCGGCGCTCGGCAAGCTGGTCAGGCGTGGCGAACTCGCCATCATCCGACAGGGTGCGGACGCCTTCGCGGCCCATGCGGTCGAGGTAAGCCATCAGCGAGCCCTCCGGCCGGACTGGAGGAAGGCGCGCAACCGGGTGGCCTGCTCGACCTTCAGCCTGGCGTCCGCCACACCGGCGCGGGCTGCGTCCGCGAAAGCCGCGCGGCGAGCCGCCTGCCGGGCTTCACGGTCGTTGGCGTGGGCGGGATGCACATGGCCGTGGCCACCGCAGGAGCACGGGGCGTCACCGCAATCGTGGGTGACGGTGCCGGCGCCGCGGACGATCACGTCCGACACGATGGCGTCGCCGAACCGGTGCCGGGCCGCCGCCGGGCCTTCCTTCAGGATGAGACGCTTCACAGCGTTTCGGTCGGTCGTCATGGTGGTGACCTCCTATCCGGCCAATCGGGTGTAGAGTTCGATGATCGACGGCTTCGACGAGAGCAGCAGCGCTCCGGCTACGGCGTTCGCCACGTCGTCGTGAGCACCGGGGGCGTGATCAATGCTATCGCGCCCGCCGCGAGCAGTGCGGCGCTCTAGGGTGATGAGCTGCGTCGAGAGCACTGGCACATCGAGTAATTCGACCTCGCCCGAATTCAGCCGAGGCAGGATGTCGGTGTAGATCGCGCTCTTGTACTTCTTGGACTCTTCGTAGGTGATACCGTGACGCTTGAAGCTCTCGGCAGGCCATTCGCCGCCGTACCTGTCGCCAGTCACTGCGGTTAGCCGATAGCGTTTCAGCAGATCGGCGAACTCCGAGACCACAGCCTCTGGGCTGAACGGCGCCTTGCGCTCGCGCACCGCATCGAGAACAGCACGGCCTTCTTCTTGGTGGCTGATCGCAAGCGTCATCGAGTCTGACGCACCGCCCGATGGGTCGGTGAAGGCGTGGTAGGACAGATCCGAAACGGGGGGCCGCTCCATCACGCCACGCGGGATCGCGGCTTCGACCACCTCCCGCGAGACGAACGTCTCCACGTCGGTTCGGAACTGCGCGCCGTACTCAGCCGAGGCGCTCGCGGGGTCGCGCTCCATCGCCTCGTCGATTACCCTCTGCGGGACGCTCGGGTTCATGGTGCGGGTCGCGGCACGCCAGACCAGCGCGGGCGCATCGTCCCGGCCGTGGTAGCGCTGGAAGGCATCGTAGAGCGCGCCACGCCGCGCGTAGGGGCTGCTGGCGCACAGCATCATTCCGTTCGGGATCGTCGCCATCGCCGGCCGCAGGGCGTCCAGGATCTCGTAGTCCGGGCTGGCCGAGGTGTCGGAGGGCCAGAACGCCAACTCGTCGCACAAGGCGGCTGCCAGGGTGCGGCCGCGGACGGCGCGGTATGAACTGGTGCCGACCTCAATCGTCACCCGGTTCTTGAGGTCGAACTCGTCGGCCGTCTCCCGCTCGATCATGCGGGCCAGCATCGGCACCTCGGTGAGTAGACCGCGAATGTACCGGAAGATGGTCCGAGCCTGCCGGCGGTCCGTGGCGATGATCAGGATGGTCGCCCGCTCGCCTGGGGCGAGGTACTGGCGGTAGTCTCGGAAGCAGGCCAGGTAGACCGCGATCAGGGCCAGCACGAAGCTCTTGCCGGCACGACGCCCGCAGATGAGCCAGGCCTCGGTGCTGGCAGCCTCGGGCATCGTCTGGCGACCCGTACAGGCCCGGTAGGTGGTCGCCTCAGCCTCGGACAGCGGCAGCCCGAACAGGGCACCTACGAAGCCCCTCCAGGCAGCCCAGGTGTCGGCATCCTTGAACCAGGGGCCGAACAGCTTTGGGTCGGACATGGCCTGAAGCAGGTTCATGCCGCCGTGCCCTCAATGTAGTGGCGCAGGTCAGGCGTCACGTCGCGGTGGCGGCGCTGCAGGCCGGTTGCCTCAAGCAGGCGTCGCAGGTTGCCGGCGGTGCGGGAATAGAGGTCCAAGCCCTCGGCATCGGCCTCGCCATCAGTGGCGAACCGCTCCTCCATCCGCTCGAGCTCGACGGTCAGCGTTGCCGCCCGGCGGATCAGCGATTTCTCGGCTTCGGACACCGCGGCCTCGCCACCAAGGTCCGACAGGTGCAGAGCCATGAGGTCCCGCATGCGACGAGCCCAGCCCGAGCGACCGTCCACGTTCTGCAGCAACGCGCTGCCGTTCGTGACGCGGCTCCTATGGGCTCGCTTCTGGGCGTCTATGCTGGGGCTATCTGCCACCGATCCAACAGCCTTATCGGACATCTGTTGGACAAAGATAGTCTAGGCGGTGCGCTAAGTCATTGTACGTGTTTGTTTATCTGTGTGTGCCGCTGTTCAATCTATCGCCTTGCTAAAGCGGCAACGCTGAAATTCGGCCCCTAGGATGCTGCCGCCAGATTTTTCAATGTCTACTGCGGTAAGCTTTGCCTTATCGCTTCCTGAGAGCTGCTAACCCCCATGTGAGACGTTGCGGCTGGTGACGACGTAGGTGAACGACCGGCGATATGCGCCTGTATCGATCAGGGGCTTGGTGCCGGTGCGGCCGCGGTAGATCCGAGCTTTGATCGTGCGTTCAGCCAAGGGCGCGAAGGCGCCATCTGTGATCTGCTGCTGGACGGCAGACACGCCCAGGAGCCCAATGGTGTGTAGGGCCTTCTCCGGGGCGTCGAGGTCGCCGAGGAAGGCCTTGGCAGCCGCCACCTTCAGCCGCTCGGCCACCTGCTCTCGGATGCTCTCGACGCCCGGCACGAGATGCGGCCGAGCCGGCAGGTTGTGTTCCGGCTGGCCGTTCTCGAACAGGTAGCCCAACACGGCATTGTTGATCGGCGCTTCGCCCTTCTCTGCGGGGTGCATGCTGTCGCCGGGAATGCCGATCAGCACGCGCTTCTCTAACTCGCGCATGACGGCGCGAGCGAAGGGGTCGAGTTTGCCGGGCTTAATTGTGAGCTTACTGGTGATCGCCATAGCTTCCATCGCGCAAGGATTAGGGGTTTTGGGGGTTTTAGGGGTTTCTTTTGGCCGCTGCGCTCAAACTGTCAGCATCGCTGATGCGCTCGCCAACACGCTCGGCGTGGACGTACTCCCCGTCCCCGAAAAATACGAATAGAAGTTGATCTGACAGTTAGCCGCTTTGGGATGAAAAAAACCCCTAAAACCCCTGAAACCCCTAACCTCACCCGGCGCATCAGAACTCCGATGCCACCAACCCGGAAGACGCAGCGCCGATCTGGCAGAGCGAAAATCGGTTCCCGTTGCTGCTGTCGACCTTCATCTCGATCCGATACCCGTCGACGACGCGCCCCTTGATGCGAGCCAGCCACCTACCCAGCCGCCGGCTGTTCACGACACCGCCCTCCCCGGCCTGCCGCAGCAGCAGGTCGCGAAACTCCGGAAGCAGGAACCCCTGCTGACTGAAGTCGAAGCTTCTGGTCGGCGCCTTCGCACAGGCGGCCTTTGTGATCGCGTTCGTCGTGTAGCCATCGGCAATCGTCAGGTGGTCGCGCCAATGCCCGAACAGCTCGCGGATGGCGGACAACTCCGGATCTTCCTCGCGCGCCGTCTCCATGCTTTCGGCCGGATCAGCCTGACCGAGCCAGATCAGTGGAGCGCGAACCATCTCAGACCATTCGTCATAGGACCCGAGGGGCCCGCACACAGTCGGACGGCCCGCGACCCCGTAGGCTCGGATCACAGTCAAGGCCGCCGCGACGTAGGCCCCGCGGTCTGCCAGCACTCGGAAGACCGGATCGAAGCCGAAGGTCCGCAACTCCGGCCTGTCCACCTCTGCATCGAGCGAGCAGACCAGGGCGCGCCGGGTCATGTCGCCCAGGAGGACGAGGTTGTTGCCGGTGGCGAACACCGTCGACCGACACTCCAGCTCGGGGGCTTCACTCTTGCCGAGGATCCGGACCCGTACGAGTGGCCGCTCGGTGAGCTGACAGAGCATATCGCCTCCGAGCTCGCCGTTGACGTTGTCGATCGACACGACTGGCACGGCATCCCGCAGCAGGGCCCCGAGGCGCTTCTCGGTCTCTTCCTCAGTCTTGCCCGCTGCGATCACCGGGCAGCGCCGACCCGTGGCGATGGTGCTGGCCAGGTCCACGAGGAACGACTTGCCGGTACCAGGCGTGTGCGCGCGGATGGCGTGCAGCGGAGCGGTGGGCAGCACGCCGCGCACGATGGCAGTGAAGATGCCGGACAACGCCACGGCGCGGTCGATCGGGCCGACGAACGGGAAGCCGTCCAACAGCTTATCGATGAACTGCAGGGCCGCATGCGCCTCCTCCTTCGTCGGCCGCTCGGTCAATGCCGGCAGCACGAAGTCCGGATCGTGGGCGAGGTACAGCCGCGTGGCGGGATCGTACCCCGCTGCCGTCAGCAGCGAGCCATCGGGGCGCAGCGTCGGGGTCGTGATAATCCCGGCAACCTGCGGGCAGCGCCAGAGTCCTTCCCGAGCCAGGAGCGTCGCCGTCATCTCGTGGGGCGGGTTGATGTCGAGCCAGTCATCGGCGCGGCGGTCGAACCTGTGAACCCGCATCGTCCGCGCGGTCACATCGGCCAAGCTCACCGTGGTGAACGGGCACATCCTGGCGACCGTCGTCATGCGGCCCTTGGCGGCCGGCACGGTATCCAGCACGGGCCGCACCAGCGACCCGGCGCGGGCGTAGATCTCGACACCGGCTCCCAACAGCAACGTCTCCATACGGTCGACCGCCTCTGGCACCTTGCCGTAGACGAACCGCACGATGGGGCGCGCGTCATCGTCCTGAGCCTCGGCCTCGGGATCCGCGTTGGCGCGGCGCTCGGCGCGATCTTGCTTGGGGGCACCGGACCGGGAGGCGCCCTGCCGGCGCCAACCATTCTCCACCGCATGATAGAACAGCGTGGCGATCGTCACTGAGCGCCCGCCCGCGAAGCTCGGCCACTTCTGGGACGTGAAGGCCGCATCGTTGTTTGGGGAGGTGGCAGACCAATCCTCCCAGAGGTCGCGACCGCCCTCACCCAAGGCGTCGTAGAGAGCAAAGCCGATCCGGATCCACCCGTCATAGTCGAAGTCGTTCGGGATGCTGCGCAGCGCGTCGGCGATGGTCTCGCGATCGGGCTTCTCGTGGTTCCGGAAACCAGCGGCGCGCCGGCCTACGTCTTCGCGCCTCTTGCCCTCCTGCTTACGCTCCCGCGGCGTCGCACCGCCGTTCTTCCGCAAGATCTCCTCAGCCTCGGCAACGACCTGCACAAGCTTCTCATGTGTCGTCTCGGGGAGATCCTTGAATGCAATCGTCAGCGGCGTGGCGTCATGCCAACGATAAGGCTGCCTCGTCTCGGGATGCAGGCCGAACCCCACGAAATGCTGCCCACGAGCCAGCACCTCGACCTTGGTCGGCTTCTCCTTCGGATCATCGGTAAAGTGGAGCGGGGCGGTCTGGATCTTGTCGATTGCTGCGCTGAGCCGGTAGCAGAGCAACGCCTTCGGATCCCGGCCAATCCGCAACAACGGTGTTTGGCCCAATCGCGTGAGAATGTGCTCCTCAACGACCGCAGCTACCAGTGGGTTCAGAATATCAATGTCGACCCCGACAAGTCTGCCGCACAGCAGGCCCGTGTTGGAGCTGTCCGAGTACTTGTCGCCCCAGCTGCAAATTTCATCCAAGGTCGGCTCGAAACAGCGGGTCTGCCAGCTCGACATCACCGGCCGCTTGCCGGCCGATTTGACATTCATGTTGATGCCGGACACCGGCACGGGGTCGTACCCATTCTCGCGGAGTGCGAGGCGCAGTTCGGTCGGGGATAGACGAAAATGGTCCGTCATCAGGCGCTCCACTCGTCGTCGATCAGGGATCCATCGCTCAGCTCGCCATAGGCGACCGAGCTCCAGTCCGGCCGGGCATCGGGCAGACGCCGCAGGCCGTTGGCCTGCAGCCGCTCGACCTCGGCGCGGGCGTCGAGGAGCCGCTCGAAGTGGATCCGCCGGAGGAACCGCTCGCCGCGGTACTGCTCGGCGCACCACTGGTTGAAGTCGTAGCTGAGCCGCACGGCGTCGGCCTCGATCCGGCGCACGCGATTGCGGGGGAAGGCCAGGACATCGGCGCTCATCGGACGCCCCCCCGCTGGCGGGCACGGGCGCCCATGGCGATGACGTTGAGGCGGGCGGAGGCGTACCGGTCGGTATCCTTCCAATCGCCCGGGAAGAGCTCACACTGAGCTTTCATCACCACGCGGTGCTCACCATCCATGTTCACGACGGTGATGAAGCCGGGGTAGGTTTCCCCGAACCGGAAGGTCAGATCCCCGAGCCGGGTCGGGCGCACGCGGTAGTGCCGACGGCTGTTGTCGAGCCACCAGAGGAAGTCGTCGTGCTGGAGGAGGGGGCGGGCGATCACAGCGCGCCTCCCCTCAGGAGGGTGCGCGCTTCGGCCGGGCCGGTCACGAAGCCGAGGAAGCATCCCCGGCTATCGAAAACAAAGGGCCGGTTGTTGGCGAGGTGCCGGTGGGGTGCTATATCGGAGTGGTCGCTCTGGCGAGAGACACTATCCGAGGGACGTGAGCGCTGGCCGGCGCTCCGTCCCTCAACTGTTTTATAGGCCATCGTGCTACGCGGCCTCCTTCTCAAGAGAAGCTTCGAGTTCGCGCGCACGCAGCCATTCGGCGTCAGCGGTTTCGCTGATCCGGACCGAGCGCCCGACCTTCATGATGCGCGGTGCTTTGCCGACCCGCGCGAGGTTGTAGAACGATGCTCGCGAAAGCTTATGGCGAGCGCACCACTCGGGAATTGTAAGGGACTGCATCTCTGCACCTGCCTTTGTTGTTGGCGGTGCACACTTGTTTCATCTTCGCCCCGAGCTGTCGGACGAAAACCTCCAGAAAACTCCAAAAACCCCTGGCGTTAGGTTTTTGTCCTCGTCCCAAGAGCTGCATAGACCTTGGCCAATCGCGGCCTGATTGAGCTGATCGAACCCTTGCCGCGCCAGTTCTGCTCGCACCAGTCCATCATGATCTCTTCCAATCTGGCCTGCTCGTCGGGCAGTCCGTCAGGAAGGTTGGCAAGTCGAATGACTTCGACAAAGAAATCATCCCAGGGCAAGGTTGGCCTGCCTCCCTGTCCCTTAGTAGGTACGTCGTCCATTGGCGGGGGCGGCTGATCTACAGGGTGCAAGTACCGATCGACACTTCTTCTATCGACATAGACCGTAAGATTTTCGCCATTAGTCCACATTGATAGCTCATTAGAGCAAACTTGGTCGTTTATTATGCCGGTATCAAATATTTCTTTGCCATGAGATCCCATCCAGACACTTGTTGGTATGATCTGGAACCAGTCGTTCATATAATAATAGGCGGCAACCTCACCACCCGCGAACAGACTGCCAAGTCCGTCCGCCTCAATCTCTTGGACCAAGTCGGACAAGCTCACGATATGCGGTGGCAGGAACGCGGGCGTGTTTGTCATTTTGCGATTTGCATCAGCTCGACGTTGTCTGCAGCTCCGCCAAACCGCGGCGCGCCGGCCCGGATCGCGTCAGCGACGTAGCTCGGCGCAAGGTGGCCGTAATGCTTCTCGACCATCCGCGTGTCGGCGTGACCGAGGTTGCGGGACACCACCATCAGCGGCACGCCGGCCATGACGGACAGCGACGCCCAAGTGTGCCGCAGCCCGTGGAAGCCGATTACTGGCGTGATCCTGCCGTTGGCGCAGGCGTCTGCCATAGGTCGAAGCTGATGCGACGCCGCCCACGGCTCGCCATTAGACTTCACGAACATGCGCTCCGTACCGGGGCGACCAGCCACGTGGCGGGCGAAGAAGGCGGCGCCGTCGTCGGTCAGCACGATGTGCCTGGGCTTACCCGACTTCGAGGTGCGGATCGCGACCGTGCCTGAGTCCGGATTGAAGTCCCGGACTTCCAGGGCGCAGAGCTCGCCGTAGCGGGCGCCTGTCTCTAGGCCAGCCTGCACCATGGCTCGGAAGCCAGGCTCAGCGGCGTTGATCAGGCGCTTGGCCTCGGCGATCGTGAGGTACCGGACGCGAGCTGCATCGACGTTCTCGAATGGCTCGACGCGACGCCAGGCTAGGTCCGAGGAGATGCCCCCTCCCCTCCAGGCCCGGTTCAGCGCGCCCTTCAGGATCGTCAGGGTGCGGTTGGCCGACGAGCGGCGCTTGCGCTTCGTCTCGTCATCGATCGCCATCTCGCCGTAGCGCTGCTCGTTGCCGACCTTGGTCCGGATCCGCGGCGCGGCCTTTGCCATATCGGCGAGCCACTTCTCGAGCTGTTTGGTGGTGAGCGCCTCGACCTCAATGTCTCCGAGGGTTGGTAGGATATGAGCCCCTGCCCTCTTGCGAGCGTCGACGCCGGTCTTCCGGTTGGCGTCGAGAAAATCAACGTAGGCGTTCACCGCATCGCGGACGGTGAGCGGCCCTGTCTTCCCGGCAGCGCTGTGGGCTCGCTGGACCATCCTAGAGCGCGCCAAATCCTGTGCCTGTCGGAAGCTCAGCACGGCGACGCCATCAGGATCGGAGAAATCGTCGGCGACTGCGAGGGTCTCGACCTCGTAGTCCTTGTCGCCGATGTAGTGGCGGGCGACCCACTTGCCGGCACCCTTCAGCGGCCGGCGGTAGCCGAGGTGCAGGCCAGGCTCCAGAGTGCGATAGTACGGCTTCCCGCGCGGCAGCAGCCGTTGGCGTGCGGTGCGGGTATCAAGGTTGGCGTCACGAACACTGCGGGCCACGGTTGGGCTCCTCTGCAGGCGATGTCCAACAGATGTCCAATATGCGTCCCTACACGTTCATAGACAAGCCTAGGCCGCTACGAGCTATGTATCTGACCACAAACGGAAATGCTGTACGATGATAGACGCCCATAGACATCGGAGCGTCTCTTTCACGGCGAAAACACGGGTTCGATTCCCGTAGGGCGCGCCAACAAAAACAAGCACTTAGCTCAAGTCGTTGCACTCGGTGTCCAGTTTGTGTCCCGTCGAGCGGGCCGGACAACCTTGGACGACGCTGGTTTTGGTCGGCCATCAGCACGTCGCCAATTCATACCGATTAGGTGTCGCGCTCACCGAAAGCGTGACCATTTGCTCGGAATGGATCTAGGCTATGCTCAACGACACGGTCCCAACCTTTCGGTTTAACCGACCCCGTCTCCCCTCCCCCGCAACTCAGCCGCTTCACCGCCACGAGCCGTTGAGGGCGTATACCGAGCCGAATGCCGCAAAGCCTGCAAGCAAGCCGGCCGCGTCGCTTCGAACCAACGCTGAGGCCGGCAGCCGCGACGCCGTGGCCGCCGACGCCGAACGCTTCCTGCACCAAGCCAAGGGTAATGGGTCTCAGCCGCTCGGCAGCTCGGGTTGGCTACAAAGGGCCGGTTTGAACATCCGCAAGGCGTCGGACGCTCAGCACCTTGAAGCCATCGCGCTGGCCTATGCAACCTACATCCGAATCAGCACCAGCCCGCTGAAGTCCGCGATCATGGCCGAGCTTGAGACCTTGAGCGGGCGCAAGCGCTCGCGCACGACCCACGACCTGCACCTCATCGTCGAGCGGTTCGTCTCCTACGGCGGCGAAACCGCGGCCGAGCGACTCGCGGCGCGCAAGCTGATCAGTCGGGATGTGAGGGCGATCCAGCACCTCGAAGCGGCCAAGGTCCTGCCGAGCGGAGTGCAGGCGCTGGCGGCCACCCCAGGCCAGGGTCTGCACGCTTGGGCGCGTGAGCACGCGGTAGCGAAGCGGGTGTCGTCATCCCCGCCGGGGGCCATCGCAGCTGCTCGACAAGCGAAGGCCGAAGCGCAGCAGCGCGTACTGTTCCACGAGGTGACGATCACGACACGGCGGCCGGACGGATCTCGGAAGGCTCAACGGCGCTACGTGATTACCGGCCTGTTGGGGGATGAGATTGTGGGGCTACGACGGCGCTTGAAGGGGCTGGAAGCGAGATCCGCGCACAAAGCTTAGCTGAGATGACCGAGCCTTCGGCTGAGCGGCATCGAATCGACCAACTGCCACTATGCGCCATGAGCTGAAGTTGGCCGCCCGCCCGGAAGCAGACGTTCCGCGTTCGACCCATGTCGGGCGTGCGGAGCGGCGTCAGAGCTTCCCAAAAGCGGTCATATGCCTGTCGCCATACAGGGGCCGGTCGGGGTGGAAAACGGACTGTTCATCGCGGTGTTCGATTGAGGAACTTGTGATCGCTTTGGGAAGTGCGACGCTAGGCAGCTCCACCAACATCGCAGGTCAAATCTCTCTGGAAAGACAGCCATCCGACCTGGAGATGTGGAACGCTAAAGTTGTGAAAGGTAATGTTGAGCCTGATAGCCGCCGCCGCCACTGCAGCGCCAGCGAAGCAGTCGACAAGATAGTGACCACCATGAGTAAGGGCGGTGATGCAGAACCCTGCGCAAATGGGCAGCACGCAGAGGAATAGACATCGCACGGCTTTCGTCGCATGCAACGCTAGCACCGCAATCGCCACATGCATGGATGGAAAAGATACGAGACCTCCCGATGCGGCGCGGCTGAATTGAGGCATGTCACCCGAGCGCAATGCATACAAGCAGTCCAGCGGCGTTGCCCCTGTCGCTAGAGCAGCAGTCTCAGAGTCCAGCAGCGAGGCTGCACCTGCTGCCGGTAGCAGCGCACAGATCATAAATGCGAGTAAGAATGCTATTAAAGCAGAAGTAAAGAAGCGTTCCCCGATATTTGATCGGTTTTTAAGTGCCAAATCGCTCAAAGTCAAAAGAACAATAAGCGCGGGGAACAGATTGTATATCTCTCCGAGGGCATCGGCTATTTTAGGGTGATCTTTGATCCAGGACATCAGCTTGATATAATCGCAACCGATAAATTTATCTGCCGCCAGCAGTGTATCGTCAATCAACGGAAGAGAAAATATTTGAATGCTATAGCTTAAGCTTATAGTTGCGCTCCAGCCAAATAGAAGCGCCGTAGACAACATTAAAAATCTGCTTACAATATTTCTTTGGATAATTTCTCGAATATTATCGAGATTGAATATTTTCATAATCATGAATATAAACGAGATGCCTCCGAATAACAGAGCTTCGTCTCGTAGTCCGAACCGCGGCGGCAAAAATCTATTGATTTCCGAGACAATTGCTGCTGCGGCGGTCGCCGCTACAATCAAGCTTTAAGTCCGCTTACGCATGAACGTAGAGTAGGGTCGCGGTACTTTACATTTGGTTACATTTCAATTTGACGTTGGTTGTTCGGGGTTAGGGCGTCGAAAAGGCGAACACGAAGTCCATGCGCGTTGTCTCGATGTCGCCCTTTACGGCGGGTCTGAGTGGTCTGCTTCGATCCATTGCCGCTCACAGTGTACCGACCCGACACCACGCGCTCAGTCGTCAAGCACAGTATACCATGCTGCCGCGGATCCGACTTGCGAGGGTTCTGCAAAGGATCGGAAACAGGCCCGGCCGCTACGTCTGCTTCCCTACATTGTCGCCCGAAAGCGGACGGGCAGAAAACCACCCATCCCAGTCGTAGGTCTCTGCCTCACCAGGGGGCCTGCAAACGGACGTTCCCGGTTTCTGCAAATGGTCATACCTCGACGTCGTAAGCGGCGAGCTCGGGCAGCATCGCCTCGATCACGAAATCCGCGAATGCCGCTGGCACGTCGAGGTAGAACTCGCGATCGGAATAGGCACCGACATGAGCTGGCAGCCCCCGTGCTGTGAACCACGAGGCCAGCCGGGCGAGGTCGGCTTCCGGGGTGGCGCTGAGGAACGAGATCTGTGAGCGATCCCGGTCGACATCCCGGTGCCCGGTGTCACTGCAACTGAGCTGAAGGTCGACGTTGGCCCCGGGTTGCCGCAACCACACGGCGCGTTCGGTGCGCCGCAGCTCCACAAACCCCAGCTGCTGGACGAACATGTCCACGACGGTCTGGAAATGAGCCGGGTTGACCCGGTTGGCGACGTGGTTGAACCGCAAGACCCAACTCCGTCCCATCCCAGTGGGAAACGGCATAAAGGATGGGTTCGAAGGCGTCGAGGAACCGATCGATGGAGTTAAGGCTGAGGTTCCTCCGGCCCCAGCACCTACCCTATAGCCTCGCCCAGCCGAGCTTGGCCATACGCGTCACATCGATCGCGATGAGACTATATGGCAGGCAACGAAAAAACCTTACAGGCAGCGTCTTCGACCCGGTTGAGCCGAACGGAAGCGGGTTTGAGGGCATCGAGGGGCTGGTTGAAGGTTTTGGGCAACTGCACCTGGGCGCCGACGCCTGAACCCCCTACCCACCCTCGCAAAAGCCTGTGTATCGCGTGCATCCCGTGCAGGGCCGATCAACGCCGCTTTCGTCCCGCCGGCAGGGGTGACGGCTCGGCCTCATCGCTCGCCGGCACCGCCAGCAGGTCGAGGATGTCCACCGCCAAAGCCGTCGCCAAGCGGTCGAGCAGATCCACGGTCGGGTTGAATTCGCGCCGCTCGATACCGCTCACGTAGGTGCGGTCTACGCCGGCATCGACCGCCAGACTTTCCTGGGTGATGCCGCGCTCAACCCGCAGCCGCCGCAGGTTCCAGGCGACGCGCGCTCGGTCTCGCCCGCCGCTCCGACACGCAGGAAGGGCTGATCCACGTCGTCATGATGGGAGCCGCCATCGGGCTGGAGATCGTCGCCACCCTGCCGGACGACGACAAGGGCCGCGCCGTTGCCGACTTCACCGGCCCGGCGGTCCTGCGTGCCGCTGAATTGGCTGAGACCGAATTCGCCGCCCGCCCGGAGGCCTGCTGATATCCGACCCCGACCGTAGCCCCATCCCAGCCACTCAGACGAAGTGCGGTGGCAGGACATTTGCCACCCTTCAAAGCCGATCAGCCGAGGTTCAAGCCATGCACTACATCATTCATGGGCGATCCGAAGAAACCGCTCCGACTATCTTGCTGTCGGCCGGGCTCGGCGGCTTGGGCATCTACTGGAAGCCTCAACTTGACGCTCTCGGCGAACAGTACCGTGTCGTGGTCTACGATCACCGCGGAACTGGCAGGAACTGGGAAGAGCTGCCTTCCGAATATACGATTGCGGATATGGCTGATGACGTGCTCGACGTCCTGGATCGAGCAGGCGTGCAACGTTGCCACTTCGTTGGCCACGCGCTCGGCGGCCTGGTCGGCATTGATCTCGCTCTGCGTGCAGCGGAACGCCTGTCGAGCTTGGTCCTCGTCAACGCCTGGGCGAAGGTCGACACCCACACCCGGCGTTGCTTCGATGTCCGTACTGCGTTGCTGAAACACGGAGGTCCCGAAGCTTACCTGCGGGCCCAGCCGATCTTCCTGTACCCCGCCCCGTGGCTCTCGCGGCATGCAGAGCGGGTGGCACGGGAGGAAGTCGAAGGCATCCGGCATTTCCAGGGGAGCCACAATCTGCATGCCCGCCTCGGGGCACTCCTCGCGTTCGATGCCGAGGGGCGACTGGGCGAAATTCAGGTGCCGACGCTGGTCGCTGCTTCGCGCGACGATGTGCTGGTCCCGTACACGCGCTCGGAAGATCTCGCTCGCGCCATCCCGGCCTCGCGCTTGGCGCTCGCTGCCGAAGGCGGGCACGCCCATTCAGCCACAGATCCTGATCGGTTCAACGCCGATCTGATCGGCTACTTCAGTGAGGCAACCCATGCCCGCCACCCCCATTGAGGCGGCCGCCGACGCCCTGTTGCGCATCGTCGTTACGGGCGAGCGGGAGCGCAGCGCCGCTGCCAACTCCAGCTGGGCCAAGGGCAAGCCGTGGATTGACACCAGGGCTCCGGCGGCCGCGGATACCCTCGACGTCGCCGGCCTCGCTGCGGATCCAATCGGCACCGCTTGCCGGGCCGAACTGCGCCGCATCGGCCACGCCCTGCACGCCGCCAACCCGGGCGAGGACTTCGTCGCCCTGTCCGTCGAGATCGCGGAAATGGACCCGACACACGCGGGCTGGCGGCCAATGGTTCTTGAGATGGCTTGGCACGGGGTCGGAGGGCGCCCGTCGTGACCGGCCTACACCAGCCAGTTTAGCCCTTGGCGCCTGGCCTCTATCAAACAGGTAGGACGCCGGTCCGATCCCTCACGCGAAGTGTGAAGGCAGGCTCAGCGCCTGAGCGTAGCTCATCAGCGCGAAAGCTCCGCCGATCAGCGTGGCAGCTATGGTGATGCGGTTCGTCCAGGTCATCGTCGGCTCCATCGGGTTCGCGACTGTCGTCGCCGTGTGATCCCGATGTATGCCCAAGATTTCCGGCCTGACGTGTTCCGGGACACCTATGGTGCGATTGATCCTCCGAGCCTTCCCAGTAAACCCCAGCCCGCATTCAGATCGTCTCGTAGGCGAACAGGATCGCGATCATCGACAGGCTGGCCAACCCAAGGACGAAGCAGATGTCGGCACATCGCTCCAGACGGACTGCCAGCTCGTTCTCAGCCGTCAGGCGGATCGACAGGTAGGAAGTAACCGCACTGACCAGGAACAGGATTGCGGTCAGGGCGGCATACTCGTCGACGTGGCTCGGTCCGATCCGGGCTTCGAGGAGTTTCACCAGGCCGATCAGCGTGGTGCACACGCCGACCATCGTGCCCGCGTTCGGCAGGATGTGGCGCGATAGCCCGTCCCCTTCCGACCTTGATGCTCTTCGCCGTTCGATCATCCGGCCCGCTCCCGCGTCCGTGCGCAGGCTGCCTTCTACTGCACCCAGCGTTCTGCGCCTGCCGCCTGCATGCCCAGGCAATCTGGTGATTGGCACTCCTGTTGCTGACGGCCTGTCGCAAGGATCTTGACGTGCCTCGCGGAGCAGTGCTGTGAAGAAGCTACCTCCCGACGTCGGGCCAAAGCACCCGCAGGCCGTCGTCCTGTTCGGCGCCACCGGGGACCTCGCTCAACGCAAGCTCCTGCCCGGGCTGTTTCATCTGGTCAGCGCAGGCTTCATTCCGGCCTGTCGTATCATCGGTGTCTCCCTGGACGACCTTGATGCCGACGGCTTCCGGACCGCGGCACGCGGAGCTCTGAATCGGTTTGCCACGCGCCGCGTCGGTGACGAGGCTTGGACGGCATTCTCAGAGATCCTTGATTACGTGCCGATCTCGGCGGGGCCAGCGGCGCTGCGCGAGGCGGTGGATCGGGCGCGGGATACGCTTGGGGTCGAGACCCGCCTCCTGCACTATCTCAGCGTGCCGCCGGCCGCAGCCCTCTCGGCGGTCAAGATGCTCTCGGACGCCGATCTCGCTGAAGGCTCGCGGGTCGTGATGGAGAAGCCGTTCGGGGTCGATTTGGAGAGCGCTGTCAATCTGAACGCACGCCTGCACGCGGTGTTCGACGAGGCCCAGATCTTCCGGATCGACCACTTCCTCGGCAAGGAGCCGGCCCAGAACATCTTGGCGTTTCGCTTCGCCAATGGCCTGTTCGAACCGATCTGGAACCGCAACTTCATCGACCACGTACAGATCGACGTGCCGGAGACGCTGGGCCTGGGCAACCGCTCGGCCTTCTACGAGGCCACCGGAGCTTACCGTGACATGGTGGTGACCCACCTGTTCCAGATCTTGGGCTTCATGGCCATGGAAGCTCCGACGTCCCTTGAGCCAGCACCAATCTCCGAGGAAAAGAATAAGGTTTTCCGCTCGATGCTGCCCCTGGACCCGCGTGACGTGGTCCGGGGCCAGTACAGCGGCTACCGCTCGGAGCCCGGCGTCGATCCGGAGTCCGACACCGAAACCTTGATTGCCCTCAAGTGCCAGATCGACAACTGGCGGTGGGCCGGCGTGCCGTTCTACCTGCGCACTGGTAAGCGGATGGCGGAGGGTCAGCGGATCATCTCGATCGCCTTCCGCGAGCCGCCTAAGAGCATGTTCCCGGCAAACTCCGGCGTCGGGGCGCAGGGGCCGGATCACCTCACCTTCGACCTCGCCGACGCCGCGAAGATGTCCCTGTCGTTCTACGGCAAGCGGCCGGGACCAGGGATGCGGCTCGACAAGCAGAGCCTGCAGTTCTCGATGCGCGACACCGGATTGGCCGGCGATGTCTTGGAGGCCTACGAGCGCTTGATCCTCGATGCAATGCGCGGTGATCGCACGCTGTTCACCACTGCGGAGGGTATCGAGCGCCTGTGGGAGGTCTCGGTCCCACTCCTTGAAGCTCCGCCGCCTGTACGGCTGTACGAGCCGGGTTCGTGGGGGCCGAAGTCGATCCACCAGCTCGTGGCGCCTTTCGCGTGGCGCTTACCGTTTGAGCGGGCGTGGCGGGACACGGTCCCTGTCGATGGATGAGCGTCCGCATTACCCAACGCTCGGGATGGACCGTGAAGAGGCTGCCGCCGACGAGCGTGCAGGCCAGCCGAGGCACTGGGGTCATCGTCTGGCAGCGGGGCCCTGTTACTCTGCCCCGCGGCTGCGGGCGTATGGCGTCACTGGCATGAGGCAGATCGCTTCGGGTCACCCGCGGCACCTTGCAGAGGGGGCCACGTCAGTACTCATCGGCGCGCATGATGGTCAGCACGCGGGTCGTCACCGCGGGGTCGATTGGGTCCGGCGAATGACCGAGCAGCGCCCGGTCGTAGGCGTCGATCTTCCAGAAGAACCGCTCGCCCCCGACCTTGACCGCGCCGAAGTCGTGCTCGCCGTGAGGATCGTTTTCGGCGTCGAAGCGATCGAAGCGGCGCACGGCCAGCAACAGGGCGATGCGGTCGGCCTCGCGCAGATCGACCACCCCCGGGGTTTCAACGACCTGCCCCCCGGCGAAGCTGCGCCGGAATGCATCGTTCAGGGCCCGCACCCGCGCGACGGGGTCAGCCGCCGCGGGGTTCGACCCAGCGTTATGGATCCGGGTGTTCATAACCGATCCCCCTCAGGCCGCTTCGATAGCGGCGGTGTTGGGGTGCAGCAGGGCCATGTGCTCGCGCCGGCGCACGAGGAGGGGCAGGTCCGGCCAGTCGCGCCAGCGTAGGGTGTAGATCCCGCCGGTCTTCGCCTCGATCACCTCGGCCTCGTACCAGCCGTCCTGCTCCCCTTCCGAGATCAGCACGAGGCTGCCGGTTGCGACGCCGGCCCAGCTCCGCGGATATCGGGCTTCGCCGGTTGCGGTCGCTTTGGAGGTTTGGTCGCCTACATCGCCCGTCGCCGTAGCAGTCCCGTGCGCGACCGTTTCGCCTGCCGCGGTTGCCTTAGCCCCGACCTGCCCAGCCAAGGCGCTAAGGCGATCGTACACGCCCTTTTTGACGAACGGCACGAAGGCCCGACCAGAGGCGAACACGCGGCCAGACGGCAACTCCGCCGCAAGAGTTCGGTGCGCCTCGGTACTGAGCGGCAGGGTCCGCATGTTCATCATCCCCGCGGCCTTCATTGCGAGGGCAGCGTCGGGCTCGGCGAACCAGGAGGCGTGCGGTTTCCCGTCCTTATCGGTGCCAAATACGATCAGCGCTGGCGCGGGTTTGGCAGCCGGGGTTTCCGCCTGAGCGTCAATGTCGGGGCCCCTCGCTGGGTCGGGATTCGTCGACTGCTCTTCGGCCTTAGTGACAATCGCGATCATGGCAAGCTCCTGAAATGCGAAAGGGGCCCCGGATTGGACCCCTTGCTCGTTGTGGATGGGTAGGTGAGGCTCAAGGCAGGCCGTGGCCTCTGTTGGCGATGTGGTCGCTTTCGTGTGGGCTGCGGTCGAATCATCATGGCCTTGGGTTTGGGCAGCTTCGCATCGCCCGCCATCATTTATATAGGTATATATTCTTATTGTCAACCTGTTTGGCAGAGGCGCGCTCTCGCGCGACAGTTCTAGCGACGGTCGCAGACCTCGAAAGCTGGGCACCCGCGCTGATGACAGCCGAGCCGATCGTCGATGCGATTGCCGTTGCAGATGTCCCAGCCAGCCTCCGCGCAAAAGCCCCACAGCGCCGCTTGAACAAAACGCGGGAAGGTCGCTGGGAAATCTGGGTTGTAGGCCCGGGCATCGATCCTGCAGGCCAAGCCTTCGATGATCTCCGCGCAGCCGCCAGGCGCCGTACAGGCCGGCCCGAAGGCGTGTTCGGCGTTGAAGCGCGCCAAGGTGCCGGTCCGACGCAGGAAATTATGGACGAGGGAGTCGACGGCGATCATCCACGATCCAGCTGTGACCCAGCGTTCCCGGTTCTGGTCGGCGCCGAGCAGAAGGTCAGCCAGCATCATCGCCCAGAGCTTCGGTCCGATGCCGTAGATTTCGCAGAGGGGACTGAGAACGGCCTCCCGCATGCGCGGACCACGCTCGGGTGCCCCAGAGCCGGGATCGGCCTCGGCGAGCCGTTTATCGATCCAGCCGACGAAGTCGTCGTCGCAGACATCGCGAATGAAGAGGGCGAGGCTGTAGGCGGCCTGGTTCAGCGATCCTTTCCTCAGCCTCGGGAGGGGTAAGGTGCAGGCGTCGATGTGAGCCGGTTCGGCGCAGGTCCGGTCGACCCTGCGATACCCGCACGCCTCAAAATGCCAGTAGCTCGTAAGGCGTGTGCACCTCTGAGGTACCGACAAGGCCGCCTGGATTTCGGCGTTTGTCACCCCGCCATGCTGCTCGGCGTAGCGCGATGCGATCTGATCGGAGATACCCTGAAGCGGCACGAGGCTCATCATCCAGTCGAAGATCGGAGCGCTGTCGTAAGTCGCGACCGCTTGCGAAACGCCGTTTGCTGTTTGATGGTCCTCTAGGTGGTTTAGAAACGTAGCCGGAGCGAGGGCAAGCGCAGGTTTAACCACGCGATAAAGATGATCCCATGGATCTGCGCTAGATTGATTTGCATCGCTATAAATTAGCTTCATGCTGGCAACTTTATCAATTGCCGCAATAAGACTGTCAAACAACTTCTAATTTATAGTCATTTCGGCCGGCGCAATGGCCGATCGGAAACTTGAATCGAATTCTGGCAGGCGATCACCGCGAAAGTTTTTGATGGCAGGCGGTGCGGTGCCGAATGACCGGTTATGGCCGAAAGCTGTCTGTCCGGTTTTTAGCAATCTGTGGCGTGGAGCAGACGGGATGGATCGCTCCCGCTCCCGGCGTTGCGGCGCCAAGATGTTGCTGTCACGCAGCGGGAGTTTCGAGCCACTACGATGCATGGCCTCCCTCCCGGTTGAGGGCCAGCGCCAGCAGCGTGCAGACCGCCCCGGAGAGGAGGTAGGCCCCCACTGAGATCAGCCCGAACTTGCTCGCCAGCAGCAGGGCGACGAGCGGCGCGAAGCCGGCGCCGATGAACCACGCGGCCGTCGCCGTCGTGCCCGCGCCCGTGTAGCGATGCTTAGACGAGAAGCTGCCGTTCAACGCGCCCGAGGACTGACCGAAGGCCAGCCCCAGAAGCCCGAAGCCGAGCAGCACGTAGGTCCATTCACCCGCTACGCCCCTGTCGAGCAGCTGGGGCGCGAAGCCGCTGTAGGCACCGATCAGCACGGCGGACAACCCGAGCACCGTTCGGCCGCCGATCCGATCGGCGATAATCCCCGATAGGGCGACGGCCAGCAACCCGACGACTGCCCCAACAAGCTCAATCACCAAGAAGTGCAGCGGTGCATCGCTCGACGTGAGGACAACCCACGACAGCGGAAACACGGTGACGAGATGGAACAGCGCGAAGCTCGCCAGGGGAGCAAACGCGCCGAGGATCACAGTCCGCCACTCCTCGCGGAACAGCCCGGCCACAGGCGACGGCTGCAACTCGCGGCTGTCGTACAGGCGCTCGAATTCGGGGGTCGAGATCAGCCGCAGCCTGGCGAACAGCGCCACGACGTTGATCACGAAGGCGACGAAGAACGGGTACCGCCAGCCCCAGTCGAGGAAGTCCGCCGGTCTCAGCGTGAGAAGCAGAAACGCGAACAGGGCGCTGGCCACGAACATCCCGATGGGCGCGCCGAGCTGCGGGACCATTCGGAACCAGCCGCGCCGCTCCGGCGGTGCGCTAAGCGACAGGAGTGCAGGCAACCCGTCCCAGGTGCCGCCCTGGGCGAAGCCCTGCCCGATCCGCAACACGGCCAGAATAACCGCTGCGACACCTCCGACCTGTGCGTAGCCGGGCAAGAACGCCATGGCGGCGGTCGATCCCCCAAGTAGGAAGAGCGCGACAGTCAGCTTGACCCCCCTCCCGTGCCTGCGGTCGACCCACATGAACGCGAGCGCGCCGAAGGGCCGAGCGACGAATGCCGACGAGAAGATCGCGAAGGAGTAAAGCGTGCCGGTGAGCGCGTCGGCGTAGGGGAAGATCAGCGACGGGAACACCAGTACCGAGGCGATCGCGTAGACGAAGAAGTCGAAGAACTCCGACGACCGCCCGATGATGACGCCCACCGCGATCTCGCCGGGCCGGATCCGATGCTCCCGCGCGTTGACGAGGCGGGCGTCGCGCTCCAGCGGCGTCGAGCTCGCGGCACTGGCGGTCGTGGCTGCCATTCGTTCGATCCTCTCCTCCACCCCGCCGCGGGGCCTCGCTCCGTGCACTTGCGCGGCATCCGGGCCGGCGGCCGACCATAGCGGCAGAAAATCCGGGGTGGTTTGACCGCGGTCAAAGTCGACCGGAAGCTTGGCGGCTATCCGAAAGGCCATGCCCAGCCCAGATTCCAGCCTCATGAGACGGGCCGCCGGCCTCCCGCTCCTCGTCCTGCCGCTCCTGCTCGGCGGCTGCGACATGGTGGTGATGAACCCGACCGGCGATGTCGCCTATCAGCAGCGCAATCTGATCCTGTTCTCGGTCGGGGTCATGCTGCTCATCATCGTGCCGGTGATGGTGCTGACCGTGCTGTTCGCCTACCGATACCGGCACGGCAACCCGAACAAGACCTACGATCCCAGCTTCGACCATTCGACCACGCTCGAACTGGTGATCTGGTCCTGCCCGCTGCTCATCATCATCGCGCTGAGCGCGGTGACCTGGACGAGCACCCACCTGCTCGACCCATTCCGGCCGCTGGAACGCGTCGCACCGGGCGTTCCGGTCCCGGCCGACGCCAAGCCGCTGAACGTCCAGGTCGTGGCGCTCGATTGGAAGTGGCTGTTCATCTATCCCGACCTCGGGATCGCGACCGTGAACGAGCTGGCGCTGCCGGTGAACGTGCCGGTGCGCTTCTCGATCACCTCGACGGACCAATTCAACACCTTCTACGCACCGACACTCGCCGGCATGATCTACGCCATGCCGACCATGCGTTCGGAACTGAACGCTGTGCTCAACAAGCCCGGTGAGAGCTGGGGGTACTCGGGCAACTACACGGGCCGTGGGTACTCCGACATGCGCTTCAAGTTGCGCGGCGTCGAGGGGGCCGATTTCGACCGCTGGGTGGCGGACGTGAAGGCGGCAGGAAGCGGCCTGGAGCTGTCCACCCTCGTCGAGCTGATCAAGCCGAGCGAGAAGGTGCCGGTGATGCGCTTCGCCTCCGTCCAGGATGGCTTGTTCGACCGCGCGGTCAACCGCTGCATCGAGCCCGGCAAGCCGTGCATGGTCGACGTCATGCGGCAGGACATGCAGGCGAGCGGCGGACATCCGCACCACTCGCACCCGGCTCCCGCCATGCCGCCGGGCCGCGAGGCGGGGCCGCTGATCGGCGACAAGCCGAAGCCCGCGCTCGAGAAGGCACCCAACGAGAAGGGCACGGGCCCGAACGTCACCAAGCCAGTCGGCCCCGACTCCCCCGGCCAGCTCAAACCGGGCGACGCGCAGAACCGCGACCTCCAGTAGCCCGAGATCGAGCCCTTTGCCGCTCCCGGCACGCGGAGCGGGCCTAATCCCTCGCCACGGGACCATCATGACCGAGACGACACTCAAGACGATCTTCGGCCGCCTAGGCTGGGAGTCGTTCCCAATCCACGAGCCGATCCTGTTCGGCACCTTTGTCGTCGTCGCGCTGCTCGGCCTCGCCATCGTCGGCGCGGTGACGTGGTTCCGGCTCTGGGGCTATCTCTGGAAGGAGTGGTTCACGAGCGTCGATCACAAGAAGATCGGCATCATGTACGTCATCCTCGGCATCATCATGTTGCTGCGGGGCTTCGCCGACGCGCTGATGATGCGGGCTCAGCAGGCGATCGCCTTCGGGGCTAACGAGGGTTACCTGCCCGCCCATCACTACGATCAGATCTTCACCGCCCACGGGACGATCATGATCTTCTTCGTGGCGATCCCGCTGGTGGTCGGCTTGATCAACTTCGTGATGCCGCTCCAGATCGGCGCGCGCGACGTCGCCTTTCCGTTCCTGAACAACCTGAGCTTCTGGCTTACCGCCGCCGGCGCGGTGCTGACGATGACCTCGCTGTTCATCGGCGAGTTCGCACGCACAGGCTGGCTCTCCTACGCGCCCCTGGCGGGCCTGGCATACAGCCCGGATACTGGCGTCGACTACTACCTGTGGTCGCTGCAGATCGCGGGTGTCGGGACGACGCTGTCGGCGATCAACATGGTCGCGACCATCATCAAGATGCGGGCGCCTGGCATGACCATGATGAAGCTGCCGGTCTTCTGTTGGACCGCGCTGTGCTCGAACGTGCTGGCGATCGCTATCTTCCCGGCGCTCACGGTCGCCTTCTTCCTGCTGATGCTCGACCGCTACGTCGGGACCAATTTCTTCACCAACGAGCTCGGCGGTGCGCCGATGATGTACTGGAACATGGTCTGGATCTGGGGGCACCCTGAGGTCTACGTGCTCGTCCTGCCCGCGTTCGGCATCTACTCGGAGATTACCTCGACCTTCGCCGGCAAGCGCCTGTTCGGCTACACGTCGATGGTCTACGCGACGGTTGTCATCACCATCCTGTCCTACCTGGTCTGGCTGCACCACTTCTTCACGATGGGCGCAGGCCCAGCCGTCAACAGCTTCTTCGGCATCGCCACGATGGTGATCTCGATCCCCACGGGGGCCAAGGTCTTCAACTGGCTGTTCACGATGTATCGCGGCGACATCCGGTTCGAGCTGCCGATGATGTGGGTGGTGGCCTTCATGCTGACCTTCGTGGTCGGCGGCATGACCGGCGTGCTGCTCGCGATCCCGCCCGCCGACTTCGTGCTCCACAACTCGCTGTTCCTCGTAGCGCACTTCCACAACACCATCATCGGCGGCGTCGTGTTCGGCCTGTTCGCCGCCATGGTCTATTGGTTCCCCAAGGCGTTTGGGTTCAAGCTCGACCCGTTCTGGGGCAAGGTCGCGTTCTGGGGCTGGGTCGTGGGCTACTGGGTGGCCTGGACCCCGATCTACGTGGTCGGCCTGATGGGCACCACCCGCCGCGTCCACCACTTCGACGACCCGAGCATCCAGCCGTACTTCGTCGTCGCCGCGATCGGCGCGCTCATTATCCTGGTCGGCATCCTTGGCTTCGTGATGAGCATCGTAATGGGCTTCGTGAAGCGCGAGGAGCTGCGCGACACGACAGGCGACCCGTGGGATGGCCGCACGCTCGAATGGTCCACCTCTTCGCCGCCGCCGGCCTACAACTTCGCCTTCCTGCCCGTCGTGCACGACTTGGACGCGTGGTACGACATGAAGGCGCGCGGCTATCAGCGGCCGGCGGGCGAGTTTCGCCCCATCCACATGCCGCGGAACACCGGCACGGGCGTGATCCTCGCCGGCCTGTCGCTCGCCCTCGGGTTCGGCATGGTCTGGTACATGTGGTGGCTCGCCGCCCTGAGCTTCATCGGCCTGCTCGCCGTGGCGGTCGGACACACCTTCAACTTCAAGCGCGACACCTTCATCCCGGCCGCCGAGGTCGCGGCGACGGAGAACGCGCGGCAGCCGCTGGCCGTGGGGGCGTGACATGACCCATCGCACAACCGACGCCCCCGGGGCCGCCATCACCTGGCACCACCTTGACGCCGACGATCACGATCACGATCACGGCGGCGGCGCCACGGTCCTGGGCTTTTGGATCTACCTGATGAGCGACGCGCTCATCTTCGCCTCGCTGTTCGCGATGTTCGGTGTGGTGAGCACCAGCTACGCCGGCGGTCCCGTCCCGCGGCAGATCTTCGATTTGCCGCTGGTCGCCCTCAACACGGCGCTCCTGCTCGCCTCGTCCATCACCTTCGGGCAGGCCATGCCGCACATGGAGGCGGGTCGGATCGGCCCGACGCGCCTCTGGCTCGCGGTGACGGGTGTGCTGGGCGCCGCCTTCGTCGGCGTCGAACTCTACGAGTTCTCGCACCTGATCGCCGAAGGGGCCGGTCCGCAGCGCAGCGCGTTCCTGTCGGCCTTCTTCACCTTGGTCGGGACGCACGGCGCGCACGTCACCGTCGGCCTGATCTGGGTAGTGACGATGCTCGTCCAGATCGGTCAGCACGGGCTGACGGGCGAGATCAGGCGCCGGGTCGTGTGCCTGTCGATGTTCTGGCACTTCCTGGACATCATCTGGATCGGCGTCTTCAACTTCGTCTACCTGTATGGAGTGATCCGTTGAGCACCCGTCCCGTCCATCTCGCACCCGAGGATCATGGGACCGCTCGCGAGCATGGCAGCCGCCGCGGCTACCGGATCGGCGTCGCGCTCGCGATCCTGCTTACGGTCATCCCGTTCTGGCTTGTCATGTCCGGGGCGCTGCCCAATGCGGCGGTCACGGCGGCGATCATCTTCGCGCTGGCACTCGTCCAGATCGTCGTGCACGTCGTCAGCTTCCTGCACCTCGATACGCAGTCCGAGGGCGGTTGGACGTTGCTCGCCTTCCTGTTCACGGCGGTGATCGTGGTGCTGACGATCGGCGGCTCAGTCTGGGTGATGTACCACCTCAACACGAACATGATGCCGATGCCGGATAGCGCCCCCTCGACGATGCGCTGAGCTGGTCGGTCGCGGTTGTGATGGGGGACTTCCAATAGCGGCCGAGCTGCGCTCGGCTCATCGTGCATGAACCTGCCGACATGACCACACGAGTGTGCGTCAGGAGAAATCAATGATGGCGTCAGACACGTCCGCCGACAGCCCGATACACGCCTCGGGACGGTCGTGCATCATTCAGGAAGCAGACCTGGATCGCATGGTGACACGTCACGAGCAGCTGGCGTGCCTATGCGATCTGTTGGAAGCCTGTGCCGACAGCTTGCCCATCTGGCCGAAAGACACACAGGCTGAACAGCTGCGCCTGGCGCTCGGCGCGTTCGTCGAGGGAGAGCGGGAAGGCGATGCGTCCCTCACCAAGATCTTTAGGTGCGGGTTGCAGGATCCGTTGGCGGCGCCCTTGATACGCCACGTCGATGCCCGCCACACCGATGACCTCGTGCACGCTGAGGACCTGATCGCCGCGCTGCAAGCGGGGCCGGTACCGAACGGCAGGATCTCGGCCGAGACGTTCGGGTACATGCTCCGCTGCTTCTTCGCAGCGGGCCGCCAATCGATGGTTTTGGAGGAGTTTGCGGTCCTGGCGCTCGGCCGCGATCACCTGACAGTTAGCGGCGAGTCGCTGCTCCTCAGCAGCCTCTGCCGGCGGGCGAGTTGACGCCTTATCGGGCCGCCGCCCAAGCACGAAGCGCATGTGCATCTTTGATCGTCACCGTCCGATTGCCCGAGAGGGCGAGCACGCCGGCGCCCTTCAGCTTCGTGAGTTGTCGGCTCACCGTCTCGATCGTCATCCCGAGCACATCTGCCATATGACCGCGGGTCATCGGCAGATCGAAGGTCACCGGGTGGTCCGATCCCGGTCGGCGGACACAGCGCTCTGCTCGTGCAGCCATGTCGATGAGGAGTCCGGCCACCTTCTCACCGGCCGAGAGACGCGCCAAGCTCAGCATGCGGCCGCGCGCCTCCTTCAGCGCTCGTAAGGTACGCTGGAGCAGGAGGTTCTCCATCCGCGCGTGCTCCTCCAGGAAGTGCTCGAAGGGTCGTCTCTGGACCGTGCACAGTTCCGCGTTGGTCAGAGCCGTGACGGTGAAGGCGTGCTCTTCTGCGTAGGGTTCACCGACGAAATCGGCCGGGTAGAACAAGCCTACGATCTGCTCTCGTCCGTCGGCCGTGGCGGCGACCATCTTCAGGACGCCCGACACCAGATTGGCACAGATCCGGCTCTCGTCGCCCGCCCACATCACGGTCTCGCCCGCCGTGACGCAACGGCGCTGGCACAGACCGGTGAAAGCGATCACACCCTCGTCGTTGAGGCTGCTGCACAGCGCGTGTTCGCGTACGGGGCAGTCCACGCAGATCTCGGTCGGCACCGGTCCAATCCTTGAAGGCGACAGCAGTCAGGCGTGTTGGCCGGGACCTGCGTGAGATGAGATGCATGGAGCATCGGCCACGAGCTTGCAGCCGCGTCCCAGGGCGGGTCGACATGGCCAACGAAGTGGGCAGCTGACTTGCAGTGCTCGGCGCCGCCTACGACAAGCCGGGCTTATGCGGGCATGGCTGGGGCGGTTGGGCTTGCAGGTCGGCCATCGGCGTCTCCGTGACCAGTTCCTCTGAACTGATCCCGTCGGGCAGCCGGGTCCTTGTTTCAGATCAAGGCAACAGCTCCGACAGTAAGGGCGTCCGCGCGCCGAGGCTCATTGGCTGCGTCATCCACCGAGGCGTTCAAGTCGGGGTATGTCGAGCAGGCGGACCCCGCCAGGTACGATCAGGATGACCTTCTCGCGGTCCAGCCGCGTCAGCGTGCGGCTTACCGTCTCGATGGTGAGGCCGAGATGGTCGGCGATGTCCTGTCGGCCCATAGGCAGCTCCAGCGTCACCGAAGTCAGGCCGATGCGCGCGTAGCGTCCGCGCAGGGCGAGCAGGAAGCTCGCGACCTTCTCCTCGGCCCCACGACGGGCGAGCAGCAGCATGAGCTCCTGCGCGAGGCCGAGCTCGTAGCCGGCGCGCTCATGCAGGCGCTGCAGGAGGTGGGGCTTTCGAACCATGAGATCCTGGAACGCCCGCCGATCGAAGCGGCAAACGGTGACGTGCGACAGGGCCTCGGCGGTCACCGTCTGTCGCTCCGCCAGCGCGAGGCCAAGGAAGTCGCCGACGAGAGCGAAGCCCATGACGTGGCGGCGTCCGTCCGGAAGCAGGCGCGAGAGGCGTAAGGCTCCCGCGGTGACGTTGTAGACGGCCGTGGTCTCCTCGTCCTGCGAGAACAGCGTCTGGCGCGCATCGAGCACGGCGTGCCGGCTGAGCGACTCGAGTTCGTTCAGTTCCTCAGGTGTGAGTGCAGCGCACACGCTCAGGAGGCGAACTTGGCAGTGGGCGCAGCCAACCTCGGTGCGTGCGTGCGGACACGTATGCCGTTCGGGGCCGCAGGTCTCACTCGACATCAACCAGGTTCCGGACTTCCTTGCGGAGACGCAAGCTTACCCGAACCGCTCTCGACGCGTACCACGGAAACCCGCCGCATCCTGCGCACGGCACTTATGCACCCAGATCGCGCGCTGCGCCGTGCCGAAGGCCGCCTCCGGCCCGAACGGGCATCTGAGCGATGCGGTGAGCCTACGTAACAAAATGCGCCAGCTCCATGACCTCGCAGGTATCGGCCCGCAGCCGCCAGTCGGAGATGCCGAGGGCTCGGCAGAAGAGCGCTTTGGCCTCCCAGGCCGCGCTGACGTCCGATCGCGCGCGAAGCCGCGTGCGGCGTTGCACGATGCATCGATCGTGTCCGGCGCCGTCCAGGACGATTTTGTGGAAGGTGATGAGATAATCGCGCATGAAGCCTCCCCGCATAGGACGCTTCAAACCTGCCGAATTTATCTGGCTGCGCTTTGATCTGAAACAATGCCCCGACGGGAAGCGGCCGGCCGGAATTGGCCGAAAGCTGCCCGTCCGCTTCGAAGAAGGCGGCCCGAAAAGCGGATGGTCCTGTAGCAGCCCCGTCTAGTCGTCCAAATTCTATGACGCCATGCCCATTAGTGGAAAAAGAGCCAAGAATTATATTAAATTTAATTCCGAAGTTTCCCTCGGCGGAGGGGCGTTGCTCTTCTTATGCCAAAATTGATCGCAGGATTGAGCATTTATAACGCAGTATTCAGAACCACGGCAGCCGATTGTGGCCCGTTTGCACTTTTCGAGTGGTTCATGATCACGGCTCTCAAGGTATATAGTTACGAAAAGTGCCAATAAATACACAGATGCCCGCTCAAAGCTGCGGAATTTAGCAATATTCTAATTTTCTATGTTTGCCTTATTGATCTTATGCTAGTCCATAATTAAATCAAAGGTTTTTTCCAAACATTACCGCTCGATATTGAATTGCTCAACGGAATCTTAAATTATTGCGGCTCAACTGATCAATTGATGTGCATCCCATCAGCCTCATATCGCGCTCGATCTCGATCTTCATCAGTTCCAATGCCCGTTCCACGCCGGCTTGGCCGGCGGCGGCTAGCGGAAAAAGGTAGTACCGGCCGACCCCGACCGCTTTTGCGCCGAGCGCCAGAGCCTTGAGGACGTGGGTGCCGCGCTGCACGCCGCCGTCCATGATCACGTCGATCCGGTCACCGACCGCATCGACGATCTCCGCAAGCTGGTCGAAAGCCGCCCGCGAGCCATCGAGTTGCCGGCCGCCATGGTTGGATAGGACGATACCGGTGCACCCGATCTCAACGGCGCGCTTCGCGTCCTCAACAGACATTACACCCTTCAGGCAGAACTGCCCATTCCAAGCCTGCACCATCTCGGCAACGTCGTCCCAGGCCAAGGCCGGATCGAGCATCTCCGTGAAGTAGCGGCTGATCGAGAGGGCCCCACCGCCCATGTCAACGTGGTTGTCGAGTTGCGGCAGCTTGAAGGACTCGTGAGTGATGTAATCGAACGCCCAAGCGGGCTTCATTGCGAACTGCGCCATTCCGGCCAGTGTCAGATGGAATGGGATGGCGAAGCCGGTGCGCTTGTCGCGCTCCCGGTTGCCGCCGGTGATGCTGTCGACGGTCAGCATCATGACCTCGACGCCCGCAGCCTTGGCCCGGGCCATCATCTCGCGATTCAGGCCGCGATCCTTGTGGAAGTAGAACTGATAAACCTGCGGGCCACTGCTGATCCGCCGTGCCTCCTCGAGGCTAACGGTACCCAGCGATGAGACGCCGAACATCGTTCCGTACCGAGCTGCTGCCGCGGCGACCGCACGCTCCCCCTGATGGTGGAACAGCCGCTGCAGGGCGGTGGGCGAACAATAGACCGGCATTGCCAGCTTCTGGCCCATCACGGTCACGGACATGTCGATGTCGCGCACGCCTCGCAGCACGTTGGGAACGAGGTCGCAGGTTTCGAAGGATGAGGTATTGCGCCGGTAGGTTGTTTCGTCGTCCGCTGCACCGTCGATGTAGTCGAAGATCGGCCTAGGCAGCCGGCGCTTTGCCAAGCGCCGAAAGTCGTGGAAATTAAAGCAGTTCTGGACGCGCATTTCGTCATTCCGCAGCGGCAGCGCGACAGAGCGGAGCCCCGGGCGGTCCGTCATATGCCGGGTACCGGCGACTAGATCCAGTCGGCCCGGCGCCGCGGGGCAAAGCCCGTGATGCCGGCGCCGGACTCGTCGTACGAGCTTACCGGCCCTGAATGTAGACCACATGGGTCTCGGTGAACTCGTAGAGGCCATGCTTGCCGTCGGCGCCGCCGATGCCGGACTTGCGACGGCCGGCGTGGAAGCCTTGCATCGCCTCGAAATGCTCGCGATTGATGTAGGTCTCGCCAAACTTCAATTCGCGACTGGCTTGGAGCGCAGCGTTGAGATCGTTGGTGAAGATCGACGAGGTCAGCCCGTACTCGGAGTCGTTGGCAAGGGTGATGGCCTCGTCAAGGCCGTCCACCACCTGTACCGGCAGGACCGGCCCGAAGGTCTCGCTGCGCATGATGTCGTGGTCGGCGCCCACGCCTGCGATTAGGGTCGGCTCGTAGTGGAAGCCCGACGACCGATCGGCGATCCGCCCGCCGGTGATGACCGTGCCACCCTGCTCCCGGGCGAGGTCGACGGCCCGGGCGACCTTGTCGAGGCCAATCTTATTCACCAGCGGCCCCATGTGCAGGTCGGTCTCGTGGGACGGGTCGCCGTAGCGTGTAGCCTCGAACAGACCCTTCAGCTTGTCGATGAACGCGTCGTGGACCGCACGCTCGACGTAGACCCGCTCGGCACAGTTGCAGACCTGCCCGGTGTTGATGACGCGGGAATCGTAGATCGCCTTGGCGGCGAGATCGAGGTCGGCGTTGGCGAGCACGATCGCCGGAGCCTTGCCCCCAAGTTCGAGGTTCACCCGGGTGAGGTTGCGGCCGGCAGTCTGCATGATCCGCGAGCCGGTGGCGACGCTCCCGGTGAAGGTCACGAGGTCGACGCTGCGGTGCTCGACCATAGCTTGGCCCGCGGCGGCGCCCCGGCCGCCGATAATGTTCACGACGCCAGCAGGCAGGTCCGTCTCGGCCAGCAATTCGGCGAAGACGAAGGCGTTGATCGGCGTCTCCTCGCTCGGCTTGATGACGATGGTGTTACCGGTGATCAGCGCCGGGGCGAGCTTGCGGGCGATCAGAAAGAATGGGAAGTTCCAGGGCAGGATGCCGGCGACTACCCCCATCGGCTTGCGCAGCAGGAAGATCGTCTCGTTCTGCCGGTCGCTGGTGATGACCTCGCCTTCGAGCCGGCGGGCCCACTCGGCCATGTAGTCGATGTAGCTCGCGGTGAAGTCGATCTCGACTTCGGCGAGCGGCCGGACTTTACCTTGCTCCCGGACGATGATGTCGGCGAGTTCCACCCGGTGCTCGCGCACCTTAGCCGAGATCTGCCGCAGGTAGCCGGCGCGCTCGATGGGCGGGCGCTTCTCCCAGGCAGACTGGGCTCGGCGAGCGGCTATTACAGCGGCGTCCACGGTGTCGGCGCCGCTCTCCGGAACGCGCCCCAGGAGGCGGCCGTCGGCGGGGTTCGTCACTTCGATGTAATCGCCGCCATCGACGAACTGGCCGTCGATGTAGTTGCGGTAGTCGACGGGCCCCTCGTGAAGGCGGTCCGCGATGGGTCGGGTCGCGCGTGAATTCATGGCAGTCCTGCGTCGTGGGGGGATGGGGCTGGGTCAGTGCTGCCCCTGGTCAGGAGCGATCAGGCCGTCGTTCCAGACGAACGAAGCCCCGGTCTTCACCTGCTCGGCTGTGAGGGTTGGGAAGCAGATGTCGGCGAGCTTGCCGTCGTAGCGGACGTAATCGACCATCGAGTTCAGGGTGTGCGTCCCCTCCACGGGGAAGAAGCTCGTGGGCTCTGCGTAGTCGTAGACCATCAGGAACTGGCCCGTGGTCTTGGTGCCGTCGGGCATCGCGACGCCGGGGGGGCAGGCGCTCCAAGTGTGGGGAACGCCCTCGGGGATATCTACGAGGCAGCCGTGTGGGATCACGTAGACCTCACCGTTCAGCTCCACGAGGCCGACGCCGCCGGTCACAAGGATGCGCTCGGCCAGGAGCCGCCGGTCCTCGTCGCGTTCAGCCATTGTGACATGGACGTGCCGAGGTAGGCGCAGTTCGTGGTTGAAGGGGATGAAGCCGAGCTGCCCGCGCTGTGTCGAAGGCGTGGCGAGGGCGCCGCCGGGATAGAGCTCGTGCATTGTCAGCGGGATGGTCTTGAATGGGGTCTTCACATTGGCGCCGGTGCCGTGGGTGATCCGGCAGCCGTTACGTAGCGCGAAGCCGATTGGTGCGATGTCGGCGGTGGACATGGAATGATCCCTTGGTGACTACATGAAGGTCATGAGTGTCCGGAGTGCCGAACCCTCCGGCGAGTACAAGGCAGCGCCCAGCGCTCCGGGAATCGGGCGACACAGGGGCTTGGCACCCGGACCCCACCGAAGACCTCGGTCCTTCGGAGACCCAGGATTTTCAGAGAAAGACTGTCGAGATCCACGGCACGGCGGCGATGATGATCGTCCCGATCAGGAGGGCGAGCATGTAGCCGACGATGGGCCGCATCCCCGCGTCGGGATGAATCCGGCTCACGGCACAAGCAGCGTAGTAGCCGACGCCGAAGGGCGGGGCGAACAGGCCGATGCCCATGGAGAGGATCACCACCATCGCGTAGTGGACCTCGTTGACCCCCACCAGCTTGGCGATGGGGAACAGCAGCGGCCCGAACAGCACGATGGCCGGTATGCCCTCTAGGACGCTGCCGAGGATCACGAAGGCGACGATGGTGACGGCCAGGAAGGTCGGGATGCCGCCGGGCAACCCCGTCATGAAGGTCGCTAGAGAAGCCGAGAAGCCCGATTGCGTCAGCGACCACGCCATGCCAGTCGCCGCGCCGATAATGAGCAGGATCGCCCCCGATAGGGCCGCTGTCGTCACCAGCATTGGGTAGAGGCGCCGCCAGTCGAACTGTCGGTAGATTAACAGGCCCGTTACGAAAGAGTAGGCGATGCCGATGGTCGACACCTCAGTGGCTGTGGCGATGCCCTCCACCACCGCAAAGCGGATCACGAAGGGCAGCGCTAGCGCCGGGATTGCCACGACGAAGGCCCGGCCGATCACTGCCCGGGACGGGCGCTTGATGTGGCTGAGGTCCTCGCCCCGGTAGCGCCACCAGACGAGGGCGCACAGGATGAGGCCGAGGACCAGACCCGGCAGGAGACCGCCGGTGAACAGGGCGGTGATCGACACGCCCGTCACCGAGCCGATGGTGATTAGCACGATCGAGGGCGGAATCGTCTCGGTCTGCGCGCCGGTGGCGGCGAGCAAGGCCACGAGGTCGCCTTCCTTGACGCCCCGCGCCTTCATTTCCGGGAACAGGACTGGGGCAACGGCGGCCATGTCGGCGGCCTTCGAGCCCGAGATTCCTGAGACGAGGTACATCGCGCCGACTAACACGTAGTGCAGGCCGCCGCGCACATGTCCCAAGAGGCTAGCTAGGAAACCGACCATGGCCTTGGCCATGCCGGTCATCTCAATTAGCAGGCCAAGGAACACGAAGAGCGGCACGGCGAGCAGGATGAGGTGGCTCATCCCTTCGTCCATGCGCCCCACCACCACCATCGAAGGGGTGCTCGTCGTGAGCACGATGTAAGCAAAGGTGGCAAGCCCAAAGGCGAAGGCGATTGGCACGGCGCCGAGCACCATCAGCCCGACCAGGCCAACGAAAAAGATCACGAGGTTGAGGTTGCCAAGCGGCTGGAGCACCGGGGCCAGGGTCACGAACAGGGCGATCGTCGCCCCCACCACCGCGACCGCCCCGAGGATATGACGGAGGTCCCCCACGGCGGCGAGCCGCAGGGAGGCTACGAGCCCCATCAGTCCGAGGCCGATCGGCAGGGCGGCCGCCCGCCACGCGTTCGACAGCTCGAGTGCCGGGGTCGTGACGAAGGATTCCTCCACCGCGAACTCGTAGGCTGGGTGCCAGACCACCACGAGGAAGGCCAGCGGCGCCACGATCGCGATGACGTCAAAGAAGGCCCGAAGGCCGGGTGACATCATCGCCACCACCGCCGTCATGCGCATGTGCTCGTCCCGCTGGAAGGCGAGGACAGAGCCGAGTATGGCGAGCCATAGGAACAGGATGCTCGCGAGTTCGTCGGACCAGATCAGCGGCGATTCGAAGACGTAGCGGCTGAGGACGCCGACCAGTAGCACGATGATCTCGGCCACGAGGATGAGGGCGGCTGGGATCTCGACCATCGGCTTGAGGAGGGCGCCGGCTTTGAGCGCCCACCGGCGCCGAGGACCGAGGCCGGCGGGGACGGCGAGCGTCCCCGCATCAAGGTGCGTCGCGTGGGCCATGCTCAGTCGAGCCCCCCAGCGGAGGCCTTGTTCAGGAGGCCCCAGGCCTCGTCGCCGAACTTGCGCTTCCACTCGTCGTAGAAGCCGGCCTTGCGCAGCTGGTCGCGGAAAGGCGCCTGATCGGGCTTGTTGAATACCAGCCCCTTGGCGGTCAGGTCCCCCTGGAGTGAGGAATTGAGCGCCTCGGTGTCGGCGCGCTCGGCGAGGCCCGCCGCGTTTATGTTCTTGGCGACGATATCCTTAACGTCGGCCGGCAGCCGCTCCCATGCTCGGCGGTTGCTCAAGAACCAGTACCCATCCCACATGTGGCTCGTGAGGGAGCAGTACTTCTGCACCTCGTAGAGTTTGGCGGTGGAGATCAGCGCCAGGGGGTTTTCCTGGCCGTCCGTTACCTTGGTCTGGAGGGCGGAATAAGTCTCGGCGAAGGATATGGTGGTGGGCGACGCGCCGAGCGCCTTGAACATCGAGGTCGAGATCGCGCTCGCCAGCACGCGCATCTTGAAGTTGCCGAGGTCGGCCGGGGTGTTGATCGGCCGGTTCGAAGTGGTGATCTGACGAAAGCCGTTGTCCCAAATCTTGTCCATGGCGATCAGGCCACTCTTGGCAATCTGGGCGCGCACATAGGCGCCCAGTTCCCCGTCCATCGCCCGCCACACTGCCGGGTAGTCAGCGAAGGCGAAGCCGACGCCGCTGATCGAGGCACTGGGGATCAAGGTCGAGAGAATGAGCGGAGAGAGGACGAAGAACTCCACCGCCCCGGACCGCAGCTGGCCGAGCACATCCTGGTCGCCGCCGAGCTGGTTGTTCGGGAAGACCTTAAGTTCGAACCTGCCGTTGGTCTCGGCCAGGATCTTCTGCGAGGCTTCCTGCGCGCGGACGTTGATCGGGTGCGTCGCCGGGGCGTTGTTGGCGAACTTATAAGTAAATTCAGGCGCTTGGGCCCAGGCTCGGGTCACGAAGGGGCTCGCCACCGCCGTCGAGGCGAGGGCCGTCTTGAGCAGGATGCGTCGCGAAAGGATCATACGGCGTGTCTCCCAAAAAGCGGCCTGATCTCGCGGCAAGTCGGGCCAGGGGCTTTTCGCCCTCTAGGAACCTGGACCCGTGCTACGGTGTGGCTCTGTTGTCGTGGTGGCAAAGTTTACGCGCGCTCAAGGCCCTTCTCCGCGCGGAAGATCGATTCCATCTCCTGCCGGAAGGCGATTGCCTGGTTGGCGCCGTCGTAGCTGACGTTCGACCAGCGGACTGGCTGGCCGGCGGCCACCGAGTTCTTCAGCTTGAGGCCGTGGGCGAGGCCGATTGGTACGGCGCCGACCCGCAGGGACGTCTCGGCCGGCACGACCTTGCCGTAGACCGTGTAGCCGCCCTCGCCGTCGAGAATCTCGCCCTCCTTTAAGGCCCGCTTGGAGACGGCAATGACGTCGCCGCGCCAATCGTTCGTCGAGCCGGTGGGCTCGCCCCGCGTGGCGATGCTCGCCACGGAAGTGCCCAGTTCGAGCCCGATTAGGTGGTAGGGCTTGTACATCGCGGCGTAGCGGCCGGACTCGTCGGTCTGCAGGCCGTACTGGTTGAAGCAGTCCTTCACGTACTGCGTTGGCGCCTCGAACACCGCGTAGACGCCCCAGCGCAGGTCCCGGAACACTGGGCGCCCGTCGCGCTCGATGGACGAGACCACCTCCACGGTGCCCTTCTTGGGCAGGATGCCTCCGTCCGAGACCGGCCGGAGCACGCTCGGCAGGTCGTCCACGCCGCAGGCCGGGAAGGCGAGGCCGTCGTCCGGCGGGCTGAGGTCGCAGCCGTTGGCCACCGCCGCCATCTCCAGGGCGGACTTGGTGCCGTCGAGGAAGGAATTGAACATCTGCGGGTTGAAATCGCCGCCGGCGACCTGCTCCTCGCTGAAGCCGTAATGCCCCCACACCGTGTCGGGCGTCGACTGGTGGTAGACCGGCAGGTACTTGGTGCCCTTGCCGGCGCAGACGACGTCGAGCCCGACGCAGCGCGCCCAGTCCACCAACTCGGCAATCAGGGCGGGCTGGTCGCCCGACGCCATGGAGTAGACGATCCCTGCCTCGGCGGCCCGGCGGGCCAGCAGCGGGCCGGCCAGCGCATCCGCCTCGACGTTGACCATGATGATGTGCTTGCGGTGCGCGCACGCAGCGATCACGTGGCGGATGCCGGCGGCGGGGCTGCCGGTGGCGTCGATGACGATGTCGATGAAGGGGCTGGCGATCATCGCCGCCGTGTCGTCCGTCACGAAGGTTTTCTGCGACCGGGACGCCTCTTCCAGGGATGCGGTCTGGGAGCGCTCGTCGGGCCAGCCGACCCGGTGCATCGACGCCTTGGCATTGACAGGCGAGAGGTCGGAGACGCCCACGAGGTGAATGCCAGGGGTCCGCCACGCCTGCGACAGAAACATTGAGCCGAACTTCCCGGCGCCGATCAGACCAACGCGGGCCGGACGGCCCTCCGCCGCGCGCCGCTTGAGCTTGGCGTACATGGACATGGCGTTGCTCCGTTGAGGGGCGACAACGGCCCCCTTCTATGAATTTTGTCTCGTGTTGCGGGGTTGTACCGGCGCACGTCCGGCAGGAAAATGTGAATTGGAGCAAGCTCGATGTGCGTGAATTCCAAAGGACCTGACTTCGACTGGAACGACCTGCGCTCGTTCCTGGCGGTGGTGCGAGCTGGGCGCCTAACCGTCGCCGCCCAGCAGCTCGGAGTCGACCACTCGACACTGAGCCGCCGGATCACGTCTCTAGAGAACGCTCTCCAGGTCCGGCTCTTCGACCGTCTGCTCACCGGCTACGTCCTCACCGAGGCCGGCCGTGGCCTCGTCGGCGAGGCCGAGCGGATCGAGGCGGTCGCTATCCGCATTTCCTCGGACCTGATGGAAGCCAAGGTGCAGATGTCCGGGCCGGTCCGGGTCGCAACGCCGGAAGGATTCGGCACCTACTTCCTCGCCCAACACCTGCAGACCCTGGCTGGGCGCCACCCGGAGGTCACCCTCGAACTGATCGCCGATCCAGGCGTCGTCAGCCTCGCCCGGCGGGAAGCCGACATTGCCGTCACCATGGAGAGGCCAGATGCGGGGCCGCTCCGGGCCCAGAAGCTTATGAACTACGAGTACGGACTCTACGGCAGTGAGCAGTTCTTGCGGGAACACGGCACGGGCAAGGGCGACCTCGACTACGACGGCGTCCGCCTTATCGGCTACATCCATGACATGATCCCTACGCCCGCCCACGACTACCTGTCGGAGCTGATTCGGGGGCGGCGGGCGGACCTACAGATCTCGAACATCATCACTCAGCTCAGCGCTACGCTTAGCGGCTACGGTCTGTGCATCCTGCCTTGCTTCATGGCTGCTCAGCACAGGGCGCTGCGGCGAGTCATACCGGAGCGTATTCGCTTCACCCGTTCCTACTGGCTCGTCACCCATGTCGACGTGCGGGCGCCGGCCCGCGCGAAGGCGATCGTCGCGTTTCTCCAGGACATCGTGCGGGAGAACCGGTCGCTGTTCCAGCCGTCTGCGGCGACGCAGCCCGACAAGGACGAAACCGACTGGTAGGCCTGGCCTTCGCTCGAACGAATATTGCGCAGGCGCTCTCGACTAAACCACGCTAAATTCTACTTGCGCCAGACGAGTGGAGCAGGAGCTAAGTACTATCACAAAATGTGCAGAAAACCAATGAAAGCGTTAGCCCTTGTTCCGAAAGGGCGGGGCAAGATTTTCTGTGTTTTTTACGAATTCGTCGGCGATCATAGCAGCAGCGCTATTTCGGACGCCAGCATGAGTCCGTAGCCTGCATGTCTGGGTCTATCCGCCCTCCGATGTACCAGGATCCGTCGCATCTTATCTCCGGGCCCGGGCAGCGGAAGTCATCCTGGCCTTACTGGTCGACCTCGTTGTGATCATCCTGATCCCCTGTTTCTCAATCGGGTTCCTCTGAGCCGGCGCACGTGAGAGGACGCTCGGCCAACGAAGGTAATTCAAGTCGATAATTGGCTTATGAGGCAACGTGGACCGCGACGCGAACCACTTGATGTTCCGGTTCGGAGAAGCGCAGTGCAATCACTGAATGTCTGAAATAGGCGCAGAGCCGAACGGTCGGTTTTGCGCCCATTTGTGATCCGGCATGGCGTAGTCTGGCCGAAAGCGGCCGGTCAGCATTGGAAGCCAACTGTTAGAGAAGCGGACAATTTCTAACCGTCACAGGCTTAGTCACGTACGACTCGTAAGGAGCCCGCTGCTCAGCACATCGGATCCACCCGCCGCGATGAAGCTCTGCGCCAGCGCCGCTGAGGCCAGCCTCGACCGCAGTGGCGCCAAAAGATCGTGCGCATCAGGCGAGGTTTCTTGGCGACGGACCTGATTGAAATTCCGAGCAACTAATTGCTGTCCGATCGATCGCGCCTCGGCTTCTCTCACGATGCCATCAGAGGAGGAGCGTATGGCCGACCACGCGACCGGGCTTCCGAATCCGCCTCCGTTCGACCCGGGGGCTATCCCCGAGGGCGCCACACTTTCGCGCGGCGGACTTTCCTTGCGCCTGCAATGGAGTGACGGCCTCGTCGCGACGCTGCCTGCCGAGCGTCTGCGACTGCGCTGCCGCTGCGCGTGGTGCACTCGCGACCGCGTCGAGAACCGTTTCCCCGAAGCCTTCGGCGGCATCACCGTCACAAAGGTCGAGCCGATGGGCGGCTATGCCGTGCATATCGCCTTTAGCGACGGCCACGCCCGCGGAATCTTCCCCTGGTCGTATTTGCGCGCCCTCGCGGCCGAGGCGCCACCCGTCGCGCTCCAAGCTGCGCCGCGTAAAGCTGCCTGACCCCCGATCCGACCGCCCCATGACGGCACGAGCGCCGCCATTCCGTTGACGCGAGACCTTCCCATGAGCGCCTTCGAATCCACGACGAAGACAGAGATCATTGAGACCGACATCCTGGTGATCGGCGGCGGCACCGGCGGCCCGATGGCCGCCATCAAGGCCAAGGAGGCCAACCCGAAGCTCCGCGTCGTCCTGATGGAGAAGGCCAACGTGAAGCGCTCGGGCGCGATTAGCATGGGCATGGACGGGCTGAACAACGCCGTCGTGCCGGGCTACGCGACCCCCGAGCAATACGTGAAGGAGATCACCGTCGCCAACGACGGCATCGTCAACCAGCGCGCCGTGATGGCCTACGCGCAGGGCTCCTTCCCGATGATCCAGTACCTCGACCGGCTCGGGGTCAAGTTCGAGAAGGACGGGTCGGGCGAGTACAATATGCGCAAGGTCCACCATATGGGAACCTACGTGCTGCCGATGCCCGAGGGGCACAACGTCAAGAAGGTCCTCTATCGGCAGCTCCGCCGTCTGCAGGTCGGCGTCACCAACCGCTACATGGCGACCCGGCTGCTCAAGGGCGCGGACGGTCGTATCTCCGGCGCCATCGGCGTCAACACCCGCACCAGCGAGTTCCTGGTGGTGAAGGCCAAGGCGGTGATCCTAGCCTGCGGCGCCGCTGGGCGCCTGGGCCTGCCGGCCTCGGGCTACCTGTTCGGCACCTACGAGAACGCGGCCAATTGCGGCGACGGCTACGCAATGGCCTATCACGCCGGCGCGCAGCTCGCGAACCTTGAATGTTACCAGATCAACCCGCTGATCAAGGACTACAACGGGCCGTCCTGCGCCTACGTCACCGGCCCGTTCGGCGGATACACGGCCAATAACAAGGGCCAGCGCTTCATCGAGTGCGATTACTGGTCGGGCCAGATGATGCTGGAGTTCTGGCGCGAGCTGCAGGGCGGTAACGGCCCGGTCTTCCTCAAGATGGACCACCTACGCGAGGAGACGATCTCCGAGATCGAGACCATCCTGCACTCGAACGAGCGGCCCTCGCGCGGGCGCTTCCACGAACGGCGCGGCACCAACTATCGCCGCCGACCGGTCGAGATGCACATCTCGGAAATCGGCTTCTGCTCCGGCCACTCGGCCTCGGGCGTGTTCGTCGACGAGTTTGCCCGCACCACGGTCCCAGGCCTCTACGCCGTCGGCGACATGGCGAGCGTGCCGCACAACTACATGCTCGGTGCCTTTGTGAACGGTGGCATCGCCGGCGCCGACGCCGCCGCCTACTGCTCGGCCAACGCGCTGGCGGACCACGACGAGGCCGACATCGCCGCAGAGCGTGTGCGGGTCCTGGCGCCGACCCGGCGCGACGACGGCTTCACCCCGCACGAGATGGAGTTCAAGACCCGCCGCCTGGTCAACGACTATCTGGAGCCGCCGAAGGTGACGGCCAAGATGGAGCTCGGACAGCGCCGCTTCGCGGAGATCCGCGAGGACCTCGACCTGCTCTGCGCCCGCGACCCGCACGAGCTGCTGCGCGCCCTGGAGATGCAGACGATCCTAGACTGCGCCGACATGGCTGCCGCTGCCTCGCTCTACCGCACCGAGAGCCGCTGGGGCTTCTACCACCTGCGCGTCGACCACCCCGAGACCGACGACGCAAACTGGAACTGCCACACCATGCTGTTCAAGGACGCCCAGGGCCGGATGGCTCACGCCAAGCGGGCGGTAGACCCGTTCATCGTGCCGGTCGCCGCCGAGGAGATGAGCGCTTACCACCAGCTCCGCATCAAGACGCCGGCCGCAGCCGAGTAGCCCTCCCACGAACCGGAGATCGATCCATGCCGATCATCAATCAGGCCAGCAGTGCCGCGGTCGTCATCGACGACGAGAAGTGCATCGCCGAGAAGGGCTGCCGCGTCTGCGTCGACGTCTGCCCGCTCGACATCCTCGCGATCGATGAGACGCGGCAGAAGGCCTACATGAAGTACGACGAGTGCTGGTACTGCATGCCGTGCGAGGTCGACTGCCCGACGAACGCAGTCAAGGTCAACATCCCGTACCTGCTGCGCTGAGGCCGACCATGAGCCCCGTATTCGATACCTTCGACGACGACCTCGACGACGTAGCCGAGCGCTGCGCCAGCGCCGATGCGGGCGTCCGGCGCGTCGCGATGATGGAGCTCGCCGAGGCTGTCGGCCCCGAGGCGAAGGTCCTACTTCTGAAGGGTCTCGGCGACTCGGACGCCACCGTTCGTGCGGCCGCCGCCAAGGCCCTGGATGAGCACGACGGCGCGGACGTCGTCGAGGGCCTGGTGCGCTCCCTCGAGGACGCCGACGAGGCCGTGCGGCGCACCGCCGCCGACACCCTCGCCGAGAAGAAGGAGCCGACCTGCGGCCCGCTGCTGATCGAGCGCGCCGAGCACGCCGACCCCTTCGTACAGGCGTCCGCCCTGCGGGCGCTGCGCGAGCTCGTCCTGCCGGATGCCCTGTCGGCCGCATTGAAGGCGCTACAGAGTTCGGCGCCCGAGGTTCGCCGCGAGGGCCTCGGCGTCATCGGCTATCTCAAGGCTGAGGAGGCGCTGCCCGCGCTGATCGCCACCGCGGGCGATCCCGACCCGACCGTCCGGCGCGCGACGATGGCGGCCCTGGTCTTCCTGCGCCCCGGCGGCCCCGGCATCTCCACGTTGATCGCTGGCTTGTCTGACGACAACTGGCAGGTACGGGAGGAAACGGCTGTCTCATGTGCCAAGATCAGGCTGCCGGAGGCGACGCCCCCCCTTATCGCGGCAATGGACGATCCCGTCTGGCAGGTCCGCATCAAGGCTGCCAACGCTCTCGGCCGGATCAAAGCCTCGGCCGCCGTCGACGTTCTGGGGCACGCACTGACTTCGGAGGTGAGTAATCTGCGCAAGGAGGCTGCCGCGGCCCTCGGCGAGATCGCCGACCGGCGCGGTCTCGCTGCCCTTGAGGCGTCCTCCAACGATCCGGATCCCGACGTCCGCAAGCTCATCCAATGGGCGATCGGGCGCTGCCAGGGACGCCCCTGACTGATCCAACTGACGACGTTCGATGCGGCGCCTCTCCCATCCGGGTGGGGCGCCGCATCGCGTCTACAGACGGCTCGCCGGCAGCCGGATGCCACATGCGACTAGGGACAGTTTAGAGCTGGTACAGGGTTTGCTGCGCCATTCCCTGCAAGACGCAGGAGATGGCGATGCAGACCACGGCGCCGATACGCCCATCTCAGGCCCCGGCGGGGCTGCAAACTCAGGCGAACGCCCTTCTGCTGTCCGAGGCTGCACTAAGGGCCGGCACCGGCCAGCGCCCGCTGCTCGACGGATTAACCGAACGCGAGCTTGCCCTTGTCATGGAGAAGGGTCGACGCCGTGTACTCTATCGCGGCGCGACCCTGTTCATGCAGGAGACGCCGAACGACGGGATCTGGATCGTCGAAAGCGGCCGCATCCGGGTCTTCTACGCGGCGCCCTCCGGTCGCGAGATCACGCTGGCCTACTGGTACCCCGGCAACTTCGTCGGCGGTCCCGACGTATTTGGCACCGGCCTTCACAAGTGGTCGGGCATGGCGGCGAGCAATTCCAGCGTGCTGCACCTGCCGGGCAAGGCCCTTCGACAGCTCGTGACGCAGATTCCGGCGCTGGCAATCGGGGTCATTGACGGCTTGACCTTCAAGGGCCGCTGCTACTCGACCCTGGCCCAGATGCTCGGAACCCGCTCGATCACCGAGCGACTCGCCCACCTCCTCCTGCATCTGTGCGATCTCTACGGCGTGCCGGAGGAGGACGGGACCGTGATCGCGGCGACCTTTACCCACGCCGACCTCGCCCACATGGTCGGCGCCACCCGGCAATGGGTAACGATCAGCCTGAAGCGCCTTTCGGAGCAAGGGGTCGTCGCGACACGGCGCACGCAGATCGTTGTGTTGCGCTCTGAGATCCTAGCGCAGATGCGTGGCGGCGAGGAATGCGCCTAAATCCGAAGCTTCCCGCTCAAATCGACAGCACATCCGGGCTGACACAACCTTTTTGCGCAACTAATCGACCCGCGCGCTCTCTCAATGTTTGATCGAACTCGTCGCCAAGTCCGATCATGCCTCCGATGTCGCTGCGGCATCGGACCGACATGACGGAGCGGGCGATGGCAAGACGGTTCCCCGGGCTCGGATCGGTATCCGCTCTCGCGCTTCTCGCACTTACCGGCACCGGGATCGGTACGCCGGCCCGCGCCGAGACCCTGACTGTCGGCATCGGCACGCAGGACACAACAACCAACACCGCCACTGTAGGGGTGGTTATCCGACAGCTCAAGCTGCTCGAGAAGTACCTGCCCAAGACCGGCAAGTACGCCGACAAAACCATCCAGCTCGACTGGCAGAACTTTACGTCCGGACCGCCGGTCACGAACGGCATGATGGCCGGCAAGCTCCAGTTCGGCGCGATGGGCGATTACCCCTTGGTCGTCAACGGCGCCACCTTCCAGAACAATCCCGAGAGCAAATCGAAGCTCATCGCGGTCGCGGCGTACAACCTCTACGGTTCCGGCAACGGCATCGTCGTCAACAAGGACTCCGAGTACTTCTCCTTCGAGGACCTGAAGGGAAAGGTCGTCAGCGTGCCCTTCGGTTCGGCCGCCCACGGCATGATCCTGAAGGCGTTGCAGGACAAGGGCTACCCGGCCACCTACTTCCGTCTCGTTAGCCAGAGCCCGGAGGTCGGTTCGACCAACCTTCAGGAGAAGAAGATCGACGCGCACGCCGATTTCGTCCCCTTCGCCGAGCTGCTACCGTTCCGCGGCTCCGCCCGCAAGGTGTTCGACGGCGTCGAGACCAAGCTGCCGACCTGGCACGGCGTTGTCGTGCGCACCGATTTCGCCAAGCAGTACCCCGAGATCGTCGAGGCCTACGTGAAGGCGGTGCTCGACGCAGACGCCTGGGTCAAGTCTGACCCGAAGCGCGCCGCTGAGCAGATTGCGACGTGGACCGGTACCGACAAGGAGGTGGTCTATATCTTCCTCGGTCCCGGCGGGATCATGACCATCGATCCCACGATCAAGCCGCAACTGATCGACGCCGCACGCGAGGACGTGAAGGTCTTGCAGAAGCTCGACCGGATCAAGGAGTTCGACGTCGGCCCTTGGGTCGACGACGCGTATCTTCGCAAGGTCTTCGCCGAGCGCGGTCTCGAGTACGACCAGCAGCGCGCGAGCACCGCCAACTATGAGGTCAGCGGTCAGGACACGTTCTGCAAGAAGCCGATCACCGAGCCGCGCAAGGCCGGCGAGATCTGGGTGAAAGGCGGCGCGATCCAGCCCTATTCCAGCGCCGCCTGCACGCTCGGCGCGCTGAACGAGATGAAGACCAAGGGTCAGGCCGTCGACGTCGCCTACGTCTTCGACACGGCCCGCGGCATCAAGCTGTTCGCCCGCGAGGCCTTCTACGTGGTCGACGACAAGGGCGGCATCGCGCCCTTCCTCCTGAAACAGGATGCCGAGGCCGCGGCCCAGGGCGGCGGCAAGGTGATGCCCTACGACGAGGCCCTCAGGGCCGCTGTGACGGGAGGCTAGACCCTCATGGAAGCTGTCGCCCTCCGGTCCACCGCCGAGTCCGAGCCGCCGCGAACGGTGACCCTCGCGCCACCGCCCGCGTCTGCCCAACCCACGACCGGCCGCACCCGCCGCTGGCTTCGCCTGCACCGCGGTGAGTTCCGCGCCGCACTGATCGGGCTCGCGTCACTCATCCTGTTTGTCGCCCTCTGGCAGTATATGACTGCCAACCGCGTCACCCTCTACGTGCGGTTCCTGAACATACCCACGCCGATGGACGTCGTGGGCCGTGCGGTGATCGCCCTGCACAGTCCCGTCTTCGGCGATCACGTACTCATCTCCTGCCGCCGGATCCTGTTCGGCTTCCTGCTGGCCGGCGGTGTCGCCGTCCCGCTCGGCCTCCTCATGGGCCGCTATCACCTCCTGCGCGAGATCGCCTTCCCGATCTGCGAGGTGCTGCGGCCGATCCCGGCCATCGCCTGGGTTCCGATGGCGATCATGCTCTGGCCGACGAACGAGGGCTCGATCGTCTTCATCACCTTCCTCGGCTCGTTCTTCCCGATCCTAATCAACACCCTCCAGGGCATGGTGCAGGTTGACCCAGTGCTGGTGCGTGCCGCCCGGTGCCTCGGAGCCAGGGAAGTAGCTGTGTTCCGCGAGGTCTACCTGCCAGCCTCGTTGCCGCAGATCTTCACCGGGCTGACGGTCGGCATGGGCGTGGCCTGGGTCTCGCTGATCGCCGCCGAGATGATCTCCGGCCAGTTCGGCATCGGCTACTTCACCTGGGAGGCCTACTCCCTGGTTCAGTACCCGGACATCGCGCTCGGCATGATCACGATTGGGCTGCTCGGGCTCGGCTCGAGCTTCGCGATCCGGCTCGTGGGCCGCCTCGTCATGCCCTGGGCCTCCGCCCGGTAGGACACCCGACCAGCCCGACGACCGCGCCTCCCTCCGTGGTGCGCCGCCCCACGCGGCGGATGCCCGCCCCCCATCAATCGAGGAGCCTGCCATGCCCGAGCCGAGCCGGGGCCTGATCGAGGTCCGCGACTTCTGCCTGCGGTACGAGACGATGGAAGGCGCCGTGGAGGCCGTCTCGAATACGTCGCTCACGGTGCAGCCCGGCGAGTTCGTATCGATCATTGGCCCATCCGGTTGCGGGAAGTCGACGCTGCTCAACGCACTGGCCGGTTTTCTCAAACCATCGTCGGGACGGGTGACCGTCGACGGTGAGGCGATCTCGGGGCCGAGCGCAGACCGCGGTATGATCTTCCAGCAGTACTCACTCTTCCCGTGGAAGACGGTGCGCGAAAACGTCGAGTTCGGCCTGAAGATGAAGGGAGTCCGGCGCGGCGAACGCGAGCGACAGGCGCGCACGCTCCTAGGCCTCGCCGGTCTCACGCCGTTCGAGAACCACTACCCAGACCGGCTGTCAGGCGGGATGAAGCAGCGTGTCGGCATCGTGCGTGCGCTGGCCACCGGTCCGCGCATCCTCCTGCTCGACGAGCCGTTCGGCGCCCTCGACGCGCAGACCCGGCTGATCATGCAGCAAATCCTCACCAACATGTGGCAGCGCCTGAAGATCTCGGTGCTGTTCGTGACCCACGACATCGACGAGGCGATCTTCCTCTCCGACCGCGTCTACGTGATGACCGCCCGTCCCGGGAGCATCAAGGCCGAGATCGTGGTGCCGCTGCCCCGACCGCGGCAGCCAGCCCTGACCCTGTCCTCCGAGTTCCTGGGCCTGCGCCGGGGGCTCATGTCGCTGATCCGCGAGGAGAGCATCCGCGCGATGGGCGGGGAGGTCAGCGCCGAGGCGATGAAGGGCCTAGCCATCGATGTCGAGGGCCAGGATCTCGCCGCGCTACTCTGAGCTCCGCGTCAACGGGTGAAGCCATGACCTATGTCGTCACCGAGAACTGCATCCGCTGCAAGTACACCGACTGCGTCGAGGTCTGTCCGGTCGACTGCTTCTACGTCGGTGACACCATGCTGGTGATCAATCCGGACGAATGCATCGACTGTGGTGTGTGCGAGCCGGAGTGCCCGGCCGATGCCATCAAGGCCGATACTGAGCCGGGAACGGCAGGCTGGAAGGCCTTCAACGCCAAGTACGCCGACCTCTGGCCCAACATCTCCGAGAAGACCGAGCCGGCCGGCGACGCGGCGGCGTGGGACGGCCGCGACGGCAAGCTACTCGAAGCGTTCGGAAATGCGGATCCGGCGGTCGCCTGAGTGAGGAAGAAAGAGCGATGAGCAAGTTCCACGAGGAGCGCGTCCTGTCGGTCCACCACTGGACCGACAACCTGTTCTCGTTCCGCACGACCCGGGATCCGGCGTTCCGCTTCCGCAACGGCGAGTTCACCATGATCGGCCTCGAGGTCGAGGGCCGGCCACTGCTGCGTGCCTACTCGGTGGTCTCAGCCAACTACGAGGAGGAGCTGGAGTTCTTCTCGATCAAGGTCCAGGACGGGCCGCTGACCTCCAAGCTCCAGCACCTCAAGATCGGCGACCCGATCATCGTCGGCAAGAAACCCACCGGCACGCTGGTGCTCGACAACCTGCTGCCCGGCCGGCACCTCTACCTGCTCGGCACCGGCACGGGGCTGGCGCCGTTCCTGTCGATCATCAAGGATCCGGAGACCTACGACCGGTTCGAGAAGGTCGTGCTGGTCCATGGCTGCCGGCAGGTGCAGGAACTCGCCTACGGCGAGACCATCACCGAGACGCTGCCCCGCCACGAGTTCTTGGGCGAGATGATCTCGAACCAGCTGATCTACTACCCAACCGTGACCCGCGAGCCGTTCCGCAACCGCGGCCGGATCACCGACCTGATGGTCTTGGGCAAGCTCTTCTCCGATATCGGCCTGCCGGAAATGGCGATCGCGGCCGACCGGTTTATGCTCTGCGGCAGCCCCGACATGATCCGCGACACCCGGGAACTCCTGACCTCCCGCGGTTACGAGGAGGGCAACCACGGCGAGGCGGCCCACTACGTGATCGAGAAGGCCTTCGTCGAGAAATAAGGGAGCCCGGACCTCGTGCGACTCCCTCATCTGACACGCACACAGGCCGGACGGCTCTTCCTCCTCGCCACGGCGACGGGCTGGGGCCTGAACTGGCCGGTGCTCAAGCTGGTCCTTCAGGACTGGCCGCCTCTGTTTGCGCGGGGCGTCGCCGGTCTCATTGCGGCCTCTGGACTGGGCCTTCTCGCCTACGGGCGCGGTGAGCGCCTGACGGTGCCGCGCGCACTTTTCGGACGGCTCGGTCTCGCCGCCGCGATCAACGTCTTCGCCTGGATGGGTTTCACCGGTCTGTCCCTGAGATGGCTCACCGTACCGGAGGGGGCGCTGCTGGCGTACTCGATGCCAGTTTGGGCCGTGCTTCTCGCCTGGATAATGCGCGGTGAGCGTCCGGATCTGCGCGGGTTCGCGGCCCTCGCACTCGGCATCCTGGGTATCTGCGTTCTCGTCGATGGCACGGGGACCGGTCTGATCCTCCACAAGGCGCCCGGTATCGCCTTCGCTCTGGCCGCTGCCGTCCTGTTCGCGCTGGGAACGATCCTTGAGCGAAGGCCGATCGGCTTGCCACCGATCGCCCTCACCGCGTGGCAGGTCGGGCTCGGCTGCCTGGCGATGACGCTGATCAGCCTTCTCACCGAGGCCTCCGAAATCAAGGGCCTGAGCCTGTCGAGCCTGGCCGGCATCAGCTACATGGCGATTGGCCCACTCGCGCTCTGCTATCTCAGTTGGCAGGCCGCCCTACGCCGGCTGCCGACAGGCATGGCGACCACGGGCATGCTGTTGGTGCCGATCATCGGAACGGTCGCCGCTGCAGTCGCACTCCATGAGACGATCGGATCTCGACAGATGCTCGCCTTTGTCCTGACGCTGACTGGCGTCGGCCTGGCTCTGCAGAGGAAGGTGATGCCAACGTCACCGACAACCTGCGCGTCGTCGAATGCGGGCCTGGCACGCTGACGCACGGGGAGCACGAGGATGACCGGCAGTACCGACAGTGAGCGCAACGAGGCGGACTTTTCAGACCGTGACTGGGGAGCCGCCTCTGGAGGTTTGACCCGGCGAGCGATCGCAGGTGCCCTCGCGCTCGCCCCCTTCCACCGCAGCGCCTCAGCGGAGGAAAGTAGGCGTGATCCCTCCCTCCTCGACGGCGCAAAGCTTCAGGCGGCATACCGCGATCGGTCCTGCTTACCGACGGAGGTCGTGACCTCGGTCTTCAAGCGTGCCGAAGCGCTGGACCCAGCCGTCAACGCTTTCATCGTTCTGGATCGGGAGGGAGCCCTCAGTGCCGCTGAGGCATCAGCGGCCCGCTGGCGGGACGGCAAGTCGCTGGGCCCGCTGGACGGCGTCCCCGTGACGCTCAAGGACAACATCCCCTGGGCTGGTCACCCCACCCGTAAAGGTAGCCGGGCCGGCTCGGATGCAGCGACCCTCCAGAACTCGCCTTTGGCGGAGCGCCTGTTGCGCGCCGGCGCGGTTGTCATCGGCAAGACCTGCATGCCGGAATTCGGCTGGAAGGGGGTCGGCGACAGCCCGCTGACTGGGCTGACGCGCAATCCGTGGAACACGCTGCTGACCACGGGAGGGTCGACAGCCGGGGGATCCGCTGCGGCGGCGCTCAACCTCGGCGTCGTGCATTTCGGCACCGATGGCGCAGGCTCCATCCGAATCCCGAGCTCGTTCTGCGGCGTCTTCGGGATCAAGCCCAGCCTCGGCCGGATCCCTGCTGTACCGGCCGCCCCAACGCTGCACCTCGGGCCTGTGAGCCGCACGGTTCGCGATGCCGCTGTCGCGCTGCAGGTGCTCAGCGGTCCTGACCCCCGCGACATGACTTCGTCGCACGGACCGATGCCGGATCTGGTCGAGTCGCTCGACTGGGGCGTCAAAGGTCTGCGTATCGCGTGGAGTCCAAGACTCGGTTACGTCGAGCGGCTCGATCCAGAGGTCGAGGCCATCGTCGGACGGGCCGCTGAAGCGTTTGCGCAGCTTGGTGCCAGTGTGGAGCACGCGGATCCGGGGTTCCCCAATCCGATGCCGATCCTCGAACCGATCTGGCTGACGATCGCGTGGTCGGCAGTCCGACCAATTCCTGAGGCACAGTGGAGCGAACTCGATCCCAACCTCCTTGCTCTGGCCAAAAAGGGGCAAGGTGTCTCCGGTGCCGATTACGCGACAGCCTTCGGTGCGCGAGCATCTCTGCACGCCGCCATGGCCCGGTTCAACGAGCGGTATGATCTGCTGCTCACCCCAACCGTTGCCGTTCCGGCTTTCGCGGCCGGGCATAACACACCGCCGGGCGGGGCATACGGCGACGATTGGCTAAACTGGGCACCTTACACCTACCCGTTCAACCTCAGTCTGCACCCCGCGGCATCGGTACCCTGCGGGTTCACCAGTGATGGCCGGCCCGTCGGACTGCAGATCGTTGGTCCTTATCTTCGGGAGGACATCGTGCTCCGGGCTGCGCGCGCATACGAGCAGGCGCACCCCTGGCCCTTCCTTGAGAGGCCGAAGTTAGGCTGATTGCTCGCGACGCCCTGACGAGAGCTTCATCAGAGCGAAGTGCTTGCGCAATCCTGATCCTCGGGCAGCTCTACCTGCGATGGCGACGCCGGGGTGCTTTGGTGCCCGACGGTTCCATCGTCATAACGCATAGGCGTGGTCGAGCACGATCGTCCGACCGTGACCGAACGGGTTAGATCTGACGCGTGTGCTCGGACCCGAGGTGGACATGGTTCTCGGAGCCAGCATCGTGACCGTGGCGTGCGCCCGCCAAGTGAAGATCGTCTGATCGCGGGGGATCGTCGCGATACGTTCGGGCATCCAAGACTGCCGCGGTTGGGCGCTCACGCATCGCCGTCAGCCAAATCCAGAGAGCTTCGTGGCCGCATCTCACATCAATTCCGGCCTTCTCGTCTCGGACAGCCTCGTCCTTACTTCCAGTGGCTGCGGGAGGCTCGAACTCATGGGGGCTAGCGGGCTGACGGGGGCCAATTTCACATGCTCGGCGTGGAAGGGGTTCCGCCCAACCATGGCAGAACGCCTTCGTCAGCGAGGACCAGATCCCCTTCATCCAACGCTTCCACGACATCGGCGTGCGCGTCGAGCCGCTGACCTACAGCCTGACCGGTCTCCTCAGCACGGTGCAGGGCCATCCGGATCCGCACGCGCGATGTCCGCTATGGAGGAACGTCCGCGGCTCCTTGGATGACCTGACCTGACCGGTATTTTGGACCGAGCCGATTGAGAGGCTACTGCATGGTGGCAGCCATGGGTAGCCGGAAGGCCAGATCCGGGTAGCTGACGGGCGCGGGCGGCCGATAGCCCAGCGACGAATGCGGTCGGACGCGGT
>NZ_JAKSYL010000069.1 GCF_022829515.1 Methylobacterium sp. J-048
GCGGCAACCGCAACCAGGGCGCCCTGGTGGTCAACGCCGCCAACCTCGTCCCGGTCGCCTACAGCGCGATCGGCCGCCGCGACGACGAGTTCGCCGTCGTCCGCGCCGGCCTGAACTACAAGTTCGGCTCGTACTAAGACCCGAAGGCGCTCCCGGCCTTCGGGCCGAGAGACGCAACGGACCAGCAGGCACCGCCCCAGAAGCACGCGCTTCTGGGGTCTCCTCGTTTGATGGAGGCGCGATCCGGCAATCCCCGCCGAGCCGCTCGCAGTCGGTCCCATGGCGGTGAACGGATGCCCGGCCGCGGCGGGTCGGCGCCCGTCCCGGGTGGATCCCGGTCGCCCTCTCAGTGCCGGTAGCGTTCGGCCAGGGCCATCAGCGCCTGGGCGAGCTCGGTGAGGTTGGCCGAGGCCGCCTCGACCTCGCGGGTGCCGGCCGCCGTCTGCTGGCTGGCCTGGCGGATGTTCTGCAGCGCCCCCATCACCTGCTCGATCCCGAGCTGCTGCTGGTTGGTCGAGGCCACGATCTGCTGGAACGTCTGCACGTTCTCCTCCACCCGCGCCGTGATCTCCTCGATCGTCCGTTGCGTCGTGTCCGAGCGCGTCTTGCCGGCCGCCGCCCGCTTCACCGCCTCCTCGGTGAGCATCACCGACGTGTTGATGCCCCGCTGGATCTCGCCCAAAATCCCCCGGACCTGGCCGGTGGCCGCCTTGGCCTGGTCGGCGCGCAGCTTCATCTCGGAGGCCACCACCGCGAAGCTGCGCCCGCTCTCGCCGGCCGCCGCCGCCTCGCTGGCGGCGTTGAGCGCGAGCAGGTGCGTGCGCTCCGAGATGTCGTTGACTGTCTCGATGATGTCGCCCATCGTCTGGGTCTTCTCCGACAGGCTGACGATGTTGCCGGCCACCGCCTCGGCCTGCTCGCGGATCGCGTCCATGGCCTTGGCGGTGTCGG
>NZ_JAKSYL010000073.1 GCF_022829515.1 Methylobacterium sp. J-048
CACGCGACGAGCGCATCATGGCGCTGATGCGCGAGCGCGACGATCTCGGGAAGCGCACCCGGGCGATCGAAACCGAGCGCCCCATCCCGGCGACTGTGACCGTCGAGCCGGCGTCCACGCGCGGTCTGGAGGTGCGGCTCGGCGCCATTCGCCGAGTTCGATGCCCTTGTCCTTCGTCTGGCGCTGGAATGGCGAGAACAGCCGGCCATCCTTCGCCTTCGTGAATCCGTTGAAGACCAAGCTGTCCGATTGCAGCATCGGCTTGAGCGCGTCGGGACCGACCTGAGCATCAGCAGCGCGGCTGGGCAGCGCCGAACACCCAACGAGCAAGAGGGCGAGGATCGAAGAGCGGATCATGCGCGACCATGAGTGTCGTCGTTGCGGGGTATCCTCCTGAAGGCACGAAAGACCACCGGTGTTCCCGGGCGATAGTGAGCGCAGCGCAGCGGGATCCACAGAGCGATATGGCTGGAAGCGTTCTGTGAAGCTCCTCACCGAGCACCTGAAGGCGAAAGGCTAGCTGAACTGGCGATTGCTCGACCCTTTGAATCACGGCCCTACATCCTGTCCTGATCAGCGATGCCCCATCGGCCGTGATCGAACGGAGGATCGCCCCATGGCGAAACTTACTCTCGTCGCTTCCTTCGCCATTCTCCTGGGCGGCACGACCTTGGCGCCAGCACAGTCCTTCATAGCGCCCGGCGGCGAACCGGCGGTCGTTGAACCTGGCGGCACCGAAGGACGGGACGGACGACGCAATGTGATCGAAGGCATCGAGGATGGTGAGGCTGTCGGCGTTCCGCCGAGAGCAGCAGATGGCTTTGAGGGTGAACGACGCGTCCGTTCGCGTCGCAGGCAGAGCCCTGAGGATGATGACTAGGTCCTTCACTCCGAACCCAGCCGCCGCCTTTGTGAAGCGGCTTTGAGGACAAGGCGATCCTAGGAGTAGGACCAATGCGGAAACCTCGCAGGCCGGGCTTCAGGCCGTTTTCGTTGGTAGCGCTGGGTACGGATCTCGCCATGCGCGGCGTCCAGGCGCAAATGGTCATCGGCGAGCGGATCGCGAAACTGGTGGTAGGCGGGCCGAAAGCGCGGACGGAAGCCCAGCGCAAGGTAACCGAGAAGGTCCTTGCTGCCGGCAGTGCCGCGGTGGCGCTGGCGACGGGCGGCTCGCCACGCAAAGTCCTGCGCAGTTACCGCAGGAAGGTGCAGGCGAACCATCAGCTCCTCAGCAAGGACTAATCGCTCAGCAGGATCGAAGCGCCCATTCCTCGCCTCGTGGAAAAGGCGCTGAGAACGAGCCGCCGCGAATCATCTCGCAAGTTAAGCCGCTCGATTTTTGACTAGCCCCTGCGATCGCCTGGGAAGCCCCGTAAGCGGCGCTTATACAAAGGCTGAGACGGAACCGCTCTTGCGCCGCTGAACGCCGTGTACGGCCAGATTTTCGAAGATTCAGGGTACTGTAGATCGGCAGGCTATTGACCGTAGCGCCAAATAAAGGCAGCCTGCATGGGTTGGGGCTATTCTTGCCCTAATATGGGAAAAGCCGGGGTTGCAGCCCCGGCCTCCCATCACGTTCAGCAGAACCCTTGGAAGGCTGCTGAGGTCGCTCGACACCGTGCACTCTATGCGCGCGCGCCCTCATGTCAACCTTCCAAGGGACCACATAAAGGTCTCTTTATATCATGGTTGATGGTTCTCGGCCGGCGCGCCGGCTCACCTCAGAAGACGCGATTGTTATTTGGCTTCGGCATTGGAGCGGCGAGTTCCAGCACCGGATCGCAGCTGCATTCGACGTCAATCCTGGCCGCGTGAACGACATTCTCAAGGGGCGCAAGCACCCTGAGAGTCGAGCGCTCGCGCTCTCCCGTCGTGCTACGGCCTAAGGGAGGCGCGCATGTCCGGTGACACTAAGCCAGTACTCTGCGGCGAATGCCAAGTACCGCTTGAAAGCGGGGTCGAACGAGATGGCGAGCCCTGGGGCGTCTGTTCGCGCTGCGGGCAGACTGACCGTATGGACGAGATCATGCGAGAGGCAAGCAAGTATTTCGCTCACAAATCTCTCGGAGACATGTTCAAGGGGCTCGGGCGGAGTGGCAGCGGCATAACGATCAAGCGCGGACCGCAACCGCATTTCCGTTGGATCACTGCAGACTAGTTGAGTTTGCATTTCATGACTCCTAGGCGTCGCTTTGAGAACAGGGCGACGCCTTCACACAGTTGCGGATTGAGCATTCTGCAGCGCCAGGCTGTGCATATTGCCAAACGCGCTCTCCATGATCCGAGCAGCTTGCCGAGGGTTTTCTGCACCGTTGACCGTCGTTGTGTTGTGGAAGGTCTGATGCACCGCCCGACTGCTCGACGTGCTGTTGTTGACGACCGCGGGTGAGGTCGCCGGGTCAAACTTCATCACATTCGCTGGGTCGATGTTGTTGGGGTCGAAGCCATCCGGCGTCATATTGGGTTCGCCACGCACACCTGCGGCGGGCGGCGGAACGACAATCTTGGAGTTTGCGGCTTCGCCAGGGGAGGCTCCCGCACCTGATCGACGAAGCGCGTGCAGGTTCGGTAGGCGGAAGTCATATGCTTTGCCTGGATACTTAGGGCGTTCGTAGCCCTCAATCATAGCCCGCAACTTACCCTCGCCTGTCGGGGCCGCCTGCATCCGATCCCAGACCTTCCGGTAGCTTCCTCGCAAGAATTCATGACGGAGGAACTGCTGCTGAGCACCTACGTCAGTCCAGTCGACCCCCATCTTGTCGGCGAACGCCTTGAGCTGCGTGAACCGTTCTGCGTGCCACTGCGCGGTGCCGAAGCTCGTCGGGCGACCGCTCGCATCCGGGTCGCCCTTGATCGTCGGGTCGAGGTTCGCG
>NZ_JAKSYL010000075.1 GCF_022829515.1 Methylobacterium sp. J-048
CAACCACGCCAAGCACCCGGACCACCGGCAGCATGTGGGAGACCACTACGACCCCGGCGCGCGGCAAGCCCACCACCGCTACCCACACCGCGACCTTCACCAGCCCGGCCGCGCAGGCCAGCGCCCCCATGAGTTCGACCACCACACCAGCCCGCAGCAGCATTATGGGAACGCCTTCCACCCCGGTCAGCGCGAAGCCCTCGGTCGCAACCGCGACCGCGAGTTCCACGATCCCGGCCGCTCAGGCCAGCGCCCCCATGGGTTCGACCAGCACACCGACCAACAGCACGACGGTGGGAACGCCTTCGACCGCGGTCAGCGCGAAGCCCTCGGTCGCAGCCTCGACCGCGAGTTCCACCGTCCCGGCCGCACAGGCCAGCCCCCCCGTGAGTTCGACCAACACGACCAGTTCGACCGGCAAGGTGAGCCCGGTCGCGTCCAACGTGGCGGGTCACGCATCGACCGGCTCGACGAGCCCGGTCGCCTCGCCGACGCCCGCCAACGGGATGGCCAACACGCCCATCGCGGGATCGAGTTCCGCCAACTCTGCCGGCATCATCCCCGGCGCTGCGGGCACGACGCCTTCGACGACGCCCGTTCCCGCCGCACCGATCTCGACGAGCCCGAACGGCGCAGCGACCAGCGCAACCGGCATCGCCACGATTCCGGCCGCGAGCACCGGTCCGGCGAGCGCGCCGACGAGCCCGGTAAAGCCGGCGTCGGCGATCGTCCCGACCAGCCCGACGGCGAGCCCGACCAACGGCACCGTCAGCCCGGCGCAGCCCGTGCTCGCCGGCTCAGCGGGTGTGACGCGTTCGCCCACCGCCAATACGAGCCTGCAAGCGCCGACCGGCAATGCGCCGGTCTCGTCCCCCGCCACCCCGAGCCCGGTCAGCCCGACGAGCCCATCACAGCCCGCGACTGCGACAGGCACGCAGGGCTCGGCCGGCACCCCTGCGGTGAGCAAGGCCACCAACTATCAGACGTTCTCCATTCCCGAGAGCCAGCGAAAGGCTGCGATCGCCATGATGGAGAAGTTCAAGCATGCCGAACCCAGTCAAGCCGCGTCGACCAACTGGTTGACCAAGCTTTCCAATGTCCTGATGCATCTCTGGTAGGCGACAGGCGCGTTCGATCAACAACAGAATGGGGCCACCGTTCGACGCCGAACGACACGTGAAGCTTCAGGAGAGCGGCCGGATGGTAGCCCGGTCGTCCCGTCCGTGCCGCGTCGACGCCCGCAAAGCCCAGCGCGTCCACGAAGGCATCGACGACGCGGACCGGGTTGTCCTCGGCGATCCAGTCTTCAAGACGGGACGGAAACAGCGTCGTCTGATCGCGCCCGGCGCCGCCAACGAATCGTCCCATGCCAGCCTCGGGTCAACCCGGAGACAAAGTACCATCATCGGGGTTTCGACACTGCCAGGGTCGATTTGCGCCGGTCCGCGTTCGCGCGAGAGCTAGCAGAAGCAGACACCGCCGTCGCGCCCGCTGGCGATCCATTGCAGAAGGTCGGAAGGTCCGCTCTCAGGCGCTTGGTGAAACGCTGCTACGGTTGCGATATGAAACACGTTCATTCCCACCTGTGGCCAGGGGTGCCGCTAGCCCTCGTATCGGCGGTCCTGTTCGGTGCCTCTGCGCCGTTCGCAAAGCTGCTGCTCGGCGAGATGTCGCCCCAGCTGCTCGCAGGCTTGCTCTACCTCGGTGCAGGCATCGGTCTGGCTGCCGTGCATGGCGGCCGAGCTGTCCTGGGTGTTCCGGCCCCGGAAGCGCCTCTGCGCCGACACGATCTGCCGTGGCTGGTGGCGGTGGTGCTGTTCGGCGGGCTCGCTGGACCGCTCCTGCTGATGCTGGGGCTGTCTCACACCTCGGCGGCTTCGGGGTCCCTGCTGCTCAACCTCGAAGGGCTGGCGACCATGCTCATCGCCTGGGTGGTGTTCCGGGAGAACGTCGATCGGCGGTTGCTGCTCGGCGCGTTCGCCATCCTCGCGGGTGCAGCTGCGCTGTCGTGGAATGGCGCAGGCGTGCATCTCGATGTCGGTGCGGCCCTCATCACCACAGCCTGTCTGGCCTGGGGCATCGACAACAATTTGACGCGCAAGCTGTCCTCGGCTGACCCGGTGGTGACAGCCAGCATCAAGGGGCTGGCTGCGGGCAGCGTCAACGTCGTGTTGGCGCTGCTACTCGGTGCGGCTGTGCCGCCCGTGACGGTGATCGGGGCGGCGGCCGTGGTCGGCTTCCTCGGCGTTGGGGTGAGCCTCGTCCTGTTCATGCTGGCGCTGCGCCACCTCGGGGCGGCGCGCACCGGCGCCTACTTCTCCCTCGCGCCCTTCATCGGCGCCGTGATCGCGGTCTTGCTGCTGCACGAGCCGGTGACAATGCAGGTTGTCCTGGCCGGTCTGCTGATGGGGGTGGGGCTGTGGCTACACCTCGCGGAGTGGCATGAACACGAGCACACCCATGAGGTGATGGAGCACGAGCACGTCCACATCCACGACGAGCACCACCAGCATCATCACGATGGAATAGTGATGGAGCCGCACGCACACCGGCACCGACACGAGCCGCTGAAGCACTCCCACCCGCACTACCCCGACCTACACCATCAGCACGGTCATGCCTGACGGGTCGGATGCGGCACATCGGCTTCCAGACAGGCGCTCAAGGTCCGGTTGCCACCGTTCCTGATAAGTAAGCTTGCCGATTTATAATATTGCAGAGGGAATATTTCTCAACAAATGTTCCCTATAGCTACTTAGTTTTCTCGATAGCAATATCAATGCGGCATAATATTTGCATTATGATAGATGAAAATATTAAAAATGTCTAAATCGCCATAAAGGACAAAAAATCCATTGCGGTTGCTTTAATCATCTCGAAATTCAAGCGCTGATCCGTACGAGGTTTAGCTGGCGTCTCACGCAGCCAGTCTGGCTCGGCATGATCAGATTGGACGCAGGCTTCAGGTCTTGGCGCTCTACCCGCGCTGCCCGACGACGTGCACGAAGCTGGCGAGGCTGGCACTCCGCACCGGGTAGAACGGCTTCGCCTGGGCTTCGCAGTATCGCTTGAGGTGCAGGCTCGCCTCGTGGCTGACGCAGGTCACGGGAAAAACCGCCAGATCCGCTTGCCCAACCAGCCCCGGCAACAGGCACAGGTTGTCCTCGATGCCGCCGTCGTGGTCGAGCAGCCTGCCACCTTGGGTCTCGACGAAGCGACGGAGATTGGCCACCTGACGTCGCCGACCGCCGACATAGAGGATGACCTGCCCGTCGAGCCGTCCCGATGCTCGGTCATCGGCTGTATCGACGCTCGGCCCGTCTAACGCCGCTTCGAGTGCGGCCAGTTCCCGTTCCACGGCCGACCGGCGAGCCATCTCCGCGGCGAGATCGGTGCCGAGGCGTTCGGCTGCGCCCGTGAGTACCGCGAGCCGCTCCTCCAACGCGGCCGCATGCGCGGTCTCCCGGGCGAGCCGCACCTCCAGACCGCGCGTGGACGCCGGCTCGACGGTCACAGTCGCCGGGATGGGGCGCTCGGTTTCGATCGCCCGGGTGCGCTTCCCGAGATCGTCGCGCTCGCGCATCAGCGCCATGATGCGCTCGTCGCGTG
>NZ_JAKSYL010000083.1 GCF_022829515.1 Methylobacterium sp. J-048
CGGGCGCGGTGGTCAGCGCACACGCCCTGGAACGGTGATTTCGGCGATGCACAATTCATCGACCCGATCGACATCTTCGCCGATCCTGAGAAGAACGCGCCGTTCATCGTCAAAGACGGGATCCTGAAGATCCGGGCACGGAAGCACGACAACGGAAAGTGGACCTCCGGTCTCCTGTCCTCGGCCGATCCCACCACCGCCGGCTTCGCCCTGATGTACGGGTATTTCGAGGCGCGGATGAAGCTGCCGCCCGGGCCCGGCGTGTGGCCGGCCTTCTGGCTGAACGCCAACAAGCCGAAAGACGACCCCACCCCATCGGTGGAGATCGACGTGATCGAGTATTACGGCCAGTTCCCGGACGGATTCCATTCGGTCTGGCACATCTGGGACAAGACCGACCCCAAGAAGAATCGCGGTGGCGAGATCATCACCTCGGTCCCGAGCGGCTCGCTGAACGACAGCTTCCACACCTACGGGGTGAACGTGACGAAGGAATGGGTCGTGTTCTATCTCGATCGCCGCGAGATCGGCCGGACGCCGACGCCGCCCGAGCACACCAAGCCCCTGATGATGCTGGTCAACCTCGCGCTCGGCTCCGGATGGCCGATCGACAAGACCCCCAATCCCTCCGACCTGCTGGTCGATTACGTCTACGCCTTCGCCCCCGACGAGACGAAGCGCGACGCCATCTGCAAGGAGTGAGGCTGAAGACCGGAATCTGGATATCCGTCGTCCTCTCCCGTTTGGCGACGCATAATGCGCGATCGAGCAGGCTCGGGATGATGAAGGTTCATGAATAACCGTTCTTTTGTCTGATTCCGTCGACATAAGACAAGAATCGCGATTGCCATGCCTCGGACGGGTCAGGCATGCGGGATTGCGACCGGGCCACGCACAAGCGGCGGCGATACGCACGGGTTTCCAGGGCTGAAAGGCATCATGCTCCTTCCCAAAACGGCGGCCGCCCGGATCATCTCCTGCGACGTGTTCGATACGCTGCTCCATCGCGATCACCGATCAGAACGCCAGCGGTTCAACGACATCGCGGTGCGCGCCGCGCAACGTCTGGCCGCCGAGCGGCGGATCGTGCGGCATCCCGGGGCGATCTACGATGCCCGGATCGAGGTCCAGAAGCAGGCCTACCGGGCGCTCGACCTGTCCTGTCCCTCGGGGGACGTGCGGTTCGCCGACATGGTCGACGCCATGGGCCGGATCCTCAGCCTCGATGCGCACGCGGCCGACATCATCCATCAGGCCGAGATCGCGGTCGAGATCGCCCAACTGAAGGCCAACACGCCGCTCCTGGCCTGGCTCGCCGAGCAGGCGCGGGCGGGATGCCGGATCATCGCGGTCAGCGACACGTATCATCGGGGCGAAACGATCGCGCAGCTGCTCGCTGCGCACGCGCCCGACCATCCCGTCGGCCAGATCTACGCCAGCGCAGACCACAACGCGACCAAGCGCACCGGCGCCCTGTTCGGGGTCGTGCTGCGCCAGGAAGGTGTGGCGGCCGCCGACATCCTGCATATCGGTGACGACACGACAGCGGACGTGACGATGGCCCAGGCCGCAGGATTGCGCTCCCTGCAGGTGCTGCGGCCAAAGCACCTCGTGTTCCGGCGCCGGGCCGATGCCCTGCGCGCCCGTATCCTGCACAAGCTGCGGATCCGGGCGGCGCACGCGCCGCGCGCGGGCGCGTCCGCATGACGGTGACGGCACCCGATATCGGGCGGCTCGACGCGGAGACGTTCGGACGCGTTGCGCTCGGGCCGATCCTCGCGGAATTCTGCCTGCGCCTGTGGCTGTTCGAACGCTTCCTCCAGGGCGACGACGCCGTCCTCCTGTTCTGCGCCCGGGGCGGTCTGCGGATGAGGCTGGCCTATGAGCGGTTCCTGGCCCGGACCGACCTGCCGCAGCGGCTGCCGCACGCGGACCTGATGGTGTCGCGCCTCGTCGCGGCCCGGACGGCCTTTGATCCGCCGAGCCCCGGGGTCCTGTCCGAGTTGGAGCGCGAGTTCAGCGGCCAGTCGATGGCCGAGATCGCTGCTGCCTTGGCACAGTGCAACGACCTCGACCTGCCGCCGCCCTGGCATGCGCCGTTCGAGAAGATACGTTTCATCAGCCTGTTGGCCGGCACCGAGCCCGGCGTGGTGAGGCTCCACCGCGCGGTTGCCGAGCAGGATGCCCTGTTCCGCGCCCATCTGGCGACGTGTACCGGGAATCGCCGCCACGGTGTGCTGGTCGATACCGGGCTGTATGGCAGCACGGTCCGGATCCTCCAGGAGGGTATCCCGGAGCGACAATGGTCCGGCCTTCAATTCGCCCGCAGCAATTACAAGCGGCTTCCGACACCGCACTTCGCGCGGACCCTGGGCCTCAGCGTCGAGAGCGACGGGTACAAGCCCTGGGAAGTCCGGACCTCGGCGCTTCGCTTCTGGCAGCTGATCGAGTCCTGCCTCGAGCCGGAGCTGTCGAGCGTCCGAACCTTCACGGCATCGGCCGATGGCGGGTCGCCGCGGGCCAATCTTCAGGTCGCCGGGTGGGAGAGCCGCATCGCGCCGGAGCAGCCGGGCTTGTTCACCGGTGTCCTCGCCTACATCGACGGCCTCGCTCCGGAAACGCTCCACCGTGTCCAGGAGGATGCGGCGCGCGCGTGGCAGCATCTGAAAGACGCGGTGGTCTGGCCGGATGCGCAGGCGGTGGCGACCCTGAGCCTTGGGCACCGATCCCGGGATTTCGGACGGACCGAGTTGCGGGCGCAGTTCGCTGTCCCGGGCACCACCAGCCCCCTGAAGCAGATCCGCGAAAGCCTCTGGCGCGAAGGCGCCGTCGTGCGCAGTTTCCCGCGGAGCGGCCGCCTGGCGCTTCCACTCATCGAACTGATCTATGCTGCACGGGCGCTGCGCTCTGAGGTTCAGGCGCTTCGTCGCCGCCGCCGGGCGATTTGAGAGACCCGCCATCGGCAAGCCCCGTCGAACTGGCGATCGGCATCCCGGCCCAGGCCGGAATTGCTGCGCAGAACTAGAATATAAGTACTGGGCCACCTTTGATTGGCTTTTGTGGGCCCATATAGATTGCGAATATCAGACCTGCTCAATCAATTAGCTCGTCGATCGGCGAAGTGGGCTCGGCTTGGCGTCTTCGCCTACGACTGTTCCCAACCGCATAGTCTGCCAAAAATTGCTAGTTCGGCAAATTATGGAAGCTCCATGATTTAACGATCTCGCCATTGAGCGGTTGATATTGCAATTGTATGGTTGCGTTGTCGGCCGCCAAAGCTAAAAAAGCCTGATGTGTGGTGAGGCCATATTGGCCGCCGGAACGTTAATGGCCGGACGAACGCGGTTCCCCGTCCTACAGATGCGAGGGAAGTATTAATATGCTGGATATGTACCAGAACGAGACCTACGCGGAGAACAATCCGGGATGGCACGAAGAAGACGCGCCCTGGAAAGCGAAGCAAATCGCTGAGATCCTTCGCAAGAACGCGATCACATTCGATAGGCTGTGTGAGGTCGGCTGCGGGACTGGGGATATCCTTCTCAACCTGGAACGGTCCTTCGGTTTCTCAAAGGGTTACGGCTACGAGGTCTCTCCGCATGCCTATCATCGTGCCAAGAGCAAGGAGACCGACCGGACCAAATTCTATCTCGAGAGCGTGTTCGACGCCGCGGCGGCGCCGTTCGACGTGATGCTGGTGATCGACGTCATCGAGCATGTCGAGGATTACATCGGCTTCACGCAGCAGTTGCGCTCCCTCGCCAAATACAAGATTTTCCACATCCCGCTCGATCTATCGGTGCAGTCCCTGTTCCGGGAGCGGCCGATCATGAATCTCCGCAAGAACGTCGGTCATCTGCACTACTTCTTCAAGGAGTCGGCGCTCGCGACCCTGAGGGATTGCGGATACAAGATCATTGATCACGCCTACACAGCTGGACGCCTCGAACTGCCCAATCAGGCCAGGTCGAGCCGGCTTATGAAGATCCCGCGCCGAGCCCTGTTCGCGCTGAACCAGGATCTCACCGTGCGGATCCTCGGCGGTTATTCCCTGCTGGTGCTAGCCGAGTGAGCCAGGACGGCCCTCCCCTCTGGCCGCCCGCGATATGAGCGATGCCCAGCTACAGGACCCATGATGCAGCCGTGCAGTCGTCATGCGCGTCAGCCATTTCTTGTAAATGGCCGGTCGATAGCGTAAGGGTCGCTACCTCAAGGACCGTTTACTAATAACATCGCCACGATTGTGCAAACCGGGTCGTAGCAATTGAAACGGACGCGTCAGCTTGAGAGGGTGACATTGAACACCTAAAATATTCGGATGCACTGTCGCTAATGTTGGCTCGATTCCGAATTTATATACCGAATCTTAATTGGAGTATATCGTCGGCATGACGGCGGCTGAATCGTTCGGGATCAATGGTCGCTTCCTGACGCAACCGATGACCGGCGTTCAGCGCTACGCACGGAACGTAACGCAGGCGATGAGCCAGGTCGTAGCTGCGCGTGGGACGACGATTCCTCTGCTGGCGCCGCCGGACACTCAAGATCCGGGCTTCGACGGGACGCCGCTCAGGATCGTCGGCCGCGCAGGCGGCCATGCCTGGGAGCAGGTCGTGCTGCCGCGTGCCTGGCCGGGCCGGCTGCTCAACCTCTGCAACACCGCGCCGGCCTTCCGGACGGATCAGGTCGTCTGCATCCACGACGCGAACGTCTTCCTCGAACCGGGGAGCTATAGCGCGCCGTTCCGCGTCTTCTACAAGACGCTTCAGCCGCTGCTGGCGCGACGCGCGGCGCGGATCGCCACGGTCTCGAGCTTCTCGGCCGGGCAGATCGCGCAGCATCTGTCGCTGAAGGCGTCCGACATCCTCGTTCTGCCCAACGGGTACGAGCACGTCCACGCCTGGGACCCGAACCTGGCGACCCGGGCGCAGTCGGCGCTGCGCCGCAACCCGGACGGTACCGTGCGCCCGTTCGTCCTGGCGCTCGGTTCCCGCGCCCGCCACAAGAATCTCAGCCTGCTGCTCGGCCTGGCGGGCGAGTTCGCGAGCCTCGGTGTCGACCTGATCATCGCCGGCGGCCGGGCGGGCATCTTCGCATCGGAAGACCTGCAGCGCAGCGACAACGTCCAGCATCTCGGGTTCGTGACCGATCACGATCTCGCCTACCTTCTGGAGCGCGCCCTGTGCCTGGCCTTTCCGTCGCTGACCGAGGGCTTCGGTCTCCCGGCGCTGGAAGCGATGGCGCGAGGCTGCCCGGTCATCTCGACCGATCGCGCCAGCCTGCCGGAGATCTGCGGCGCCGCCGCGCTGCTAGCGCCCCCCGACCGGCCCGAGCTTTGGCTGGCGCATGTCCGGGCGCTGCTGGCGAGCGCCGCGCTCCGGGAGGATCTGATCGGCCGCGGCCGCATCCAAGCGGCCCAGTTCTCCTGGGCCGATACGGCGCAGGGCTACCTGGACGTGATGCAGGCACCGCAGCGGCGGGATGTCGGGCGCCCTCGCCCCGCACCCGCGCCGCCCAGCATCGCGGTGGTCATCGCGACCCTGGGGCGGCCGGAGGTCGTCGCGCAGACGCTGCGGCGCATCCTCGATCGGCAGACCTACAAGGCCGCCAGCGTAATCATCTCCTGCATCAAACCGGAGGATGCCGGCGAGGCGGCCATCTGGGGCGACGTCACGGTGGTAACCGGCCGCCCCGGCCTCGCGGCGCAGCGCAACACGGCGCTCGCCGCCCTGCCCGATGGAATCGCGATCGTTGTTTTCTTCGACGACGATTTCGTGCCCGACGCCAACTGGCTCGATGTCGCGGCTCGGATGTTCCGCGACGAGCCGGACATCGTCGGCTTCACGGGCGACGTGCTGGCGGACGGCATCAAGGGCCCCGGCCTGAGCTTCGCGGAGGTCGATCGCCTGCTCGCCGAGAGCGGCCCTGTCGCGCCGGCACCGCTGATCGAGCCCTTCAGTCCCTACGGCTGCAACATGGCCTTCCGGCGCTCCGCGATCGGGACCCTGCGGTTCGACGAGCGGCTAGTCCTGTACGGCTGGCTGGAGGATCGCGATTTCGGTGCCGCCCTGCGGGCGAAAGGCGGACGGCTCGTGAAATGCATGGCAGCGCGCGGCGTCCATATGGGCGTGAAGGGAGGCCGGATCGCCGGCGATCGGCTCGGCTATTCGCAGGTGGTTAATCCCCTGTACATGCTGCGTAAGGGAACGATGACTTACGCTCAGGTGCTCGACCACTTGTTTCGGAACTTCACCAGCAACCTGGCGCGATCGGCCGTTCCGGAACCGTTCATCGATCGGCGCGGCCGTTTGCGGGGCAATCTACGGGGCGCGGTCGACGCCCTCCTGGGGCGCCTCGAACCCGAGCGGGCCCTGCAGATCCGACGGAAAGCCGTGAGATGAGCGCGCACAATCAAAATCGGATCTCCTCGGAGCGACCGCAGGCGGTGTGGCCGTTCCCGGAGGCGACCTCCGTGGGCGTGCCGGATGGCCCGCTTGCGGTGATCTCGGCCGCCCTGAAGGCGGCCAAGCGCCACAAGTTCGTCGTGGCCCTCTGGATCCTGTTCTGCGTCGGGGCCGCCGCTTTCTACGCAGCGACTGCCACGCCGCTCTTTACGGCGACCGCGACGCTGCTTCTGGAACCCCGCCGTCAGGCCGGCTCGGGTTCGCCGGAAGGCTCCCTGGCGCCGGGCCTTGATGTCGGCCGGGCCGAGAGCGAGCTTCAGGTTCTGCGCTCCGAGCGCCTCCTGACCAACGTATTCAACAGCCTCGGGCTCGCAAACGATCCCGAATTCGGCCTCCCGCCTTCCGACAAGCCCGAGACATCGAGCCTGAGCCTCAAATCCCTGCTCGGCATCCCGGCACCGCCGCCGCCGAGCCCCGAGGTCGTGCAGCAGCGGCAGTTCGAAACCTTCGCGCAGCAATTCACCGTGCGCCGGGTCGGCCAATCCTACGTCGTGGAGGTTTCCTACACCTCCCCGAACCCGAACCTGGCCCGCCGGGTCGCGAACGCGGCGGTCTCAGCTTATCTCTGGCAATCGATCGCCGCGAAGGCCGACGCCGCCAAGAACGGCGCGGAATTCCTGCAGGGCCGCGTCAACGCCCTGTCTTCGCAGGCGCGTTCGGCAGCGGCCGCGGTGACCAATGGAAGCCTGCCCGAGGCGCCGACGCCGGACGCCGATGCCCGCGTGATCGGCGCCGCGCTGCAGCCGCTCCGGCCGTCGGCGCCGCGCAAGACCCTGATCCTGGGCCTCGGCCTGACCGTGGGTCTCGTCGGCGGATTGCTGGCCGTCGCTCTACGGCAAGCGCTGGACCGGCGGATCCGGACACCACAGGATCTCGTCCAGCGTGTCGGAATCCCGTGCCTCGCGGTCATGCCCGACATCTCGCGCAAGGGTGTCGCCGGGCGGCGCGGCGCGAGCGACCTGAGATCCGCGACAACTCTGTGGCTCGGCAATAGCGGCTTCGCGTCGGGCATCCGCGACCTGCGGACGTCGATCCAGCTCGCCCTATCGAGCCGCCCCGGAGACGGCGAGGCCGTGATCGCCCTGGTCGGCTGCACGGCGAATTCGGGCACTTCGCTCATCGGTTTGAACCTGGCCCGGATCATCCAGGAGAGCGGGCGTCCGGTGACGATGATCGATGCCGACATCCATGGGTCCGCACCGCGGTCCCTGACCTACGATTTCGACACCCGGGAAGGGACCTGCCTGGCGGATCTGATCGAGGATCCCGCCCGCATTCCCAGTGCCAAGCTCCTCGATTACGGCGGCATCGCCGTGCTGCCGGCACGCCTTCCGAACACGGCCGTCAACAGCCGCGTCTATCTCGGCGCGCCGTCCTTCCACAAGGTGATCGATCACATGCGGCAGACCGGCTACGTCATCCTCGACCTGCCGCCCCTCTCGGTCTCGGCCGAGACGCGGGCCGCCGCGCGGCGGGCCGATGCGGTGGTGATCGTGGCCGAGGCCGGCCGCACGACCGTCGACGAGCTCTCGGATGCCGTGAACGGGTTGCGAAGCGCGGGCGCCAGCGTCATCGGCGCGATCCTCAATCGCGTCTGATCGCCTGTTGCCGTTGCCCGTGCGCCGACACGCCTTCCTGGGCCGAACCGACCTCCAGCTCCGCGGAGGATGCGCGACGATCCGAGCAAAGCGTCGCTGGCGCGACGGTCTTCCAGGAACCGTCAAGGCCGTCGCCCATCATTCGGAGTATCCTTGATGTCTGTCGCGACCGGTCGAAAAATCAAAGTCCTTTATTGCCAGCCCGGCACGACGTTTTTCGCAGGCATCGAACGGGTCAACGACGAGATCTGCACGGAACTCGCCAAGACCTACGGCGACGCATTCGATGTCGACGTCCTGTTTGTCTCCGAACATCGCAACTATCCCGCCACGCTGCGGGCCTACAACATCGTCAGGCGTTCGGTCTCCTCACGCATCAGTCTCATGCGCGCATTCCGCAGCGTCGCTCGGGACAAGCCCTACGATCTCATCGTGGTCCCGCAGATCGATCCAACGGTGATCTTCTGGTTTGCACGACTGGGCTTGAAGCGGCCTATCGCGCTGCACCTCCACGGAAATCCGCGCCGGGAGAGCGGGCACCTCAAGGCGAAGATCCTGTTCTTCCTCCTCCGCCATCTCGTCCTTGAACGGGTGGCGGTCGTGTTCGGTACCTCGCCCCGGCAGCTCGGAGCCTTCACCGAGGATTTCGACTGCCGCAGGCCGACGGTCTGGGTGCCGAACCCGGTCCGGAAATTCGACCCGCCGGGGCCCGACGAAAAACCGACAGAAGGCCTGGTGACGTTCGTCAATGTCGGACGGTACGACTATCAGAAAGGCCAGGACATCCTGGTCGAGGCGTTCGCCCGCCTCTACCAGCGACGCCAGGACATAAGGCTGCGTCTCGTCGGCCACGGGGCCGACGAGACGGCTCTGTCCGAACAGATCCGGCGCCTCGGGCTATCGGATGTGGTCAAGCTCGAGCACCATCCGGACAGCCCGCAACGAGCGCTCTATGCGAGCGACGTGTTCGTCGCCACCTCGCGATGGGAGGGCTGGTCGCTGGCGATCTGCGAGGCGCTCCGCTGCGGACTTCCGGTCGTCTCGACCGATTGCGAGTTCGGCCCGAGCGACATCCTGGTCGACCGCCGCCTGGGGCAACTCGTCCCGCCCAACGACGAGGCGGCGCTCGTGGAAGCCATGAACCACTACTGCGATCATATCGCCGAAGAGAGAAAGTTTGCCGACTTCCGGCGGCAAAACGTCGAGCAATACAGCGTTGAGAACACGGCAAAAATCCACGCGGAAGCCATCAGGCGAGCTGTCGGAGCCGGTTTGACTGCATGATCGCGCCGTCATCGCGAGCGCAGCAAAGCGGCTCAGAGACACGCACCGGTTCGAGATCGCGGGCGGCACTGTGATCGTCCCCCTTTGAAGTGGTCCGCCCTGAAGTATGGCTTTTGAGCCGACAGAGGACGGAACCGATGGCCCAACGACCCAAGCCTGAGGAGATCGTGAGTAAGCTGCGTCAGGTCGACGTGCTGGTCTCACAAGGACAGAGCGTCGCCGCGTCGATCAGGGCGATCGGCGTGACCGAGGTGACATACTATCGCTGGCGCAAAGAGTACGGCAGCCTGAAGTCGGATCAAGTGAAGCGGATGAAGGATCTTGAGACGGAGAACCAACGTCTCAGGCGGGCGATCGCAGATCTGACGCTGGACAAGCTGATCTTGCAGGAGGCGTCCCGGGGAAACTTCTGAGCCCCGCGCGCCGACGCG
>NZ_JAKSYL010000085.1 GCF_022829515.1 Methylobacterium sp. J-048
GACCGGGGTGTGCGAGCTGCCGGAAGGCACCGAGATGGTGATGCCGGGCGACAACGTGACCATGGACGTCACGCTGATCGTGCCGGTGGCCATGGAGGAGAAGCTGCGCTTCGCCATCCGCGAGGGCGGCCGCACCGTCGGCGCCGGCGTCGTCGCCGCCATCAACGCGTAGGATCTCGTCCGACCCGACCCGACCCGTCGGGTCGTTTGGTGAGAGCGATCGGATCAGCGCCGGTCTCCGTCTCCACGGAGGCCGGCGCTGTCATGCCGGGACCCCGCGCGACTGTGCCCGGCACAGTCGCGATTTTCGGCCCGCAGCCCTCTGAAAGACCTTGCAAGGCGGCCCAAACCTCTTGCAAGCCGCGCCGCGATCGGGCATTTGGCGGGACGCTAGGAGTGTAGCTCAACTGGTCAGAGCGCCGGTCTCCAAAACCGGAGGTTGCGGGTTCGAGTCCCTCCACTCCTGCCAGACATCTCACCCGTCCCCGCGCGGTCGCCCGGTCGACAAGCCGGCGGAGTTGCGCTAGAGCGGGCGCAATCCGAGATCTGAAGCGACCGTCGGTGCGGGCCCATCCAGGCTCTCGGCGCCGGATGTTCGCGTTCCCGGAAGCAGGCCCTGCCTCGGGCTCGCGCACCAAAAAACACTGGCGCCATGGCATCGAACGAAGCGACCAAGAAGGTGGATGTGGCGCGCGGCGCAGCTCGCGGTCCCGCGAACGTGCCGCCGGCCCGTCCGGCCACGCCCGCCAAGGTGCCGCAGAAGCGTGCGACCCCGGGAGAGTTCTTTTCCCAGGTCCGCGACGAGGCGCGCAAGGTCACGTGGCCGAGCCGCCGGGAGACCACGATCACCACCATCATGGTGTTCGTGATGGTCGTGGTCACCAGCCTGTTCTTCACGGTTGTGGATCAGGCCCTGCGCTTCGTCGTCGGCCTGGTGCTCGGCCTCTAGAGCATCGTCCCGAAAGGTGGCCTCCGGCTTTCGGGAAAAGACGATGCGCTGAGGGGGGGGGCGAATCGATCGGGGGAGACCTCGCGGACTTGTCGGAGTTGAACGGAACCGTGTCGAAGCGCTGGTATATCGTCCACGCCTACTCGAACTTCGAGAACAAGGTCGCCCAGTCCATCAAGGACCAGGCGGCTCAGCGCGGGCTGACCGAGCTGTTCGACGAGGTGATGGTCCCGACCGAGAAGGTCGTCGAGGTGCGCCGCGGCCGGAAGGTCGATGCCGAGCGCAAGTTCTTTCCGGGCTACGTGCTGGTGAAGTGCGACCTGACCGACGAAGTCTACCACCTCATCAAGAACACCCCGAAGGTCACGGGCTTCCTCGGCGCCGACAAGTCGAAGCCGGTCCCGATCCCCGACGCCGAGGCCGAGCGGATCAAGGGCCAGGTCGCCGAGGGCGTCGACCGGCCGAAGCCGTCGATCGCGTTCGAGATCGGCGAGACCGTCCGGGTCGCCGACGGCCCGTTCGCGAGCTTCAACGGCACCGTCGAGGAGATCGACGAGGCCCGCTCCCGCCTCAAGGTGGCCGTGTCGATCTTCGGCCGCGCCACCCCGGTGGAGCTAGAATACGCCCAGGTCGAGAAGGCCTGACGTACGAGCGAGTAGCGAATTAGCGAATGGCGCTTAGGGGGGCTCTGGCCTTCCATTCGCCATTCGCCATTCGCCATTCGCCATCACCCGCGGAAGATCCGCCCGGCCTCGCCTCCGGGATCCACGGATCGCACCGCGACCTGCAATCGTCCGACCCGCCCGCGCTTAGGCAGCCCGGCGGCGGACGCAGTTTGGGAGTTATCCCATGGCGAAGAAGATCACGGGTTACGTGAAGCTTCAGGTCCCGGCCGGCGCGGCGAACCCGTCGCCCCCGATCGGCCCCGCGCTCGGTCAGCGCGGCCTCAACATCATGGAATTCTGCAAGGCCTTCAACGCGAAGACCGCGCAGATCGAGAAGGGTACCCCGATCCCGGTGGTCATCACCGCGTATCAGGACCGCTCCTTCACCTTCGAGATGAAGCAGCCGCCGGTCACCTTCTTCCTGAAGAAGGCCGCCGGTCTGAAGATCGGCAAGAAGCCGGCTTCCGGCTCGAAGACCCCGGGTAAGGGCCCGACCGTCGGCAAGATCTCCGAGGCGCAGCTGCGCGAGATCGCCGAGAAGAAGATGCCCGACCTCAATTGCGACTCGGTCGATGCGGCCGTCGCCATGATCCGCGGCTCTGCCCGGGCCATGGGCCTCGAAGTCACGGCCTGAGGGAGGACATCATGGCACGCGAAGGAAAGCGCATCCGCGCCGCCCGCGAGGGCATCAAGGTGACCAAGCTCTACCCGCTCGATGAGGCGATCAAGCTGGTCAAGGAGCGGGCGACCGCGAAGTTCGACGAGACCGTCGAGGTCTCGATGAACCTCGGCGTCGATCCGCGGCACGCCGACCAGATGGTCCGCGGCGTCTGCAACCTGCCGAACGGCTCCGGCCGGACGGTGCGCGTGGCGGTCTTCGCCCGTGGCGCCAAGGCGGACGACGCCAAGGCGGCGGGTGCCGACATCGTCGGCGCCGAGGATCTCCTGGAGATCGTCCAGAGCGGCAAGATCGAGTTCGATCGCTGCATCGCCACCCCGGACATGATGCCGCTCGTCGGCCGTCTCGGTAAAGTGCTGGGCCCGCGCGGCCTGATGCCGAACCCGAAGGTCGGCACCGTCACCATGGACGTGAAGAGCGCCGTGGCCGGCGCCAAGGGCGGCTCGGTGGAGTTCCGCGTCGAGAAGGCCGGCATCGTCCATGCCGGCGTCGGCAAGGTCTCGTTCGACGCCGACAAGCTTGTCGAGAACATCAAGGCCTTCGCCGACGCGGTCGCCAAGGCCAAGCCGGCGGGCGCCAAGGGTACCTACGTCCAGCGCATCGCCGTCACCTCGACGATGGGCCCGGGCGTCAAGGTCGAGCCGAACACGGTCCTGACCGCCTGAGTCTCGACTCAACGCTATAACGAAGCGCCCGGCCGGAAACGGCCGGGCGTTTTGCGTTGGGGGGCCTCGGCGCAAAAGTCCTTTGCGGATGAAGCGCTCCCTTTCCCGGACACCTGGAACGACAGTGGAAGGTGATCTGGGACCCAGCTTAGAAATGTGCCGCGTAGCGGCTCAGTTGAGGTGCGACGTTGTAGCAAGTCAGCGCTTTGCATCTTAACGCGCTGGGTTCCGGGTCGCATTCCGCTGGCGCTGCATGCGCCCGGGAAAAGGTGTCGTCGAATCGGCAAAGCTTCATCATATCTGCCTCCGGTGCCGGGGAGGTGGGTGATGGAGCCCACGTCTACATGCTCGCCAGTCGGCGGAACGGAACGCTCTACACCGGCTCAACGACCGACCTCACACGACGCATCTATGAGCATCGCACCGGTGCGATGCCCGGGTTCACCCGTGACTATGGCGTGACGATGCTGGTTTGGTACGAAGAATATCCGCGCATCATCGACGCTCGCATCCGGGAATATGCCATCAAGCGCTGGCGACGTGCGTGGAAGCTCGCGCTGATCGAAGCGTTCAACCCGGCTTGGCGCGATCTGTACGACGATCTGATGTCTTGAGCCGCTGCGCGGCGAGTTCTGTGCTGGGTCCCGGATCAGGTTCCGCTTCGCTGCACCTGTCCGGGAAAGGGGCTGGGCCAAGGAACCGGGACGCCCTTTCCCGGGCGCATGCAGCGCGAGCGGAATGCGACCCGGGACCTAGCAAGAGACCTGCCGCGCAGCGGCTCCAAGCCTCTCTCCTCACGCCATTCTTAACGCGAAGGGGGGCGCCATCCGGCACAGCTGTGCTAGATAGGCCCCATGCGCAGCACTGTCTCCGTCACGACCCGCCGACGCATCCTGTGCGTCTTCCCCGCTTACACGCCCTCGTTCGGCACGTTCTCGCACGCCTACCCGCTCATGGGTGGCGTCAAGGCGTTCATGCCTCCGCAGGGGCTCCTGGTGATCGCGGCCTACATGCCCGAGAGCTGGGAGTATCGCTTCATCGACGAGAACATCCGGCGCGCCTCCGCCCAGGATTTCGCCTGGGCCGACGCGGTGTTCGTCTCCGGGATGCACATCCAGGAGGGCCAGATCCACGATATCGGCCGGCGTGCCCATGCCGCCGGCAAGGTCGCGGCTCTTGGCGGCCCCTCCGTGTCCGGCGCGCGGGAGAAGTATCCGGATTTCGACTATCTCCATGTCGGCGAGATCGGCGACGCCACCGACCGGCTGATCGAGTGCCTCGACGCCGACGTCACCCGTCCGACCCAGCAGGTGGTGTTCGAGACCGGCGAACGGCTGGCGCTCTCGGATTTCCCGGCGCCGGCCTATGAGGCGGCGCCGCTCAAGCGCTACCTGATCGGCTCGCTGCAATTCTCGTCTGGCTGCCCGTATCGCTGCGAGTTCTGCGACATCCCGCAGCTCTACGGCCGCCAGCCGCGGCTCAAGAGCCCGGAGCAGATGTGCGCCGAGCTCGACGCGATCATCAGCCAGCCCGGGCACCCCGCGGTGGTCTACTTCGTCGACGACAACTTCATCGCCAACCGCAAGGCGACCCGCGAGATGCTGCCGCACCTCGTCGCATGGCAGAAGAAGAACGATTACCCGCTGCAATTCGCCTGCGAGGCGACCCTGAACATGGCCAAGCAGCCCGAGATCCTCGAGCTGATGCGCCAGGCCAACTTCATGACCGTGTTCGTCGGCATCGAGACGCCGGAGGCGGACGCGCTCAAGGGCATCGACAAGACCCACAACGCCGCCGTGCCGATGTACGAGGCGATCGAGACCCTCAACTCCTACGGGCTCGAAGTCACCTCGGGCATCATCCTGGGGCTCGATACCGACAGCGACAAGTCCGAGCAGAACCTGATCGACTTCATCGACAAGTCGGCGATCCCGGTGCTGACCATCAACCTACTCCAGGCCCTGCCCAAGACCCCGCTCTGGGATCGGCTGGAGCGGGAGGGGCGGCTGGTGCACGACGCGGCGCTGGAGTCGAACGTGCTGTTCAAGCGCCCGCACGACACCGTCGTGGCGAGTTGGCGCCGGGCGATTGCCCACGCCTACGAGCCGGAGCAGCTGTTCGCCCGGTTCAAGCACCAATGTGAGACCACTTACCCGAATCGGATCGTGACGCCGACCAAGGGCAAACTCACCTTCACGAACCTGCGCCGTGGCCTGATCCTCGGCTTCAACATCATCACCCGGGTCGGCCTGCTCTCGGATTACCGCAAGCCGTTCTGGAGCGCCGCGGGCTATGCCCTGAAGCGCGGCCAGATCGAGGCGGTGTTCAACATGGGCTTCGTCGCCCACCACCTGATCCGCTTCACCCGCGAGGCTCTGCGCGGCGAGCACAACGCCTCGTTCTATGCCGCCAAGGCCGCGGAGGCCGAGGATGCCCGGCGGCGTACGTGGTGGGAGACTGCGCGGCGCAAGCTGGTGCCGGAACGCGAGGCAGCGTAGCCTTGAACGGCACAGCCTTGGCTGCAGGGACGCTTGGTCATGGCCGATATCGATCTGAGTCCGGATCTCGACCGCTTCGTGCGGACTCAGGTTGCGGCCAGCCGTTTCCGTGATGCGGCCGAGGTCGTGACGGCGGGGTTGCGGCTCCTTGAGGATCGGCTCGCCGTCGAGTCGTTCAAGCATCGCGATGCTGTCTTGACTTCGATTCTCGCCGCCTTCGACGATCCGGAGCCTGGCGTTCCTGCACAAGTGGTCTTCGATCGGCTGGAGGATCGGCACGCCCACCGGGTCGCGGCCGGTGGCAAAGCTTGAGGTCGCGCTTCAGGCGCAAGCCATCGCGGATCTCGAAGCGCTCTACGATCATATAGCCCAAGACAGCCCGGATCGCGCCATCGCCTTCATCCGGCGGATCCGCGAACGCTGTGAGCGCCTGTCCAGATGCCGCGGGTCGGACGGATTCGCGACGTTCTGCGGATCGGCCTGCGCCTCGTGGCCTTCGAGCGTCGGGTCGTAATCGCCTATGCGTTGCGCGAAGACCGTCTCGACATCCTGCGTGTTCTGTATCGTGGACGCGACGCCGAATCACTCCTCAGTGAGGCTGAAGGGGACGCGTAAGGGAGACATGCGTCCCAGGCCGGTTTCCCACTCCAGCCCTTGCCTGCGGCGGAAAAGTCGCGCTCGGGCCCTTGGCAGGCGGCTTGCCAGCCTCTATACACCGCGCCTTACGCATTTCATCCTCACGGAAGGAGACGGCCAATCGGCCGGTTTCCGCATGAAATGTCGCCCGGGCAACCGGGCGACAATGGCCGGCAGGATCCAGGGGGTGTCGAGCCCCGTGGAGCCTTGTCCGGCCATGTCCTGTCCGAGACTGCAGGTGCCGGCTCGCCGGCTTAATCCACGACCAGCCTGCACAGACGGGGAAGACCGAACTTAGGAAAAACCTCGCCCCGGCAAACGCCGTGGAGGGGTGTCGGTTTGAACCAACTCACCCGAAGCGACCCTCCTGGGGCACGTGCGGGGACAGGGCCGCGAAGCGTCGTTCGGACGTTCCCGGTCTTTTGAAGGCCGAGACCACGTCCGGGCGGCATGTGCAACCGGCGGACCCAAGATCGGGTTCCGCCAACCGGAGAGAGCCCAGTGGACCGGACAGCAAAAGCTGACCTCGTCTCGACGCTCAACGGCGTGTTCAATCAGAGCGCCGTCGTCGTCGTGGCCCACTACAAGGGCCTCACGGTCGCCGACATGCAGAAGCTGCGCTCGCAGATGAAGCAGGCCGGCGCAACCGTGAAGGTCGCCAAGAACAGCCTCGCCGGCATCGCACTCGATGGTACGGACGTCGCCTCCATCAAGCCGCTCCTGAAGGGCCCGACCTTGCTCGCCTATTCGGGCGATCCGGTCGCCGCCGCCAAGGTCGCGGTCGATTTCGCCAAGACGAACGACAAGCTCGTGATTCTCGGTGGCGCGATGGGGACGACAACCCTGAACCCGGACGGCGTGAAGGCCCTCGCCTCGCTCCCGTCCCTCGACGAACTGCGCGCCAAGATCGTGGGCCTCGTACAGGCGCCCGCGACCAAGATCGCCCAGGTCGTCAATGCGCCGGCGGCCAAGCTCGCCCGCGTGTTCGGGGCCTATGCCACCAAGGACGAGGCCGCCTGAGGCCCTTCAAAAACCATTCGTTCGAACCGATATCTGAGAGGATCCAAAAATGGCTGATCTTGCCAAGCTCGTCGACGACCTGTCTTCGCTGACCGTTCTCGAGGCCGCCGACCTGGCCAAGCTGCTCGAAGAGAAGTGGGGCGTCTCGGCTGCCGCCGCCGTCGCCGTGGCTGCCGGCCCGGCCGCCGGTGGCGGTGCCGCCGCCGTCGAAGAGCAGACCGAGTTCACCGTCGTGCTGGCGTCCGCCGGCGACAAGAAGATCGAGGTCATCAAGGAAGTCCGCGCCATCACCGGCCTGGGCCTCAAGGAAGCCAAGGACCTCGTCGAGGGCGCTCCGAAGCCGGTCAAGGAGAGCGTCACCAAGGACGAGGCCGAGAAGCTCAAGGCTCAGCTCGAGAAGGCCGGCGCCAAGGTCGAGCTCAAGTAAGTCGACGATGGGCCGGTTCCGGCCCATCACTCCACGGAGGTCCGTTCCGGGCCTGTCGTGACTGGAGCCCGCGGGTGCAGCACCCGCGGGCTTTAGGCCGCTTCGGCGGACGGTCCTGGAAGGGGCCAGAGAGATTCGGTTCGGTGGCGCGGTCCGGCGGGGCGCGCGTCACAGTCCGGTGCGGGAGGTCCCTTTCGGGAACGCTTCCCCGGGCGCGAGGCACGCGGGATGGAGCGAGTTCACATGGCCAACACGCTGGTCGGTCGCAAGCGCATTCGGAAGTTCTTCGGCAAGATCAAGGAAGTCGCCGAGATGCCGAACCTCATCGAGGTTCAGAAGGCATCCTACGATCAGTTCCTCATGGTCGACGAGCCGGAGGGCGGCCGCGACGACGAAGGCCTCCAGAGCGTGTTCAAGTCGGTGTTCCCGATCTCGGACTTCGCCTCGACGGCCCTGCTCGAATTCGTGCGCTACACGTTCGAGCAGCCGAAATACGATGTCGACGAGTGTCGCCAGCGCGGCATCACCTTCGCGGCCCCGCTGAAGGTGACGCTGCGGCTGATCGTGTTCGATGTCGATCCGGACACCCAGGCCAAGTCGGTCAAGGACATCAAGGAGCAGGACGTCTACATGGGCGACATGCCCCTGATGACGGAGAACGGCACCTTCATCGTCAACGGCACCGAGCGGGTCATCGTCTCGCAGATGCACCGCTCGCCGGGCGTGTTCTTCGACCACGACAAGGGCAAGACCCACTCCTCGGGCAAGCTCCTGTTCGCCGCGCGCATCATCCCGTATCGCGGCTCCTGGCTCGACGTCGAGTTCGACGCCAAGGACATCGTGCACGTCCGCATCGACCGTAAGCGCAAGCTGCCGGCCACCTCGCTGCTCTACGCGCTCGGCCTCGACGGCGAGGAGATCCTGTCGACCTTCTACAACCGCGTGGTCTACGACCGCGACGGCGCCGAGTGGCGCGTGCCGTTCGACCCCGAGCGGATGAAGGGCATGAAGGCCACCGTCGACCTGATCGACGCCGATTCCGGCGAGGTCGTGCTCGAGGCCGGCAAGAAGCTCAACGCCCGCAACGCCCGTCAGATCACCGACAAGGGCACCAAGTACCTCAAGGCCACCGACGAGGATCTGGTCGGCCAGTACATCGCCGAGGACCTAGTCAACGCCGAGACCGGCGAGATCTGGGCCGAGGCCGGCGAGGAGATCTCCGAGAAGCTCCTGAAGAGCCTCGAAGAGGTCGGCATCACCGAGCTTCCGGTGCTCGACATCGACCACGTCAATGTCGGCCCCTACATCCGCAACACGCTGGCGGTGGACAAGAATTCCAACCGCGAAGGTGCGCTGTTCGACATCTACCGGGTCATGCGTCCCGGCGAGCCGCCGACGCTCGACACCGCGGAGGCGATGTTCCACTCGCTGTTCTTCGATTCCGAGCGCTACGACCTCTCCGCGGTCGGCCGCGTGAAGATGAACATGCGTCTCGACCTCGACGCCGCCGACACGGTCCGCACCCTCCGCAAGGAGGACATGTTGGCGGTGGTCAAGGCGCTGGTGGAACTGCGAGACGGCAAGGGCGAGATCGACGACATCGATCACCTCGGCAACCGCCGGGTGCGTTCGGTCGGCGAGCTAATGGAGAATCAGTACCGCCTCGGGCTGCTCCGCATGGAGCGCGCGATCCGCGAGCGCATGAGCCAGGTCGATATCGACACGGTGATGCCGCAGGACCTGATCAACGCCAAGCCGGCGGCGGCGGCGGTGCGCGAGTTCTTCGGTTCGTCGCAGCTCTCGCAGTTCATGGATCAGACCAACCCGCTCTCCGAGGTGACGCACAAGCGGCGCCTCTCGGCGCTCGGCCCGGGCGGTCTGACCCGCGAGCGCGCCGGATTCGAGGTGCGCGACGTGCACCCGACCCATTACGGCCGCATCTGCCCGATCGAGACGCCGGAAGGCCCGAATATCGGCCTGATCAACTCGCTGGCGACCTTCGCCCGGGTGAACAAGTACGGCTTCATCGAGACCCCGTTCCGCCGCGTGCGCGACGGCGTGGTCACCAATGAGGTCGCCTACCTCTCGGCCATGGAGGAGGCGAAGTACTACGTCGCCCAGGCCAACGCCCAGATGGACGAGAACAAGAAGCTGACGGAAGACCTCGTGGTCTGCCGCCGGGCCGGCGACGTGATCGTCGTCGGGCCTGAGCGCGTCGACCTCATGGACGTCTCGCCCAAGCAGCTTGTCTCCGTGGCCGCGGCGCTGATCCCGTTCCTGGAGAACGACGACGCCAACCGCGCCCTCATGGGCTCGAACATGCAGCGGCAGGCCGTGCCGCTGGTCCGTGCCGACGCGCCGTTCGTCGGCACCGGCATGGAGGCCGTGGTCGCCCGCGATTCCGGCGCGGCCATCGCGGCACGCCGGTCGGGCATCGTCGATCAGGTGGATGCCACCCGTATCGTCATCCGGGCCACCGAGGAGGCCGACGCCACCAAGCCGGGCGTCGACATCTACCGCCTGCAGAAATTCCAGCGCTCCAACCAGTCGACCTGCATCACGCAGAAGCCGCTGGTCCGCGTCGGCGAGCCGGTGAAAAAGGGCGAGATCATCGCCGACGGTCCCTCGACCGAGTTCGGCGAGCTGGCGCTCGGCCGGAACGTGCTCGTCGCGTTCATGCCGTGGAACGGCTACAACTTCGAAGACTCGATCCTGCTCTCCGAGCGGATCGTGAAGGATGACGTGTTCACCTCGATCCACATCGAGGAGTTCGAGGTGATGGCCCGCGACACCAAGCTCGGGCCGGAGGAAATCACCCGCGACATCCCGAACGTCTCCGAGGAAGCGCTCAAGAACCTCGATGAGGCCGGCATCGTCTATATCGGTGCCGAGGTGAATGCCGGCGACATCCTGGTCGGCAAGATCACCCCGAAGGGCGAGAGCCCGATGACGCCGGAGGAAAAGCTCCTGCGCGCCATCTTCGGCGAGAAGGCCTCGGACGTGCGCGACACCTCCCTGCGGGTGCCGCCGGGCGTCACCGGGACGATCGTCGAGGTCCGGGTGTTCAACCGCCACGGCGTCGACAAGGACGAGCGCGCCCAGGCGATCGAGCGCGAGGAGATCGAGCGGCTCGCCAAGGACCGCGACGACGAGCAGGCGATCCTCGACCGCAACACCTACGCCCGCCTGGCGGACGTGCTGATCGGTCAGGCGCCGGTGGCCGGCCCGAAGGGCTTCAAGAAGGACACCACGCTCACCCGTGAGCTGATCAACGACTACCCGCGCTCGCAATGGTGGCAGTTCGCCGTCATCGAAGACCGTCTCATGACGGAGATGGAGGCGATGCAGAAGCAGTACGACGAGTCGAAGAAGCGCCTTGAGCAGCGCTTCCTCGACAAGGTCGAGAAGCTGCAGCGCGGCGACGAGCTGCCCCCCGGCGTCATGAAGATGGTCAAGGTCTTCGTGGCGGTGAAGCGCAAGATCCAGCCGGGCGACAAGATGGCCGGCCGTCACGGCAACAAGGGTGTCGTGTCGCGGATCGTGCCGATCGAAGACATGCCGTTCCTGGAAGACGGGACCCATGCCGACATCGTGCTGAACCCGCTGGGCGTGCCCTCGCGCATGAACGTCGGCCAGATCCTGGAGACCCATCTGGGCTGGGCGGCTGCGGGCCTGGGTCGCAAGGTCTCCAAGGCGGTGGATGCCTATCTGAAGTCGCATGACATCGCGCCGCTGCGTCAGGAGATGGAGGCGATCTACTCGCCGGGCGAGCTCGACGGCCTGACCGACGAGGAGCTGGCCGAGGCCGGCAACAACGTCCGTCGCGGCGTGCCGATGGCCACTCCGGTGTTCAACGGCGCCAAGGAGGCCGACATCGAGCAGATGCTCGAAATGGCCGGCCTCGACCGCTCGGCGCAGTCGACCCTCTACGACGGCCGCTCCGGCGAGCCCTTCGACCGCAAGGTGACGATGGGCTACATCTACATGCTGAAGCTGCACCACCTGGTGGACGACAAGATCCACGCCCGGTCGATCGGCCCGTACTCGCTCGTCACCCAGCAGCCGCTGGGCGGAAAGGCGCAGTTCGGCGGTCAGCGCTTCGGCGAGATGGAGGTCTGGGCGCTGGAGGCCTACGGCGCGGCCTACACGCTGCAGGAGATGCTCACGGTAAAGTCGGACGACGTGGCCGGCCGCACCAAGGTCTACGAGGCGATCGTCCGCGGCGACGACACCTTCGAGGCCGGCATCCCCGAATCGTTCAACGTGCTCGTCAAGGAGATGCGCTCGCTCGGCCTCAACGTCGAGCTGACATCCTCCAAGAAGGCCGCGAACGACCAGCTGGAGCCGCCGGCCGACGCCGCCGAGTAGCGGTCGTCGCACAACACCTCCCGTGGCGGCGTCGAGCCGCCACGGTTGAGCGGGGAGGGGCGGGGCCTCCGGGTGACGACGGCCAGCGGCGCTCGAACGGGGCGCGGCGCCGGATCTTTTTCAGGACGCGGTGGCCCGGCGCGGGGCAATTAGCGTCAACAAGGAGCGGATCATGAACCAAGAGGTCATGAACCTTTTCAACCAGCAGGCCACGCCGGTCAGCTTCGATCAGATCAAGATTTCGATCTCGTCGCCGGAGAAGATCCTCTCCTGGTCGTACGGCGAGATCAAGAAGCCCGAGACCATCAACTACCGGACCTTCAAGCCCGAGCGCGACGGCCTGTTCTGCGCGCGCATCTTCGGGCCGATCAAGGATTACGAGTGCTTGTGCGGCAAGTACAAGCGCATGAAGTACAAGGGCGTCATCTGTGAGAAGTGCGGCGTCGAGGTCACCCTCGCCCGCGTCCGGCGCGACCGCATGGGCCATATCGAGCTGGCCGCCCCGGTCGCGCATATCTGGTTCCTGAAGTCGCTGCCCTCGCGCATCGGCCTGCTGCTCGACATGGCGCTCAAGGACCTCGAGCGCATCCTGTACTTCGAGTCCTACTGCGTCATCGAGCCGGGCCTCACCCCCCTGAAGGAGCGTCAGCTCCTGTCGGAGGAGGAGTACCTGCGTGCCCAGGAGGAGTACGGCGAGGACAGCTTCACCGCCATGATCGGCGCCGAGGCCATCCGGCGCATCCTGCAGGAGCTCGACCTCGACAAGATCGCCAACGATCTGCGCGAGGAGATCGCGGTCACCACCTCCGAGCTGAAGCCGAAGAAGCTTCTGAAGCGCCTCAAGATCATCGAGGCGTTCCAGATGTCCGGCAACAAGCCGGAGTGGATGATCCTGACCGTCGTCCCGGTGATCCCGCCGGACCTGCGCCCGCTGGTCCCGCTGGATGGCGGTCGCTTCGCGACCTCCGACCTGAACGACCTGTACCGCCGCGTCATCAACCGCAACAACCGCCTGAAGCGGCTGATCGAGCTGCGCGCCCCCGACATCATCATCCGCAACGAGAAGCGGATGCTGCAGGAGGCCGTCGATGCGCTGTTCGACAACGGCCGCCGCGGCCGCGTCATCACGGGTGCCAACAAGCGCCCGCTGAAGTCGCTCGCCGACATGCTGAAGGGCAAGCAGGGCCGGTTCCGCCAGAACCTGCTCGGCAAGCGCGTCGACTATTCGGGCCGCTCGGTGATCGTGGTCGGCCCCGAGCTGAAGCTGCACCAGTGCGGCCTGCCCAAGAAGATGGCGCTGGAGCTGTTCAAGCCGTTCATCTACGCGCGGCTCGACGCCAAGGGCTTCTCCGCCACGGTGAAGCAGGCCAAGAAGCTGGTTGAGAAGGAGAAGCCGGAGGTCTGGGACATCCTCGACGAGGTGATCCGCGAGCACCCGGTGATGCTGAACCGCGCACCGACGCTCCACCGCCTCGGCATCCAGGCGTTCGAGCCGAAGCTGATCGAGGGCAAGGCGATCCAGCTGCACCCGCTGGTCTGCGCCGCGTTCAACGCCGACTTCGACGGCGACCAGATGGCCGTGCACGTCCCGCTGTCGCTCGAGGCGCAGCTGGAAGCGCGCGTCCTGATGATGTCGACCAACAACATCCTGCACCCGGCCAACGGTCAGCCGATCATCGTGCCGTCGCAGGATATCGTGCTCGGCCTCTACTACCTGTCGATCGTGGCCGAGGGTTCGAAGGGCGCGTTCAACCCGGACAACCCGAAGAACCCGATGCAGGGCGTCTTCGGCGACATGGGCGAACTGGAGCACGCGCTCGCGGCCAAGACCGTGTCGCTGCACACCAAGATCCGGTGGCGCTGGACTGGCATCGGCCCGGACAACCAGCCGCTGACCAAGACCTACGACACCACGCCCGGCCGGGTTATCCTGTCCGGCGCGCTGCCGAAGCACGCCAAGGTTCCCTACGACGTCGTCAACAAGCTGATGACCAAGAAAGAGATCTCGGCGATGATCGACACCGTCTACCGCCACTGCGGTCAGAAGGAGTCGGTGATCTTCTGTGATCGGATCATGGCGCTCGGCTTCAACCACGCGTTCAAGGCCGGCATCTCGTTCGGCAAGGACGACATGGTCGTGCCGGACAACAAGTGGTCGATCGTCGACGGCACCCGTACCCTGGTGAAGGACTACGAGCAGCAGTACAACGACGGCCTGATCACGCAGGGCGAGAAGTACAACAAGGTCGTCGATGCCTGGGCTAAGTGCTCGGACAAGCTGGCCGCCGAGATGATGAACCGCATCTCCACCGTCCAGAAGGACGAGCACGGCGCGGACAAGCAGGTCAACTCGATCTACATGATGAGCCACTCGGGTGCCCGTGGCTCGCCCGCCCAGATGAAGCAGCTCGCCGCCATGCGCGGCCTGATGGCCAAGCCGTCGGGCGAGATCATCGAGACGCCGATCATCTCGAACTTCAAGGAAGGTCTGGACGTGCTGGAGTACTTCAACTCCACGCACGGTGCCCGTAAGGGCCTCGCCGACACCGCCCTGAAGACCGCCAACTCCGGCTACCTGACCCGCCGCCTCGTCGACGTGGCCCAGGACGCGGTGATCCGCGAGGTCGATTGCGGCACGACCAACGGCATCAAGATGCGCGCCATCGTGGACGCCGGCCAGGTCGTGGCGACCCTGGCGATCCGCATCCTCGGCCGCGCCACCGCCGAGGATCTGGTGGCGGCCGACGGCACGGTGATCGTGAAGACCGGCGAGACCATCGAGGAGAAGCACCTGCCGGCTATCCAGGCGGCGGGCATCCAGGAGGTGAAGATCCGCTCGGTGCTGGTCTGCGCCACACGAAGCGGCGTCTGCGCCACCTGTTACGGGCGCGATCTCGCCCGCGGAACGCCCGTCAACATGGGCGAGGCGGTCGGCGTCATCGCGGCGCAGTCGATCGGCGAGCCGGGCACCCAGCTCACGATGCGGACCTTCCACATCGGTGGCGCGGCCCAGATTGCCGACTCGTCGTTCATCGAGTCGAGCTTCGAGGGTACGATCAAGATCCGCAACCGCGCGATCGCCAAGAACACCGACGGCGATCTGATCGCGGTCGGCCGTAACGTGGCGGTCGTGATCGTCGGGTCGGACGGGGTCGAGCGGGCGGTCCATCGCCTGCAATACGGCGCCAAGCTCCGGGTCGACGAGGGCGACAAGATCAAGCGCGGCCAGCGGATCGCCGAGTGGGACCCCTATACCCGTCCGATCCTCACCGAGGTCGACGGTATCGTGGCCTACGAGGATCTGGTCGATGGTCAGTCGATGACCGAGACCACCGATGAGTCGACCGGCATCGCCAAGCGCGTGGTGGTCGATTGGCGCGGTTCGGCCCGGACCTCGGACCTCAAGCCCGCGATGGTCGTGGTGGACCGGGATGGCAAGGCTGTGAAGCTGCCGCGCGGCTCGGACGCCCGCTACTTCCTGCCGGTCGACGCCATCATCGGCTTCGATCCCGGCGGCAAGGTGCAGGCCGGTGACATCCTGGCCCGCGTCTCGACCGACTCGGCCAAGACCCGCGACATCACCGGCGGTCTGCCGCGGGTGGCGGAGCTGTTCGAGGCAAGGCGCCCGAAGGACGCGGCGATCATCGCCGAGAAGTCGGGCACCATCGCGTTCGGCCGCGACTACAAGAACAAGCGTCGGCTCACGCTGACGCCGCATGACGGCTCGGAGGCGGTGGAGTACTTGATCCCGAAGGGCAAGCACATCCACCTGCAGGACGGTGACGTGGTGGAGCTCGGCGATTACATCGTCGATGGAAACCCGGCGCCGCACGACATCCTGGCGATCAAGGGCGTCGAGGAACTTGCGGCCTACCTCGTCAACGAGATCCAGGAAGTCTACCGG
>NZ_JAKSYL010000108.1 GCF_022829515.1 Methylobacterium sp. J-048
GATCGCTTCCAAGACTGGATCCGCTCGAACCCCGAGAAGGTCGAGCACATCATGGATGGCATCTCGAAGGCCCTCGTCTGGGTCGCCGAGAAGATCGGCGCATTGGTCGAGAGCATCACCGGGAGCAACGGGGACGAGTTCATCAAGAAGTGGGACGCCTTCAGCGAGCGCGTGGAGCGGTTCGCCACTGCGGTGGAGCGCATCGCCAAGGCGTCCGTTCAGGTGTCGAACCTGCTGGACAAGTTCAGCGGCAAAGAGGTGTCTGGCGTCGGCTCAGCCTCGACGTGGCTGCTCGAAAAGATGGGATTGCTGCCCCCCGGTAGTTCGAGCGGTCCGGGGACGGTTCGCAACGGCGTGTCGTTCGACGAGCAGCGCGAACGGGCGCCCGCTGATCGGCCGGGCCTGTTCAAGCGGGCGGCGCGGGCTGTGAAGCGCGCCCTCAATGGCGGCTCAGCGGAGGCTCACGGTGGTGACGGCGGTTTGCCGGCCGAGGATGACGGGACCATCACCACACACGGCCACCGCTGGAAGCCCGGCGCCAACTCTGCGGGTGGCAAGGAGCGGGTCGCGTCCTGGCTGAAGTTCGCTCAGGCGCCTGTCGCTGAGGGTGGCATGGGTGCGGATCTGGAAACCGCCAGGTCCCTTGTTGCGACCATGCAGGGCGAGTCGACCGCGAACCTCGACCCGACGATCAAGGGCGACCCGGATGCGAGCGGTCGCCCAACGAGCTTCGGCACCGCGCAGTGGCACGCAGAACGGTTCACGCAGCTCAAGGCGTTCGCCGACAAGATGGGGGTCGACTGGACTGACGTGGGTGCTCAGCAGCAGTTCCTCCGTCATGAGTTCTTGCGTGGAAGTTACCGGAAGGTCTGGGATCGGATGCAGGCGGCCCCGACAGGCGAGGGGAAGTTGCGGGCTATGATTGAGGGCTACGAACGCCCTAAGTATCCAGGCAAGGCATATGACTTCCGCCTACCGAACCTGCACGCCCTGCGGCGTTCCGGGGCGGGCGTTGCACCCGCCGAGGCCGCCAATTCCAAGATCGTCGTGCCGCCGACCGCCGCAGGTGTGCGCGCTGCGCCCAACATGACACCGGGCGGCTTCGATCCGAACAACATCGACCCCGCCAACCTGATGAAGTTCGACCCGGCGACCTCACCCGCGGTGGTGAACAACAGCACGTCGAGCAGCAGGGCGGTGCATCAGACCTTCCACAACACCACGACGGTCAACGGTGCAGACAACCCCCGGCAGGCCGCCCGGATCATGGAGAGCGCATTCGGCAACATGCACAGCCTAGCGCTGCAGAACGCGCAGTCGGCGACGGTGTGAGTCTATGCAGTTTCGACCGAGAGTGGGCAGGAAAAAGAAAGTTAAGGAGGGCACTTTTGCGCATATCATCTATCGCGAGTCAGACGCCCTGCAGTGCTAAAATGGCTTATGAACAGTTAGATGGCTCGTACCGTGTAGTCGACCGTAAAACTCAAATGCATATCTATCCGTCATTCCAGCAATGAAGTCACATATTGCTCTAAGTCGAACCAGCTCTGAGGATCCTTTACAAAGAGCTTTGAAATCATCAGGAAGAAGTCTTGTTCCGTCATGTTCTTTGTCGGCTAACGCGTTGAAGATAGATTTTACAATTTCCTTGCCTCGATATTCGACGACTTGAAGTCCTGAGGACCGTATAATCGTCTCGAATGTAATATTTTTTAATACTTCGACTTGGAGGAACGTGTTAACATCAAGCCGGGCTTGGTGTAGTTGTGGTATGCTTTTATGCTGAACTATCTCAATGCCGCTGATAAACGAGCCAACAAGACTCGACGTAAAGTCAGTCCGAGCATAGCCATCGCTGGCCAGCTTTCTTGAGATTTGTTGTACCTTTGCGGCCGTCAACATTTTCTTCGCTTGACGCTTTAAGCTGCGGTCCCGTAAGAGCGCTTCGTCGTCGTCATCAATAGCAAAAAGAAGCGTATCAAATACAAAAACTAAAACAGACTTTACATATTCCGCATCAATCACGTAATCATAATCTGGATACTGCTTTTCAAGCCTTGAATTGATGGTTTCCGCCACATGCTGGTATATTTCTTCATTAAGCACAAATAGGTCCAATGGTTTTAAGAACCCCGCTTTGAAGTTATCTTCAAGATCGTATGTTGAATACGCAATATCGTCAGCAATATCCATGATTGAGCATTCTATTGTCTTAAATTTTTCACCTTCACCTAGGCCTGGGGCGACTTTTTCTTTTATTGCGCGCACAAGTTCTGTTTCCTCGCCGTAATACCCCTTCATGACTCCCTTTTTGCTTCTATCAGAATATCGCTCTGGAATTTGGGAGTCGTACTTGAGAACGGCGGCAAGGCTTCGATAAGTTAAATTTAGGCCGGCCCGTAAATCCTCCCTTCCGTCGAACGGCCGGACCTCATTATCTGTCAACCGGACAATAGATTTTTTCTCTAATCGAGATACGATGCGTAGAGTCTGCGCATTACCTTCAAATCCACCGTGTTCTCTCATGCATTCGTCGAGAGCTTCTTCGCCGTTGTGGCCAAATGGTGGGTGACCCAAGTCGTGAGCAAGACCTGCAAACTCGACGATATCCGACTCAATCTGATTTGCGCCGGAAAATGCCGGGTGAGTAGCATTTAGCATAATTGCCACAGATTTAGCGATTTGGGCAACTTCCAGCGAATGGGTCAATCTATTGCGATAGAAATCTGACTCGTGACCGGGAAAAACCTGGGTCTTGCCTTGAAGGCGTCGAAAGGCAGGTGAGTGAATGAGCCGGGCATAGTCACGCCGCCATTCGGATCGATATTTTTCGTTGCGTACATCTTCATCAACTGTACGCTCAACGTCGCCCGGCCCATACATGCGCGTCACTTGCGTTCTGTTATTATTTATCTTTGGTTTTGCTGGCCGTGTGGCTGCCAGAACTTGACGGGTAGTGTTTTGCATCGCCAGTTACTGATGCTCGGAGACCGCTAAGCTCACGAAACACCGTTTGCTTCACCGCTCTGGCCTGGCTACCAAACGGCGGCTTATTCGAAAGCGCTTTGGTCATCACAACCCTCCTGGTGGCAATCGTCTAACGTAGGCTTCGGTACCGCCGCTGGACAGACTCTTTATCAGCCAGCGACACCTTTTTCCCGCATCGTAGTTTCGGTGCGGTCGTTGCGAACGCGCGCGCAGGCTCGCCTTCCTTTGCTCCCTGCCTTCCGGCGCACTCATAATGGCCTCGCCTTCAGCGCCTCTTCCACGAGGCGGCGGATGGCCTCCGTCCGCGAAGGAAGATCGGGCTGGTTGCGCCGCCAATCATCGACGGCATCCATCTGAGCGACCGTGAACCTCATAGGGAAAGGGTCGGCAAAGACGGTCCCACGGGGCCGGCCTTTGACTTTCTGTTCTACGGGCGTTGACATCGTCAGCATTCTACTCGTATAACAGAAATGCGGACCGAACGGAAGGGCTCAATCTTCCATCCGGTCCTAACCACGAACTGGCAGGACCACACAGCCATGGCTATCCAGCACCCTACACCGCCATTCGGCGGCGGTGAACGCCCGCGCTTGCCTTCAGCACAGGTAGGACCGGTTACACAGGCCCTCAGGGCTTGCCGTCCCGTCGATCCGGCCGACCTCGCCATCGCCGACATCCAGATCGGCCTGGCGAGCTTCTTCGCCGATGCCGACCGCCAGCGCGTCCGCGAGTTGCGCCGCCGGATCGCTGATCGGATCGAGGCGGACCTCGACTTATTAGATGCGCTCGACGGCGACGCTGACCGCGAGGCGGACTACGCCTCCTGCGAGCATCATCCGTCAGGCGGTCTGTGCACCTTGGGCCGCTCCACCGACGACGAAGAATCGCTGTGTGGGATCGGCACGCACCCCGGTGGCAGCCTGAACCTCTGGCCTTCCCACGATGATCGGGAGGCCGGTGACGACAACGGCATCGCTGATTGGCAGGGCGAGTCCGAGCAGCGGGCCCGGCATCTGACACTCGTCGCGGGAGGCTGCTTATGAGCGCCGCCCGAGTCGACTGGGGCAACATCCTCAAGATGGAGGATGACCTGCGCAACCTGCAGCGTCTCGCCAATGTTCTGACGACGCTCGGCACCCACGACGATATCGTCGACCGCGAGTGCATCTACGTCATCGGGTGCTTCCTGCATCAGATGGGAGTCCGGCTGGAGCAGCGCTTCGACGACATCCGCCCCGTGATGCTGGAGGCGCGCTGATGGCCTCCACCCGCCGCGCCGCGCTCGGCGCCTTATTAGCTCTTCCGGCGGCCTCGCTGCCGGCTCTCGCGGCCACACACGGCGAGCTTCCGGAGCGAGAGGCGCAGTTCCTCGCCCTCGCGCCCCGGATCCTACCGCTGGTCGAGGCTCTCAAGTCCACCTGGCAGGAGGCGCATCGTCTCTACACAGCTGCTGAAGACGAGGCTGGCACGTTCCCCGGCTACGACGACGAAAAAATGCGCCGAGCATGGGTGCACCGAGCGAAAGCGGCTCGCGACGCAAACGGCTACAGCGATGCATGGGGCGTCTTCAATGCCACCGATGTCGCTCTGACGCAGGTGGTGAACGGCTTCGACGAAGTCGAGATGACCACGCTACCGGCCATCCTGCTCAAGGCGATGTTGGTCGACCTTGGGGATTGGTGGAAGGACAGCGTCGTCGCCGACCTCCAGCGGTACGCGGAGGCTCAGCTATGCGCCTGATGTTCTCCCTGGGTGCTCTGGGTGCTCTGGCCGGCCACGTCGTCGGCTTCACCGGGCTCGGCCGCCGCGTGTTCCTAGCCTGGCTCGCACATCGCGATCTGCAGCGGGCCAAGGCGCTGCTGCGGCGTTCTGACCGACGCTACGCAGCCTCGGGGCTGTTCCGAGTGCCGGTCACGGCCAGCGGCGTACCCCGTGTGGATCGCCTCTGAGGGACTCGCCCTTAAGTTCAAACATCTCATGGGCTTAGGGCTCAAATCGTGGCCCAAGAGACTCACCTCATCCGCGCGTCTGTGCGGGCGATAGAGTCCACCACTGCCTAGGTGCGTATATGGGACATTCGTTGGACATGCCCGGCGCCGATACAAGCTAAGTACTTGAAATTACTGGCGCGCCCTACGGGAATCGAACCCGTGTTTTCGCCGTGAAAGGGCGACGTCCTGGACCGCTAGACGAAGGGCGCTTTGGTTAGGCCGGGGTTCTATAGTCGGCGGCGGCGCGTCCGGCAACTGTCGATCCGCACGTCGGCGCGGGTTTGACCCGGGGACGGGTTGAAGCGATGGAGGGGGATGCTACAAACTCCGCCTCGCATGACCCTCGTCCTCGGCGGGGCGCGTTCCGGCAAGAGCGCCTACGCGGAGGGGCTGATCGAAGCCTGTCCCGGCCCGTGGCTCTATCTCGCCACCGCGCAGGCCTTCGACGACGAGATGGTCGCGCGCATCGCCCAGCACCGCGCCCGGCGCACCGGGGCGTGGCTTACCCGCGACGTGCCGCTTGCCCTGCCCGAGGCGGTGGCGGCGGCGGAGGGCCCCGTCCTGGTCGATTGCCTCACCCTTTGGCTCACCAACCTGATCCTGGCGGAGGCCGAGTTGGAGGACGCGGTGGCGCGGCTTCTCGCCGCCTGCGCGCGGGCGGCGGGGCCGCTGGTGCTGGTCGGCAACGAGGTCGGGCTCGGGATCGTGCCCGACAACGCGCTCGCCCGCCGCTTCCGCGACGAGGCCGGGCGCCTGCACCAGCGGCTCGCCGCCGGGGCCGACCGGGTCGTGCTCACCGTCGCCGGCCTGCCGCTCATCGTCAAACCAGGAGTGCCCGCATGAGCGACGACGCGACCCGCCACCGCGAGAAGATGGAGAAGCGCAAGGCCGTGCAGGACGCCGAGGTGGCGGAGAAGACCCTCGAGAAGGGCCTGCTCCTGGTCCATACCGGTCCCGGCAAGGGCAAGAGCACGGCGGCGCTCGGGCTGATGCTGCGCGCGCTCGGCCGCGGCTGGCGGGTGGGCATGGTGCAGTTCATCAAGGGCGGCTGGGATACCGGCGAGCGCCACGCGGTCGGAGTGTTCGGCGACAGGGTCGCCTGGCACACCCTGGGGGAGGGGTTCACCTGGGAAACCCAGGACAAGGCCCGGGACATCGCCGCCTGCCGCCACGCCTGGGCCGTGGCCGAGGGCCTGATGGCCGACCCCACGATCCGCCTGCTCGTCCTCGACGAGCTCAACATCGCGCTCCGCTACGATTATCTCGACCTCGACGCTGTGGTCGCCGCCCTGCAAGGCCGCCGGCCGGACCTGCACGTGGTCGTCACCGGCCGCAACGCCAAGCCGGCCCTGATCGAGGCCGCCGACCTCGTCACCGAGATGGGCAGCGTGAAGCACCACTTTTCCGCCGGCGTGAAGGCCCAGGAGGGGATCGAGTTCTGAAGCCCGCGCGCAAGAAGGCCCTGATGATCCAGGGCACCGGCTCCGATGTCGGCAAGTCGCTGCTCGTGGCGGGGCTGGCGCGCGCCTTCACCGACCGCGGCTTGGCGGTGCGGCCGTTCAAGCCGCAGAACATGTCGAACAACGCCGCCGTCACACCGGATGGCGGCGAGATCGGCCGGGCTCAGGCGCTCCAGGCCCGGGCTGCCCGGGTGCCGCCCTCCGTGCACATGAACCCGGTGCTGCTGAAGCCTCAGAGCGAGGTCGGCTCCCAGGTGGTGGTGCAGGGGCGGATGGTCGCCACCGTGAAGGCCCGCGACTACCAGGCCTGGAAGCCCCGGCTGATGCCCGCCGTTCTGGAGAGCTTTTCGCGCTTGGCCGCGGAGGCCGACCTCGTGCTGGTCGAGGGCGCGGGCTCGGCCTCGGAGGTCAATCTTCGGGCCGGCGACATCGCCAATATGGGCTTTGCCCGGGCCACCGACACGCCGGTGGTGCTGGTCGGCGACATCGACCGGGGCGGGGTGATCGCGAGCCTGGTCGGCACCAAGGCCGTGATCGAGCCGGCCGACGCCGCGATGATCGCCGGCTTCATCGTCAACCGCTTCCGCGGCGACCCGAGCCTGTTCGCCGACGGCATGCGGCTGATCGCCGAGCGGACCGGCTGGGCGGCTTTGGGCCTGGTGCCGCATTTCCCCGAGGCCGCGCGCCTGCCGGCCGAGGACGTGCTCGGGCTCGCGGGCTCCGGGCCGCGCCCGGCCGGGACCGTCACGGTGGCGGTGCCGGTGCTGCCGCGCATCGCCAATTTCGACGATCTCGACCCGCTTCGGGCGGAGCCGGGCGTGTCGGTGGTGCTGGTGCGCCCCGGAACGCCGATCCCCGCGGAGGCCGCCCTGGTGCTGCTGCCGGGCTCCAAGACCACGATCGACGACCTGGATTTTGTCCGCGCCGAGGGCTGGGATGTCGACCTGCACGCCCATGTCCGGCGGGGCGGGCGGGTGCTCGGCCTGTGCGGCGGTTACCAGATGCTGGGGCGCAGCCTCGCCGATCCGCACGGGATCGAGGGGGCGCCCCGCACGGTGCCGGGCCTCGGGCTCCTCGACGTCGAGACCGTGATGACACCCGACAAGCGGCTGGCCGAAGCCACAGGCACGAGCCTGTCCGATGCGGTGCCGTTTTCGGGCTACGAGATGCATATCGGCACGACCCAGGGCCCCGACGCGGCCCGGCCGCTGCTGCGGCTCTCCGACGGGCGCACCGACGGGGCGGTCTCGGCGGACGGGCTGGTGGCCGGGACCTACGTGCACGGCCTGTTCGCGCACGATGCCCAGCGCGCCGCCTGGCTCGCCCGCCTCGGCACGGTCTCGGAGGGATCCGGCTACGAGGCCGGGGTCGAGGCGGCCCTCGACGGCCTGGCGCGACACATCGCGGCCCATGTCGACTGCGACCGGCTCCTGGCGCTTGCCCGGTAGGCGAGGGCCACGCCACGGATTACTCTGTGTAATTGCCGGCCCTCGCCACGAGGGGCCGCACGGGTCCAGAGGAACGCCAGATGCCCCCCACGCAGCCCCCCGGCGAGGAGTTTGCCGAGAGCACCGTCCGCACGGTGACCCTGCGGCTGATGCCGCTGCTCGGCCTGCTCTACCTGATCGCCTATATCGACCGGCAGAACGTGTCCTACGCCAAGCTGGACATGGTCGGCAGCCTGGGTCTGAGCGAGACCGCCTATGGGCTCGGCGCGTCGCTGTTCTTCCTCGGCTACTTTTTGTTCGAGGTCCCGGCCAACGTCTTCCTGGAGCGGGTCGGCGCCCGGGTCTGGTTCGCCCGGATCATGTTCACCTGGGGCATCGTCACGCTGTTGCTCGGCTTCACCCAGAACGCCGCGATGTTCTACGTGCTGCGCTTCCTGCTCGGCGTCTCAGAGGCCGGCTTCTTCCCCGGTGTGCTGTTCGCGCTCACCCTCTGGTTTCCGCAGGCGCACCGGGCCCGGATGATCGGCTGGTTCATGATCGCCAGCGCGGTGGCCAACGCGGTCGGGGCGGCGATCGGCGGGGCGCTGCTCGGTCTCGACGGGGTCCTGGGGCTGGCGGGCTGGCAATGGGTGTTCCTGGCCACGGGGGCACCGGCGATCGTGATGACCGCAATCGTGCTGCTGATCCTGCCGAACGGGCCGGAGACGGCGCCCTGGCTGTCCCAGGACCAGCGCGACTGGCTCGCCCGCACGCTCCGGGCCGAGCGGGAGGGCGGCAGCCTCGTCGATCACGGCAACCCCTTCGCGGCGCTCCTCGACAAGCGCGTGCTGATGCTCGCCGGGGTCTACGTCTCGCTGCCGCTGGCCGCCTACGGCCTGGGCTACTGGCTGCCCACGGTGGTCAAGGGCTTCGGGGTCTCGAACCTGACCAACGGCTTCCTGAACATCATCCCGTGGGTCGCAACCGCCGTCGCCCTGTGGTGGGTGCCCCGCCATGCCGCCCGCACCGGCGCCCAGGGCAACGCCCTGACCTGGCACGTGGTCGGGCCGGCGCTGGTCGGGGCGACCGGGCTGGCGCTGAGCGTCATCCTGCCGGGCAACGCCGTGAAGTTCGCCTGCCTGTGCGTGGCGGCGGCCGGGACGTTCTCGGCCCAGCCGGTGTTCTGGTCGATGCCCGCGACCTTCCTGCGCGGCGCCACGGCGGCGGCCGGGATCGCGGCGATCAACTCGGTGGGCAATCTCGGCGGGTTCGTCGCGCAGAACATGGTCCCGTTCATCCGCGACCAGACCAAGAGCGACCTCGTGCCGATGCTGTTCCTGTCGGCCTGCCTGGCGATCGGCGCCGGCCTGATGTTCGTGGTGCTCTCCGCCCTGAGACGGGATGCGGCCAAACGCGCGGCGCCGCCGACGGCAGCTCGGACGGCCTGAACATCGGTCGAACCCGTGCGTTATCCTTCATAATGCTGGTTCATCCGGCATGATGATGCAATCCCGCGCCCCTGCGGACCATCGTCGAGGAGGATACCGCGATGAGTGAAGGCATTCCGCTTCTGTTTCTTGCCCTGGGGACCCTCGGCGGTGTCTGGTTTCTGGCCGCAGCGGCCCGGAAGCAGGTCGCCGACGCCAAGGGCTCTCCGGAGCGGTCGAGCGTGATCCGCGACCATGGCGGCGCACCGCGGGCGAACATGCCGGGTACGGAGCACTGACCCATCAGCCGGCGGCGATCCGCCGGCAATGGTCGAGGGCGGCGCCGATCAGGTTGTCGCTGGCCTCCGGCGTGCGGAAGGCAGAATGCGCCGAGAGGACGACGTTCGGCAGGGACGCGAGCGGGTGGTCGGCGGGCAGCGGCTCGACCATGAACACGTCGAGCCCGGCCCGGGCGATCCGCCCGGCGCGGAGCGCCTCGACCAGGGCGCCTTCGTCGATCAGCGCCCCCCGGGCGGTGTTGACCAGGATCGCGCCGGGCTTCAGGGCGGCGATGCGCGCAGCCGACAGGAAGCCGCGGGTCTCGTCGGTCAGGAGCAGGTGGAGCGAGACCACGTCGCTCTCGGCCAGCAGCTGTTCCAAGGGCACGAATTCGACGCCCGGATGCGTTTTTGGGGTCCGGTTCCAGGCCAGAACCCGCAGGCCGGCGCCGCGGCAGAGCCGCGCCATCTCGGCCGCGATTCCGCCGAAGCCGACGAGGCCGACGGTCTTGCCGGTGAGCTGGATCGCCTCGGTGCGGAGCCACCGCCCCGCCCGCATCGCCCGGTCCATCTCGGGCAGGCCCCGGGCGGCGGCCCAGAGCAGCGCGAAGGCGCATTCCGCCACCGCGGTATCGCCGTAGCCCTTGATCGTGTGGACCGTGATGCCGAGTTCGGCCTGGAGCGCCTCCGGGTCCATGTAGCTGCGCGCGCCGGTGCCGAGGAACACCGCGTGCCGCAGATTCGGGCAGGCGCGAGCCACGTCCACGGGGAGGGCGGTGTGGTCGATCACCGCAATCTCCGCCCCGGCGAGCAGGCCGGGCAGGTCCTCCGGGGTGATGTCGGGCTGGAGGTTGATCGCGAACGGGGGATCGTCCGGCCGCAACAGGCGACGCGCCACCGCCGCCAGGGTCTCGCTGGCATCGACGAACACCGCACGCATCGGCTTCTCCCTGTCCCGCTTAACTCAGCGTAGCGCAGGCCGTGCCGTCGGGTCAGCCCATCACGACGAGCCAGAGGGCGAGCAGCGCCAGGACGAGCCCTCCCTGGATCACACAAGCGGTGCGGTACAGGACCAGCGCCCGGGCGATATCGTCGGCCGTGGCCTCGGCCCGGCCGTCGCCCATGTGGGCGTCGGGGACAAGAGTGCCGTCATAGACCCGCGGGCCCGCGAGCCGCAGGCCGAGTGCCCCGGCCATGGCGGCCTCGGGCCAGCCGGCATTGGGCGAGCGGTGGCAGCCGGCGTCGCGGGCCATCGCCCGGAGCGCGCCGCGCGCATCGGCACCGCGCAGGGCGGCCGCCCCGACGATCAGCAGGCCGGCGAGCCGCGAGGCCGGCAGGTTCACCACATCGTCGAGCCGGGCCGCCGCCCAGCCGAAGGCGGCGTAGCGCGGGGTGCGGTGGCCGATCATGCTGTCGGCGGTGTTGATCGCCTTGTAGAGGGCGCCGCCGGGCAGGCCGAGGCAGCCGATCCAGAAGGCCGGCGCCACGATCCCATCGGAAAAATTCTCCGCCAAGCTCTCGATCGCGGCGCGGCAGACCGCCGGCGCGTCGAGCTGGTCCGGATCACGCCCGACGATCATCGATACCGCCCGGCGCCCGGCCTCCAGGCCGCCGTCGCGCAGGGCGGTCTCCACGGCCGCGACGTGGTCGTTCAGGCTGCGCTGCGCCGGCAGGCTCGCGCAGAGCAGGCCGAGCAGCAGGAAAGCGGGGAGGGGCCCGGCCCATAAGCTGAGCCCGGTGAGCGCCCAGGCCGGCAGCCCCGCGGCGGCGAGCAGAATCACCAGCGCGACGCAGCCGGCGATCCGGCGGCGGCCCTCGGAGCCGCGGTTCAGGCCGCGCTCCAGCCAGGAAATCAGCCGGCCGATCCAGGTGACAGGGTGGCCGATGGCCCTGTAGAGCGCGTCCGGGTAGCCGGACGCCGCCTCGATCCCGAGGGCAAGGGCGAGGATGGCGAGCGTATCGGGCGGATGGAGCATCGTTTCTGGAATTCCGCTCCGGAGCCGGGGGCGAGCCCGGGGCCAATCCCCCATGGCGGCGATCTCGGAAGCCTCCGACACGCCTTTCCGGACGCGCCGGAGCCCTGGCTCGACCTGTCGACGGGGATCAATCCGGTCCCGTATCGTGTGCCGCCGGTGGAGGCCAGCGCCTGGACGCGGCTGCCCGCCGCCGCCGAGGTCGAGGCCCTGCGGGTGGCGGCTGCGTCGGCCTACGGCGCGCCCGATGCGACCCATGTCGTCCCCGCCCCCGGCACCCAGATCCTGATCGAGACCCTGCCCCGGCTCGTGGCCCCGACCCGGGTCGCGGTCATCGGACCGACCTATGCCGAGCACGAAGCCGCCTGGGCGCGGGCCGGGCACGCGGTGACGGCGGTCGACGGGATCGTGGCGATCGGCGACGCGGCCGTGGCGGTGCTGGTCGATCCGAACAATCCGGACGGGCGGACCCATCCGGTGCCTGAGCGACTCGCCCTGGCGGAAGCTCTGCGCGCCCGCGGCGGCCTGCTGGTCGCCGACGAGGCCTTCGCGGATCTGGAGCCGGTGGCGAGCCTGTGCCCGCATGCGGAGTCCGGGCTCGTGGTGCTGCGCTCCTTCGGCAAGACCTACGGGCTCGCCGGCCTGCGCCTCGGGTTCGCGGTTGCGGATCCCGGGACGGCGGACCGGATCCGTACGGCGCTCGGCCCCTGGGCGGTTTCGGGGCCGGCCCTGGCGATCGGGCGGGCGGCCCTGTCGGACGAAGCGTGGCGCGCGGAGGCCGCCCGGGCGCGGGCGGTGGATGCGGCGCGGCTCGACCGGCTGATCGCCCGCGGCTGCGGCACCGTCATCGGCGGCACCAGCCTGTTCCGCACCGCCGATTTTCCCGACGGGCCGGGCCTGTACCGCCGGCTCGCGGAAGCCGGGATCGCGGTCCGGCGCTTCCCCGAGCGGCCCGCGCGCCTGCGCTTCGGCCTGCCGGCCGGGAAGGCGGCGTGGTGCCGCCTGTCGCGGGTGCTCAAGTAGCCGGTGTCGCCGGCCCGTGCGGATCGCGGGCCGCCACCAGCACGGCCAGCGCCGAGAAGGCCAGCCCCACCGCGCAGACGCCGGGCCAGCCGACCATCAGGAAGGCCTGCGAGCCGGCGAAGGCGCCGAGCGCCCCGAACACGAACAGGGTCGTGAACAGCACGGTGTTGATCCGGCCCCGTGCCCCCGGGACCAGGGCATAGGCCCGGGTCTGGTTGGCGATGAGCGCGCCGTTCATGCCGATATCGATCAGCAGGACGCCGATCCCGACCGCCACCAGAGACCACGTCCCTCCGGCCCAGAGCACCAGGAACGACAGGGCGACCATCAGGCTGCCGCCGAGCACCACCGGCTTCGCGCCGCGTGTGTCGGTGAACCGGCCCGACACCGGCGCCACGAAGGCGCCGCAGACGCCGATCACCCCGAACAGCCCCGCCCCGGCGGCGGAGAGCCCGAAGGGCGGGTTCTCCACCAGCAGCGCCAGGGTCGCCCAGAAGGCGTTGAACGCGGCAAACAGCAGCGCCTGCGACAGGCTCGCGGTGCGCAGCACCGGCTGCGACCGGGCGAGATGCAGGATCGACAGCATCAGGGCGCGGTAGCGCAGGCGATGGGTCTGGGGCGTGTGCGGCAGGGTCGCCCGGGCGATGCCGGCCATGGCGAGCGCGAGCAGCGACGCGGCCAGGAACACCGCCCGCCAGCCGAGCTGCGCGCCCAAAAACCCGCTCGCCGTGCGGGCGAGCAGGATGCCGGTGAGCAGCCCGGTCATCACCTGGCCGACGATCCGCCCGCGGCTCGCATCGGGGGCGAGCTCGGCCGCGAACGGCACCGCCTGCTGGGCCGCGCAGGCGAGCACGCCGACGACGAGGTGGGCGAGCGCCAGGCAGGCGAGGTTCGGGGCGAGGCCCACGGCGAGGAGCGCCACGGCGAGGCCGAGGCATTGCCAGACGATCAGGCCACGGCGCGGCAGGGCGTCGCCCAGGGGCACGAGCCCGACGATGCCGAGGCCGTAGCCGACGAGCGCCGTGGTCGGCACCCACAGGGCGGCGGCGTCGCCGAACTCGGACACGATCAGGCCGAGCAGCGGCTGGTTGTAATAGATGTTGGCGACCGCCCCGCCGGCGATCAGCGTCAGGCCGAGCCGGGCCTTCGCGTCGAGGAGGGTGGTCACGGCAGGGTCGGGGGCGGGCAGGCGTGCCGCGGCGGCAGGGCCGTCATGGGGGCCATGGTGGGGTCCGTGTCGGGAAGGGAGGGCCGAGACCGATACGGGCAGGGTGCGCCTCGCGGCAAGCGCCGGGGCTGCAGCCCTCGGTCACGCCCCGTGCCCCTTCACGGTCCAACGTCCTGCACCATATGCGATCGACGCGGCTCCGGACGCCCGCGTCCCGGCCGTCGAACCCAAATAGGCTGGTTCGTCAGCGGGATACGGTTTCGGGGCCGGGTTCGTTCCGCGCGGGCACGTCCGGAACCACCGCAGCAGGGAGTACGGGATGCCGAACTACCGCGTCGAGTTCGCCAAGGAGATCCTCGGGGTGCCCTTCACCATCGGGTCCGTCGCGATCATGCGGGCCCGCGATCCGGAGCGCGCCCGCCGGGCCGCCGAACTCCGCTTCGCCCGCCAGCACGGCCTCGGCGACTGGCGGGAGCTGGCCGACCTCGCCACCGTGGCCGAGCGGCTCTGACCGGACGGACTCGACCCGTCACATTGCCGTCGTCGCGAGGCTGCAGGCTGCACGTTTGCGGCGCTCCGCGACCGCTCAAGCTCTGGTCGCCGCGTCCGTGCCGCCGTAGAATGGCAGTGGAACCGGCGATCTGAGCCGACCGGCCTGCACAGGCCCGGTTCGTCCCGGTTCGACAGTTTCGCGCGCCTCCGACCGACGAGCCGGCGTCACGGGTCCGGGCGCGCTTCGGGTCCGGTCCGACAGGGGTCAGTGCGAGGGTCATGGCGGCGATCTCCTTCTTCGGCGACCTGCTCCAGACCATCAGCGAGCGCGGTCGCGACCTGATCGGCATCGGCCGCGGCGACATGGCCGGCCGGGCCAGCGCGAGCGAACTGGTCAAGCTGTGCGAGGACCTGATCTCCCGGCGCGGCGAGGCCTCCGGGGTGGCCCTGGCCCGGCTGATCCTGGACCGCTACGCCAGCTTCGGCCAGGCGGAGCGCCACGCCTTCCTGCGGGCGATCGCGCTGGATTTCGACGCGGACCACGCCGCCGTCGACGAGGCGATCGCCGCCTACCGGGCCGACCCGACCCGCGCCCGCCTCGGCACCCTGCACGAGGCCGCCGAGCCCCGCAGCCAGGAGTTGATCCGCCGCCTCAACCTCGCCCGCGGCGGCACGCTCAGCCTGGTGCGGATGCGCGAGGACCTGTTCGATCTGCGCAAGGCGCTGCGCAAAGGCGCCGACGCGGAGCCCGCGGTGCTGGACGCGGTCGACAGCCTCGATTCCGATTTCGAGCACCTGTTCGCCTCCTGGTTCAACCGGGGCTTCCTGGTGCTGCGGCACATCGACTGGACCACGCCCGCCCATATCCTGGAAAAGATCATCCGGTACGAGGCGGTGCACGCGATCACCGGCTGGGACGACCTGCGCGCCCGGATCGAGCCGCCGGACCGGCGCTGCTTCGCGTTCTTCCACCCGGCGCTCTCCGACGAGCCGCTGATCTTCGTGGAGGTGGCGCTCACCGACCAAGTCGCGCCGGCCATCGCCCCGATCCTGTCGCGGGAGCGCAAGCCGCTGCAGCCGCGGGCGGCGACCACGGCGATCTTCTACTCGATCTCCAACTGCCAGAAGGGGTTGGCCGGCGTCACCTTCGGCAATTTTTTGATCAAGCAGGTGGTGGAGGACCTGACCCGCGAAGTGCCATCGCTCAAGACCTTCGTGACCCTCTCGCCGGTGCCGGGCTTCGCCGCCTGGCTCGCCCGGGAGCGCCGGGCCGACAGCCCGCAGGGCCTGCTGCCCGAGGATGTCGAGGTCTTGCGGGCGCTGGACGATCCGGACTGGCACGCCGACAAGACCCGGGCCGAGGCGGTGCGCAAGGCGCTGATCCCGGCCGCGGCCGCCTATTTCCTGCGCGCCAAGAACGAGCGCGGGCGCCCGCTCGACCCAGTGGCCCGGTTCCATCTCGGCAACGGCGCCCGGCTCGACCGGATCAACTTCCTCGGCGATACCTCGCAGAAGGGCCTGACCCAGTCGCACGGGCTGATGGTGAACTACCTCTACGACCTCGCCGCGATCGAGAAGAACCACGAGACCTACGCCAATCTCGGCACCGTGGCGGCCTCTCCGGCCGTGACCCGGGAGCTGCACGCCAAGCTGCCGCCGCCGCGGGCGGTGGTGCTGGCCGAGGCGTGAGGCCGAGCCTTCCCACACCCTGGCGGGGATACTGGTTCGGGCATCGGCGGCCGGAGAACGTCATGGCGGAGCGCCGGCCCGCGATTGCGGGGCGATCGCGAACGGTTCTATGGCTGCGCGAACCCCGCGGTCCGTGATAGCTCCAGCCTCACGATGACGAACCACCTCTTCTCCCTGGTCCGGGACGGCGTCCCTGATCCCGCCAAGACCGTGATCGAGACGCCGGAAGGGCGCCGCTACAGTTACGCGGACCTGATCGCCCGCTCCGGCGCCTACGCGGCGGCCCTGCAGGCGGCGGGCGTGCGGCCCGGCGACCGGGTGGCGGTCCAGGTCGAGAAGAGTCCCGAGGTGATCTTCCTGTATCTCGGGGTGGTGCGGGCCGGCGCCGCGTTCCTGCCGCTCAACACCGCCTACACCCCGGCCGAGATCGGGTATTTTCTCGGCGATGCCGAGCCCGCGATCTTCGTCTGCGATCCGGGCCGGCGCGAGGCCCTGGCGCAGGCCGCTTCCGGCATCCGCGAGGTCTGGACCCTGGATGCGGCGGGGTCCGGCAGCGCCGCCGAGGCCGCGGACCGGCAGGTCGGCGATTTCACGGACGTCCCAAGGGGGCCGGACGACCTCGCCGCGATCCTCTACACCTCGGGCACGACCGGGCGCTCCAAGGGCGCCATGCTCACCCACGACAACCTCGCGTCGAATGCCCGCACGCTGGTGGATGTCTGGCGCTTCACCGAAGACGACGTGCTGATCCACGCCCTGCCGGTGTTCCACACCCATGGCCTGTTCGTGGCGACCAACACGGTGCTGGCGAGCGGCGGCACCATGCTGTTCCTGCCGCGCCTCGACCCGAAGCTGATCCTGAGCCTGATGGGCCGGGCGACCGCCCTGATGGGCGTGCCGACCTTCTACACGCGCCTCCTCAAGGAGCCCGGCCTCACCCAAGAGGCGGCCAGGGGCATGCGGCTGTTCGTGTCAGGCTCGGCCCCGCTGCTCGCCGAGACGCACCGGGAGTGGCAGGCGCGCACCGGCCACGCCATCCTCGAACGCTACGGCATGACCGAGACCAACATGAGCACCTCGAACCCCTACGCGGGGGACCGAGTCGCCGGCACGGTCGGCTTCCCCCTGCCGGGCGTGTCCCTGCGGGTGGTCGATCCGGAGACCGGGGCGGCGCTGGGTCCGGACGCGGTCGGGATGATCGAGGTCAAGGGCCCGAACGTGTTCCAGGGCTACTGGCGCATGCCCGAGAAGACCGAAGCCGAGTTCCGGCCGGACGGCTTCTTCATCACCGGCGACCTCGGCAAGGTCGATGCCCGGGGCTACGTCCACATCGTCGGGCGCGGCAAGGACCTGATCATCTCAGGCGGCTTCAACGTCTACCCGAAGGAGGTCGAGACCGAGATCGACGCCCTGCCGGGCGTGGTCGAATCCGCGGTGATCGGCCTGGCGCACCCGGATTTCGGCGAGGCGGTCACGGCCGTGGTGGTCGGCGGGACGGACGCCCCGGACGAGGCCGGGGTGCTGGCGGCCCTGGAGGGACGGCTGGCCCGGTTCAAATGCCCCAAGCGCGTTCTGTTCGTGGACGAATTGCCCCGCAACACCATGGGCAAGGTTCAGAAGAACCTGCTCCGCGAGGCCCATGCGGGGCTGTATCGGGGGTGAAAGAAATCGCCCGCTGACTTGAGGCCAGCGGGCGGGGAATGTGCCTTCAGAGGTTGTGCGCGGTCCGCTCGTTCGCCGGGGGCGTGGGCCCCTCGGGATCCGTCGCCTTGCGGACCGCCGCGTTGAGGTTGTCCGGATCGAGGGCGGTCTGGACGAACTCGCGGCCCATATTGGTCACCTCGCGGGCGTAGCGCAGGCCCTGGTCGCGCACCTCGTCGGCCCAGGGTCCGATGTTGCGGTCCTCCTGGCGGGTGCGCGGCAGCAAGGCGCCGAGCAGCAGGCCGGCGGCGACGCCGACGACGCCCACCAGAAGCGGGTTGTCGTCCACGAAGCGCTCGACCGTGCTGCGGCCGCGCTGGAGCCCGTCGATCCCCTGGGTGGTGATGTCGTCGAGCGCCCGCAGGTTGCGCTTGTGCAAGGCGCCGGCGCGCTCCCGGGCCTCGTCATAAGCCGAGGCGGCGCGGGAGCGGGCCTGATCGGCCACGCCGCCGAGGCGATCACCGATATCGTCGGCGAGATCCGATACGGTCTGGCGCGCCTGCCCGGCGAGGTCGCTGGCGCGGTCACCGGCCGCCTGGACACCGTCCTTGACGGAGGCGGCCGCATCGATCGGGTGCGTGGCGGCGCCGGGCGGCAGCGGATCGTGCAGGCCGCGCGGGTCGGGGCGGAGCGTGAAGTCGCCGGCCGCCTCGCCGGGACCCGGACGGGGATCGCCGTGGCCGGCCGGATCGGGCCGCAGGCTGGTATCGCTCGAGCCCGTCGGCATGCCTGCCGCGGCAGAAAGCTGATCGGGAAGGCTGGAGGGCGTCGGCTTGTCGGTCATGGCGGTGTCCTCGGATGTCCGTCTCGGCGACGCGGCGGGGCGTCGCGCATCCCGGCTGTCCGGCCGGGCTCGAATCGTCACGTCTCGGGCGTCAGATGTCGGTCTTCTCGAGAGGATCGCGCAGCGGGCGCGCCGTCGGCAGGTCGGGGTCGTAGCCGCGGGCCGTGCCGGTGTTGAGCGTGGCCACGCGCTCAGCCGAAACCTGGGTGCGGCGGCGCTCAGCATCCCGGGCCATCCGGTTGAACAGCAGCCCCACCCCGGCGGCGATCAGCAGGACCGGCACGGGGTTGCGGCGCACCGCCTCCAGGGCACCGTCATAGACGCCGCTCAGCGCAGGCGTGCGCCGGGCATTGCCCAGCATCTCGTCCACGATGTTCGGAACCGAGAGCTTCCCCTGGATCTGGTCGATCGTGTCGTCGAGCCGCGCCCGGCTCGCCTCGATCTCCTTTTCGAGGTCGGTCATCGAACTCATCCGGATACGCGCTCCGACAGGGCCTGGGCATCCTGGCGAACTTGGCGCGTCGTGCGCGTCGGCGCCAGGGTGGAGAGGGAGAGGACGCTGCGCGCCCACAGGGCCATGCCGACCGCGACGACCAGCAGGACGCCGCCGACGATCAGCGCCGAGAGCCACTCGGAGCCGACGATCGTGGCGAGCCACTTCACGAGGGCGCCGATCAGGACCAGCAGGGCGACCACGGCGAAGACCGCCGAGCCGACCATGCAGGCCAAGCCGACGATGAGCTGGCAGACATTGCCCGCCATCTCGGCGCGGAACAGCGCGATCTCCTTGCGGGCGAGCTCGTTGGTCTCCCGCAGGGCATCGCCGATCAGGCTCTGGATGCTCGAAGCGCCGGGTTGGCGCGGATCAGGTCCCTGGGCCATCGTCAGGCCCGGAAGCTGTCGCGGGCGTCGCCGTCGGGCGCTTCCGGCGGCAGGCTCGACGACTTGATGAACCGGGCGGCGATCAGGCCGGCCACGAAGGTGCCGACCGCCACCGCCACCGGGGCGCGCCGGGCGAAGGCCTCGGCCTCGCCGTAGAAGTCACCGAGGCTCCGCCGCTCGATCGAGGAACCGAGCTGCTCCAGCCCGTCGGCGGCGCTGTCGAAGAAGGCGCGCACATGCGGCTTGTCGCCGAGCTCGCGGCCGGAATTGCGGATCGTCTGCGCCAATTCGTGGACCGATTGCGCCGCGTCGCTCTTGCGCTGCTCGACGTAATCCTGCGCCTGGAGCCGCGCCGCGTCGATCAGCCCGCGACCGCGCTCGGCGGCCTCGTCGGCCAGACCCTCGACGTCGCCCTGCAGGGCGCGCCACTGGGGGCGTTCGCCGGGTCCATCGTGCCGCGAATCCTTCAGCGGATCCTTCGGCGCGTCCTGCGGGAACTCGTTGCCGGCCATCTCGAACACACTCCTCGCGGCGCAGGGACGGCGCCGCTCGCGGCGACCGCGGCCCCCGCGATGGCTGAGTAACCGGCTGGGCTGTCACCGGTTCCGGTCGGTTCCGAAGGACCGGTCCGCCCGGGTCCGCGGCCATCGCTCAGCCGGCGTTCAGACGCGGTCTGGCAGAACCGCCGCGCTTGCACAACGGCAACGCTTCGGCAGCGTTTCAACGCGTCCCGCGCTTCGCTGTGCGGCGTCTTTTGAGGCTGCCGGACCGCGCCTCGAGCACCGGACAGGGCGGCGCTCCTGTCCGGTGCGACGGGGTGCTCGACTTGACCCGCGCCCGGCTTCACGCTTGGGTTGCTTCGACAAAGGATCGCGCAGGGACTCCGCGCGTTCTGCTACTTAAGAAGTCCCGATGCAGGCGCGGCGAGATCCTCGACTCGACCCGCGCCCATGATCCGGAGCCGACCCGCGTGGCACGCCTTGTGATCGTATCGAACCGCGTCGCCATCCCGGAGGAGGGCGGCAAGGCGGTCGCGGCGGGTGGCCTCGCCGTCGCCGTGAAGGAGGCGTTCACCGCCTATGAGGGGCTGTGGTTCGGCTGGAGCGGCAACATCACGGAGGAGCCCTCCGAGGAGCCGACCCTGATCGATCGGGGCCGGGTCCAGTACGCGGTGGTCGACCTCTCGCCGCAGGACCACCTGGAATATTACGCCGGCTTTGCGAATCGGGCGCTGTGGCCGATCATGCATTACCGGCTCGGCCTGGGCGCGTTCTCGCGCTCGGACTATGCCGGCTATTGCCGCGTCAACCGGATCTTCGCCCGGGCGCTCGCCAAGCTGGTGGAGCCCGACGACATCATCTGGGTGCACGATTACCATCTGCTGCCGCTGGCCGCGGAACTGCGCGGCCTCGGGCTCGACAACCCGATCGGCTATTTCCACCACATCCCCTGGCCCGCCGCCGACGTGTTCAACTCGCTGCCGGCGAGCACCGAATTGCTGCGCGCCATCGTCGATTACGACCTGATCGGCCTGCAGACCGAGGCCGACGTCCAGAACCTGCAGCGCAACCTGGTCGACACCCAGCGGGCGATCCCGCTCGGCGGCGGCTCGCTGATGGTCGACGGGCGCCGCACCCGGATCCGCGCCTTCCCGATCGGCATCGACGTCGCCGGCTTCAAGGAGGCCGCCGAGAAGGCCAACGCCAACAAGGTGGTGCGCGAGACCATCGCGGGCCTGCGCACCCGCAAGCTGCTGATCGGCGTCGACCGGCTGGATTATTCCAAGGGCGTGTCCGAGCGGATGGAGGCGGTGGAGAGCTTCTTCGCCTCGAATCCCGACCAGCGCGGCAACGTCACCTACATCCAGATCACCCCGAAATCCCGCAGCGAGGTGCCGGAATACGAGCAGCTCTCCCGGGACGTGAACGAGAAGGTCGGCGAGATCAACGGCGCGCTCGGCGACCCGGCCTGGACGCCGATCCAGTACATCACCAAGGCCTATCCGCGCCCGGTTCTGGCCGGCCTCTACCGGGCGGCCCGGGTCGGCCTGGTCACGCCGATGCGCGACGGCATGAACCTCGTCGCCAAGGAATACGTGGTCGCGCAGAGCGAGGACGATCCCGGCGTGCTGGTCCTGTCGAAATTCGCCGGGGCGGCCCGGCAGATGCCCGAGGCGCTGCTGATCAACCCCTACGACCGGTTCGAGGTCGCGGAGGCGATCCGCTCCGCGTTGTACATGCCCAAGGCCGAGCGCCTGGCCCGCTGGAAGCCGATGGTCGAGCGCATGACCCGCGAGGACGTCGATTGGTGGGCGCGCAACTTCCTGTCGGAGCTGGAGAATTTTCGAACCATGGAGCGCGAGGCGCCAACGGCGGCCGCGGCCGCCGAGTAGACGGTTCTTTTTCGCTGGCGCCGACGATGTCGATACCGCTTTGAAGCGCCATCGCCTTGGCTGGTCACGCCGCGCCCCCCCTCCCGCACGGGAGAGGGGACCCGAGCCTCATCCGGTCGACGACGTGATCGCATGCCCCGTGCCGATCCGTATCGCCCGCGGGCCAGGCGGGGACAGGGAAGGGCGCGGTGTTCCAAGCGCCTTGCCGTCAGCCCCCAGGGTTGACCTCGCCCTCCGGCACCGGCAAGCGCATCCGCCCACCTCCCGAAAAACCGGACCCTGCCCATGATCGCCGTCGATGACGGGGTGCCGGCGCCGCTCGGCGCGCATTTCGAGGGGCGCGGGGTGAACTTCGCCCTGTTCTCCGAGCACGCCACCGCGGTGGACATCTGCCTGTTCGAGCCGGGGGAGCGGCACGAGACCCGCACGGTCCGGCTGCCCTGCCGCACCGACGATGTCTGGCACGGCTACCTGCGCGGGGTGCTGCCGGGCCAGCTCTACGGCTACCGGGTGCACGGCCCCTGGGACCCGGCGAACGGCCACCGGTTCAACGCCTCGAAGCTGGTGCTCGACCCCTATGCCCGCGAGATCCGCGGCCGGATCCGCTGGCACGACGCGCTCTACGGCCATCGCCGGGGCCGGGAGGACCGGATCGACCGGCGCGACAGCGCGGTCTACATGCCCAAGGGCGTGGTCACCGCCCCCGAGGTGCCCGACCTCGCGCTGGCCCCCCTGCGCCGGCCGCTCACCGAGACCGTGGTCTACGAGGCCCACGTCAAGGCGCTGACCCGCACCCATCCCGACATCCCGGAAGCCGAGCGCGGCACCTACGCGGCTTTGGCCCACCCGGCGATCATCGCGCACCTGGTCAAGCTCGGGGTCACCGCCCTGGAGCTGCTGCCGATCCAGGCTTTTGCGGACGACCGCTTTCTGGTGGAGAAGGGGCTCGTCAATTTCTGGGGGTACCAGCCCCTGGGCTACTTCGCCCCGGATCCGCGCTATCTCGGAGAGGGCGGGTTGGGCGGGCTCAAGGCGGCGATCCGCGAGCTGAACGCTGCCGGGATCGAGACCTGGCTCGACGTGGTCTACAACCACACCGCCGAGGGCGATCACAGCGGCCCGACCCTGTCGTTCCGCGGCATCGACAACGCCAGCTACTACAAGCTCGACCCCGCGGACCGGCGCCGCACCGTCGATTGCACCGGCTGCGGCAATACCTTCGACGTCAGCCACCCGCGGGTGATGCAGCTGGTGCTCGATTCCCTGCGCCACTGGGTCACCGCCTACGGCATCGCCGGCTTCCGGTTCGACCTCGCCTCGAGCCTCGGGCGCGCGCCCCTGGCGTTCACCCCACAGGCGGCGTTCTTCCAGGCGGTGGTGCAGGATCCGGTGCTCGCCCGGGTGAAGATGGTGGCCGAGCCCTGGGATATCGGGGAAGGCGGCTACCAGCTCGGCGGCTATCCGCGCGGCTGGAGCGAGTGGAACGACAAGTTCCGCGACGCCGCCCGCGGCTTCTGGAAGGGCGATTCCGGCACCCTGGCGAAGCTGACCCAGGGGCTGACCGGCTCGCGCGAGGTGTTCGCCCCGTCCCGGCGCTCGCCGCTGGCCAGCGTCAACTTCATCGCCAGCCACGACGGCTACACCCTGGCCGACACGGTGGCGTACGAGCAGAAGCACAACGAGGCCAACGGCGAGGACAACCGCGACGGCCACGGCCACAACGTCAGCTGCAATTACGGCGTCGAGGGCGACACCGACGACGTGGGCATCCTGGCCCTGCGCGCCCGCCAAAAGCGCAACATGCTGGCGACCGTGATGCTGGCCCAGGGCGTGCCGATGCTGCTGATGGGCGACGAGCGCTCGCGCAGCCAGGGCGGCAACAACAACGCCTACGCCCAGGACAACCCGATCAGCTGGATGGACTGGACCAGCGACCCGGACCCGAAACTCGCCGGGTTCGTGGCCAATCTCCTGGCCCTGCGCCGGGCGCAGCCGGCCCTGCGGCGGCGGACCTTCTTCACCGGCGCTCCGGTCGGCCCGGACTCGCCCTTGCGGGACGTGCACTGGCTCGCCCCCGAGGGCACCGAGATGGAGAACCGCCATTGGGCCGATGACGGCCTGCAGGTGTTCGGCATGCAGATCGGCAATGACGGGGCCGGCCACCGCCTGCTGCTGCTGTTCAATGCCGGAACGAGGGCCATCGACTTCCGCCTCGCCCCGGTGATCGGCGGCCCCTGGCTGCCGGTCTTCGACACGGGCGCGGCCACCGGCACGGTCCCGCCGGACGCTCCGTCCTACGGGCCGGACGACGCGGTGCCGCTGCCGGGCCGCTCGGTCCTGGTGCTCACCGCGGCGGGCGTGGAGGCGCGGGGCGGGTGGGTGCCCGCGGGTTGAGAACGGGGCCCAGTTCGAGCCGGTCGTAGCGAGTTGATTGCACCCGGAGGTCCTGCGGGTTACGTTGCCTGATCATACGATTTGTTGAACATCGTCGGAGCATCGCCATGGCTGGAGATCGTTCGCAGCCGAGGCTGGCCTCAGGGACTGAGACATCCCTTGCCCCTTCCGTCACCGCCGTCATGGCCCGCGCGCAGGAAAGCGGCTTGACCCGGGGCAAGGCCAGCCGGATCTCCGGACGCGTCGCGCCCGAATTGATCGAACGCGCCAAAGCCCGGACGGGGCTTCACTCCGATACCGCGCTGATCGAGTTCGCGCTCGCCAACATCGCCATCGAGGATGGCTTCGCGGACGTGTTCCGCACGCTGCGGGCATCGGTCGACCCGGAACTCGACCTGAACTTCTAGCCAGTGGCCTTCACCTTCAAGGCCGCGGAACGGCTGCGTCGGCAGGCACCGAAGACGGCGTTGCAGCGCCGGGACGATACCGCCTTGCCCTTCCTGGAGGGGCAAGCGCAGGCGGGCCGTCCGCTCCTGCTCGATACCTGTGTCTACATCGACCAGATGCAGGGGCGGGCACCGCCGCTGGTCGAAGACCTCCTCGGCATCCGGATCGTGAACCACAGCACCGTCGCCATCCAGGAGTTGATGCACACGGTGGGGGTCCTCGATCCCAAGGACCCTCGCAGCGCCCAGGCCGTCGCGGCAATCGGAACCGCGATCGACGCGATGCCGGCACACCGGATCTTCACGCCCGACGCCGAGATCCTGGGAAGCGCCGCAATCTATGCGGGCATGCTCTGTCGGATCCAGGGCTATGCAAAGGACGACCGCATGGGCGCACTCCATGACTGCGTCCTGTTCCTGCAGGCGCTCAAGCTCGGCTTCTGCGTGCTGACCCGCAATCTGCGGGACTTCGACGCTCTGCTGCAGCTTCGCCCAGACGGCCAAGTCCTGTTCTATCGGACGTGATCCGGCCGCCGATCGCCCCGCCCCCCGCGCCATTTTTCGCACGGTTGTCGTCTCATCACGCCGCCATAGCTGCGCTGCGGGAACCGGATCGGGCCCGGGGCCTTCTCCCACCACAATGAGCCCCGCCGCGCTTGTCCCCCGGGGCGCACGGCCAACGACGAGGACCGTGGCCCGATGCGGCGCGCCCACAGCATGGATTTCGGAGCCGAGATGGTGGAGGGCGGCGTGCGCTTCGCCCTCTGGGCGCCGACCGCCAAGAGCGTCGAGCTCGTCGTCGACGGCATCGACCATCCCCTGCCGGAATCCGGCGGCGGCTGGCGGCGCACCGCCCTGCCCGGGGTGAAGCCTGGCGCCCGCTATGGCTTCCGCATCGACGGCGACCTCGTGGTGCCGGACCCCGCCTCGCGCTTCCAGCCGGACGACGTTGCGGGCCTGAGCGAGGTGGTCGATGCCCGCGCTTTCGCGTGGTCCGACGAGGCCTGGACCGGACGGCCGTTCGAGGAGGCGGTGATCTACGAGTGCCATGTCGGCACCGCGACGCCCGAGGGCACCTATGCCGGCCTGCAGGCGCGCCTACCCGACCTCAAGGCGCTCGGCATCACGGCGATCGAATTGTTGCCGCTCGCCGACTTCAAGGGCTCGCGCAACTGGGGTTACGACGGGGTCCTGCCCTACGCGCCTGACGGCGCCTATGGCCGCCCGGACGACCTCAAGCGCCTGATCGACGCCGCCCACGGGCTCGGCCTGATGGTCTATCTCGACGCGGTCTACAACCATTTCGGCCCGGCTGGGAATTACCTCCACGCCTATGCCAAGACCTTTTTCACCGAGCGCCACCAGACGCCCTGGGGCGCCGGCATCAACTTCGACGGCAAGGAGAGCGGCGCGACCGTGCGGCAGTTCTTCATCCAGAACACCCTGTACTGGCTGGAAGAATACCATTTCGACGGCCTGCGCTTCGACGCCGTCCACGCCATCCTCGACGATTCGCCGCGCCACTTCCTGGCCGAGCTCGGCGAGACGGTCCGCAAGACCTTTCCGGACCGCCAGATCCACCTGATGCTGGAGAACGAGGCCAACCAGGCCCGCTGGCTGGAGCGCGACGCCGCCGGGCGGCCGAAGATGCACGACGCGCAATGGGCCGACGACCTGCACCATTGCTGGCACGTGCTGCTCACCGGCGAGGATGCCGGCTATTATCAAAGCTTTGCCGACAAACCCGTCGAACGCTTGGCCCGCTGCCTGGCGGAAGGTTTTGCCTATCAGGGCGAGCCGTTCTCGACCCTGGGCAACCATCCGCGCGGCGAGCCCTCGGCGCACCTGCCGCCCTCTTCCTTCGTGACCTTCCTGCAGAACCACGACCAGGTCGGCAACCGGGCGCTGGGCGAGCGGCTGAACCATCTGGCCGACCCGAAAAAGCTCGATCTCGCCCGGGCCGGCTTTCTGCTGGCGCCGCAGATCCCGATGCTCTGGATGGGCGAGGAATGGTCGGCCTCGACGCCGTTCCTGTTCTTCGTCGACTTCGCCCCGGATACGGACCTCAACACCGCGGTGCGCGAGGGCCGCCGCCGGGAGTTCAAGAGCTTCGCCGCGTTCGCCGACGACACCTCGAAGATCCCGGATCCGACCGAGCACGAGACGTTCGCGGCCTCGAAGCTCGACTGGGCGGAGCGGGATCGCGCGCCGCACCGGGAGGTGCTGGCCGAGACCACGCGCCTGCTGGGTCTAAGACGGGATGTCGTGGTGCCGCTGGCGAAGTCCGGCTACCAGGGCGCCGCCGCCACCCTGCCGCGGGCCGACGTGGTCGATTGCACCTGGCGGTTCGGCGCCGGCACCCTGCGGTTCGTCGCCAATCTCGGGGACGCGGCCTTCGCGGTGGATCCGGGCGATGCCCGGGTGGTCTGGACCAACGCCCCCGATCAGACCGGACGGGACCTGCCTCCCTGGACCGGCCTGTTCCTGACGGAGCCCCGCTCGTGAGCCCCCTCGAAAAACTCGCCGACCTCGTCGGCGTCGCCGCCGGCTATACCGACGCCTTCGGCCAGCCAGTCGAGACCTCCCTGGAGGTGCGGCGCGGCCTGCTGGCGGCGCTCGGCTTCGCGGTCGAGGACGAGGCTGGCGTGGCCCAGAGCCTCGCCCAGGTCGAAGCCCTGCGCTGCGGCCTCGTCCCGCCACTGCTGCCCGTGGAGGCCCGGCGCACCGCCCGGGTGCCGGTGCGCGTCCAGGACGGCGCCCCGCACACCCTGGTCTGGCGCCTCGTGGACGAGCGCGGCGCCGCCCGCGAGGGTCGGGCCAACCCGCAGGGGGCCGAGCCCGGCTTCGAGCTGCCGCCGCTGACCCCCGGCTATCACCGCCTCACCGTCCAGGCCGGCCGGATCCGGGCCGAATCCTGGGTGATCGCCGCGCCCCAGCGCTGCTGGCGCCCCCGGCCCTACACGGAGGAGGGCGCCTCCGACTGGGGCATGGCCGCGCAGCTCTACGGCCTGCGCTCGGCCACCAATATCGGCATCGGCACCTATGCGGATGCCGGCGAGGCCGCCCGCGAGGCGGCCCTGCGCGGGGCGGCGTTCCTCGGCTTGAGCCCGGTCCACGCCCTGTTCGGCTCCGACCGGACCAAGATCTCGCCCTACTCGCCGTCCTCGCGGCTGTTCCTCGAGACCCTGTTCATCGCGCCGCGCAGCCTGCCGGGGCTCGCCGGCTCCCGGGCCGAGGCGCTCTTGGCCGACCGCGCCGACGCGATCACGGCCCTGCGCGAGGCGGCGCTCGTCGACCACCAGGGCGTGGCCGACGTGCTCGACCCGGTGCTGCGCGCCCTCTGGCTGGACTCCCCGGCCCGGGCCGGCACCGACGCCGCGTTCGAGCGCTTCCGCCAGGAGGGCGGCGTCGACCTCGCCGCACACGCGGTGTTCGAGGCCCTGTCCGAGCATTTCCGGCAGCAGGGCGCCCATTGGCTCGGCGACTGGCCGGAGGAATACCGCCGCGCCGGCACCGACGCGGTCGTGGCCTTCGCGGCCGAGAAGGCCGAGGCGGTCGGCTACCACGCCTGGCTGCAATACCTCGCCGACCGCCAGCTCGCCGCGGCCTCGGCGGCGGCTCTGGGCTCCGGCATGCGGGTCGGGCTCTATCGCGACCTGGCGGTGGGCGCCGACCGGGGCGGCTCCGAGATCTGGTCGCATCCCGAGCGCTTCGCCGACCGGGTCTCGATCGGTGCGCCCCCGGACCTCTTGGCCCCCAAGGGCCAGAACTGGGGCCTGCCCGCCTTCGACCCGCTGGAGATGGAGCGGGACGGCCTCGCGGCGTTCCGGGCCCTGGTCCAGGCCAACATGCGCCATGCCGGCGCGATCCGGATCGACCACGCCTTCCAGCTCGCCCGGCTGTTCCTGATCCCGCTGGGGGCCGGCGCCCATGCCGGCGCCTACGTCGCCATGCCGTTCGAGCCGATGCTGGCGGTGCTGCGGCTGGAGAGCCACCGCAACAAGTGCCTGATCATCGCCGAGGATCTCGGCACCGCCCCCGAGGGTTTTTCCGACGCCCTGATGCGGGCCGGCGTGCTGAGCTACCGGATCCTGGCCTTCGAGCGGGAAGGCGACGGCCGGTTCAAGGCCCCCTCCGCCTATCCACGCGACGCGCTCACGGCCATCACCACCCACGACCTGCCGACCTTCGTCGGCTGGTGGCGCGGGGTCGACACCGACACCCGCCAGTCGCTGGGCCTGTACGATCAGGATCGCGCCGAGGCCGAGCGCAACGAGCGGGTGGTCGAGCGCCGCCGCCTCACCGAGGCGCTGGCCGGGGAGCAGCTGCTGCCGTCGGCCGAGCCGCCGGAGGCCGCGCCGTTCGAGGCCGCCGCCCGCTACCTCGCCCGCGCCCCCTCGATGCTGACCGCCGTGCAGTACGAGGACGTGGTCTCGGAACTGGCCCAGGCCAACGTCCCGGGCTCGACCGAGGGCTACCCGAACTGGCGGCGCAAGCTCGACCGGGACCTCGTCGCCATCGCCGCCCCGGGCGGCCCGCTCGCCAAGCTGGCGGCCTCGCTCTCGGCCGAGGCGCGGGGCCCGCGCTCGGGTTCCGCCCGGCTGGCGGCACCGCCGCCGCAATCGACCTACCGGCTGCAATTCCACAAGGACTTCACCTTCGCGGATGCAGAACGGATCGTCCCGTATCTCAAAAAACTCGGGATCAGCCACGTCTACGCCTCGCCGCTCCAGAAGGCGCGGCCCGGCTCGACCCACGGCTACGACATCGTCGACCACGGCGCGATCAACCCGGAGCTCGGTGGCGAGGCGGGCTTCGTCAAACTCTCCGAGACCCTGCACGGGCACGGGCTGAAGCTGCTGCTGGACATCGTCCCGAACCACATGGGCGTCGGCGGCTCCGACAACCCGTGGTGGCTCTCGGTGCTCGAATGGGGCTCCCTGTCGCCCTTCGCGGACGCGTTCGACATCGACTGGCAGCGCCTCGGCGCCGGCCGCAACCTGGTGATCCCGTTCCTGGGCGACCGCTACGGCGAGGCCCTGGAGAAGGGCACCCTGGAGCTGAAGTTCGACCCCGAGACCGGCGCCTTCAGCGTCTGGCACTACGAGCACCAGCTGCCGATCCGCCCCTTGAGCTACCCGACCATCCTCAACCGGGTGATCGCTGCCATCGGAGCCGTGGACGACGATACCACCGCGGAGCTGCTCGCCATCTCCGAACGCCTGCGCGCCATGGCGATCGACACCGACGAGACCCGCCGGAAGGGATTCCCGGAGGAGGCCGAGGGGCTCAAGCGCCGGCTCGCCGAGATCTACGGCGTCTCGACCCTGATCCAGGAGGCCACCGCCAGCACCCTGGCGCTGCTCAACGGCTTCAAGGGCCGCCCCGACAGCTTCGGGCCGCTGCACCGGCTGCTCGAGGCACAGGCCTACCGGCTGGCCCATTGGCGGGTTGCCTCGAGCGACATCAACTACCGCCGGTTCTTCGACGTGAACTCGCTGGCCGGCCTGCGGGTGGAGCTGTCCGACATCTTCCATCGCTCGCACGAGACCGTGTTCCGGCACATCCGCGAGGGCCGGATCGACGGGTTGCGCATCGACCATATCGACGGGCTCGCCGACCCGCAGGGCTACGCACGCGCGCTCCAGGCCGCCGTCGGCCCCGGCTTCTACGTGGTGGTGGAAAAGATCCTGGAGCCGGGCGAGCGGCTGCGGCCCTGGCCGGTGGCCGGGACCACGGGCTACGACGTGCTCAACCAGCTCGACGGCATCCTGGTGGATAAGGAACGCCGGGGGAAGATCCGACGGCTCTACGAATGGGCCTCGGGCTTCGACGAGCCCTACGGCTTCCAGCTGCGCGCCGCCAAGGCCGAGATCCTGGAGATCAGCTTCGCCAGCGAGCTGGAGGTGCTGACCACCGACCTGAAGGAGGTGGCCGACGCCGACCGGCGCACCCGCGACTTCACGGTCAACGCCCTGCGCCGGGCGCTGATCGAGATCATCGCCCGCTTCCCGACCTATCGCAGCTACCTGCCGCCGGAGCTGGAGGAGGGCGAGGTCGAGCCCGAGGACGTGCGCCTGATCGAGGGCGCGGTCGCCAAGGCGAAGCGCTGGTCGAACCTGCCCGACCGCTCGGTGCACGACTTCGCCGCCGAGGTCCTGCTCGGCCGCATCGAGACCGCCGGTCCCGGCCGCCCGGACCCGCGGGTGGTCTTACGGTTCCGCCGCCGGTTCCAGCAGCTCACCGGCCCGGTCATGGCCAAGAGCCTCGAGGACACGCTGTTCTACCGGTACAGCTGCCTGCTCGGCCTCAACGAGGTCGGCGGCGACCCGGGCGAGTACGGCATCGACGCGGAGCATTTCCACGATCTCCAGATCGCCCGCGCCCGCGACTGGCCGAACGCCATGATCACGACGGCGACCCACGACACCAAGCGCGGTGAGGATGCCCGGACCCGGCTGCTTGCCCTGTCCGAGATCCCGGAGGGCTGGGCCGGCGCCTGGGACCTGTGGCAGCGCACCGCCGGGCCGCACCTCGCCCGGATCGACGGCGAGCCGGCCCCGGACGCCAACGACCAGTGGATGTTCTTCCAGGCGATCCTCGGCGCCTGGCCGCTGGAGCTGCTGGAGCAGGACGAGACGGCCGCGATCGCGGACTTTCGCGATCGGCTGATCGCCTACGGCGAGAAGGCCATGCGCGAGGGCAAGCGCCGGTCGAGCTGGGTCAATGTCGACGAGGTCTACGAGGGCGCGGTCAAGAAGCTGTTTTCCGCGCTGATCGCCCCGGGCTCGGACTTCCTGCGCGAGCTGCGTCCCTTCGCCCGGCGGCTCGCCCATCTCGGCATGCTCGCCGGCCTCGGCCGCACGGTCCTGAAATGCACCCTGCCGGGCCTGCCCGACACCTACCAAGGCACGGAGGTCTGGGACTTTTCGTTCGTCGATCCCGACAACCGCCGCCCGGTGGATTACCCGGCGCTGGAGCGGATGCTCGAGCAGGGCGGCGAACCGGCCGCACTGCTGCCGCACTGGCCGGACGGGCGGGTCAAGCAGGCGACCCTGGCGCGGCTGCTCACCGAGCGGGCCGAGCGCCCGGCCTTCTACGCCAGCGCGGCCTACGAGCCGGTGGAGGCCACGGGCGCCCGGGCGGCCCACGTCATCGCCTACCGGCGGACCGACCCGGGCGAGGAGGGCGGCGACCTGTTCGTGGCGGTGCCGCGCCTGTTCGCGACCCTGGTCGGCGAGGCGGTCTGGTCGAGCGAGGCCTTCGCCGGCACCCGGGTCGATCTCGGCGCGGGCACGCGCTGGCGCGACCTCGTCTCGGGGCGGATCGTGGAGACCGGAGGGGAGGGGGCCGATCTCGGCCAGCTCCTGCGCGACCTGCCTTACGCAGTCCTGCGGCGGGAGCCGTGACGGCAGCGCCGACAGGCCCCTCCGCGGACCTGTCACGCGAATCTGCTGAGAGACGCACGGCGCGGGCCTGAAAATCCCCGCCGCCCGGCGCAAGGCACACCCGTGCAGTTCGGGCGTTACGAGACATGGACCAGGAGCCAGAGACCAGCATGAACGCACCGACCACCGCCGCCGCCGCGACGACCGGAGCTGAAGCCGTCCTGCCGGCCTCCCTGGCGCCCCGCGCCGCGGGGCCGCGGATCTACAACCTGTTCCCGCTCCTGGTCGGGCGCGTCTCGGACTGGACCGCCGAGCTGCCCCGGATCGCCTCGCTCGGCTTCGACTGGATCTACCTGAACCCGTTCCACCAGACCGGCGGCTCGCGGAGCCTCTACGCGGTGGCCGATCCCGAGCGGCTCGACGAGCGGTTCCGCGACCAGGACGGCACGCCGGACGACGAGCAGATCCGCCGGTTCTGCGCCGCCGCCAAGGCCGCCGGCCTGTCGGTGATGACCGACCTCGTGATCAACCACACCGCCGACAATGCCCGCCTCGCGACGGAGCGGCCCGACCTGTTCATGAAGGAGCCCGACGGCTCGATCATGCATCCGGCCGCCGTGGACCCGGACGATCCCTCGATCCGCACCGTCTGGGGCGATCTGGCCGAGCTCGACTATCACACGCCCGCAGCCCGGGACGAGCTGACCCGGATCTGGGGCGCCTACGTGGCCCGGCTCCAGGCGCTCGGCGTCGCCGGCTTCCGGTGCGACGCCGCCTACAAGGTCCCGCCCGAGACCTGGCGCATCCTGATCGGCGAGGCCAAGGGCCGCGATCCCGCCTGCCTGTTCGCCGCCGAGACCCTGGGCTGTACCTTCGAGGAGGCGAAGGCCACGGCCGGCGCCGGCTTCGACTACCTGTTCAACTCCTTCGCCTGGTGGGACCTGAAGAAGCCCTGGGCGCTGGAGCAGTACGAGCGCCTGCGGGTGCTGGCGCCCTCGATCGCCTTCCCGGAAAACCACGACATGAAGCGGCTGGCCGCCGAGATCGGCGGCGGTCCGGAGGCGGTGGCGCGGCACCTGCGCACCCGCTACGCGCTCGCCGCCTTCTTCTCGGCCGGCGTGCTAATGCCGATCGGCTACGAATGGGGCTACCGCCGGGCGCTGCACGTGGTCGAGACCACCCCGCGCGACCGGGAGAACGACACCGGCCTCGACATCTCCGCCTCGATCCGGGCGATCAACGCCCTGCGGGCCGAGCTGCCGGCCGCCAATGTCGAGGGCGCGCAAGCCCGCATCTCGGCACCCGACAGCGACCTCGTGGCGCTGGCCCGCTTCGACACCGGCCATCCGGCCTCGGCGCAGAACGCGCTGATCGTGCTGTACAATCCCACGGACAAGCCGGTGCCGGTGGAGGCCGGCGCGCTGATCGCCCGGACCGGCGGCATGCTCGGCGCCTTCGTCGACCGGACCCCCGAGGCCGAGCCGATCGCGTTCCATCCCGGCAGCGCCATCGACCTGCTGCCGGGCGAGCTGCGCATCCTCAGCGCCGGGCCCGCCCAGGTCGCCCAGCTGCCCGAGCGGGGCACGCCGGACGGCGAGGGGAGGGTGGTGATCGAGGCCGTGAGCCCGGAGATCGACGGCGGCCGCTCGGCGGTGAAGCGCATCGTCGGCGAATCCCTGCGGGTCGAGGCCGACATCTTCTCCGACGGCCACGAGGTGCTCGACGCCGCGATCCTGTCGCGGGTCGCCGGCACCGAGGCGTCTGGTGGCGGGATCTGGCGCGAGGACCCGATGGTCTTCGTCGACAACGACCGCTGGGCCGGGCAATTCCCCCTGGAGCGCAACGCCCGCTACGAATTCACCCTGATCGCCTGGCGCGACCCGTTCTCCTCCTGGGTGCGCGACACCCTGAAGAAGCGCGCCGCCGGCGTCGACATCCGGCTTGAGACGATCGAGGGCGTCACCCTGGTGGAGAGCGCCGCCTCGCTCGCCCGCGGCCGCGCCGCCGGTCGCGACGCGGAGCGGCTCGCCGCCCTGGTGGCGGCTCTGGCCGCGGAGGAGACCGGCTCGGTTGCCCAGCTCGAGCGGATCCTCCAGCCCGAGGCCGCGAGCCTCGTGCGCCGGAACGCCGAGCGGGTGAACCTCAGCCGCTATCCGGTGGTGCTGCCGGTGATCGCCGATCGCCTCGCCGCCCGGTTCTCCGCCTGGTACGAAATCTTTCCGCGCTCGCAATCGATGGACGTGAACCGCCACGGTACCTTCGACGACGTGATCAAGCGGCTCCCGGAGATCCGCGAGCTCGGCTTCGACGTGCTCTACTTCACGCCGATCCACCCGGTGGGCCGGACCAACCGCAAGGGCAAGAACAACACCCTCAAGGCTCTGCCCGGGGATGTCGGCTCGGTCTACGCGGTCGGCGCGGAGGAGGGCGGTCACGAGGCCGTGCACCCCGACCTCGGGACGCTGGAGGATTTCGAGCGGCTGGTGGCGGAAAGCCACGCCTACGGCATGGAGATCGCCCTCGACTTCGCGATCCAGTGCTCGCCGGACCATCCCTGGATCAAGAACCATCCGGAATGGTTCGAGTGGCGCCCCGACGGCACGCTGAAATTCGCCGAGAACCCGCCCAAGAAGTACGAGGACATCTCGAACGTCCATTTCTACGGGGGCGCCCTGCCCTCGCTCTGGATCGAATTGCGCGACATCCTGCTCGGCTGGTGCGCACGAGGCGTGCGGATCTTCCGGGTCGACAACCCGCACACCAAGCCGATCCCGTTCTGGGAATGGGTGATCTCCGAGGTCAACGGCCGCTATCCCGACGCGCTGTTCCTGGCCGAGGCCTTCACCCGGCCGAAGATGATGAAAAAACTCGCCAAGGCCGGCTACCAGCAGAGCTACACCTACTTCACCTGGCGCAACACCAAGCAGGAGCTGACCGAATACGCCCTGGAGCTCGCCGGCGAGATGGGCGAGTACTACCGCCCGAACTTCTTTGCCAATACGCCCGACATCAACCCGTACTTCCTCCAGACCAGCGGCCGGGCGGGCTTCGTGATCCGGGGGACGCTGGCCGCGACCCTGTCGTCGGTCTACGGCATCTACAACGGCTTCGAGCTGTGCGAGGCCGCCCCCTACCCGGGCAAGGAGGAGTATCTCAACTCCGAAAAATACGAGCTGAAGGCCTGGGACTACGACCGGCCCGGCAACATCCGCGAGCACATCGTCACGCTCAACAAGATCCGCCGCGAGAACCCCGCCCTCTGGGATTTCCGCAACGTGGTCTTCACCGGCGCGTCCAACGACCAGATCATCGCCTACGCCAAGGCGACGCCGGAGCGCGACAATTGCGTGTTCACCATGGTCAACCTCGATCCCAAGAGCCGCCAGGAATGCACCTACGAGGTGCCGCTCTGGCTGTTCGGCCTGCCCGATGACGGCGCCGTGGAGGTTGAGGACCTGCTCCAGGGCTACACGTTCGAGCTGCGGGGCAAGACCCACCGGATCGCGCTGGATCCGGCCGAGCGATCCTGCATCATCTGGCGTCTTCGGGCGCCGCGGCGGGTTGCGGGCTGAGGCCACCCGTGGCACCTCACCATGACTTCTAATTCCGGCGCCGGGCCCGCCCGTCGCCGCATCATGCGCCGCGCGGCCGATCGCCCGCGCCCCGGCCGGTTCCGCCCGCCGGTCCCAGTCCCTTCGACCGACGAGGCAGCGACGCGATGATCGATCGCAGCGACCCGCAATGGTACCGTGACGCCATCATCTACCAGATCCACGTCAAGTCGTTCTTCGACTCGAACGACGACGGGATCGGCGATTTCGAGGGGCTGACCCGGCGGCTCGACTATGTCCGCGACCTCGGGGTCACGGCGATCTGGCTGATGCCGTTCTACCCCTCGCCGCTGCGCGACGACGGCTACGACATCGCCGATTACGAGGGCATCAACCCGTCCTACGGGACCATGGAGGATTTTCGGGCCTTCGTGGCGGCGGCGCACGCGCGCGGCCTGCGGGTGATCACCGAGCTCGTGATCAACCACACCAGCGACCAGCATCCCTGGTTCCAGGCCGCCCGCGAGGCGCCGCCCGGCTCGCCCGAGCGCGATTTCTATGTCTGGTCGGACACCGACGAGCCGTACAGGGACACGCGGATCATCTTCCTCGACACCGAGGCCTCGAACTGGACCTGGGATCCGGTCGCCAAGCAGTATTTCTGGCACCGGTTCTACAGCCACCAGCCGGACCTGAACTTCGACAACCCGAAGGTGCTGGAAGCGGTCATCGCGACGATGCGCTACTGGCTCGACATGGGCGTCGACGGGTTGCGGCTCGACGCGATTCCCTACCTGATCGAGCGCGACGGCACGAACTGCGAGAACCTGTCCGAAACGCATGATGTGATCAAAAAAATCCGGGCGGCGCTGGATGCCAGCTATCCCGACCGGATGCTGCTGGCCGAGGCCAACCAGTGGCCGGAGGAGACCGCCCAGTATTTCGGCGACGGCGACGAATGCCACATGGCGTTCCACTTCCCGCTGATGCCGCGGATGTACATGGCGATCGCCCGGGAGGACCGGCACCCGATCACCGACATCATGCGCCAGACCCCGGAGATTCCCGAGGGCTGCCAATGGGCGATCTTCCTGCGGAATCACGACGAGCTGACCTTGGAAATGGTCACGGCCGAGGAGCGTGACTACCTCTGGTCGTTCTACGCCGCCGAGCGGCGCGCCCGGATCAATCTCGGCATCCGCCGTCGCCTCGCGCCGCTGCTCGAGAACGACCGGCGCAAGATCGAGCTGATGAAGTCCCTCGTCCTGTCGATGCCCGGCACGCCGGTGCTGTATTACGGCGACGAGATCGGCATGGGCGACAACATCTATCTCGGCGACCGCGACGGCGTGCGCACGCCGATGCAATGGACCCCGGACCGCAACGGCGGTTTCTCCCGGGCGAACCCGCAGCGGCTGTTCCTGCCGGCGATCCAGGACCCGATCTACGGCTTCGACGCGATCAACGTCGAGGCGCAGACCCAGTCGCAGACCAGCCTGCTGAACTGGACCCGGCGGATGATCGCGATCCGCAACAACAGCGTCGCGCTGGGCCGCGGCACGATCCAGTTCCTGTATCCGGGCAACCGCAAGGTTCTGGCCTGGATCCGCGAGCACGAGGACGAGCGGATCCTGTGCGTCGCCAACCTGTCGCGGGCGCCCCAAGCGGTGCAGCTCGACCTGTCGGAACTGCGCACCGCGGTGCCGATCGAGCTCACCGGCGGCACCGAGTTCCCGCCGATCGGCGACCTGCCCTACCTGCTGACCCTGCCGTCCTACGGCTTCTACTGGTTCAGCTTGAGCGCCGCCCGCTCGGGCGCGATCGGCCCGCAGCAGGAACCCCCGGAGCTGTTCACCCTGGTGCTCACCGGCGGCATCGAGAGCCTGATGTCGGGCCGCGAGCGCGTCGCCTTCGAGCGCACCGTGGTGCCGCCGTTCCTGACCAGCCGGCGCTGGTTCGGCGCCAAGGGCTCGCGGATCCGGTCCGTGAAGGTGATCGACTGTGCCGCCCTAAAGGACGTGGACGGCAGCGCCCGCTTCCTGCTGCCGCGCCTGCAGGTCCAGCTCGCCAACGGCGAATCCCAGGAGTACTTCGTGCCCGTGGGCGTCGAGGAGGGCCGCGAGGACGAGACGCTGCTGCCCTTCGCGGTGGCGCGGGTGCGCCGCGGGCCGCGGACCGGCCTGCTCTACGGCGCGGCCGGCTCCAACGCCTTCGCCGCCGGCCTGATCGACGCCATGCGCCAGGGCACCGCGATTCCCACGGAGAGCGGGCGGCTGGTCTTTTCCACCACCTCGGCCTTCGATCCGGATGTCACGGTGGACGTGGCCGACATCCGCCGACTGTCGGCGGAGCAGAGCAACACCTCGATCGCCATCGGCTCGAAGATGATGCTCAAGCTGCTGCGCCGCCTGCAGCCGGGGACGCATCCCGAGATCGAAGTCGGGCGCTTCCTCACCGAGCAGGCGGGTTTCTCCAACACGCCCGCGCTGCTCGGCACCCTCGAACACGTGGCCGAGGATGGCACGCGCACGGCCCTCGCGGTCCTGCAGAAATTCGTCATGAACCAGGGCGACGCCTGGACGCTGATGCTGGAGGGCCTGCGCCGGGACTTCGAGACCGTGGTGCTCACCCCCGAGAGCGAGGCGGTCAGCCCCGAGGAGGCGTTCCAGGCCCATGGGCCCTGGGCCGACCTGCTCGGCCGGCGCACCGCCGAGATGCACGCCGCCTTCGCCATGGAGACGGACGATCCGGCCTTCGCGGCCGAGGCCTTCGCCGAGGACGATCTGGCGGTGCTCGCCCGCGACGCACGCCACCAGGCCGAGCGGGCCTTCCGGGCGCTCAAAGGTCTCACGGAACGCGGCCTCGATGCCGGCAAGCCCGCCTGTGCGGCGCTGCTCCAGCGGCGGGCCGAGGTCGAGGCGCTGATCGAATCGCTCAGCGCCGAGCCGCCGCGCGGAGCCCACAAGATCAGGATCCACGGCGACTATCACCTGGGTCAGGTGCTGGTCTCCGAGAGCGACCTGATCATCGTCGACTTCGAGGGCGAGCCCTCGCGCCCGGCCGACGAGCGGCGGGCGAAGTCGATGCCGCTGCGCGACGTCGCCGGCCTGATGCGCTCCTTCGCGTACGGGGCCGAGACCGTGATCCGCGAGATCACCGTCCGGTTCGGCGATTCCGAGGCGCGGGCGCGGGACGCCGCCACGGCGTGGCGCGGCATGATCGAGGCGGCGTTCCTCACCGGCTACGAGACCGCCGTCGCGGGGACGCGGGCCGCCGTGACCGACCCGGCCACCCGGGCGCGGTTGCTGCGCCTCTGCCTGCTGACCAAGGCGCTCTACGAAGTCGATTACGAGGCCAACAACCGGCCGGACTGGATCGAAATCCCCGCCCGCGGGGTTCTCACCATTCTGGACACGGACGGACACGAGCCCGGAGTAACGGAATGACGCCGATCGACGAGACCTTCGCACCGCGGCTCGACCCGGAAGCGGCGAGCGCGCGGAACGCGGACGTCCCGCATTCCGGAGCCGCCTCGGCGCCGCCGAGTGTCCACCCGGACGCGATCGCCGCGCTGATGAGCGCCAGCCACGGCGACCCGTTCTCCGTGCTCGGCCCCCACCGGGTCGGCCCGAACGCCTGGGAGGTCCGCGCCGTCCTGCCCGAGGCGCGCTCCGCCGCCCTGGTGACGAGCGCGCGCACCGTGCCGTTCGAGAAGCGGCACCCGGACGGGTTCTACGTCGCCAAGGTCGAGGGCGAGGGCCGGCCGCTCTACGAGATCGAGGTCGAGTTCTGGGACGGGACCAAGAAGCGGCGCTTCGATCCCTACGGCTTCGGCTCCTCGATCGAGCCCTACGACGTCGCGACCCTGCGCGAGGTCGGCACCAACCTGGTCTACCGCATGCTCGGCGCCCAGTCGGGTCAGCTCGACGGTATCGACGGCTTCCGCTTCGCCGTGTGGGCGCCCAACGCCCGCAAGGTCAGCGTCGTGGGCGATTTCAACGACTGGGACGGGCGGCGTCATCCGATGCGCCTGTGGCAGGAAGGCGGGATCTGGGAGGTGTTCGTGCCCGGCCTCAAGGCCGGCGAGCGCTACAAGTTCGAGATCCGCGGTCCCGACGGCGCCCTGATCCCGCTCAAGGCCGATCCGGTCGCCTTCGCGGCCCAGCACCCGCCTGAGACCGCCTCGGTCACCCACGGGACCGGCGCGTTCGACTGGCGCGATTCCGGCTGGATGAGCACCCGCGGCGCCAAGGATCCGCGCCACGCCGCAATCTCGATCTACGAGGTCCATCTGGGCTCCTGGGCGCGGGTGCCCGAGGAGGGCAACCGCTACCTCACCTACAAGGAGCTGGGCGACCGGCTGATCCCCTACGTCAAGGATATGGGCTTCACCCATATCGAGATGCTGCCGATCACGGAGTTCCCGTTCGACGGGTCCTGGGGCTACCAGCCGGTCTCGCTGTTCGCCCCGACCAGCCGCTTCGGCACGCCCGAGGATTTCGCCGCCTTCGTGGACGCCGCCCACGAGGCCGGCATCGGCGTGATGCTCGACTGGGTGCCCGGCCACTTTCCGCTGGATGCGCACGGGCTCGGCCTGTTCGACGGCACGCACCTCTACGAGCACGCCGACCCGCGCCAGGGCTTCCACCAGGATTGGGGCACCTACATCTACAATTTCGGCCGGACCGAGGTCGCGACCTTCCTGGCCGCCAACGCCCGGTTCTGGCTGGAGCACTACCACCTCGACGGCCTGCGCGTGGATGCCGTGGCGTCGATGCTCTACCTCGACTATTCGCGCCGGCAGGGCGAGTGGATCCCGAACCGCTACGGCGGCAACGAGAACCTCGACGCGATCGACTTCCTGCGCAAGACCAACGAGGCGACCTACAGCCACGCCCCGGGCACGATCACGGTGGCGGAGGAATCGACCTCCTGGCCGGGTGTCTCGCACCCGACCTACACGGGCGGCCTCGGCTTCGGCTTCAAGTGGAACATGGGCTGGATGCACGACACGTTGAAATACGTGTCGGAGGATCCGATCCACCGCCGCTACCACCACCACAACCTGACCTTCGGGCTGCTTTACGCCTTTTCGGAGAATTTCATCCTGCCGCTGTCCCACGACGAGGTCGTGCACGGGAAGGGCTCGCTGCTCGGCAAGATGCCCGGTGACCGCTGGCAGAAATTCGCGAACTTGCGCGCCTATTTCGGCTTCATGTGGGGGCATCCCGGCAAGAAGCTGCTGTTCATGGGCGGCGAGTTCGGCCAGGAGCGGGAGTGGAACCACGATAACAGCCTGGACTGGCACCTGCTCGACGATCCCCTGCACAAGGGCGTCAAGGATGCGGTCCGGGACCTCAACCGGCTCTACGTCTCGACCCCGGCCCTCCATGCCCGGGACGTCGAGCACACCGGGTTCCAGTGGCTGGTGGCCGACGATCAGGACAACAGCGTCATCGCCTGGGCCCGCAAGGGCGCCAATCCCGGCGAGGTCGCGATCGTGGTGTCGAACTTCACCCCGATCCCCCGGGAGGGCTACCGCGTCGGCGTGCCGGAGGCGGGCTTCTACCGCGAGGCGTTCAACTCGGACGCGGCCGTCTACGGCGGCTCGAACCTCGGCAACAACGGCGGCGGCCACACCGACGGCCAGGCGAGCCACGGCCAGGCCCAGTCCCTGTCGCTGACCCTGCCGCCGCTGGCGACGATGATCTTCGTGCTGGAGCGATAGGAACTCGTCCCCGTAGGTCACGGATCCGAAAGGTCCGTGACCTTTCGCGGGTCCAGGGCGGAGCCCTGGTGTCGGGCTTCGCCCAATCCATCGAGGCTCCGCCCCGACACCCCGCCAAAGGGCTGAGCCCTCTGGAAACCCGGCCTTACGCCGCCCGCCAGCGCAGCGCCGGGCTGTTGCCGATGGCGCGGGCGTAGAGCCCGGCATAGTTGTCGGCGGCCTGATCCCAGCCGAACCGGGCCACCATGGCGCGCCGGCGCATGGCGTTGAGCCGCTTCTTCTGGCCGAACGCCTCGAACGCCCGGCGGACCGCGGACCCGAACGCGGAGGCCGTGGCCTCCGGGAAGGTGAAGCCCGTCACCCCGTCCTCGACCGTGTCGGCGAGGCCCCCGGTGCGGTGCACGATCGGCAGGGAGCCGAAGCGCTGGGCGTACATCTGGGCGAGCCCGCAGGGCTCGAACCGCGAGGGCATCAGCAGGAAGTCGCTGCCCGCGAACATCCGCCTTGCCTGGGCCTCCTCGAAGCCGACATGCACCCCGACGGCGTCGGGGTGGCGCTTGGACAGGCCGCGCAGGGCTTGCTCGAACCGGCCCTCGCCCTGGCCGATCACCACCAGCTGGCCGCCCTCGGCCACGATCGCCTCGGCCGCCTGCAGGCTCAGGTCGATGCCCTTCTGGTGCACCAGCCGGGATACGATCGCGAAGAGCGGCCCGCGGGAGACCGCCAGCCCGAATTGCTGGCGCACCGCCTCGGCATTGGCCCGCTTGCCCTTCCAGTCGTCGACCTCGAACCGGGTGGCGAGGTGCCGGTCGGTGCTGGGATCCCAGGTCTCGTCGATGCCGTTGAGGATGCCGGCTAACCGGCCCTGGCCGGCGCGGGTGCGCAGCAGCCCGTCGAGGCCGCAGCCCATCTCGGGGGTCTGGATCTCCCGTGCGTAGGTCTCGCTCACCGTGGTGACCTGCGAGGCGTAGAAGATCCCGGCCTTGAGGAACGACAGCTGGCCGTAGAACTCGGCGCCGTCGACCTGGAAGGCCGAGTCCGGCACGCCGAGGCGGCCCAGGCTGTCGCGGGGGAACAGGCCCTGATAGGCGAGGTTGTGGATCGTCAGCACGCTCGGGATGCGCCGGCCGCGCCAGGCCAGGTAGGCCGGGGCCAGGGCCGCCTGCCAGTCGTTGAGGTGCAGCAGGTCCGCCGCCCAGTCGGAATCGGCACCGGCGGCGATCTCCGCGGCCGCGAGGCTGAGGCGGGCGAAGCGCAGGTCGTTGTCGCCGAAATCGCCGTGGGCGTCGCCGTAGGGCGTGCCGTCGCGCTCGTACAGGTCGGGCGCCAGCAGGACGTAGATGCGCAGGCCGTCGGCCGCCTCGACTAGGCCGAGGTCGCAGGGCGGGACGCCCGCGAGGCCCTCGAGCCGGGCGACCACCGGGATGTCGGGGAACGCGGCGCGGACCTGGCGGTAGCCGGGGATCAGCACGCGGATATCGTAATGCGGCACCAGGGCCCGGGGCAGGGTGGCCGAGACCTCGCCGAGACCGCCGGTCTTCACAAAGTCAGCCATCTCCGGGGTGGCGTAGAGGATGCGGCGGCGCAACGAGGCCGGCCGGGCCGGATTGGTGAAGTGCTGCGCGGCGGCGGTGCCGCTCTCACCGAAGGCGTCATCGGCCAGGGAGCAACCGCGAAGCGCGTCGTGCATCGGCATCGATCCTGGCCGGGCGGGATGCCCCGGTCGGGCAGAGGTTCGGGCAGACACCGCTGTCACGACCTCAACCATGTCCAATGCTCCTCAGCCGCAGCAGTTCCGCTGCGACGCACAATTTAGGCCAGGAATTGCCTTAAGCATCGGTTACAGATTCGGCCACAGCCTGATGACTGCGCTGCACTGCGACAAGAGATGGCAGGGGCGGGCTCCAGGCCACCTCGTCAGCCCCGGCGAAGGATCACCCCCTCGGCGGGTCCGAGGGCCAAAGTCGCCCGGGCGGGTTCCCCCGCACGCCCGGCCAACGTCGAGAGCAGCACGATCCAGTCGCCCTCGGGCAGCGGCAGCGTTTCTGCGGCGGCGCCGAAGTTCAGGAGCACGCGCAGTGTCTCGCCGTCGGTGAAGCGCTCGTAGGCAAACACGTCCGCGGTCTCCACGGGCACGCCTCGGTAGTCGCCGACCGCGAGCGCTGCGTGGTCGCGCCGCAGCGCCAGGAGCCGCCGGTGCAGGGTCAGCATCGAGGCGGGGTCCGAGCGCTGGGCCTCGACGTTGCGGGTCGGCCAATCCTCCGAAAGGGGTAGCCATGGCTCGGCGGTGGAGAAGCCGGCTTTCGGCGCCTCGTCCCACTGCATCGGCGTGCGCTCCGGGTCGCGGCCATGCCCGGGCTCGTTGCGCTCCCAGGGATCCCGGGCGCGCCCCGGGGGAATCGGGACGCGGCCGAGGCCGAGCTCGTCGCCGTAATAGAGGGTCGGAGTGCCGCGTAAGGTCAGCAGCAGCATCGCGGCGATCCGCGCCTGGGCCTCGCCCACCCGGGCGGCGATCCGCGGCTGGTCGTGGTTGCCCAGCACCCAGTTCGGCCAGCCGCCCTCGGGCAGCGCCGCCTCGTAATTGGCCACCAGGTCGGCGACCGCGTCGGCCCGCCACGGGGTCTGGATCAGCTGGAAGTTGAAGGGCAGGTCGGCGCCGGTGAGATCCGGACCGTAATAGGCCACCAGCCGCTCGATCGGCAGGTAGATCTCCCCGATCAGGACCCGCTCGCCGTACTGGCGCAGCACCGCCCGCATCCCGGCGATCACGTCGAACACCTCCGGGCGGTCGGCGGAATAGACCTGGGTGAAGCGGTTGATCTCGGGCGTACCCGGCGCGTAGTCGGGATTGGCCGGGTTGTCGCGAAATCCCGCATCCTTCATCAGGTGCCAGATCACGTCGACCCGGAACCCGTCGACCCCGCGCTCCAGCCAGAAGCGGAGCGCATCGTGCATGGCCTCGCGCACGGCGGGGTTGCGCCAGTTCAGGTCCGGCTGCTCGGTCAGGAAGGCGTGGTAGTAGTACTGGCCGGTGGCGTCATCGAGGGTCCAGGCCGGGCCGCCGAAATTCGAGACCCAGTTGTTCGGCGGACCGCCCCCCGGGGCCGGGTCGCGCCAGATGTACCAGTCCCGCTTCGGGCTCGACCGCGACGACCGGCTCTCCGCGAACCACGGATGCGCGATCGAGGAATGGTTGGGCACGAAGTCGAGGATCACCTTCAGCTTGCGCCGGTGCGCCTCCGCGATCAGCGCGTCGAAATCGGCCAGCGTGCCGAACAGCGGGTCGATGCCGCAGTAATCGGCCACGTCGTAGCCGAAATCCGCCATGGGCGAGGGGTAGACCGGCGAGATCCACACCGCGTCGACCCCGAGCCAGGCGAGGTAATCCAGCCGCGCCGTGATGCCGGGCAGGTCGCCGACCCCGTCGCCGTTCGTGTCCTGGAACGAGCGGGGATAGACCTGGTAGACGGTCCCGCGCTTCCACCAGACGGTCTCGGTCATGCTGCGCCTCGCGAATCCCCGACGCACGGTTAACTGCTGAGCCGCGCGCTGGCGACGGCTCAGATGCGCGCGTCGGGGGGCTGGCCACGCCGGACGTTGTGTCTAGAATGTCACGTAGTCGCGCCATATCTCTGGCCGCGCAGTCGTACGCCCCGGTCGGTGCGGCGCTGCCACGACTTCGCCCGGAAACCGGTCGCACATTTGCGGCTTCGGGGCACGGATCGCCGAGACGTTCATTCGCTGGCAATCCGTCAAAAGAGATAATCCGCCCACGATAGCCCTGGCGCTAGAAATCCGGGGCGCTGACTTTTGGGGGACCCGCACGTGCTGAACGACGTTCTCACTCCGCCCGCCCAGCGGGAAACCTTGCGCGACGACAGCGCTTCCGAGATCCCGACGACCGCCGCCTGGATCGCACCACTCCTGTCCGAGACCGGCGATTCCGTGGTCGACCTGCGAGAGTCGATCCGCGCCAAGCTCACCTTCGCGCTGGGCCGGACGCCCGAGACCGCCCGCCCGCGCGACTGGTTCGTCGCGACCGCGATGGCCCTGCGCGAGCGGATCGTGACGGCCTGCATGGCCTCCGAGAAGGCCGTGCCGAACAAGCGGGTCTACTACCTTTCGCTCGAATTCCTCATCGGCCGGCTGATGTCGGACGCGATGAACAACCTCGGCCTCACCGACACGACCCGGGCGGCGCTCCGGGAACTCGGGGTCGATCTCGACGCCGTGCAGGATGCCGAGCCCGACGCGGCGCTCGGCAATGGCGGCCTCGGCCGGCTGGCCGCCTGCTTCATGGACAGCATGGCCAGCATCGGCATCCCGGCGGTCGGCTACGGCATCCGGTACGACCATGGCCTGTTCCGCCAATCCTTCGAGGACGGCTGGCAGCGCGAGGCGCCGGAGACTTGGCTGGCCGAGGGCAACCCCTGGGAGTTCGCCCGGCCCGACGCGACCTACACGATCGGCTTCGGCGGCACCGTCACCCTGTCCTCCCCCGGCGAGGGCGTGATCCGCCGCCACTGGCAGCCCGCCGAGACCGTGCGGGCGGTCGCCCACGACATCCCGGTGGTCGGCTGGCGCGGGCGCCACGTCAACCGGCTGCGCCTGTGGAAGGCGGAGGCCGGCGAGCCGGTCGATCTTGGCCGCTTCAACGACGGCGACCATGTCGGCGCGGTCGCGGCGCGCATGCGCGCCGAGGCGATCTCCCGGGTGCTCTATCCGAGCGATTCGTCGGCGGACGGGCAGGAGCTGCGCCTGCGCCAGGAATACTTCTTCACCTCGGCCTCGCTCCAGGATCTCATCGCCCGGCACGTGACCGAGCGCGGCGACGTGCGCTCCCTGCCCGACCACGCCGCGATCCAGCTCAACGACACCCACCCGGCCATCGCGGTGCCGGAGCTGATGCGCATCCTCATGGAGAACCACGACCTCTCCTGGGAGGATGCGTGGCACGTCACCACCAACACGCTGAACTACACCAACCACACCCTGCTGCCCGAGGCGCTGGAGACCTGGCCGGTGGAGCTGATGGAGCGGCTGCTGCCGCGCCACATGCAGATCATCTACCTGATCAACTGGATGCACCTGGAAGAGCAGGCCAAGCACGGCCGCCAGGACGCCGCCCATCAGGACGCCGCCTACCTGGCCTCGATCTCGCTGATCGACGAGGCCCACGGCCGGCGGGTGCGGATGGGGCACCTGGCCTTCCACGGCGCCCGCCGGGTCAACGGCGTCTCGGCGCTGCACACCGACCTGATGCGGTCGACGGTGTTCGCGCCGCTGCACGCGCTCGACTCGGACAAGATCGTCAACAAGACCAACGGCATCACCTTCCGGCGCTGGCTCCACAACGCCAATCCGGGCCTGACCCGGCTCGCCGTGGAGACGGTGGGCGCCGGCGTGCTCGACAACCCCGAGTTGCTCCGGGGCCTCGAGGCCCATGCCGAGGATCCGGCCTTCGTGGCGCGCTACGCCGCCGTGCGCCGGCAGCGCAAGGAGGCGCTCGCCAAGGTCGTGGCCGAGCGCACCGGCATCGACATCGACCCGGACGCGCTGTTCGACGTCCAGGTCAAGCGCATCCACGAATACAAGCGCCAGCTGCTCAACGTCGTCGAGACGGTGGCGCTCTACCAGGCGATCAAGGCCGAGCCGCACCGGGACTGGACGCCCCGGGTCAAGATCTTCGCCGGCAAGGCGGCGCCGAGCTATGTCCGGGCCAAGCTGATCATCAAGCTCGCCTGCGACGTGGCCAAGGCGGTGAACGACGACCCGGAGGTCGCGGGCCGGCTGAAGGTGGCGTTCCTGCCGAACTACTCGGTGAGCTTGGCCGAGACGATCATCCCGGGCGCCGACCTGTCGGAGCAGATCTCTACCGCCGGCATGGAGGCGTCGGGGACCGGCAACATGAAGTTCGCCCTCAACGGCGCGCTCACGGTCGGCACGCTGGACGGCGCCAATATCGAGATCCGCGACCATGTCGGGGCGGACAACATCTTCATCTTCGGCCTCGACGCTGCCGGGGTGCAGGCGCGGGAGGCCGAGCCGGGCTACGCCGCGAAGGCGATCCAGGCCTCGCCGCGGCTGGCGGCGGCGCTGGACATGATCGCCTCCGGGCGGTTCTCGCCGGAGGAGCCGGGCCGGTTCCGGCCGCTCACCGACGACCTGCGCCAGCGCGACCAGTACCTGCTCACCGCCGATTTCGACGATTACTGGCGGGTGCAGCGCGCGATCGACGCCGCCTGGCGCGACCCGCGCGGCTGGTGGGCCAAGGCGATCCGCAACACCGCCCGGATGGCGTGGTTCTCGTCCGACCGGTCGATGCGCGAATACGCCGAGGAGATCTGGCGCGTCCGCCTGGGCTGAATGAAGTCCCGGTTTCGAAAGGAAGTCCTGGTTTCGAAAGGTCTCGGACCTTTCGCGGGTCCAGGGCAGAGCCCTGGTGTCGGGCTCCGCCCCGACACCCCGCCCAAGGGCCTCAGGCCCTTGGGAAACCCGTGAGCCGACGCAGGTTGCGTAGAAGCCGGTGGCGGATCAACGCCGCGTGCTCGGCGAGCCCGAGCCTGCGCCGGAAGAACACGTGCGACACGCGCCCGAGCCGTGGGCCCCGGTCCGGCTCGCCCTTGCGCAGGGCGATGTCCGGTAGCGCCGCCGACTGCGCGATCCTCAGGGTCCAGGCGGACGGAAACACGGCGCTGCGGTAGACCGAGCGCGTATAGTACGAAAATTCGTCGTAGGCGGTGATCGCGCGGGCCCGCCCGGTCGCCGGATCCTGGACCATCAGGGTGCCGGCCTGGGGGCCGTAGGTGACCAGGGCGCCGATCACGTAACGCGGCCGCCCGAGCGGGATCTCGACACGCGCGCCTTCGGGAATCTCCAGGAAATGCAGCGGGATGCCGTTGCGGCGCAGCTCGAATCGGCAGGCGAAGCCGGGGAGGGTGCGCAGGACCAGGGAGTCGAACCGGACCGGCAAGCCCCGGAACCGGTCGATATAGGCGCGGCCCGGGGGCGGCGCCCGCATCAGGGCGTAGACCAGGGTGCCGTAGAGCTCGGCCCCGGCCGGGGCGACATGGGTCCCGTCCTTCAGCAGGTAGGTGATGTCGCCCGCCCCCGCTTCGGCCACCGGGGCGGCGATGTCGAGATACGGGATGCCGTAGAGGGCGCGGTATTCGGCGAGCAGGCCGGCGACAGGCTCGGCCGCGTAATCGACCCCGCCCTGGTGGAGGTTGAGGAAGGCGACCGGCAGGTTCCGGCGGGCGGTGGCTGCCAGGATGTCGTCCAGGTAGGCCCGCATCGTCGCGCCGTCGAAGTAGCGGACGTTGCCGGTGAACAGCTCCAGCAGGACGTGGTCGCAGGGACAAGCGTCGAGGATTTCGTCGATCAGGCAGGCGATCGAGGGCAGGGAGTGGCCGCCCCAGCCGCTGCACAGGAAGGTGACCGGCCGCCCCTCCGCCGCGGCCAGGGCGTTGGCCCGCTCGACATAGCCCGGCAGCTCCGTGACGCTGTAGCCGAGGCAGAGCACGCGGCGCATCGGGGGATCCGCTCGACCGGGCGCCGGGACCGCGGGGTTCAGTCGAGCACGATCGGGTAGCAGCGCGCGCCCACCGCGGCGGCGAGCACCTGCACGGCGCCGACGGTGGCGATGTCGCCGGCGACGTGCACGACGTCGGTGGCGCGCAGGCTCGGCAGGTGGGCGGTGAGCGGGCCGGAGCGCACGTCCGGCGGTCGCTGGCGCCCGCGGTCGGCGCAGAGCACGATCCGGCCGACGCCGGTGCAGCGCAGCCAGTCCAGGCTCTCGCGCATGTAGAGGTCGAGGGCGTCGCGGGCGCCCACCGCGAGCGCCATCTCGCGGGCGGGCTCGCTATAGCGGGCCGCCCGGGCGATCGACCAGATCGGGCCGAAGCCGGCCCCGGCCGCCACCAGCACGAGGCGCCCGCCGCCGGGCCGGTACTGGCCGCGGCCGACGGGGCCCTTCAGGCGCACGGGCTGATCGAGGCGGATCGCGTCGACCGGGCCGCCCTCGGGATCCCGGGGGATGTGGAACACCGCCTCGTTGATCTCGGCGGAACCATCGACCCGCAGGGTCGGGGCCAGGGTCAGGGCGGGCAGGCCCGCGAAGGTGACGAGGGCCTGGTGGCCGGGTTCGAGGTTCGGGCGCCGGGTCAGGGTCGCCACCACCTCGACGATGCCGGGGCAGAGCCGGCGGATCTCCGAGACGGTACCCTTGCGGATCGCCACCGGCGGGGGCGGGGCCTCCTCCTGGCCCAGGATCGGGGCGTCGGGCAAGCTCGGGCGCAGGGCCTCGGCCCGGGCCCGGCGGGCCGGGGGCCGGCGGCTCGAGGGCGCGGCATTGCCCTGGCCGGCACTCTGGTTGGCGAGCTGCGCCTGCACGGGCGCGATCATGCCTTCGGCGAGGGCCGCTTCGAGCGGCGTGTCGCCGGTCGAGACGCGCACCGACCGGCCGTTGACGACGAGCGAGCAGCGCGCGCCCATGGCCGTACCCCGCTTGGTCTGGAGAGGGATCACCGGGCGCGGATCAGCAGGGTGTCGACCAGGGACGCCCAGCGCTCGCGGGTCGCCCGGACGTCGTCGCTCGCCGCGGACTCGGTCAGGAGCTGGCGCTGCGCCCGAAGGGCCTCGACCTCCTGCCGCTGAGCCCGGAGCACCGCCTTCATCACCTGCAGCTCGGTCTCGAGCCGGGCGATCTCGTCGGCGTCGTCAAGATCCTCGGACAGGTCGTCCTGGGAGGCGCCGGAGACCCGCGCCTCCTGGCCGGGCAGGGGAAGCCGGGTGCGGGCCTGCTGCTCCAGCCGGACCGGCCGGGCGATCAGACGCCGCACGAGATCCGAGCTGCCCGCCTGCTGGTAACGCCTCGCCGCCTCGGCCATCCGCCCATCCCCATCCCGGGCGCCGGAGCGCCAATCCATCAACAGGAGCTTGCGCGGACATGGTTAAGGGGGGCTTAAACTCATCGGGCGACTTGCCGGCTCTCAGGCCGCCTCCGGCGCCGCCCCGACGATCTGGCGGGCCTGGAGCAGGGTCATCGGCTCGCCGAAGGCGGGGCCCAGCGCGTATTCGCAGCCGAGACCGGCCAGCGCCTGGGCGTCGCTCTCCGATTCGCAGCCCTCGGCCACGATGGCGAGGTTCAGTTCGCTCGCCATCCGGACGATCGAGCGCAGGATCGCGGTCTGGCCGGTGCCGATCTGGCGCACGAAGGTGGCGTCGACCTTGATCGTGTCGAACGGGAAGCGCTGGAGATAGGACAGGGCCGAGTAGCCGGTGCCGAAATCCGACAGGCACAGGCCGGCCCCGAGGTCGTGGATCCGGGCCAGCATCTGGGCGGCGTATTCCGGGTTCTCCATCACCAGGCTCTCGCTGAATTCCAGCTTGAGCGAGCCGGGGAGCGCCCCGGAGCGGGCCAGCACGGTCTTCACGTCGTGCAGCAGGTCGTGGCGCAGGAGCTGGCGTGAGGACAGGTTGCAGGCCGCGAAGATCGGCGGCTCGACCTCGAGGGAGCGCTGCCAGGCGGCGAGCTCCAGGGCGGTGCGCTCCAGGGCGAAGATGCCGAGATTGACGATGAAGCCGCTCTCTTCGGCGAGCGGCATGAAGGTCGAGGCCGGGATGCGCCCGAGCTTCGGGTGGTCCCAGCGCAAAACGGTCTCGAACCCCGCCACGGTGCGGTCCTCGAGCCGGACCACCGGCAGGAACAGCACCCGCAGCTCGTTGCGCTCGATCGCCTTGCGCAGGTCGCTCTCCAGCATCAGCCGGTCGGAGCGGTCGGTGCGCATGTGGGCGCGGAACACCTCGATCCGGTCGCCGCCGTTGCGCTTGGCCTGGATCATGGCGATCTCGGCGCTCTTGAACACCTCGTCGCGCTTGAGGTTGGCCCCCGCCTCGTAGAGGGCCAGCCCGATCGAGACGGTGAGGAAGATCTCCCGGTCGGCGTAGGTGATCGGCGTGGCGATCGCCCGGCGGATCATCTCGGCGAAGGCCAGGATCCGGTCGGGGTCGCGCTCGGACAGCAGGATCACCGCGAACTCGTCGCTGGAAATCCGGGCCAGGCTGTCCTGCGGCCGCAGCAGGCGGCCGAGCCGGCGGGACAGGGTCAGCAGGATCGAATCGCCCGCCGACAACCCGATGGCGTCGTTGATGCCCTTGAACCGGTCGACATCCAGCACGATCACGGTGGGCTTGAGCCGCTGGTCCTGGCCGGCGAAAGCCAAAGCCGCGTCGAGGCGGTCGCCGAACAGCTCGCGGTTGGGCAGGCCGGTGAGGCTGTCGTGCACGGCGTCGTGGAGCAGGCGCTCCTCGGCGGTCTTGATCTCGGTCACGTCCGCGATGGTGCCGACCACGCGGATCACCTCGCCGTCGGCGCCGATCACCGGCCGGGCCTTCAGCCGGTACCAGAAATAGGTGCCGGCGGCCGAGCGCAGGCGGAAATCGTGGACGATGCGCCCGCGCCTTTCCTCGATCACCGTGTCGAGGGCCGCCGAGTAGCGCTCCACATCGAACGGGTGGAGCGTGCCGAGCCAGTTCGTCGCCGGGCCCTCCAGGGTGCCCCGGGGCAGGCCCAACTGCGCCTCGATCTCGGGGCCCGCAAAGACCCGGTCGGCGGGCACGTCCCAGTCGAACACCACGTCGCCCGCGCCGGTGAGCGCCAGCGCCCGCCGCTCGGTGTCCGAGACCAGGGCGTGGCTGAGGCCGCCGCCCGCGAAGGCGTGCTGGAGTACCGTGAAGCCGATCAGCATCACGATCAGCACGAGGCCGCCGATGAGCGCCGGCTGCACCAGGTCGCTGCCGATCTGGCCGGTGACCGCGAAGCCGGCGGCCGTCACCCAGACCACCAGCAGCAGCCAGGTCGGCACCAGCAGGATGGCGCGGTCGTAGCCGTTATGGGCGGCCAGGTAGACGATCAGCAGCAGGCCGATCCCCGCCACCGCGGCGATGGAGATGCGCGCCACGCCCGCGGCCACCGGCGGATCGAACACCGCCAGCCCGACGAGGCCGGCCAGGAAGGCGAGCCAGAAGAACGCCACGTGGCTGTAGCGCACGTGCCAGCGGGCGAGGTTCAGGTAGGCGAACAGGAACACCAGCAGCGTCGCCCCGAGCACCGCCTCGGCGGAGGCCCGGTAGACCCGCTCGGCGAGCTCGGTGACGGGAAACACCCGCTGGAGGAAGCCGAAATCGATGCAGGCATAGGCCAGCACCGACCAGGCCAAAGCCGCGGCCGCCGGGAAGATGATCGCGCCCTTGACCACGAACACGATGGTCAGGAACAGGGCGAGCAGGCCGCTGATGCCGATGATGATGCCCTTGTACAGGGTCAGCCCGGCGGTCTTGCGGCGATAGGCGTCCTGATCCCACAGGTGCAGCTGCGGGACGTTGGGGCCGCGCAGCTCGGCGACGTAGGTGACGGTCGTGCCGGGATCCAGCGTGATGGTGAACTGGTCGGCTTCCGGGTTCTCGTCGCGCTCCGGGCGGATGCCCTGGCTCGCCGTGATGGCGGCGATCCGCGAGCCACCGAGATCGGGCCAGATCACCCCGGAATCCACCAGCCGGAAATGCGGCGCCACCAGGATGCGGTCGATCTGCTCGTCGGTGTCGTTGGTGAGCGCGAACACGATCCAGTCGGGCCGGGCGCCGGCGTCGCGCGCCTTCACGACGATGCGGCGGACGATGCCGTCCTTGCCGGGCGCCGTCGAGATCTGGATCAGATCGCCGTCCGAGCGATAGCGCTCGATCGCGGTGGTCAGGTCTATTACCGGCGCGTCGAGGGTGACGCGCACCGCCTCGACGGCCAGGGCCGGGGCGCTCGCCGAGACGGCCAGCGACAGGGCACCGACCAGGGTCAGGAGGAGGGCGAGGATGCGCAAGGGTGTCTTGAGTTCCGGCCGTGCGAGCTTCGGCATCGGCCACCCGGGCGGCCGCGATCGATAGGAGGGCCCCGACCCCGGGGCAGCCGCCCCGGTCCGGATCCGGACTCCGCGGATCGCGCCCCTTTGCGGCCAAATCAAGTTGGGTGCGGCGGGGAGGCGGCCGCCCGGGGTCGCTTGTCCATAGAGGCAGTGGATTTCAGGCCGCGCCGAGGGCGGCGGCGATCCGGTCGAGGGCGGGCAGCTTGCGGATCGGGCCGATCGCCGCGAGCGTCGGCGCGCCCTTCAGCATGGCAGCCGCGGCCGCCCGCACGTCGGCGACCGTGACGGCGTCGATCTTGTCGATCACCTCACCCGCCGGGATCACCCGGCCCCAGGCCAGGATCTGGCGGGCGTTGCGCTCGATGCGCCCGCCGGGCGTCTCCAGCGCCGAGAGCAGCGACACCTTCAGCTGCGCCTTGGCCCGGGCGATCTCGGGCTCGGCGAGGTCCCGGGCGGCCCGGGCCGTGGCCGCGAGCGTCACCTCGACGAGTTCGGGCAGGTCCGCCCCGGCGGTGCCGGCGCCGATGCCGAAGAGGCCGCAATCGGAGAACGGCCAGTGGAAGGCCTGGATCTCGTAGGCGAGGCCGCGGGTCTCGCGCACCTCCTGCCAGAGCCGGGAGGTCAGGCCGCCGCCGAGCACCTGCGCGAACATGTGCAGCGCGTAGTAGCGGTCGTCCCGGAACGACAGGCCGGGCAGGCCGATCACGACGTTGGCCTGTTCGAGCTTGCGCGGCATCCGCCGCTCGCCGCCGCCGTAGAGCCCCGGCACCGCGGCCGGCGCTACTGTCGCCGGCAGGGCGCCGAAATGGCGCTCGGCGGCCGCGACGATCGCCTCGTGGGTCACCGCGCCGGCGCCGGCCACGACGATGCGGTCCGGCGTGTATTCCCGGGCGAGGTAGGCGCGGATCCCGGCCTCGTCGAAGCTCCGGATCGTCTCGGGCCGACCCAGGATCGGCCGGCCGACTGGCTGGTCCGGGAAGGCGGCTTCCGTGAAGGCGTCGTAGACCACGTCGTCGGGGGTGTCCTCGACGGCGGCGTATTCCTGCAGGATCACGCCCTTCTCCCGGGCGAGCTCGCCGGCATCGAACACCGAATCGGTGAGGATGTCGCCGATCACGTCGAGGGCGAGGCCGGCATCCTCGCCGAGCACCCGGGCGGTGTAGCTCGTCCCCTCCGTGGAGGTGGCGGCGTTGATCTCGCCGCCGACATTCTCGATCTCCTCGGCGATTCTCTGGGCCGAGCGCGTGCGGGTGCCCTTGAACGCCATGTGCTCGATGAGGTGGGACAGCCCGGCCTCGTCGGCGCGCTCGTTGCGCGAGCCGGCCCCGACCCAGACGCCGAGGCTCGCGGTCGCGACCCCCGGCATCGGCTCGGTCACCACCGTCACGCCGTTCGCAAGCCGGGTCGTGCGCAGGGACGGGGAGGCGGCGTGCGTGGTGAAATGCTGGTTCATCGCGGGGTCAGGCACCCTTCGTGATGCGGGCGCGCTCACGGATCAGCCGCTCCACGGCGGCCTGGTCGTTGGCCACCGGGGTCATGCGCTCGGGCCGGTCCATGAGGTCGGCGAGGTGCGGCGGCAGGGGCGGGCGCAGGCCGCCGGTGGCCTTGGCGACCGCGTCGGGGAATTTTGCGGGATGCGCCGTGGCCAGGGCGACGACAGGGGTCGCGGGATCCTGCTCCAGGAGCCGGCGGCCGGCGCGGACCCCGATGGCGCTGTGGGGATCGAGCACGATCCCGGTGGCGGCCTGGGTCAGGGCGATCTCTTCCATCACGTCGCCCTCGGGGACCGCTGTGGCATCGAACTCGGAGCGGACCGTGGCCAGGACCTCGGGGCTCAGCGAGAAGCCGCCGGATTGCTTCAGCCCGGCCATCAGCCGCGACAGCGCCGAGGCGTCGCGGCCGAGCGCCTCGAACAGCAGCCGCTCGAAATTCGAAGAAATCTGGATGTCCATGGAGGGCGAGGTCGTGGGCACGACGCCGCGCAGCTCGTAGGCGCCCTGCTCCAGGGTGCGCACCAGGATGTCGTTGGCGTTGGTGCCGATCATCAGCCGCTCGATCGGCAGGCCCATCCGCTTGGCGACCCAGCCGGCGAGCACGTCGCCGAAATTGCCGGTCGGCACCGCGAAGGAGACCGGCCGGTGGGGCGCGCCGAGCGCCACCGCGCTGGTGAAGTAGTACACGGCCTGCGCCGCGACCCGGGCCCAGTTGATCGAGTTGACCCCGGACAGCCGCACCGCATCGGCGAAATCGGCGTGCTGGAACAGGGCTTTGACCAAGTTCTGGCAATCGTCGAAGGTGCCGTCCACGGCGAGCGCGTGGACGTTCTGCGCCGGCACCGAGGTCATCTGCCGCCGCTGGACCTCCGACACCCGCCCGTGCGGGTAGAGGATGAAGATGTCGACCCGGTCGAGGCCGCCGAACGCCTCCACGGCGGCCGAGCCGGTATCGCCCGAGGTCGCGCCCACGATGGTGGCGCGGGTGTCGCGCTTGGCGAGGACATGGTCCATCAGCCGCCCGAGCAGCTGCATCGCCACGTCCTTGAACGCCAGCGTCGGCCCGTGGAAGAGCTCCAGCAGGAACAGGTTGTCGTCGAGCTGGGTCAGCGGGCAGACCGCCGGGTGCCGGAAGGTGGCGTAGGATTCGTCGATCATCCGGTCGAGGTCCGGGCCGGCGATCTCGCCATCCATCAGCGGGCGCAGCACGCGCTTGGCGGCCTCCGCGTAGGGCTTGCCGGCCAGCGCGGCGATCTCCGACCGGCCGATCTGCGGCCAGGTCTGCGGCACGTAGAGTCCGCCATCGCGGGCGAGGCCTGCGAGGAGCGCATCCGAGAACGAGAGCGGCGCGGCCTCGCCGCGGGTCGAGACGTGGAGCACAGGGGCCTCCGGGAGGAAGGCGCCCCCTCTACACGATGCGGGCGGACCTGTCGAAAGCCCGGGCCGCCGGGGCGGGCCCGGCGGTTTAACCGGGCCTGAACGGGCCGGTTCAGGACCGGTTGCGCCGGCTTCCCTAGAACCGGATCACCCCCGAGGAACCCCGGCCCGACCGGCCGGCGCCGCGGGGGCGGCCCGACCCCGCCCGCGGGGTGCTTCCTGAGAGAGAGCCGACATGATTCGAACCTTCGCTGTTCGATCCCTCGCCATTCGACCCCTCGCCCTGGCCGGCGCCGCCGCGCTGCTGCTCGGCACCGCGGCGATCGCGCAGACACCGCCCCCCGGCGGCCCGAGGCCCGGCCCCGAGGCCGGCGCCCCGCCGCCGCCCCCGCCCCCGGGCGGTCCCCGGCGCGGTCCCGGCCCGGACGGACCACCCCCGCCGCCGCCCGGTGGCCCCCAGCGCGGTCCCGGCCCCGACGGGCCGCCGCCGCCCCCTCCGCCGCCGCCGAAGGGCGCGCATTTCCTGTTCGAGCGCGGCGATGCCCGGATCGACGTGAAATGCGCCGACGAGGAATCGATGAAGGCCTGCGCCGACATCACCCTGCAGATGCTCGACAAGCTCGCGACGATGCGCCCCGGCGAAGCCCGCTAGCCCCTCACCCGGGCGGCAGCGCCCGGAAACAGAACAATCAACAGGATCAACGACATGACTGATACGAAAACCGATTTGCACGACGCCAGCGGCACCGTCTGGGCGGTGTTCGGACACCGATTCGCCCTCGACGGGGCCGGAGGGCGGATCCTGGCGGATCTCGGCTCGAAGGGCGCCGCGGGGATCACCCTGGCGGTCGGCGACCGGGTCTCGGTCCAGGGGACGCAGAAGCCGTCCGAGATCAAGGTCACCCGCCTCACCCTGGCGGACGGCTCAACCCGCACGATCGACTGGCCGGAGAAGGACGGACCCAAGAAGGAGGGGCACGACCATCCGCCGGCCGATCCCGCCCTGGCGGTCCGGGCCGCCGAGGCTGCGGGCTACACGGTCTCCGGCACGCCCGCGCGCAAGCCCAAGCATTTCGAACTGCGGGGCGCGAAGGACGGGGCGGACCACGAACTCCACATCGCGCTCGATGGAGAAATCCGGAAGACCAAGCTCCTCGCCGCCGCGTAGGACTCGGCCGGAACGCGGGCGCCGGTCAGGCGCTCGTGCCCGGCGCCTTGATCAGGCGGCAGCCGGTGATGCGCCAGGTCCCGTCCGCGTCCCGGGCGAGGCTGTACTCGGCCGTCCAGTCGACGCCGTACTCGTCCTGAATCGCCACCGACTGCATCACGCCCGCCTCCCCGGTATCCCGGCCTTCGCCGAACACGAAGCTGCGGTGGCGGTAGACCGGGCGGTACTGGTTGCGGACCATGCCGATGAACAGGTCGGCGTTCGGGAACAGGTCTTGGATCGCCGGGGCCGCCTGGGCGTAGGCGGTCGGCGCATCGTCGCGCCCGAGCGCCTCGACCTGCTTGGTGATCACCGCCCGGGCCGCCGCCCGGGCGCCGTCATCGGCCGCCGCCGACCCTGCCAGGCCGAGGAGCATCAGGAGGGCGAGCCACGCGCGCATCGACGGTCACTCCGATCGGGCGCCTCCCACGAGACACCTGAGCCGACTGATCAACTAGACGGACGAAGGCGGTCGGCAAGCACCGCGCGCGCAGGATGTGCAGGCATCGCGCTTCGGTTGTGCAAGTCGCTGGAAAGAGAGGCAATTTCGGCACCGAGCCGGCGCACGGGTTTGATTCTCCGCCCGGGTTTTGCGAGCGTCCGCAGACCGACTCAAGCCTCCGGGCTCGGTCGAGCGGAGCAGAGGGCGATGGTGCAGAGCCAGGCGAACGCGGAGACCCTCCCCGGGACGGTCCCGACCGGGGACGTCGCCCCCATGAGCGTCGGGGTGTTCATCCCGATCGGCAACAACGGCTGGCTGCTGTCGGAGAACGCCCCGCAATACCGGCCGAGCTTCGAACTCAACAAGCAGATCACCCTCAAGGCGGAGGGTTACGGGCTCGATTTCGCCCTCTCGATGATCAAGCTGCGCGGCTTCGGCGGCAAGACCGAGTTCTGGGACCACAACCTCGAGTCGTTCACCCTGATGGCGGGGCTGGCCGCGGTCACCACCCGGATCAAGCTGTTCGCCACTGCGGCGACCCTGTGTATGCCGCCCGCGATCGTCGCCCGCATGGCCGCGACCATCGATTCGATCTCGGGCGGGCGCTTCGGCCTGAACCTCGTCACCGGCTGGCAGAAGCCGGAATACGACCAGATGGGCCTGTGGCCGGGCGAGGCGTATTTCTCCAAGCGATACGACTACTTGGCAGAGTATGCTCAGGTTCTGCGCGAGCTTTGGGAGACCGGCGCCAGCGACCTCAAGGGCACGTTCTTCCAGATGAACGATTGCCGCCTGAGCCCCCGGCCCCAGGCGCCGATGAAGATCATCTGCGCCGGCCAGAGCGGCGCCGGCATGGCCTTCACGGCGCAATATGCGGACTACAATTTCTGCCTGGGGAAAGGCCTCAACACGCCGACCGCCTTCGCACCCGTGGTGGAGCGGCTGGCCGAGGCCCGGGCCAAGACCGGACGGCACGTGACTGCCTACGCGCTGTTCATGATCATCGCCGACGAGACCGACGCCGCCGCGATGGCGACCTGGGAGCATTACAAGGCGGGGGCCGATGCCGAGGCGATCGCCTGGCTCGGGGTCCAGGGCGCGGCCGACACCAAGTCCGGCAGCGACACCAATGTCCGCCAGCTCGCCGACCCGACCTCGGCGGTGAACCTCAACATGGGCACCCTGGTGGGCAGCTACGCCCACGTGGCCGCGATGCTCGACGCGATCACGACGATCGACGGGGTGGAGGGGGTGCTGCTGGTGTTCGACGACTTCCTGAAGGGTCTCGACGCCTTCGGGACTCGGATCCAGCCGCTGATGCACTCCCGCCGGCACGTGGTGCCGGCACCGCTGGCCGAGGTCGCATGATGAGAGAGGTCGCGTGATGGACATGCAAGCCGGTTTCCACGACGCCCATGGCCGCCACGGCGACGTGATCCTGCCGGCCCGGCCCGAGCCGATCGCCTTCGACCCGGCCGCGACGGCGCTGATCGTCGTCGACGTGCAGAACGCCTATGCCAGCCCCGGCGGCTATCTCGATCTCGCGGGCTTCGACGTGTCGGGCACCGGGCCGGTCATCGCCCGGATCATCCGGGCGGTGGCGGCGGCCCGGGCTGCTGGCATCCGGATCCTGTGGTTCCAGAACGGCTGGGACCCGGACTATGTCGAGGCCGGCGGCCCGGGCTCGCCGAACTGGCACAAGTCCAACGCCCTCAAGACCATGCGGCGGCGGCCGGAGATGAACGCGCAGCTGCTGGCCAAGGGCTCCTGGGACTACGCCCTGGTCGACGCCCTGAAGCCCGAGCCCGGCGACATCGTGCTGGGCAAGCCGCGCTACAGCGGCTTCTACAACACGCCGCTCGACAGCATGCTGCGGGCCCGGGGGGTGAACACGCTGGTGTTCACCGGCATCGCCACCAATGTCTGCGTCGAGTCGACCCTGCGGGACGGCTACCACCGGGAGTATTTCGGGATCGTCCTGGCGGACGCCACCCACCAGGCCGGGCCGCGCAGCCTGCACGAGGGGGCGCTCGCCAATATCGAGACCTTCTTCGGCTGGGTCTCGGACGTCGCCGCGTTCGAGGCAGCACTGAGCGCGGAGACCCGCGCCGCCGCCGAGTAGACCACCCGCCGTCCCCGCACTCGCACCACGAAAGTCCGAAGAAAAATGCCGAAGCAGGTCGTCATCCCGCCGGGGACGGGCAAGCCGCTCGCCCCTTACGTGCCCGGCACCCTGGCGGACGGGGTGCTGTACGTCTCGGGCACGCTGCCGCTGGATGCGGACGCCAACGTGGTCCATGTCGGCGACGCCGCCGCGCAGGCCCGGCACGTGCTGGAGACGATCAAGGGTGTGGTCGAGGCCGCGGGCGGCACGATGGACGACGTGACCTTCAACCACGTCTTCCTGAAGGATTGGGCCGATTACGCGGCGATCAACGCGGTCTATGCGGACTACTTTCCGGGCGAGAAGCCGGCGCGCTACTGCATCCAGTGCGGCCTCGTGAAGCCCGACGCCCTCGTGGAGATCGCCTCCGTGGCGCATATCGGCCGCCCCTAGCCCCCTGCGATCAATCGGGCTGACCGGGCTCCAGGGCATCCAGATAAGACTGGAGCGTCGCCCGTCCGCTCTCGAGGACCTCCAGCCTTTCCACGATCCTATCTCTTTCCCGTTCGAGGGTCGCCCGAACCCCTGCACAGGGCCGGAAACCCTGTCCCTCGCGCTTCACGCACGGCAACACGATGCGGATTGCCCGCAGCGTCAATCCTGCCGTGTTCAACGCACGGATGCGGCGAACCTGCCGGGCATCATCGTCGCTGTAATCGCGCTGGCCGGACTCGCGGCGCGGCGGCCGCAGCAAGCCCTCCTGTTCGTAGAAGCGCAACATGCGCACGCTGACGCCCGTGCGTCGCGCAAGCTCACCGATCCGCATCGTGTTCGCGAAGGCTTGACCCTGACAGCACTGTCAAAGGCTACGGTCGCGCGTGTCACCACGCAAGGAGCGATGCATGTGGCCGCGGATTCTTCTGCTGACGCTGGGAACCTTTGCCATCGGAACCGACGGATTCATCGTCGCCGGCATCCTCGGGGCCATCAGCACTGAGACGCATGTCAGCATCTCGACTGCAGGACGCCTCGTGACTGCTTTCGCGGTGGTCTACGCGATCAGCAGTCCCCTCATCGCCTCGCTGACCGCAACCGTCCCGCGCCGTCGCCTCATCCTGGGGGCGTTGTTGGTGTTCATCCTGGGCAATGCGGGTGCGGCCCTCGCCACGACCTATGCGGGCCTGCTGGCGGCGCGCGTCGTGGCGGCGCTCGCGTCGGCGGCCTTCACACCCTGCGCGTCCGTCGCCGCGGCGACGCTGGCGGGTCCGAGCCATCGCGGACGGGCGCTGTCCCTGGTCCTGGGCGGCATCACGATGTCGACGATCGTCGGGGTTCCCCTCGGGGCCTGGATCGGCGGCTTCCGCGCGGCGTTCTGGCTCGTGACGGGTCTCGGCGTCGCAGCGCTTCTCGGCTTGGCGCGCCTGTTGCCGGACTTGCCGCCCCCGCCAGCCGTTGGGCTTCGTGATCGCCTCAAGGCCCTACGGACGCCCGGTGTTCCGACGACGCTCACGGTCACCGCTCTGGCCATGGCGGCGGGCTTCACGGTCTACACCTATATCGGGCCGCTCCTCACCGAGACCCTGCGGGCAGACGCCGGCACCGTGAGCCTCGTGCTGGTCGTGTTCGGCTGCGCCGGAACCCTCGGCAACGGCCTCAGCGGATGGCTGGCCGACCGCTGGGGCGCGCGCCAGACCGTGACCGTGAGCCTCGTCGTGGTGATGGGCGTCCTCGCCTGTCTCCCGACCCTCGCGGACACGCTGCCCGGCACGCTGGTGGCCATCACCCTCTGGAACGGCGCGGGCTGGCTTCTGCTGCCGGCGCAACAGCTGCGCCTGCTCTCCGCGGCGCCTCACCTGGGGCAGATCCTCATCTCGCTCAACGCCTCCGCGATGTATCCCGGGATCGGCTCGGCCGGCCTGCTGGGCGGGTGGATCATCGATATCTGGGATGTCCGGGCGCTCGGACCGGCCGCAGCCCTCATCCTGGCGGTCGCGACGATCCTCCACGGCGCAAGCAGCAGGGGTCGCGTCAAGGCGCGGAAGCCGGAGGCCGTCGCCTGAGGGCGGCCCGCCGCGACCCGGAGATCATGGGTTCCCAAGGGCTTGAAGCTCTTTGGCGGGTGATGAGGGCGGAGCCCTGATGATCGGTCCCGCCGGCGCGCTCACGGCGCACGCCGCGACGGCCCGGCCCCTGCGAGACCCGGCAGCGCCGCGGCCAGGAGTGCGGCTGCCCGCAGCACCTCCGCGGCCTCCCCGGGGGACCGGCGGGCGAGCGCCAGGGCGAGCCGCAGGGGCACCTGCGCACAGAAGCTCGCCGCGATCAGTGCCAGGGCGGCGGCCCGGCCGTGGTGCTTGCCGGCATACAGGATCTGGCTGCGCAGGAAGTAGAACAGCCGCCGCGCCCGCGCCTGCCGGGTCGTGCCCTGGCCGACATGGTGGGCGACCGCCCCGGCCACGTGCCGCACCGCGAAGCCGGCGGCGCGGGCGCGGGTGCACAGGTCGGCATCCTCCCAGTAGACGAAGAAGCGCGGGTCGAAGCCGTCCAGCACCGCGAACAGGTCCCGGCGGATCATCAGGAACGCGCCCATCACCTGGCCGACGGCGCGGTCGTCGGCGTGATCCCACTCGACCAGAAAGTGTGGCCGGACGAGGCCGAGCCGGTCGAGGGCGAGGGTGCGGCCGAGCAGGCCGAGGCCGGTGGGCGCCCGGGCGCAGGAGCGGGCGGTCCGGCCGTCCGGGTCGACCAACCGGGCGCCGACGATCCCGGTGCGCGGATCTGCCATCAGGGCGTCCCGGGCCACCCGGAGGGCATCCGGGGCGACCTGCGTGTCCGGGTTGAGGAACAGGATCGCCGGGGCGTCCCCGGCGGCGGCGCCCTGGTCGCAGGCGCGGCCGAAGCCAAGGTTTTCAGCGTTGCGGATCAGCCGGAGCGGGCGGGGCAGGGCGGGCAGGTCGTCCGCCGAGCCATCCTGCGAGGCGTTGTCGACCACGATGACCTGCACGGCGGCGGCCTCCTCAACGGCCGCGAGACTCGCCAGGCAGGCCCGGAGCAGGGCGCCGCCGTTCCAGTTGACGATCACCACGTCGAGGTGGGCGCGATCCATCATGCGCGATCCCGGGGCGGCCCGAGGCGCCCGCGGGCGCCGTCGCGGACGGCCGCGAGCAGTCGCAGCAGCACAGTGGGCCGCCAGCCCGAATCCGCCCAGTACAAGCCGGCCTGGAGCGGCAGGTAGGCGGCCTGGGCGAGCTTCCAGCGCAGGGGCACGTACGGCAGGCGCCAGGCATAGACCGCGTTGCGCAGGTAGGTCGCCATGCGGAACAGGGGCTGGCGCGGCATCGCGATCCCGAAGCCGCGGATCACCCCGCCCCCGACCCGGTGCGGGATCGCGACGTCGCGGGCGAGGTAGCAGCCGAAGTTTTGGCTCCAGGCGCGAAAGCACCATTCCAGCTCGACGCCGTCGATAAAGAAGTCGGCGCGGAACGGCCCGATCCGGGCGAGGGCGTCGAGGTCGATGAGCGAGCCCGAGGTCGCCAGGAACTGCACCGGGGCGAGGGCGCCGCAGGCTGGGGGGAGGGGGCCGCAGGCCGGCGCGCCGGGGCGGGGCGGGTAGGCCGGCGCCTTGTGGCCGGCGGCCGGGGCGGGAGCCGGCCCCACCACCGCCACCGGGATCGCGGCCTCCCGAAGCCGGTCGAGGGCGGCGAGCAGCGCCGCGGCCAGCCCGGCCGGCGGCTCGGCATCCTGGTCGAGCAGCAGCAGGGTGTTCGCGCCGGTCGTCCGGGCCGCTTCGGCGATCCGGTTGAGCGCCGCGGCGATGCCGACATTGCGCCCCGCCGACAGCACGGTCACGCCGGCCCGGGCGAGGCGCTCCGCCTCCGCATCGGGCAGGCCGCCATCGTCGAAGGCGATCACCCCGGCGAATCCGGACGCGGCATGCGCCAGCACCCGGTCCACCTGATCCGGGCTCGGCCGGAACAGGGTGATGCCGAGCGCGAGGCGGGCGAGCTTCGGATCAGGCACGGGCCGGGCTCCGGCCGCTCACGCCCGCTCCACCGCGACGGTGGCGGCCTCCAGGGCGGCCGTGATGGCAGCAGCCTGTTCGGCGTCGAGGGGCCCGCGGGCCAGCCGCATCTGCAAGGCGAGCTTCAGCCCCTCCCTGGCGCGCACCAGGGAGGGCGGCGGCCCGTCGCCGCGGGCGGCCTCCGCTTCGGCCATCCGGGCCAGGATCGCCTCGAGGGTCGGGCGGTTGCCGTCCAGGACCGACTGCCCCTCCGGGGTGATCGTGTGCAGCCGCTTGGTGCCCTCCCCGGGGGTCACGGTGACGTGGCCGAGTTCCTCCAGGAGCGTGAGCGTCGGATAGACCGTGCCGGGGCTCGGGCTGTAGGCGCCGCCGACCCGCTCCTCGATCGCCTTGATGATCTCGTAGCCGTGCCGCGACTTCTCGGCGATGAGGTGCAGGATGACGAGGCGCAGGTCGCCATGCGCGAAGAAGCGCGCCAGGTCGCCGCGACCGCCGCGGCCGAACATCCGCCGGTCGCCCGGCCCGCGGCCATGGCTTCCATGCCGCCCGCGATGCTCGGAGCCCATCCCGTCGCGATGGCCCCGGGACCGGTACGCATCGAAGGGGTCGCCCTGGTCGAACGCGGCGAAGAAGGGATGCCGGAATGGAAAGGAAGAGACACGGCGCATGATGGTGATCCAGTTTCGATAGGTTGGATTTTTAGATATATCGAAACTCAGTTTTCGGCAAGTGACCGTCTCGGGTTGGGCATGCGCTGCCTCTGCACAGGCCGAGGACGGACCGGCCCATGGTTTACGGACTCGGCCGGTTCCGTTAGTTCGACGGGCGAAGAATGCGACGCTCGCCTCCGCGCCTCGCACGCCCCCCGACGCTGCCGACCATGAGCCGATCCGAGACCAGCGCCTCGACCGCGTCGACCCCGAAGGCGGCCGACGGATGCCGCGCCTCGTGACGGCACGCGGCGCACGTTCCCCCGCAGAGCCCTGAGATGCGCCTCGGTTTGCCCCCGACCCTCGGGCGGTTCAAGCGCCGCATCGGCCGGCCGGTCGCGCGCGGCGCCGTCGAGTCCGCGCGCGCCCTGCGCCTCGGCTGGCGCCAGCTCAGCGATCCGCTGGGCCGGCCCGCCGCCCTGCAGGCCCGCTGGGTCGGCGCGGGTGCCGGCGACGATCTCGAGGCGCGCCTGGTCGCGGCGCTGGAGCCCTATGTCGATGCCGGCTTCTACGCGAGCTGGTACGGCATCACCGTCGATGCCGTGCGCGATTACCTCACGCTCGGCTGGCGCGAGGGCCGGGATCCCCGGCCCGACTTCTCGACCGCCGACTACCTCGCCGCGCGGCCCTATCTGGCCGCCGCCGGCATCAACCCGTTCCTGCACTGGGTGACGGCGCAGCGCGCCCACGGCGGCGCCCTGCCCAGGCCCGATACGAGACAGGTCGAGCGCCTAGCCCGCCGCCTCATCGACGGGTCGTTCTACCTCGCTAACAACCCCGACTTGCAGGCCGCAGGCGTCGATCCGGCCAGCCATTACATGGCCTCCGGCTGGCGCGAGGGCCGCGAGCCGTCGCCGCACTTCGACACCCTGGCCTACTGCCTGACCCGGAACATCTCCTACGCGACCCAGAATCCGCTGGTGCACTACGTCCTGCACGGCGGCTCGGCCCGGCCCGACCCGGAAGATTTTTTTGCGCTCCAGGCCGAGACGCTCGCGCCCTATTTCGATGCCGCGTATTTTCGCCAAGGACTGGACGGAGAAGAGGATACGTCCGACGCCGAGCTGCTCCGTGCCTACGTGAGCGGCGGCTGGCGATCGCTGCGCAGCCCGCGCCCGGATTTCGACCCGGCCGGATTCGTGCAGGCGCGCGCAGGCAGCCGGGCGGTCATCGGCGACCCGTTCTTCCGCACTATCGCCGAGACGCTGCTGACCGGGAAAAAGCCGTTCGCGGGCCCGGACAGGCTCAACGTCCCGGCCGTGGACGAGGCCTGGTACCGGGCGACCTACGCGGATGTGCGGGAGACCGCGCCCTACCTGCACTTCGCCACCAGCGGCTGGCGGGAGCTGCGCGATCCGGGCCCGGGGCGCTCGACCCTCGACGCGCTGCTGCGGGTCTGCGGCCTGCGCCCGGCGCGTCCGCCCGTGGAGGACACGCTCTGGCTCGGCGCGATCGGGCGGGCACCCGTGGACCGGGGAGCATCCCTGGACCTGCAGGCCGGGCTGGCGGCGCTGCATCTCGACCATGCCTTCTACCGGCAGCGCTACGGCCTGGCCGAGGACGTGGACGCCGTCCGCGACTATTGCGACACCGGCTGGCGCCAGGGCCGCAACCCGCGCCCCGACTTCAACGGGCAGGCCTATGGCGACGCGCATCCCTGGGCGCGGGAGACCGGCATCGCGCCCCTGGTCCACCACCTCGCCACCGCGCTGCTGCACGGCACCGACATCGCGGCCGGGACGTTCGATCCGCGCTACGGCCCACCGCCCTCCGAGGCGGACGCCCTGGCGGAGCAGGCCCGGCTGATCGAGCCGTATTTCGACGCCGCGTTCTACGCGAAGCGCAATCCCGACGTTGCCGGCGCCGCGGGCGGCCCGCTCGGCCATTTCGTCGCCTACGGCCAGCACGAGGGCCGCGACCCGAGCAAGCGCTTCTCGATCGCGTTCTACGAGGAGACCTACGGGCATCTCCTGGCGCCGGGCGAGTCGCCGTTCCTGCACTACGTCCGCACCGGCCGCGCCGCCGGGCTGATGGGCTGCCCCGAGGATCTCGGCAGCTGGCCGGCCATGGAGGCCCCCGAGCCGCAGGACTGGGACACCCTGCCCCGGGCCCTCACCCTCGCCCAAGCCCGGGTCGTCGTGATCCTGCCGGTCTACAAGGGCCGCGGCGAGACCCTGCGCGCCATCCACGCCTGCCTCGCCGCCCCGCAGAAAACCCCGTTCACCCTGCTCGCGGTCAACGACCGATCCCCCGACCCGCAGCTCACCGCGGAGCTCGCCGAGCTCGCGGGCCGCAGCCTGTTTCACCTAGTCGAAAACCAAAACAACCTCGGCTTCGTCCGCTCGGTCAATCGCGGGCTCAGTCTGCGCCAGGGCCGGGCCGTGGTCCTGCTCAACTCCGACGCCCAGGTGTTCGGCGACTGGCTCGACCGGCTCGTCGCCCATGCCGAGACGGCAGATGCGGAAGGCCGCCCGCCGGTGGGCAGCGTCACGCCGCTGTCGAACAACGCCACGATCTGCAGCTACCCGCGCTTCAACGCCAACAACACCATGGCGCTCGAGATCCCCCGGCCCGAGCTCGACCAGGCCGCCAGGGCGCTCAACCGCGGCCGCTCCGTCGAGGTCCCCACCGGGGTCGGCTTCTGCATGTACATGACGGCAGAAGCCCTCGACGCGGTCGGCACGCTCGACGAGGTCGCCTTCGGCAAGGGCTACGGCGAGGAGAACGATTGGTGCATGCGCGCCCGCAAGGCCGGGTTCTCGAACCTCTTAGCCGAGGACGTGTACGTCTACCATGCCGGGCAGATCTCGTTCGGGCTCGACCCGGGCGGCGAGTACGACCAGGGCCAGGCCGCGCTGCTCGCCAAGCATCCGGACTACCCGGCGCTCGTCGGCCAGTTCGTCCAGGCCGACCCGGGCCGGCGCGGCCGGGCGCGGCTCGACCTCTACCGGCTCGCCCGACACTTCCATGGCCGGGCGGTGCTGTTCGTGACCCACAGCTGGGGCGGGGGCATCCAGCGGCACATCGACGACATGATCGCCCGGCTTAAACGCGAGGGCACGGCCGTGGTGCTGCTCTCGGTCGACCGGGCCCGGAACATCCAGGTCAACGTCTCGTATCGCAGCCGGGAGTTCGTGTACCTGCCGAGCCTGGACAGCCTGTACCTGCCCCGCGAC
>NZ_JAKSYL010000134.1 GCF_022829515.1 Methylobacterium sp. J-048
TCGTCTACCTCGACGGGAAGCTCACGCCCTGGACCTACGGAACCCAGGCCTACGCCGGATCCGACGTGAACGATGTCGCCGAATACATGGAGCACGCCGGTCTGGAGCAGGGCCTCGTCGTTGGTGCGCCGAGCGTCGGGCGGCACCTGCGGATGGGCGAGGGCGTGCGCTTCGTCGCCGTCCCGTTCGCCGACGAGAGGGCTGCCTGATGCCCGCCACCTCGACCGCCATCGCCCTGTTGCCGCCCGCGACCGTCGTCCCGGTGATCACGCCCGTTTCCGGCGTGCCGATGACGAACTCCCGCAACGTGGCGGCCATGTTCGGCAAGCGCCACGACAACGTCCTGCGGGACATCAGGGGCCTCCTCAATTTTGAGGGGGCCCCCTCCGACCTGTTCGTCGAGTCGGCATGGACAGATCCGGCCAACGGGCAGACCCACCCTCAGTACCTCATGACGCGTGACGGGTTCGCCCTGCTCGCCATGGGATTCACCGGCACCCGCGCGACCCGGTGGAAGCTCGACTTCGTGGCAGCCTTCAACCGGATGGAGGCCGAGCTTCGCCGGCAGCGGGACGCGGACAGCGACCTCGACAACGACAAGGTCCTCAAGCGCCTGCTCCTCGGCCGCATCGAGCGCATCGAGGTCCTGGAGGCAAAGGTCGAGCAGCAGAACCAGGCTCTCGCCGTCGCGGCGCCGAAGGTCGAGGCCTACGACTCTTTCCTCGACAACCGCGGCCACACCAATTTGCGCACCGTCGCGAGGGTGCTCGGGATCGCGCCGGGCACCTTCTTCGAATGGGCCAAGGGCAGGAAATACATCCACGTCGAGGACGGTGAGATGCAGCCGCGCTCTGATCTGACCGACCACTGCATGCGCGTGATCTTCCACGACAGGAACGGCCGGCCGCGCCCCCAGACCGTCGTGACCAGAGCGGGCGTGGTCTTCTTCCAGCAACGTTGGGCGGCCCATCTGCTGCGCGAGCAGAAGATGGCGATCGCCGCGCTCGCCGCCGTCCAGCAGCCCCGGCTCGCCGGCATCTGACCCGGCTGAAAATTCAGCTGCCCCCGAGGGCGCCGGTCGCGAGGCCGGCGCCCTTTCTCATGAGCCGTAACCCTGAGGTTCCGGCAGGTCATCGCCCGGATCCCAGCCTGCAGGCGGCTGCGGAGGCGGAACGGACGCGAGCCGATCGACGAGTTCATCGAACGCTGTTTCAGGCGATATCGTCGGCTCCGCGCGCGGCTCGCCCGTACGATAGAAACGCCCATGCGTCCGGATCCAGCCATCCCCGCGGGCAAGGATCGGGCTTGTCATCACCGGCCCGTCGGCAAGCATCGGGTGCCCGGTGCACCGCCCGTACAGGGCCGGCTCGCCGGTGCCGGGGTACGTCGTCTCGACATAGTCCGTCATGAAGGGCGCCGCGGCGAGCGTCCGCTCGTCGGGCGTCCAGCCAGATCCAAGGAGGTCCTGATCCCGCGCTGCGTCGGCGCGACGCTTGGCGATCTCGGCGAGGGAAAGGTGGCGGAAGCGCATTGGGGGTTCTCCTTCGCTTGATGGTGGTCGGCGGGCACGAATCCCACACCTTCACGGGCAGAGCCGGCCCGGCGGCTGCGGCCGGTACCGGGTGCCGTCGTGGATCAGGTCACCGCCCGGCTCGACGGCGAGGTCCGTGTCGTACGGGACCTCGGCCCCGCTTATGCCGTAGCAATGCGGGGCGGTGACCTGCCCGCCGACGTAGACCGCCCCCCGGCAGTCCATGAGGTCGATGCCGAGCGTCCCGGGCGCGGGACCGACGGTGATGTCAGGCAGGCCCGGGGCGCAGTACCGGCCGGGGGCGGGCTGCGCGGCCGCGGCGACCGGCATGGCCACCAGCAGGGCGATGAGGGTCCGGGTCATGCCGCTGCCCTCCCTTCCGCGCACCTGTCGCACTGGCAGCGGATCCAGCTGCCGCGGCGCAGCTTCCCGGGCCGTCCGCAGTCCTCACAGATCCAAGCGCTCAGCATGTCGACCGCCTCGATGAGGTCCTCGGTGACTTGGGAGTCCTCGTCGGCGTGCCAGTCCCAGCGGGCCTGGCCGAACTTCTCCTTCGTGTCGATGGTCGTGAATCCGCGGGGGAGCCCGGCGCGCGTGAGAGCATCGGCCCCGGCTTGCCAGAGCCAGTACCATCCAGGACCCGTCGACGGTGCCATGCGCCCAAAGACACGCCTGTGCCGGCGCGTCAGCTGCTCATCCCAGTCCCTGGGGCAGCGCGGCGTGCCGTAGCGCCACCGCGCTTGCAGCGTGCGCGCCAGGACGTCCAGGATCACGGGACCGGGCACGGGACCGTCGGATGGCCCCCCGCCGGGCTTGCGGACTTGGGCGCGCTCCGTCGCGAGGCGGGGCGCCGTCCAGCGGATGACGGGACCTCGCCTGTTCGGCACTATGGCGGTGATCTCGATCGAGGCGCTGCCCCCGTAGCCCTTGAGGGCACGGGCCGCGATGAGCATGAATTCGTCGAACAGCATGACGTCCTCCTTGGGCGCGGGGGGCCGCGGATCCGTTTCATGAGCGGGGGGCTCCGCGGTCCTCGCCGGGCGGCAGGGCCGTCGTCAGGACGAGGAGGAGCTGCGCGAGCAGGCGCAGGTCTCCGGAGCCGGCGCGTTCCGTGGCGTAGGCGCGGGACCCGTGGTCGAGGACGACGACGACGGCGGCGGCCAGCTCGGGGCGGATCGCCTCCCGGTGGCGAGCGCCGCGCACTGATTCGCGGGCAGCTTCGAGCACGGGCAGGCGCTTTCGGGCATGAAGGGTCATGTCAGATCTCCAGGGATGGGGGCGTTGGGGTGGGGTCAGTGACGGGCGCTGAACCGGTCGCGGCTCGCGAGGACGGTCTCGACCATCCGGCGGAGCGGCCGCATCGAGCCGCCTGCCCACGGGATCAGATCGAGCTCCTCCGGATCCAGGTCCGGGCACCAGGTCGCGTCCAGCCCGCGCTCCCGGCGTAGATCTTCCAGGATCGCCGCCGCCACGACCGGGAGGTCCTGCTCCCTCGGGGCGGGCCAATGCAGCGCCGGCGCGCGGTCCAGAAGCGGGCCCACGATCCCACCGGTTCCGTTGGCTGTCAGGATGTACGAGACGGCCGACAGATCTACCGGGGCCTCCAGCGCCGGGTCGTGCACAGAACGTGCGGTGTGCTTTTCGAGGCAGGGTAGGATCGTCTCATCGAGACGGCCCCACCTCCGGGAAGTGCCGGCCTTTTCGACTTCGTCGACGATGATGCCGACTGAGGCCTTCTGCGCCCGCAGGATCGCCTGAGCGCTCGTGGATACGCGCCAGGATCCCCACTGACGACTTGTGCCGGCAAACGCGCCGCCATCCATTTGCCCGCCAGCACTATAGAGCGTCACGTCCAGCCCGGCGGTTTCGAGCGCAGCCCTGGCGAACGCAGTCTTCCCGAAACCCGGCCCGCTCACCAGGATTCGAGGGCGGAACCCGGCGCACAGGGCGCCGACGAGGTCGCCGGCGTACGCCTCGATCACTTCGGGTGCCCACGGGAATCGCGCCAGCAGCGCCGCCGAGAACGCTTGTGGATCCGGGGGCGCCACGAGCGGCATCGGCTTCTCGGCGTAGGCCTCGACGAGGGCCCGGGGGCTATCGCCGCGGTCCTGCTGGGACGCCGAAGGCTTGGGCAGGTGGCTCAGCTTCGGGAACACGACGAGCGTGCGGGGCCCCTTCGCTTCCGCCGCGCGCTTGTCGGCCTCGGCTCGATGGCGCTGTGCGGACTGAGCCTCAGCGAGGATCTGGTCGAGCGACGCTAGGTCTGCCGGATTCGCCTGCTGCCCCGCGCTGCCGCGCAGGATGGCGTCCTCGTCGTCCAGCATCCGCTCGGCGCCAGCGATGACGGTCCACGCCCGCAGCCAGCTCTCCGCTCGGAAATCATAGGCGGCGAGGCGCGCGTAGACCGGGCCCCCGACGTAGCTGCCCTCCAGGGCGTCCTCCTGCGCGTCGGAGGCGTAGAGACAGGCGGCGCGAAATGCGAGGTAGGCCTGCGGGAAATGCCCCGTGTCCGCCCATCCGGTTGCGCTCTCCAGGGCGTCGGCGGCACAGCGTGCGGCCGCGTCCTTGGAGCCCATGTGCCACTGATGGAAACACAGCAGGTCCGCGACTTCCAGGCAGCGGGTCCGAGACATGTCAGGCACGTCCCGGCGGAGCGCGGCCTCGACGCGCCGGAGCGTGACAACCGTCGGGTTGTCGACCGCGCGGCGGATCGCGGCCAGAACCGGGTCCGGTAGCACGAGGTCGAACAGCGGCGTCAGTAGCAGCCGCGCGTCCTCCCGGGCGGACCAGAGCACGAACTCACCGCCGCGCAGGTGACAGGCGCGGTCGAGCGGCATGTCCGGGGCCTTGGGGCCGGAGAGCTCGGAGGGATTGAGCATGACGGCGCGCACGGCGGACATGCTCGCGCCGAGGCGCTGAGATTCGCTGGTCATCGGAGGACACTCGCAAGATGAGAAAGCAGGACGCGGCGAGGCCTGAGCTGTTAGCTCAGGCGGCGGTCAAGGCTTTCAACATCGAGCGGGCGTGGATCACGGCGGAGTCCTTCCGAGTAACGAGGATCACTAAAGCCTGGACGGGGCGACTTGGCTAGATGCCGACTTCGAGGTTGGTGTGCGCATCCTTACTCACATCCACGAAAGTAGCTTGTAGATCTCGCTCTCGTCCGCATCATCATTCTGTTGCCGGATGTCCTCGAAGGTGGGGCGCGGCCGGTGGACGGTCAGCCGCATGTCCAGGCCGAGCACGTGGAGCACGCGCAGGACGCGGTGCATCGAGGGCTCCATGATCTCCTCGTTCTCGAACCGGGCGAGCCACGACAGGCTCACGTCCGCCTGCGCTGAGAGCCGGCGCTGTGAGAGACGGCGGTGGATCCGGGCGGTCCGGACCTTCTGACCGAGGCTGAAGATCTCCATGCAGCGGACGGTAGCGCCCCGGGCTGTAAGGCACCGGCTCGACAGCCATGTGCCAACATGCCGCATAGGCGCAAGTCGGCCTGATCGCCGGTTTACCTCGTAGCGCGCGCTCCCACGAATCAGTCCGCTGTAAGAATCCTTCGCTGGCGTCCAGGCCGAATCGTTCATCGGGTGGCAGAGTCCCCTGGGGAACAGGACAGCAGGGGGCAGAAGGCATGTGATATTACAACGAGCTTCCACACGCCGCTCGCACCGCATTCCGAAACGCCGTCGGCGCGGTGCGGAACGAGGAACATGAATGCCCCATCCGCGACGCCTTCGAGCGGCTCGGCATCAAGGGTCTCGATATCATCCTGACGCACACCGCCACGCAGGTGGACCGCGTCCTGTACGAGTTGCATCGCCTAGAGGGTGATGGTCCCGGCGAGGTTGCTCGACTCCTTTTCGGCACCGCTTGCGTGAACGAGGTCCTGTCCCTCGCCTCCGACGTGTTCGAGGAGACGGAGTGCCTTAGCCACAGTCGCGAGCAGCGGATCATCGCGCGCATCGCGAAGGGCACGCACACGCTCGCAGACATCGACTGGATCCGAAGCCGGGCCGGGGCCCTAACGGATGACCGGCTCCTGGAGATGCGGCCGTTCGACGGCGGCGATAGCGAGGCCAAAGAGCTTAACCGCAAGGTGGTGCGCGGTCGGGTTCCACACACCTGCCACTGGATCCAGCAGACGATCCAGCCGGGCGAGCGGCACCTCGTCATAAAGGAGGTCGTCGAGGGGGAATTCCTGACGACGCGGCACAGCCTGGTCGCTGTCTACCTCGACGTGATCGGCGAGGATCCGGGGCTCGCCGGCCACCTCGCCCCGAAGCCGATCGACGAGGTGGCGGCATGAGCGCGTCACTCGATCCCGCCCTGCAGGCGAAGCTCGCCCGCCGGTTCTCCGGTCAGTCCGGATTCCAGTCATGGCTCGCCCGGCAGGGCGGGACCCCCGCTCCGGCCCCGAAGGCCGCCGCCCCCGAGCCGACGGTCGGCTCGCACTGGTCCGACGAGGACGGTCCCGTCCGCGTCATGGCTGTCGTCGAGGGCTACGTCGTCGCGCGCCGGAAGGGCGCGATGCCGTTCTCGTCCTCGGCGCGGGACTTCGCTGCCGCCTTCAAGCCGGTGGAGGGCTGACATGGCCGAGGCAGAGCACAACCCGGAGCTGCGGACGCCCATAACCCGCTGGGAGGTGGCGATCGTCTACCGGGACGGCCGCCCCGACAGCGTGCTGACCCCGCCGGGCGGCGTCCCTGAGGAGGAGGCGATCTCGGTCTACCGGACCTACCGGGACACGATCGACCGCCGCGAGGGCGTGGTCGGCACCTTCCCGGCGCGGGAGGGCTGATCATGACCTCGATCCCGAACGCGTACGAAAAGTCCGGCTTGGACGAAGACAAGGTCTTCGAGATCGTCAGGACTGTCGCCCACATGAGCCTGGATGCGAGGCGGCTGTTCCACGAGCATGTCGCCGACATGCTCACGGATATGGCGCACGAGTAATCCCACCGCCTCGCCGCCCTCCGCGCGAAGTCCGACATCGAGCTCATCAAACAGGCCATCGGGATCGGGCATTTCGATTCCGATGGGATCCTCAAGACCCTGCGGGAAGGAGGATTCCTGCGCGGCGAAGATCTGGTCACCGTCTACCTCGCAGGCTGGGCAGCGTCGGGTGAAGGCTACAACGCCGAGCACACGCCCGAGGCCGTCAACGAGATCGGCTTCATCTATAAGATGACCGACGAGATCCTGGAAATCATCGGGCGGGAGGCTGCCTGACCATGATGATGTTCTTCCTCATCTGGGCTGCCCTCTCGTTCCCCGCTGGGGTCCTCATCGGGAAGGCGATCGCCTGGTGGCAGCGGCCGACCTCGGCGCCGGTGCGGACGGGGGAGCTCGATGTCTGTGCGCGCTCCCGCGACCGACCTCGGCACGGCCAACCGTATCGCCGCGGATGACGGCGGATACTGGGTCAGGCTTGTCACCAAGCAAGCGCTCGATCGCGAGGGCGCCTGCATGGAGAACTGCCTCGGCCGTGGCGATTACGACGACAAGGCCGGCGACGAGTCGATGACGTCCGACGCCATCTGGTCGCTGCGCAAGGCCAACGGCGTCTCCTACGTCGCGATGGAGATCGAGAACCTGCGCATCGGCAGCGCGCTTGGTCCGCACAACTCTCAGCCGTCCGGCTGGTCGATCCGGCAGGTCCGGCACCTCATGGCTGCCTTCCGCGAGGCGGGTGCGGAGCTTCGGATTGGAACGGCCGCGATCCTGGTCGGTGCCGACGGCGGAACGTGGTGCCCGGACAAGGCTCCGCCGGAGGTCCTGCAGGCGGAACGTGAACGCGAGGAGCGGGCGAACGCCGAACGCAGTGCCGCGCTTGAGGCGCGGCACTGGGAGGCCATGCCAGGATCACTCCGAATGATCTTCGGCCGACCCTCGGCGGAGTGGGATCCGAATGCGGGGATCCCGGAGGATCCGGTTCAGGCCGCAACCATCCCGTTCGTGCTGCGTGAGATGGCGTCGCTCCCGATCCCGATCGTTAGGTACGGGATCGACGAGGGCGGGGCGGTCTGGGGTGCCGCGTTCGTGCGGTTCCACCTGCAGAACGGCGCGTCCTTCGGCGTGCGCGTCGAGGCCTTGATCGAAGCCCGGGATCCTGCGGCGATTCTGAACCTGATCAGGCGCCGGGCAATCGAGGTCATCGGCGACGGGACCGTTGCCACGGCCCCCGCGCCAGTTCAGCCGCGTGGCATCGCTCGCGTGTGGCTCGATCGCGGCACCATCACTGCGGAGATGTCGGACGGCGAGAACATCCCGCTGACGCATATCATGGGTTCCGAAGTCACGACCGTCGCGGCGTACGACGATTTCGGTCGGACGCTGATGGTCAAGCTGTCCGATGAGACCTGGCATGAGGTCCCGCACCCGGCACCTCGCCCGGTGCAGGGAATCACGCTCGGCGTGGACACCCAGCTCAGGAATCGCATCCCTTCCGCCATGTTCCCTGACGAGGTCGACACTTGGCGCCAACTAGTGCCGTTCTCTCCGCACAGCTTCATCCGCCCCGACACCGTGGCTGAGGTCCTCCTGACCGTCAGGGAGGAAACCCCACAGTGCCAGCACGAGTCCACCCGGATGATGCGCGGCACCTTCCGCGCGAATCCTGCCGGCACCTTCGCGCTGTTGCGTTATGAGACCGGGGAAGTGATCGAGCCGACCGTCGAGATCACCCGCGTGGCTCAGTCGGAAACGCTTGGCAGAGACGCACGGATGGAGGTCGAGTGTGTGGCGCGCCGCGTGCGCAGCTACTTCGACTCCCCGCGCGGCGCCACGCGCATCGTTCGCAGCCTAAGCGGGGCTGCACTCCTGTTGCGGTCTCATTTCAGCACCGAGGGCTCGGACGGAATGAGGGCCGCTATGGCCGCGATCCGAGTCGTCGGGCCTGACGATCAACCCGACAATGACGAGGAGGCGGCCTGACATGGGCACGGTCTGGCTGAAGGAGCGCTACGCCCCCACGGACTTCCAGCCGCAGCGCCAGGCGCGCCTTCAGGTGATGTTCGCCAAGCGGATCGAGCACGCCGTCAACAGGGAGCGCCGCAACGACCGGCGCCGGTCCGGGAGGACGCGGGGATGAGCCACACCGTCTGCATCGAGGTCGAGCTGATCAGCGCGACAGACCGCGCCGTGAAGGTGCGGCCGCTCTCCACGCCGGTGCTGGCGCACTGCCCCCCGGGGCACTGGGTCGACCGGGAATCCGTGCAGCTGGACCAGATCCGCATTCCGGACGGCTTGCCCAAGATGGCGCCTAAGTTCGTGCCGGGTGCGCTGTCCCCGTCGTATCCGGTGCTCCTCGCGACGCTACCCCGAGGCGTCGCCGACCGGTTCGGGTGGTCGGCATGAAGAAGAGCCACGCCCTCCGGCACCGCAAGCTCGCCGCCCGACGCCGGGAAGCCCCATCGAACCGGACACCCCGTACCGCGCGGCCCCGGCAGGTCGACATCTATCGGGGGCTGGACTGGGGCGGGCCGATCGCGCCGCCGGCGTTCGGGATGCCGGCGTTCGGGGGCAGCCGGTACATGGCGCTACCGTACTCGATGCTCCCCTCCGGCAGGATGATGATGGGAGCTCGGGCATGATGTCGAAAGCCTGCGCATTCTGCGGCCTCCACCTCTACCGGGACTGTCAGAGCGAGGAGGCGGCGACCGAATGCAAGGCCGACCGGATCCAGCGGGCCCGGGACGCCACGCCGATCGGCGAGGTCGCCAAACTCGGCCTCATCAAGTTCCACTCGCAGGACGACATGCGGGACCGCTTCTACCACGTGGTCAACGACCTCCGGGCCGCCGGCTGCATCGTCGACCTGTGGCTCATGGATCTCGCCACGGTCATGGGCGAGCACGGCTACGAGATGACCATCCGGAGGACGCGATGACCGACACCCCCGCATGCTGTCCCGAGAGTGGGATTCCTTCGCCGCGGCGTGCGAACTCCAGGACGCCCTGGAGATCCAGCGTCGCGAGATGAAGCGTGCCTTCATGGCCGGGGCCCGCTCCTACTCGGGCCTCGTCATGCGGCACGCCTCGGACGGCGACGAGGTGACCGAGATCGACCTCGCCATGATGGAGGCACTGGAGGTCGAGATGGCCGCGTTCCTGAAGAATGTCATGGAGGGGCGGGCGTGAAGCCGAAGGTCCTGCGCGCGTTCCGCGTCGTGAACAGGGTGCCGCATGCTCGCGCGGCTCGGCTCAGAGCAGAGTGAAATCGCGCGGGTTTTCGAGCCGCCAGAACCGCCCCGGCGGCTTGAGCTCGCCATGAATCGAGACCATGCGCCCTGTCTTGTGAGCATCGACGGCCTGCAAATACTCCTCCGGCGGCAGCGAAACTCGCACCCGGATCATGCCGTGCTCGTCGCTGTCCCACTCGACGATCACGTCCTGCGTCCCGGAGATGCTGAAGAGGTCGCTCGGATTTTCATTGGAGTGGAGCGTGCGGATCAGGCCGATGATCGTACGGCGCCGCTCGTCGTCGGAGTGGCGGAGGGCCTTAGCCGCCTCGCGCATGATCTCGGCCGATAGCGCATGCCTGATCTCGAACGAGGGGGCCGCCCCCACGTCTTCGGGCACGCCCCACTCGGGCGAGAAGACGATGTCGATGCGCACCTCGCCGGCGTGCGGGACCTCTACCAGCCCAGCGAGCTCCTCGCAGGCGTTGGCGTTGAGGCCCGCCTCGTAGCCCCGCACGATCTCCGCGGGGTCCTGATGAGCGATCGCCCCCTCAATGAGGCGCAGCCCGCGTGCAAGCCGGTGCACGGTGCGGCGCTCCAATGGCAGAGCAGGCGGCGCCCCGTTCCCCGGCTCCATCGTATGCGGCCCGACCGGGCTCTCGACCGTGAACCCAAAGCTTCCGCGGAAGGTGTGCCCGAACCGGCATTCATCGGCGTAGCGCTGAGCCACGCTGTCGACGCGGTTGAAGTAGGAGGTGGCGTGCAGCTCGGAATGGGCAGAGGCGGCAAGCAGGCGGGCCATGCGCCGGATGAACTCCTCCGCGGTACCGAGCTTAATCGTGTCGTGCCGAATGACCGAGTCTGGCAGCCGCGACTTGATCAGGTCGTAACTGATCGAACGGATCGCCGCGATGACTGCAGCCATGTCCCGGTCTTCGAGGGCGGTCAGCGCTCGAATTGCTTGGCCAATCCGTACCTGGGTATCTCTAGCCTCCGGCGTGCCAGGCAAGAGTATCTCTATCTCATCATCCCGGGGCCCAAGCGCGAACAGCTCAAGGCCACTTGGCAGCGTTTGCCTGTGCCAACCGGCGGTCGCCAGGTAGCGCTTCAGTGAGCCGAGCGGGACGCGCTCGATATCGTCGGGCTCGCTGGTCATCGGCCTGCCAAGGCCTCCTCGCGGGCGAGCGTCATGATGTCCTGTAGGGACTCTGGTGTCAGCAGGTTCCCACGGGGGATCCGGATCCGCCGCTTCGACACATTATCAGTCGGCGGCTCTTCGGTTCGAAACCAGTAACAGCAGTGCCTGAGGTACATCTCCGTTTCGGATCCGGTCAGCCACTGGATCTCATCCCGAGGTAGGCACAGGAGGATCAGGATAGTCATGACCTCACCGGGCTCGCGTTCAGCGATTGTCCGGTGAGCGCGCGCCTCAAGATCATAGACGACGTGCTCGTCCTCGCGCTCCCAGTCGACGCTCGCCTTCATCTGGAATCTGACGGGATTCCCGGTTTCGACGCGCTCCCGTCCGCGCATCTTCACTCGATAGAAATAGCCGTCGATCCCGTAGTCGAAGATGGGCTTGGCAGCGATGTTTAAGCCGGCGCGGCCAGCCAGAGCATGGACGTACGCGAGCGACAGGGCCTCCTGCGTATGCTCGCGGCTGATCAAATCCCTGCCCCGGCGAGACCCCTCTTGCCGCTTGGCATACCATGCAACCTGAGGGAGTCTAGCCGAGACGCTACGACGGCTAGGCCAGCACCCGGAACCGGGCCGCCTCGCGCTCGTAGGCGGCGAGGACGTGCTGCACCCAAGGCTCCATCCCGGCAGCCTTCAGCGGCAGGCGCTGCGCCTTCGCGTAGACCCGCCGGGTGATGTCCTCGATGCGTGCCTTCTCGTCGTCCTGCCCCTTGTCCTTAGAGTGCGCCAGGATCGCCGAGGCGGCCCCGCCGAGCCCCTCGTCGTCGAGGTAGGTGCCGAGCGTCCGGCGGGCGTCGTGCGGGGTCCAGCGCCGGATCCCGTAGCGCTGGAACAGATCACCGAGCGGGCGCGAGACCTTGGACCCCGCCTTGCCGTCCTTTTCCTTGCCCTCGATCCGGTAGAAGAACTGCGTGTAGCCGGACGGCGTGACGTGCTTGCCATCGATCCGGCTCGGGAACACGAACGGCGATGCCGGGTCGGCCCCGCACCGCGCGATCGCCTCGACGGCGGCCGGAGGAATCGGCAGCGCGTGCGGCTTGGATGCACGCCGCCCGCCCTTCATCTCCTGCCCGGTCCACGTCCAGACCTGCCAGGCCGGCCGCCCGTCGAGCCCGATGATGCCGGCGCGCCGGGTCCGGCCCAGCGCGCCTGTGCGCTGCCCGGTCAGAACCACGGCCCACAGGGCGGCGAGCGTCCCCGGCTCGGTCTGCTGGTCGTTCCCCCCGAGGCACCGGTGGTGCTCGGCGACGAGCAGCGTGCGGACCAGCTCCTCGACGGTCGGCGTGTGATCCCGCGCCGTCGAGCTGTACTGGATCGCCCATTGCTCCTGCCACCACGGGTACCGCTGGTCGGACAGGCCGGACCGGGTCCCGTGGTAGCGCCACGCCCACGTCAACGCCTCCTTATTCTGCGCGACGACTCGCGCCGCGGCCGAGACGGTGCGGGATTCGGCGACGCGATCGCGGAGGGATTCGAGGTTCGCGATATCGAGGTGCTGCAGCTCGCGGTTGGCGATCGGCTCGAACTCAGGCCCCTGGTGATAGGCCGCGTACTTCGACCGGTAGCTCTCCCGCAGGCCCGGCAGCTTCGCGGCGAGGAATTCCGCCTGGAGGTCCTGCCACTGCCAGGGCCCGCGCAGGCGCCGATCGGCGGCCGAGGGGAACGGCTCGCTGATCGGGAAGGCCACGTCGACGGCGTGCGCCAGGTCCGCGCCCTTGGCCATCTGGCGCTCGAAGATGCCAACGTCATGGCGGGGGTCGACGCCAAGCTCCACGTCCCGTCGGGCTCGGGCCGCGGCCTCCCGCGCGGCCGGCAGGTTCAGCACGTCCATCGACCCGAGGCGGATCGTGCCCTTGCGGTGACGCAGGTACCAGGTCCCGGCGGCACGGGTGACGCGCAGGGTCAGGCCCGGCGTGTCGGTGTCGAGGATCTCGGCCCCCCGGCCCTCAAGGGCGCCGGAGCGGATCATCGAGGCAGCGCGGGTCAGCGTCGCCGCTGTCATCCGCACGCGCTCGCGGGCATACGTGCCCCGGCTTGTCGTCTCGCCCATCGCCCCCGTCCCCCCCGGATACAACGGGGATACAACAGAACTATCCCGGCCATGCAACGCAGCGGACTGCGCAGTCACGGGGAAAACCCTATTTCGAGCAATGATTTGGTGAGGGTAGTTAAGAGGATTTCGGGTGGGGCTACCAGTCCAGGATATAGCTTCCCAAGCTGAATGTCGTCGGTTCGATCCCGATCGCCCGCTCCACTGTTTCCCCCGATCCTCATTGAGCTGATCCGTCGCGAGAGCGTGCTGCTCTCGTGGATCATGGCGACCGCCTGGCCCAGCCGGCGGCGGACTTTACCGTTTTGTACAGGTCAGACGCTCGGCCGAGCGAACACGCCGACACCTGAGCCGGCCTACCTCGTTTGGCGGAATCGGCCGGGCGGTGCGCGCGGTTAGAGTCGCCCTCCGTAGGGAGTCGCTGGCACAGAGCGGGCGAGTAGTCTGGGGCTGGGTGCGATGGCGTTTCGGCGAGACATGACGGGCTTCGGGCCTGGGGATGCCGCGCCGATGGCCTGGCTTATGCCCGGCGGCGGCGACAACTCCGGCCGGCAGGTGGTGGCCCGCCCCGGAGGCCGCCAAAGCGGGTCGGATGCTCTACCGCGGCTCGGGGCCGCCGCAACTCCCTGGATCCTGCTGATCATGCTGGCGCCGGTGAGCGGCGAGCAAGTCAAGCTTCCGGGGGTGGACAAGTTGATCTGGCTGGGCGCCGACCTGGCGGCCTTCGCCTTCCTGGTCCTGCGACGTGATCTCGCCAGCACCTTGTTCGGAAGCCGGCCGCTCATCCTGCTCTGGCCGGCCCTGGCCATCCTGTCGGCGACCTGGTCCCTGACACCCGGCATTTCGGCCTATCACGGCCTCCAGCTTCTCGCCACGATCGTGGCCGGCATCGCCCTGCGCACCACGGTCGGGCTATCCGGTATCGTCCGCATCGTCTTCCTCGGGCTCCTGGGGGGGCAGATCCTGTCGGCCGTGCTGGGCGTCGCCGCGCCGAGCATGACCCGCGGGCCGGGCGGGGAATGGTCGGGGGTCTATCCGCACAAGAATGTGCTCGGAGGCCTGATGAGCCTCCAGCTTCTCTGCGCCGCCTGTCTGTTCCTGCAAGGCTGGCAGCGCATGTTGACCGGGGCAGCCTTTGTCGGCGCGCTGGCGCTGCTCGTCTCGTCCCATTCCGCGACCGCCCTGGTGGCCGGCGTCCTGGGACTCGCACCGCTCAGCGTCATCATGGCGTGGCGGCAGGGAAACCTGGTCACGGGCTTCTGCCTGGGCGTCGCCATCGCGCTCGCCGGCATCGGCATCCTGGTGGCGGCGACTTACGGTGCGGACCTGTCCACCAGGCTGCTCTCCGATCTCGGCAAGGACTCGACGCTCACCGGTCGCACGATCCTCTGGCAGTTCGGGATCGATCAATTCTGGCGGGAACCTTTCATCGGCGTCGGCTACAAAGCCTATTGGGAAAGCCCGATCACAACCGCGCCGTACCTGCACTTCACCACACAGCAAAAACTCTGGTTCTTTCATAATAATTTTATCGACGTTGCTGTCGCATTCGGAGTCGTCGGCCTCATCGTGTTCGCTTGCGTGATACTCGACTCCGCGCGACGGGTCGTCCGGCACTTCGCGCGTTCGCCGGGCTATATCGAGGCCTGGCCGATCTTGTTCCTGACCCAGACCATGCTGCTCGTCTGTTTCGAATGCCCACTCTTCGTGAATCACGGGCTGCATCAATTCTTGCTGGCAGCCATCCTGCCTGTTCTCCGGCCGCGGGTGCCCACCTGACGGATCGTCGAAGCCGGTGCAGGATTTGGAATGCGTCGATAACAATACGGACTGCCGAAGCACTAGAGTACAACCTGGAAACGTATTGGCCAGACGTAGTCAAAATTTTGCTCGGTATATAGGCAATATGTTGCAAAAATAATCTGCTGATACTTAGTATTTATGCCGGATAGTCGATTTGAAACCCAAAGCATAGAGTCAAGATGGCTCAATTCGCAATCGAAAATTCCGGATGCAAACCTGGAGAATTCGAAATTATCGGTATTTTCTGCGCATCATTATTCAATACGATCGTTACTTGATAATTTTATGAAAATCTGTTGAATGAATTTTAGTGTTCAGGCAATGCCCGGCATAAAAGGCTGAAATCATGTGCTGCATTGCAATATCCCTCCCGCGATTCTGCGAGAGACACGCCTATATTTCTCGGCACCTCCAGACGATCTGGGGGCCGGATTTCGAGATCGTAGGCGTCGACGGGATGGTGGCGGGTCGAGATGCGTCATCTGGCTCCAATCTGAGCGCGGGTCAGGTCGGCTGCGCCCTGTCGCACTTGGCTGCCTACGAGGTGATGGTCGCTCGCAAGATGCCGTGGGCGTTGATCGTCGAAGACGACGCAGTGCTCCCGCCCGACATCCAAGATACCCTCGTCCGGGTCGAGGCGACCCTCCGCCGGGGCGACGTCGTCCTCCTCTACAACCGGCCGCAACACCGCGCCGCTTTCAGTACCGTGAACGCCGACGTGATCGGCGATTATCGGTTGTGCCTGCCCATGAGCATGGCCGGGCTCGGGGCCGCGGCGGCTTACGTGATCACCCGGCAAGCTGCGGAAGGCATCCTCAAAGTGAACCGGCCGATCGTCGCCGCGGCGGACAATTGGGAATACTTCTACGAGCACAAGGCGATTGCGCGGGCGCGAGTGATGTCGCCGAACCCGGTCTCACTCAAGCCCTTCGAATCCACGATCTTCACGTCCGGGTCGAGGATCGGCGTCCTCATGAAAGGCAGCCGCCTGCTTCAACCGCTGCTTGCGGCCAGACGCAGGTTCCTGACCGCGCGCATGATGGGCAATACGGTGCTGGTGGATGAAGTCTCGCCTTACGCGAACATGTCGCCGCAATAGTAAAAAGACCGAATCCGTCCGCATTCTTCATTGCGATGCTGGCAGGCGCGAACGTCCATGGGCATGATTGTCCAGGGTAGTCGAGGCGTGCAGGTTCCCGGATGCCTGGAAGATTTGCAAAAGGTGCCTCGCAACCCGAGGGAGAGAACACCGCGAAGTCCCTGTCGCGTTTTGAAACGGGTGACGGCTCAATGGGCCGGCGGCCCCGCGTGATCGCGGCTCACAGTGCCGCGGCCTCGTCTCGAAGGGCCGGTCGTATCCGAAAGGCGTATCCGGAATCCTCCGAGTTTGTTCTCGATCCCGCCCGATCCCGTGCAACCCTGGGTTCCGAAGCGCGGAAGGGTCGAGGCCGTTCGGCAGAGGGGCGAGGACGCCCCGGCGGTCCCGCCGCCCCCGCGCCTTCAGGAGCCGCCTGGTCGCCGCGCTGCCGCTGCGCCCGTCACGATCCTCTGGCAGCGAAGACTGACGATGATCCGATCGCTCTTGAGTTCAGCTCCGAACGGGACCGTCCCTCTCGGGGCATCTCCCCTCACCGGCCCGGTCTCGTTCGCGGTTGCGCGGCCGTATCTCATCGTGCTCGCGCAGACCATCGCGCTGCTGATGATGCTCAAGCTGTCCCGGGTCATCGACGAGCGGAACAACTTCTACATCATCGTGCTGCCGCTGCTGCTGTCCGCCGCGATGGTGCGCCGGACCTATGCCGCCTCCGACAGAGCCGCCATCCGGCTGCTGCAGCTGATCGGCGTGATCTCGGGAGCCTATGCGCTCGTTCACTACCCGCTCTTCCCGATGGTCGAGCAAGGTTTTAAGGCGACGGTGACGCTTTGGGCCATCGTGATCCTCTGGGTCGCCGCTGTGGCGTCCGGAATCCTGTGCCTGCGCTGGCCGTCGCTCGGCGTGGTGGGCGCGGCCTACCTGGTCTGGAGCAAGGTTGCCGTCATCCGGGTGACCGGGCTCTGGCACGGGCATATCATCGACGTCGTGCCCCTCGCCGAGGTCAGCTTCTGCCTGCTCGCCGGCCTCGCCGTCATCGCGCTGACGGAGCGCGTGAGCGCCCGGCCGGGCCTGAGCGGCCCCGCGACGAGCGACATGGCGACCGCAAGCGCGCTGTTCTCCAAAATCCTGATCGCGGCGGCGATCAGCATCCATCTCGGGAACTACTATTCGTCGTTCCTGGCCAAGGTGACGCTGGATGCCGGCCCGACCTCCTGGCTGCTGGCGAACGACCCCGGCAAGCTGTTCAGCGTCGGCCTCGACAACAACCACGTGTTCTACGCCAGCTGGTCCTGGCTGGTGGAGGGCATGCGGGCGATCCTGAGCCATGCCGGGCCGGTGACGAACGCGCTGATCCTGCTCGGACAGGGCGCGGCACTGGTGGGCATCCTGATGCCGCAGCGCTGGCTCCTGCTCCTGCTGCTCGGCTTCGACGCGATGCACCTGTCCATCGTGATCGTCATGGGCGCCAATTTCGCCCCGTGGATCCTGTTGAACCTGGCGATCGGCGCCGTGGTGGTGAGCCGCCACTACCAGCGGCCGCCGCTCTTGGTCGGGCTCTTCTCGGTACTGTTCATCCTCACCGACAACAGCTTCATGACCCAGGCGCGGCTCGGCTGGTACGACACCGCCGCGAACAACAAGATGTACTTCCAGGCGGTCGATAAAGACGGCGGACGGCATTACGTCCCGACGAACTTCTTCACCTTCTACTCGTATCCCTTCGCCCACATGGCCTACGGATCGCCGGACGCCGAGACCGCCTTCGCCCTCGACAACCCGAACGGCGGAACTCAGGTCTACCGCAAGGTGCTGGCTTCGCTGACCTGCGACGTGCCGGTCCTGACCACCCGGGACGATGCCGGGCAGGAGCTTTCCAAAAACGAGATCGACCGCCCCGCGGTCGATGCCTATGTCCGGGGCTATCACGGCCTGGTCAGCCGGATCGCCGATACGCTGGGGTCATTTCCCCACGCGCTCTACCCGCACCACTTCTTCGTCCCGCTCCAGCACGGGGCTAGCTTCGACGGCGTGCCCTTGAAGAATATCGTCGCCTACATCTACCGGCGAGAATCCGTCTGCCTCAGCCTGCAGGACGGCATGCCGGTCCGCCGGTTGGTCTCGGAAGCCGAGCACCGGATCGACCTGAAGCCATGAGCGACGCCGCCCTCACGGTCGTCTACGACGGCGAATGCCCGTTCTGCAGCAACTACGTGCGCCTGATGGCCCTGCGCCGGTCGGTCGGCGCGGTGGCGCTGATCGATGCCCGTTCAGGCGGCCCGATGGTCGCGGATCTCGCCCGGTGCGGCTATGACCTCAACAACGGCATGGTCGTGCGCCACGGCCAGACCCTCTACTACGGCCCGGATGCCTTGGTTCTGCTCTCGACCCTCAGCGAGGACCGGGGCGCGGTCGGCCGAACCCTGGCGCGACTGCTGCGCAACCCGTCCCGCGCCCGCCTGCTTTATCCGGTGATGAAGCTCGGACGCCGTGCGACGCTGGCCCTCCTGGGCCGCAAGCTCATCGCGCAGGCGGATCCCGGGCTGCCGCGCTGAGACCGGCCGCCCGCTCGGGCCGCCCTCTGATCCCTCGAAAGAAAACCCATCCGGCATCGGCCTTGCTCATGCCCCCGCATCCACCCCGCCGTCGACACGGCGCTCTCGACTTCTGACCGTCGCGGGTGTGGAACGAGCAGATCCGGTCACGATGCGCGCCGCCTCGCCTGCATGGCCGGACGGCGCCGCAGCAGGAAGGGGACGAGTCCGTTGGCCAGCGTGGACCTGAACTCCGATCTCGGCGAGGGCTACGGCGCCTATGCCTGCGGCGACGATGCGGCAATCCTCGGCATCGTCACGTCTGCCAACGTCGCCTGCGGCCTGCATGCGGGCGATCCCGAGATCATGGCGAGCACCTTCGCGCTGGCGAAAGATCGGGGCGTGGCGGTAGGCGCCCATCCGGGCTTCCCCGATCTCTGGGGCTTCGGACGGCGGCGGATGCCGTTCAGCGCGCCCGAGATCGAGCGGCTGGTGGCCTATCAGGTCGGCGCCGCCCAGGCGCTCGCGACGTATGCCGGCCACCGGATCACCTACGTGAAGGCCCACGGGGCGCTCGCCAACCTGGCCGCCGAGGATCGCGCGGTCGCCGACACCATCGCCAAGGCGGTCCGGGCGGTCGATCGCGACCTGGCCCTGCTCGCCATCGCGCTCACCGCGCAAGTTGCGGCCGGCGAGGCTTACGGCTTGGAAGTCTACCAGGAGATCTTCGCCGATCGCGGCTACACTGACGAGGGCCTGCTGATCCCGCGCAACCAGCCCGGCGCCCTGATCACCGAGGCCGACGCGGCCGCCGAACGGGTGCTGCGCATGGTCGAGGGCGGGGCGATCCTCACCGCCTCCGGCAAGACGCTGCCGACCCCGATCCGCTCGATCTGCGTCCACGGCGATTCCGCGCACGCGGTCGCCACGGCCCGGGCGGTGCGCGCCCGCCTGGAGAGCGCCGGCGTGACCCTGGCGCCGTTCCGGCCATGAGCGGGACTGAGAGCGGGAGCGAGCCCCGGCTGCTCGATTCCGGCGAGGCTGCGTTGGTGATTGAGTTCGGCAGCACCGTCGATCCGGCGATCAGCGACCGGGTCCTGGCGCTCGACGACGCCCTCGGCGCCGACCCGCTAGACGGCCTGCGCGAGCGTGTGCCGACCTACCGCTCGCTGATGCTCCACTATGACCCGCTTGTGCTCGACCGGGCGGCGCTGGCCGAGCGCGTCCGGACGCTGGTCGCCGGGGCCGTGGCGCGGGCCGGCACGCCGACCCTCTGGACCCTGCCCTGCTGCTACGACGCCCCGCACGGGGAGGACATCGGAGCGGTCGCCGAGCGCACCGGCCTGTCCGCCGAAGCGATCGTGGCGACCCATGCCGGGGCGACCTACCGGGTCTACATGTACGGGTTCGCGCCGGGCTTCGCCTATCTCGGCGGCCTGCCCAAGACCCTGGCGGTACCCCGACGCGCGAGCCCGCGACCGCCGCATCCGCGCAACGCCGTGGTGATCGGCGGCGGCCTCGCCGCGGTGGCGACGGTGCCGATGCCGACCGGCTGGTACGTGATCGGCGCGACGCCGGCCCGGCTCTACGCCCCGGAGCGCGAGACAAGCTTCTTCGTCGGCGCCGGCGACGTGATCCGGTTCGAGCCGGTCGACGTCGCGACCTTCGACGCTCTGACGGCCCGGGAGGCGGCCGGCGAGCCGATCGCCCGCCGTGGAGTGGCCGTCCGATGAGCGCCCTCGTCATCGAGTCCGCCGGGCCCGGTGTCACGCTGCAGGACGGCGGCCGACACGGCTACCTGCGCTACGGCATCACCGCCGCAGGCCCGATGGACCCGCTGATGCACGCCACCGCCAACCGGGCCGCGGGCAATGCCCTCGACGCCACCGCCATCGAGGTCTCCACCGGCGGCATGACGGTCACGGCCGAGGGCGGGCCGCTCGGGATCGCGATGGTCTCCCGAAGCTTCCGAATCGCCCTCGACGGGGTCGCCCTGCCCGACGCGGTCGCGCTAACCCTGGAGCCTGGCCGGACACTGACGGTGCGCGCGGGCGCATCCGGAGCCTGGGGCTACTTGGCCGTGCAGGGACGCATCGACGTGGCGCCGGTGCTTGGATCGACCGCGACACACACCCGCTCCGGCCTCGGCGGCCTGGACGGGCGCGGGCTCGCGGCCGGCGACCGCCTCCCGGTGGCCGAAGCCCGGCCGGGCGAGGCCTTGCCGCAGCGGCTGGTTGCCCCCTGGCTCGACCGGAATCCCGAAACAATCCGGGTCGTGCTCGGCCCGCAGGACGATTATTTCGCCGCCGACCAGATCGACGCCTTCCTGGCTGGCCCCTGGACCGTCTCGCCCCGCGGCGACCGCATGGCCTGCTTCCTGGACGGTACGCCGCTCAAGCACGCCAAGGGTCACGACATCGTCTCCGACGGGGTTGCGATGGGCGCGATCCAGGTGCCCGGCAACGGCCTGCCGATCATCCTGATGGCGGACCGGCAATCCACCGGCGGCTATCCGAAGATCGCCACCGTGATCGGGCCGGATCTCGGGCGCCTGGCCCAGGCACAGGGCGGGACGGGCCTGTCGTTCCGCAGCGTCACCGTGGCCGAGGCGGTGGCGGCCCGCCGGGCGGAGCGCGATGTCCTGCGCGAACCCGTTCCGCGCGATCCCGTGGTGCGCACGGATTTCGCGTCCGACTTTTTGCTCGGGCTCAACCTCGTCGACGGCGTCACCGACGGACGCGCCTGAGCGTCTGCACGCAGGGGTGGTCCGCAGCGCCGCGCGACCGCGTAAGATGCCGGGCCGGCCGATTCCGGCCGCCCAGATTCGAACCGAGAGAAAGCCTTCCCGCATGGCGCACGCCGTCACAGCTTCTGGCACGCCGCCCGTGCGCAGCAACGAGCCCCTGAACGCGGACAGCGTCCGACGCGCCCGCATCGATCTGGCCGCCTGCCTGCGCTGGGCCGCGCGCAACGGCCTCGAAGAAGGGATCTGCAACCACTTCTCGGCGGTGCTGCCGGAGCGGCCCGACCTGTTCCTGGTCAATCCCTACGGCCTGGCCTTCGCGGAGGTGACGGCGTCGAGCCTGCTGCTGTGCGATTTCCACGGCAACGTCGTCGAGGGCGACGGCCAGCCGGAGGCGACGGCCTTTCACATCCATGCCGAGCTGCACCGACTGAAGCCGAATGCGCGGGCCGCCTTCCACACGCACATGCCCTACGCGACGGCGCTGGCCATGCTGGAAGGGCAGCCGCTGGTCTGGGCCGGGCAGACCGCCCTGCGCTTCTACGGCCGCATCGCCGTGGACGAGGATTACAACGGCTTGGCGCTGGATTCCCGCGAGGGCGAGCGGATCGCCCGCAGCGCCGGAGACGCCGACGTAGTCTTCTTGAAGAACCACGGCGTGATGGTGCTGGGCGAGACCATCGCGGAGGCCTGGGACGACCTCTACTACCTGGAGCGCGCCGCCCAGGCGCAGGTGCTCGCCATGAGCACGGGCCGCACCCTGAAGGTCGTTCCCGAGGAGATCGTGAAGCACGTGGCCGCCCAGGAAGCCGCCGGCCGCGCCGAGAGCGCGCGGCTGCACCTGGAGAGCGTCAAGCGCGTGCTCGCCCGGGACGAGCCGGCCTTTCTCGCCTGATCACGGCGTCGCTCGGATCCGCTCCAGCAGGGCGGCGTCGGCGTAGCCGTCCGCCGGCAGCCCGACCGAGCCCTGATAGGCCCGCAAGGCCGCCCGGGTTTTGGGGCCGATCTTGCCATCGACGCCGCCGCTGGCGTAGCCGCGCTCGGTCAGCCGGGACTGGAGGTCGCGGCGCTCGTCCCCGCTGAGGGGACGGTCGCCCCGGGGCCAATCGCGCGAAAAGCCCGGATCGCCGCGCAGGCGGTCCGAGAGCTGCGCCACGGTCAGGGCGTAGGCGAGCGCCGTATTGTAGCGCAGGATCACCGCAAAGTTCGGCCGGAGCAGGAAGGCGGGGCCGCGGATCCCCGCGGGCAGGATCAGGGTCGCCTGCGTGGCCTCGTCCGGGATGGCGCGGTCGTGGGCGGGCTTCAGGCCGAGATCCCGCCAAGCGGCGAGGCTGCGCGGCGTGGTCTCATCCGCGAGCGCAGCATCGAACCCCTCCGGCAGGACCACCTCGTAGCCCCAGCCCTCGCCGAACCGCCAGCCATGGGCGCGCAGGTAGTTCGCCGTGGAGGCGAGCGCGTCGGTGGCCGAGGTCCAGATGTCCCGCTTGCCGTCGCCGTCGAAATCGACCGCATGCTGCTGGTAGACGGTGGGCATGAACTGGGTATGGCCCATGGCGCCGGCCCAGGACCCGGTCAGTACGCCGGGCATCTTGTCGAGGGGCGCCTCGTCGCGGGCGAGGATCTGCAGGGCGGCGGTCAGCTCGTCGCGCCAGTAGGCCGCCCGGCTGGGATCACCGCAGCTCAGGGTCGCGAGCGAGCGGACCACCGGCTTCACCACCGCAAGATCGTCGAGCACGGTACCGTAGGTCGATTCCACGCCCCAGAAGGCGACGAGGGTGTAGCGATCGACGCCGTACCGGGCTTCGATCGCCGCGAGCGGCGTCGCCAGCTCGGCGAGCTTGCGCTGCCCGGCCTCGATCCGGGCCGGCGTGACGCTGGCCTCGATATAGTCCCAGATCGGCCGGACGAACTCGCCCTGGTTCCGGGTTGCGGCCAGCACGTCCGGGTTGGGCTCCAGGCCGCCCAGCTGCGCCTGCGCGACAGGCTGCGGCACGTCATGCGCCGCGGCCCAGGCGATCAGATCGGTGCGGCAGGTCTCGAAGGGTGGAGTCGGCGCTGGCTCCGGCGCCGCCACGGCCAGACCCGGAGCCAGTGCCAGGGCTGCGATCCCGAGCCTGAGGGCGCGAAGCCCCGTATGCCTGCCTTCGCGCGATTTAGGAGTCGACATGATGCGATCGTCCATCAGCGTCTCCAGCTCCAAACCTGACATGCGGTTTCTGGTCGAAGCGCCCCGCACCGTCATTGCGAGCGTAGCGAAGCAACCCAGGGCTGCGCGCGATCTCCGAATGTCGCGTTTCCCTAGGTTGCTTCGCTACGCTCGCAATGACGGCGAAAGGTCGATCAGCCGAGCGATCGACCAAGCCGTCTTACCGGCTGAACCCATCGGTTTCCAGGGATCGGCTGCCGGGCCCCGGATGGGTTTCCTCCGACAGGCGCCCTACTTCCCTCCCGCGACATCCCGCGGAGGCCCCATCGTGAAGCGATCCGCCCGTGCCGCGCTCGGCACCGCAGCCCTGTTCATCGCCGGTCCGGCCAGCGCCCTGGAGGTCACCCGCAGCCGGGACATCCCGGCGCCGCCCGCGGCGATCTGGGCGCTGATCGGCGACTTCTGCGCGATTGGGCTGTGGCACCCCCAAGTCGAGCGCTGCGTCCTGTCGCGAGAGGATGACGACGACGGCATTCGCGCGCAGATCCGGGGCCTCGTGGCGAAAGGCGGCCTCGGCACGATCGTCGAGGTCGAGACCGCCCGCGACGAGGCGGCCATGAGCTACAGCTACAGCTTCATCCAGGGCTCGCTGCCGGTGCGCGCCTACAACGCGACGCTGGCGGTCCGCCCGAACGGCGCGGGCTCGACGGTGGTCTGGACCGCGACCTTCGACGCCGAGGGGATGAGCGACGCCGAGGCCCTCAAGGACATCACCGGCGTCTACGACGCGGGCCTCGCCGGCATCGCCCGCGAGGTCTCCAGATAGGCCGCCCGCTCGCACCACGAATTGCGCCCACCTCGCAAAAAAAGCTCGCCTCGGCGCGCATCCTTACCAATGTGAAGGCGGTCGGCGGGCCCGATCGTCCGGCCGATTCCCGGAGGTCGTGTTCATGGCAGAGCCCCGCATGCGCCGTCACCGCCACGCCAAGATCGTCGCCACGGTCGGTCCCGCCAGTTCCACGCCGGATCGTCTGCACGCCCTGTTCCTCGCCGGGGTCGACACCTTCCGGCTCAACTTCAGCCACGGGGTGCAGGCGGATCACGCCAAGGTCCACGCGGCGATCCGCGCCCTGGAACAGGAGGTCGGCCGCCCGATTGGCATCCTGCAGGACCTGCAGGGGCCGAAGATCCGCGTCGGCACGCTGCAGGGCGGTCGCCTCGATCTCGAAGCCGGCGAGACGATCCGCTTCGTGCTCGAAGGGTCCGAGGGCGACAAGCAGGCGATCCCGCTCCACCACCCGGAAATCTTCGCCGCCGTGGTGCCTGACCAGGACCTCCTGATCGACGACGGGCGGGTGCGGGTGCGGGTCGTGGGGCCGGAGCGGGATTCGATCACCGCCGAGGTGGTGACCGGCGGCCCGATCTCGAACCGCAAGGGCGTCAACCTGCCGGGCACCCTGCTGGATCTGTCGCCGCTGACTGAGAAGGACCGGGCCGACCTCGCCTTCGGGCTGGAGCTCGGCGTCGACTGGGTCGCCCTGTCCTTCGTCCAGAAGCCGTCCGACGTGATCGAGGCCCGGGGGCTGATCGGCGACCGCGCCGGCATCATGTCGAAGATCGAGAAGCCGCAGGCGCTGGAGCGGATCGACGATATCATCCGGCTCTCGGATGCCGTGATGGTCGCCCGCGGCGATCTCGGCGTCGAGATCCCGCACGAGGACGTGCCCGGGCGGCAGAAGGAGCTGATCCGCGCCTGCCGCCTCGCCGTAAAGCCGGTGATCGTGGCAACCCAGATGCTTGACTCGATGGTGTCGGCCCCGGCCCCGACCCGGGCGGAAGCCTCGGACGTCGCCACCGCCATCTATGACGGCGCCGACGCGGTGATGCTGTCGGCGGAATCGGCGACCGGACAGTATCCGGTCGAGGCCGTGTCGATGATGGACCGGATCATCCGCAGCGTGGAGGGCCACAAGCTCTACCACTCGATCGTGGCCGCCTCGGAGCCCGGCGAGGAGGAGACGCCGCCCCACGCGGTCGCCACCGCTACCGCGGACTTGGCCGAAGCCGTGCACGCGGCCGCGATCGTCACCTACACCACCAGCGGGACCACGGCTGCCCGCGTCGCACGCAAGCGTCCCGCGGCGTCGATCCTGGCGCTGACCCCGAGCCTTGCCACCTCGCGGCGCCTGTGCCTGCTCTGGGGCGCCCACAGCGTTCACACCGACGATGTCGACTCCTACGAGGAGATGACCGCCAAGGCCTGCCACCACGCCCAAGCGGAAGGTTTCGCCCGGCCGAACGACATCATCGTCGTCACCGCCGGCATCCCGTTCCACACCGCGGGGAACACCAACAACATCCGATTGATGCAGGTCTGACGCCGCGAACCGGGGAACGCCGCACGCGCATCGCCCGTTGATGGGCAAGCTGCGCCGTTTTGGCGCGAACGCGGGGACAGATCCATGAGCCTGATCGGACGCATCGTCACCAAGCTTCTCGGCAACGAGAACCGCCCCATCGACCGCGACGACCGGAACGCCAGCACCGCGACGCCGATCGGCCGCTTGGTCACCAAGATCCTGGGCAAGTAACAGACCCAAGCGCCGCGCACCCCACCGGATGCGCGGCGCTGAGATCAGACGCCGTCAGTTCGCGACCGCGTTCGCGGTCTGCTTGAGCGTCGGTGACGCCGGAACGGTGTGCTGCCAGAATCTGCCCGTCCGACCCTTCTCGAGGCCCTCTTGGTAGAGGGCCCGCATGTATCCGGTATCGAAGCCCTTGGCGGCGGACGCCTTCGGGCCGCTCTCGTCGATATAGGTCAGGTTGAAGCCCATGCCGTTGCTGCGCGCGAGCGCGTAGGTCGCGGTGAGCGTCGCGCGCGAGCGAGCGCGGCTCGCCGTCGTGAACGAGCGTTCGACGATCGACAGAGTATTGTCCTTCGTCACCTCGAAGTCGGGCTCGAGGCGTCCGTTGATCACCACGTAGATGTTGGCCTTGCCGCCGGTGCGGATCTTTCCGTCGCGCAACAGGAGCGTCTGCGGGAGGGTGAAGACCGGCGTCACCACCGAGCCGTCGACATGCATCTCCTGGAAGCGCGCGTCGGCCGCCGTCACGTCGATCATCTGCGGCGGGAACACCGCCGGGATACTCGCCGAGGCGGCCAGCACGTCGCGGAACAGCTCCAGGGCGTTCGGCGCGCCGCTCGATGCGATGACGCCCATGTTCCAGATCACCGCGCGCTGGGAATCGAGATTGGTCGTCACCACCATCAGACGGCGGCCCTTGGCGTGCTCTTCCGCGATGGCGGTGAGCAGCTCCGGGGTGACGTAGCGGCCGATCAGGTTGCGCAGGCGGCCGTCCCCGAACAGGCCGGAGCCGAACAGGACGTTGGCGATGTTGGGCGAGTTCACCAGCTCACCGGCGACGCCGCTGGTGTAGAACTCGGTCAGGTACGGATCGTAGGCCGGGCCCAGGAAGGCGAACGGCGCGATCAGCGCGCCGGTCGATACGCCGGAGACCAGGGTGAATTCCGGGCGGGTGCCGGAGGCTGTCCAGCCGTTCAGCACGCCGGCCCCGTAGGCGCCGTCGCCGCCGCCGCCCGACAGCGCCAGGTAATTGAAACCGGCGGAGCGGCGCGCCGGATTGCCCGCGAGTTCCGCGATCGTGTCGACCGAAGCATCGGCGTAGACCCGCGCCCCGGGGATGCCGGGCACGCTGGCGAAGGCTGCCTGCTCGGCCGTGTAGGCGGTGCGCGGGACGGAGCCGCAGGCCGCGACCTGGCCGGCCAGCCCGAGCGCGATCAGCGCGCGAAGCCCCCCGTGACGGTAACCCATCGTCCTCACCTCGGATAACAGCAACGCTTGCCCCTTCTGCCACAGGGAAGCAGCTTGGCCGTGACGCCGTTCCAGCCAAGCTGCGCATTCGACACGATTGTGGTGCGATTGCGCCGGTCTGTGACGCCGCGGCCACGCCGCACCGGGATCGGCCGGGCCACGGGGTCCCGGTAACCACCTTCCCAAGCGAACGGCCCATTGCCGGTGGACAGGGTCCGTCTCGGTCGCGGGGCCGCCCTTGCAAGCGTCGCGAACGCCGCGCTAGGGTCCGGCCGTGGCCTGACGAGACAGGGTGTCGCACGCGGTGCGGCATTCGACGCGCATGGGTGACGCGCAAGGGTGCGATCCGAACCGGCAATACGGCCGGGAGGGTCTCGATCGACCCGGAACGCAGACCGTCACGCAGTGAGAGCGCAGGGCCGCAGGGGGCGGAGGGGGATTATGGACGCGGGCCTGAGCTGGACGGATGATCGCGTGGCGCTCCTGCGCCGGCTGTGGGAAGACGGGCAGAGCGCGAGCAAGATCGCGGCGCAACTCGGCGGCGTCACCCGGAACGCGGTGATCGGCAAGGTGCATCGCCTCGGCCTGGGCGGTCGCGCCCGGGGCGGCGAGGAGGCTCCTGCAACCCCGCAGGCCGCCAAGGCCGTCGAGATCGAGACCGCCATCGCGGTGGTCGAGACGCAGGCGCCCGAGCCGGTGGCGATCCTCTCGCATCGCCCCGCGCCGGTCTTCCCGACCCCGGCCCCGGTGGCCCCCGAGCCCGTGGCGCTGTCGGTGTCACAGCGGGTTACGATCATGGACCTTCGGGAATCGATGTGTCGCTGGCCGCTCGGCGATCCGACCACGCCGGAATTCCGATTCTGCGGCGCCCGCTCGATCACCGGGCTGCCCTACTGCACCCACCACGCCGAGATCGCCTACCAGCCGGCGGCGGAGCGCAAGCGCGACCGCCGCGTCGCCTCGTTCCGCTGAGATCCGGTCAGATCGAGGCCTCAGGGCGCGGTCACGCCGGTCTCTTCGAGATAGCGCAGCGTGCCGAGGTTGAGCTGCGCTGTGGGTACGATCCCGCGGAGATTCCGCGGCTGCGTGGCCGCGCCCTGCGGATGGCGCGCGGCCATATCGGCGTGGGCCAGGGCCTGGACGATCCGGTAGGCCGTCGCGGCTTCGAATCCGGGCCGTGCCAGCACGAGGCTCCAGGAACCCACCGTCTCGATCGCAGACATCTGGCCGGCGAAGCTGCCGGCGGGCACGGTCATGCGCTGCAGCGCCGCTCCCGCATGAGCGATGCGCGCGATGCCCGCCTCTGACGGACCGAAAAAGCGCGCACCGCCCGGCTCTTGGGCCATCGCGACAAAGCCCGGCCAGCCGAGGCCACCGCCCCAGAGCGCGTCGGCGCCGCCATCGCGCACCATGCGCGGCCCGTCTCCGGCCCGGTCGAGCAGGATCGGGCGGATATCATGCTCGGGATCGAGGCCCGAGGCCTGGAGCGCGGCGCGCCCCATGACGGTCAGGCCGGAACTGTGCGTGCCCAGCACCACCGACCGCCCGCGCAAATCCTCCACGGTACGAATCGGGCTCGCCGCCGGGACGGCGAACAGCCCGGACGTGGGATACATCGGCGCCAGGACCTTGAGGTCGATCGACTCGGTCAGGGCCGGATACGCGTATTCCCCCTGGACCAGCGCGAGGTCGACACGGCCGGCACGCAGCAGCCCGACATTCTCGGCCGAGCCGCTGCTGGCTCGTGATTCGATGACAAGCTCGGGATCGGCCGCGTGGATCGATGCCGCGAAGGCATCCCCGAAAGCCGGGAAGCCGCCGCCGGGGGTCGCGGTGGCGAGGACGACGCGCACCGGTTCTGCGGCCAGAACCGGTCGGGCCAGGACGACGCCGAGACCGGAGAGCAGGGCGGTGCGGCGAGACGGCCATTCGGCACCGGTGAGACGGCGTTTCATGGGACAGCCCTCGACCGCAACCGGCAGGCGCAAAGCCTAACGCACCGGTAGTGAGAACGATATTCCACAAAACGTCGGCCTGTCAGAGATCTTATCCCACCATCGACAGTAATCCAGTACGGCGACAAAAAGAACTTTCGTACAGGACACTTAGACCGATTGCCCCGGCTCCGGCGACGCGATATCGCAGCTGTCCATCCGCCGGCCGACCAGGGTCCTTCCTGGACCGGACCGTCCGGACCCGAATTCCGTTCGCCTCGATATCTGCAGGAGTTTCGCGATGGCCGATTCCCTCAACGCGCCGGCGAAAGTCGGCCACGGCCGTGTCTACGGCTCGATCACCGAGACCATCGGCAACACCCCGCTGGTCCGCCTCAACCGCCTGCCCAAGGAGCACGGCGTCGACGCCGAGATCCTGCTGAAGCTCGAGTTCTTCAATCCGATCGCCAGCGTGAAGGACCGCATCGGCGTCAACATGATCGACGCCCTGGAGGCCTCGGGCAAGCTGCAGCCCGGCGGCACGCTGGTCGAGCCGACCTCCGGCAACACCGGCATCGCGCTGGCCTTCGTGGCCGCGGCACGGGGCTACCGTCTGATCCTGGTGATGCCGGAGACGATGTCCATCGAGCGGCGCAAGATGCTGGCCTTCCTGGGCGCCGAACTCGCGCTCACCCCCGGCGCGCAGGGCATGAAGGGCGCCATCGCCAAGGCCGAGGAACTGCTGAAGGAGATCCCAGGCTCGGTGATGCCGCAGCAATTCTCGAACCCGGCCAATCCCGAGATCCACCGCAAGACCACGGCCGAGGAGATCTGGACCGACACCAGCGGCCAGCTCGATGCCTTCGTGGCCGGCGTCGGCACCGGCGGCACCGTGACCGGCGTCGGCGAGGTGCTGAAGCCGCGGCTGCCCAACCTCAAAGTCTTCGCGGTCGAGCCGGTGGAATCGCCGGTGATCTCCGGCGGCCAGCCCGGCCCACACAAGATCCAGGGCATCGGCGCGGGCTTCATCCCGGAGAACCTGCACACCGATATCCTGGACGGCGTGCTCAAGGTCTCCAACGACACCGCCTTCGAGACCTCGCGGGCGCTCGCCCGGCTTGAGGGCATCCCGGGCGGCATCTCCACGGGCGGCAACGTCGCGGCGGCGCTGGAACTGGCCAAGCGGCCCGAATTCCAGGGCAAACGGATCGTCACGATCGCCTGCTCGTTCGCCGAGCGCTACATCTCGTCGGCCCTGTTCGACGGGATCGGCTAGCACAGCCGCTGCGGCGCGCCGCATCGACGACGTCTGAAGCCGCGCCGGTTCCACGGGAGCCGGCGCGGTTGTTGGTCATGAGGGACTAAGCGCGATTCCTTATGAAATCCGCGAGCCGTCTAGGACGCCGAATCTGCTAGTTCTTCGATCGATCAATTGATTCGCGTGAGCGCGGAACGGACCAACCAGACGCCGTCTCGCGAAAAAGGGCGATTTTTCTCGGACTCAGAGACAGTATCCTTCAGCATCATCCGTGATCTGCGTTCCGCGCGACGACGCACGGCGACGCAAACCTTGGAAAACCTTCGCGCATCGGTCATCTGGATCCCGGGTCGTCCTGTCGTCGACACCCCAGCACCGGACGGACATTGCCGCATGCGCTGCCTCCTCGTTCTCCTCGGATGTCTCATCGCCCAGGCGGCACAGGCACAGGGTTTTGCCGGCCACGACCTCACGGCCTTCACGGACCCGGTCAGGGCCGCGATCGGCAGAAAGGCCTCGGTGCGGGCGACTCCTCTCACGCTCACCGCCACCTGTGTCCCGTGCACGGGTTCGCCGAACGTCGACATCCAGCTCGGAATCTCGACCGACGGGACGGAGACGCGTGTGCGCACCGGCCAGACCTCGTTGGCGAAGCTGGAGGCGCTCTGCATCAAGCAGAACCCCGATTGCCGGCTCTCGGCCCTGCCGGTCAGCCCGGCGGTCGGCTGGATCACCGTCTATGCCGTGGGGAACGAAGGCGGATCGACCGCAGTGATCCTGCGCGACGGCGACCTGCTGACGATTCGGGCCAAGGCCGATAACCCAGGGCATGCCGAAGATGCGGTGCTGGCGCTGACGCAGAAAATCGCCCCGAAGATTGTCGGCCCATGACGCCCAGCTCACCTCAACCGTAGCGTTAGGACCGGCCGTCCGGAGGGAACGGCAGGATCGACGCAACCCTGGTCTCCTGCTCCCGTTGTCCCGCCACAGCGCACAGCAGGAGAGGCGGGAGCCATGGCAGAGCAGACGACACCACGGCCGTCGTTGAAGGACTTCAACGCCAACGCCGACCGGAACGGCCAGGATCTCGGCCAGGACTCGCCCCTCGACGTGGGTCTGGCCGCCAACACGCAGGCCGACCTGAAGCGGGATCCGGCGGGCGACGCCGAGGCGGCGCGAATCGCTTCCGGCACGCCGGGCTCGGACGCGACCGACGCCACCGAGGCGGAGACGCCGCCGGAAAACCTGAGGAAGTTACAGGGCGAGTTCGGCAAAGCTTCGGACAAGGGCTCAAGTTTGGGCGAAGCGATCGACCGAGCCACCGCAGCGGTCGGCCAGGATGATGGAAAACGCTGATGGGCAGGCTCACCAGCGAGTCCAGAACTGTCACCCGCAAGCCCGACGACACGGTCGGCTCACCGGGCGAGCATCCCGCGGGCGGCGGTCACCAGACCTCCGAGCAGGCGGCAATCACCGATATGGGCACGGGTGGCCCGGCCAAAACCGAATCCAAGGAGGGATGGGGCAGTTCCGGTGAGGCCGGTCGCTCCCCACCCGCCGTGGGCGGCTCATCCGGCGGCCATTCGGAACAGAAGGCATCACGCGGCCCAGCCGCCGACCAGAAAGTGGCCGACGGGCACTATCGGGTCGAGCAGGAGGACAAAAAGTGAGCGAGCGTAAAGATCCGAAACCGGAGAAACCGGCCAACATCGCGCCCGACGCGGTGAAGGACCCGAACGAGAAGACCGATGGCAAGCCCGGGATGGGTCCGCAGGGGGAAAAGAGCCAAAACGACGAGACCGACCCCGGCGGAAGCTGAGGCGTCCTTTCGAGATGGCCGCCGATCTTGGGGCATGAGCCTCAAGGTCGATGCGGGGTTCTAACCGCCTGGGACACGCGCTCAGGAAAGCCGGAAGCGGATCGGCTCGACAGCCAGCGCGACCTCGTCCGGACGGCAACCGGTCTCGACGCAGGCGTAGCGGATGGCATCCTGGCGGGTACGAAACAGGCCCCCTGCCCTGCCGCCGGTCTCGACGGCGACCCAATGGCCTTCGCCATCCTGGCCGACGAGATACGGAGCGGCTGCCGGGGCCGAGCGGGCCGGCAGGTTGGCGTTCAAGGCGACGGGCATCGGGGTCACGGGGTTTCATGCGGCCCAATCGGGACGTCCCGCAGAGCCGGAATGCTCGTCGGAATGGCCTGATGGGTCAACCGGGGACCAGAATGAAGTCCCTCTCGGCAACCGGGCCTGAGCGCCCGGTTGCCCGGCGTTCAGCTTAGGCGGCGGTGTCCTTCGACGAGCGCTCGACACGCTTGCGGTCGTTCGGGTCGAGTACGGTCTTGCGCAGCCGGATCGACTTCGGCGTCACCTCGACCAGCTCGTCGTCCTGGATCCAGGCCAGCGAGCGCTCCAGGGTCATCCGGATCGGCGGCGTCAGGCGCACGGCCTCGTCCTTCGAGGTGGTGCGGATGTTGGTGAGCTTCTTGCCCTTGAGCACGTTCACCTCGAGATCGTTCTCGCGGTTGTGCTCGCCGATGATCATGCCCTGATAGACCTTCCAGCCGGGCTCGATCATCATCGGGCCGCGGTCTTCGAGGTTCCACATGGCGTAGGCCACCGCCTCGCCCTTATCGTTGGAGATCAGCACGCCGTTGCGGCGGCCGGCGATCTCGCCCTTGAACGGCTCGTACGCCTTGAACAGGCGGTTCATGATCGCCGTGCCGCGGGTGTCGGTGAGCAGCTCGCCCTGGTAGCCGATCAGGCCGCGGGTCGGGGCGTGGAACACGAGGCGCAGGCGATCGCCGCCCGAAGGCCGCATCTCCAGCATCTCGGCCTTACGCTCCGACATCTTCTGGACGACGACGCCCGAATGCTCCTCGTCGACGTCGATCACGACCTCTTCAATCGGCTCAAGCAGGTTCCCCTCTTCGTCCTTCTCGAACACGACGCGGGGCCGGGACACGGCGATCTCGAAGCCTTCGCGCCGCATCGTCTCGATCAGGATGGCGAGCTGCAATTCGCCACGACCGGACACATAAAACGAATCCTTGTCGGCCGCTTCCTCGATCTTGAGCGTGACGTTGCCCTCGCCCTCCTTGAACAGGCGGTCGCGGATCATACGGCTGGTGACCTTGTCACCTTCGGTGCCGGCCAGCGGCGAGTCGTTGACGATGAACGACATGGTCACGGTCGGCGGATCGATCGGCTGGGCCTGGATCGGGGTATCCACCTGCGGGTCGCAGAACGTGTCGGCCACCGTGCCCTTGATCAGGCCGGCGATGGAGACGATGTCGCCCGCCTCGCCGATATCGATCGGCGCACGCTCGAGGCCACGGAAGGCGAGGATCTTCGAGACGCGGCCGGTCTCGACCAGCTTGCCGTCCCGCGACAGGACCTTGATCTGCTGGTTCGGCTTGACGGTGCCCGACGCGATGCGGCCGGTGATGATCCGGCCCAGGAACGGGTTTGCCTCCAGAAGGGTGCCGAGCATCCGGAACGGGCCTTCGTCGACACGCGCCGGCGGCACGTGCTTGAGGACCAGATCGAACAGCGGCTTGAGACCCACCGAGGGATCGCCTTCGGGGCTGTCGGCCATCCAGCCGTTGCGGCCGGACCCGTACAGGATCGGGAAGTCGAGCTGCTCGTCGGTTGCGTCGAGCGCCGCGAACAGGTCGAACACCTCGTTCACGACCTCGTTGATGCGGGCGTCCGGACGGTCGACCTTGTTGATCGCCACGATCGGGCGCAGGCCGATCTTGAGGGCCTTGCCGACCACGAACTTGGTCTGGGGCATCGGCCCCTCGGCGGCGTCCACCAACACGATCACGCCGTCGACCATCGACAGGATGCGCTCAACCTCGCCGCCGAAATCGGCGTGGCCGGGGGTGTCGACGATGTTGACGCGGGTGTCTTCCCACACGACCGAGGTCGCCTTGGCCAGGATCGTGATGCCACGCTCCTTCTCCAAGTCGTTGGAGTCCATTGCCCGCTCCTCGACCCGCTGATTCTCGCGGAAGGTACCGGACTGAGCCAGCAGCTTGTCGACGAGCGTCGTCTTGCCGTGGTCGACGTGAGCGATAATGGCGATGTTGCGCAGATTCATGGCGGCCCGAAACGGGTTGTGCCGGCTCCCTGGCGGCCGCGCGGCGCGGCCGTCCGCGCCGGGTGAGGTACGGAGTCGTGGTGGTTGCGTCGCAATATAAGCCCGCGCGTCCGCCCGCAAGGCCACAGCACGCATGCCGGTATGCCGTTGTGCGCGGCGCGCACCGCTAAACCACACGTGGTGCCAGCAAATTTCGGGCTCGAAGCGGCAGCGATCTGCTCCATCGCAACCCGTGGTCTCGTCGGTTCTGCTGCAAAGTCCGTTCCGCCCGACCGCTCGCGTACCGTAAACCGGTACGGCTTGCCGGCGGTGGCGATTCGCCGCCCCTGCATCTGTAGCAGCCAGGCTGGATCACCGGACGAGAGCGGAGCGGATGACCATGAGCGACAGGGTGGCTCACGTGACGGCGGGCGGCAGCGGCATGGGCGCGGCCGCCGCCCAGAAGCTCGCGGCGGACGGTTTCGCGGTCGGGATCCTGTCGTCGTCCGGCAAGGGTGAAGCGCTGGGACAGGAGTTGGGCGGGTTCGGCGTGACCGGCTCGAACCAGTCCAGCGAGGACCTGAAGCGCTTGGTAGACGGGGCAATGGCCCGCTGGGGCCGGATCGATGTCCTAGTCAACAGCGCCGGCCATGGCCCCCGGGCGCCGTTGCTCGACATCACCGACGCGCAGTGGCACGCCGGCCTGGACACCTATCTGATGAACGTCGTGCGGTCGGTGCGCTTGGTGACGCCGATCATGCAGGCGCAGCGGGCCGGCGCGATCATCAACATCTCCACCGCCTGGGCGTTCGAGCCGAGCCCGATGTTCCCGACCTCCGCGGTGTTCCGGGCTGGCCTCGCCGCCTACACGAAGCTGTTCGCCGACACCTACGCCGCCGACAACGTCCGCATGAACAACGTGCTCCCGGGCTGGATCGACAGCCTGCCCGCGACGGAGGAACGCCGACAGGGCGTCCCGATGGGCCGCTACGGCCGCACCGACGAGATCGCCGCCACGATCGCGTTCCTCGCCTCGGACGGCGCGGCCTACATCACCGGCCAGAACCTGCGCGTCGATGGCGGCCTGACCCGGGCGATCTGATTTCTGGACCTCATCTGACGCCATCCGGATCAGCTGCGCCGAAAAAGGCGAACTGCTCAGCTATCGGATCCGTGATCGGATGATGCCGCCATGCGGCTGGCCTGCTCTATATGACGGCGCGATGACGCTGCAGTCTCCCATCGAGGCTGCGGAGTCGCGTCAACCAAGCCGAGCGCCGCGAGGCTTCCTGAATGGAACCGCATCGTTCGATGGCGTTTTCGCTCAGATCTGTGCGTGGCCGCACAGCGAGCCGGCATCGTTTTCGCCAGGAGAGACCTTTGCCGGACGTTCCCGATGCGCGAGCTTGAGCCGCGACTTTTCCCGTACATCTGGCGCTACTCCAAGGCCGAGCAGCTCAAGATCTGCGCCGTGGTGCTGGCCTCGCTGCCGTTCTACTTCGCGTCGCTGGACCTGCCGAAGCGCATCGTCAACGATGCCATAACCGGCAAGGCCTTCGCGCATGGCGAGGCGACCGCACCCTTCCTCGAGATCACCGTCGAATGGCCAGATCTCCTAGGCGGCGGGACGACCCGGCTGTTCGAAGGGTTCCAGTTCGACCGGTTCGAGCTGCTGCTCGGGCTCTCGATCCTGTTCCTGGGGCTCGTGCTGATCAACGGCGCGTTCAAGTTCTACATCAATCTGCAGAAGGGCATTCTCGGCGAGCGGATGCTGCGCCGGCTGCGCTTCCAGCTGTTCTCGTTGATGCTGCGCTTTACCCCGGAGGCGCAGCGCGAGGTGAAATCCTCCGAGACGGCGACGATCATCCGCGACGAGGTCGAGCCGATCGGCTCGTTCATCGGCGACGCGATCGTGGTGCCGGTCTTCCTCGGCACCCAGGCGGCCACCGCGCTCGCCTTCATCATGATGCAGAACATCTGGCTCGGCCTCGCGGCGGGCGGGATGGTGGCGGTGCAGATGACCGTGATTCCGCGGCTGCGGCGGCAGATCATCCTGCTCAGCCGCCAGCGCCAGATCGCCTCGCGCAACCTCGCGGGCCGGGTCGCCGAGGTGCTCGACGGCCTGCCGGCCGTGACGCTCAACGACACAGGCCGCTGGGAGCGGGCCGAGATCGGCGGCCGGCTCTACAGCCTGTACGACCTGCGCCTGCGCATCTACCGGCGGAAATTCGCGGTCAAATACCTCAACAACCTGCTCGCGCAGATCACGCCGTTCCTGTTCTACGCCATCGGCGGCGTGTTCGCGCTCAAGGGCGAGCTCGATATCGGCCAGCTCGTGGCGGTGCTGGCGGCCTATCGCGACCTGCCGCCGCCCCTGAAGGAGTTGATCGACTGGGACCAGCAGCGCCTCGACGTCGAGGTGAAGTACGAGACCGTGGCGGCGCATTTCGGGCCGCAGCGCCTCCAGCCCGCGGAACGGGAGAAACAGGGAGCGCCGCTGCTCGGCGGCCCGCTGCGCGTCGAAGCCCTGGCGCTGCGCGATCCGCAGGGGGGCCTGCCGATCGAGATCGGCGATATCCAGGCGGCGCTTCCGGGCCGGTTCGCCCTGGTCCCGCCCGGCCCGATCGCGCAGGAATTCGCCCGGGCGCTCGCGGGCCTGCGGGTTCCGACCAGCGGCTCGATCCGGATCGGCGACCACGACCTCTCGACCCTGCCGCGCTCGACCCGGGCCCGCCGCATCGCCTTCGCCGATCTCGAACCGGTCCTGTTTCCCGGCACGGTGCGCGACAACCTGCTCTATGGACTGCGGATCAAACCCCTGCGCACGACGAGCCTCGACCTGAGCAAGGCGCGGATCAACGAGGCGGTGAAGACCGGCAATCCCGCCGACAGCGTCGACGATCCGTGGATCGACTACGCCAAGTTCGGCGTCCGCGATGCCCGGGAACTCGACGAGCGCCTGCTCGACCTGCTCTTCCAGCTCGATCTCGGCGACGACCTGTACCGGTTTGGTCTCGGCGCGCTCAGCACCGTGGTCCACGACACGCCGGCGGGCCAGCGCATGATCGCCGCCCGGGAGCATCTGCGTGAGCATTTCGCCCAGAGCGGGCTCGCCGACCTGGTGATCCCGTTCTCGCGCGGCAGCTACAACGCGCAGGCGACGGTGGCGGAGAACCTGATGTTCGGGGTGCCGCGCGACCCGACCCTGACCGATCCGCGGCGGCTCGCGGGCGTGCGGCTGTTCCGGGAGGCGCTGGAGCGGGCGAAGCTCCTGGACGATCTCGACCGGATGGGTGTGGCGATCGCGCAGAACCTCAAGGACATCTTCGCCGACGTGCCGCCGGGCCACCCCTTGTTCCGGCGCTTCTCGCTGATCACCCCGGACGCCCTGCCCGAGTATCTGAGCCGGCTGGCCCGCCTGCCGGCCGAGGGCCGGCTGGACGAGGCGGACAGCGTGGCGTTCCTGGCACTGGCGCTCGCCTATGTCGAACCGCGGATGCGCTTCGGCCTGCTCAACCAGCCCCTCAAGCTGCGCATCGTCGGGGCACGCGGCGTCGTGCAGGCGTTCATGCACGGCCATGACGGCTGCGACATCGAATCCTACGACCCCAACCGGATCAATCCGCGCAGCACCGTCCTCGACAACCTGCTGTTCGGCCGCATCGATACGGCCCGGATGCACGGCGAGCAGATCGTCCAGCGCGAGGCCCGGGCGGTGTTCCGCCAGTTCGACCTCGAGCGGCCGGTCCAGCGGCGCGGCCTCGACAGACAGGTCGGCAATCGCGGCCAGCTCCTGACCGAGCGCGTGCGCGTCCGGATCGGCCTGGCCCGCGCCCTGTTGCGCGACCCGGAGATCCTCGTGGTCGACAGGGTGAGCGAGCAGCTGGAGCGCGGCGCGGAGACGCTGCTCGACGTGACGGCGGCGGTGATGCCGAAAGGCAGTCTCGTGGCGAGCGTGTCCAGCGAAGCCGAGGCCAACCGCTTCCCGACACGACTGGCGCTCCGCCCCACCGAATCCCGTCTGCGCAACGCCGCCGAGTGAAACGAACGCGGCGGTGCCGTGACGCACGACCCGGGCCGGCCGGCGGTTTACACTGCAGCCCGTCTCCGGCACAGGTTGGCCCGACATGGCTGTATTGACCGACGCGATCGCGAGTTCGGACCGAACGAATCCGAGCCTCGCCGGCCTGCCGCGCTTGGTGCCGCCGCACCCGGCCCTGGCGGAGCGCGAGCTGCCGCTCCCGGCCTATCTGCGCTCGATCCGCGACAACGGGCTGGCGGGCTTTCCCCGGCGTGCCTTCGAGGAGCCGATCACCCGCCGCGGCCTGCTCGGGCGGTCGAGCTACGTCCTGAACGATCCCGAGGCGATCCGCCATTTTCTGGTGGAGAATCAGGCCAATTACGCCCGCACCACCGGGACCGTGCGGATCCTGCGCCCGATTCTCGGCGACGGCCTCCTGATCAGCGAGGGCTCGGCCTGGCGCCACCAGCGCCGGACCCTGGCGCCGGCCTTCACGCCCCGGGCGATCGACGGGCTGGTGCCCCATATCGCAGCCGCGGTGGATGACGGGATCGAGCGGATCGTCACGGACGCGGCCGAGGGTCCGGTCGACCTGTTCAGGGCGTTCCACCGGCTGGCGCTGGAGATCGCCGGGCGCAGCATGTTCTCGGTCGGGATGGATCAGTACGGCGAGGAGCTGCGCGACTTCATCGCCACTTACAGCGTCAAGATCGGTCGGCCGCACCTCCTCGATATCGTGACCCCACCGGGCTGGCCGGTGCCGCTCGATTGGGCCCGGGGACGGTTCCGGCGACGCTGGATCCCGTTCCTCGACCGGATCATCGCGGCGCGCCAGGCTGCGACGCGGGAGGCAGGCCATTCCAGCGACCTGCTCGACTTGCTCGCGACCGCCCGCAACCCGGATACCGGCGCTCCGTTCAGCGCCGAGGAACTGCGCGACCAGGTCGCCACCATGATCCTGGCCGGCCACGAGACCACGGCCGGCACCCTGTTCTGGGCGGCCTACATGCTGGCGCTCGCCCCCGAACTCCAAGAGCGCCTCGCCACAGAGGCGCGGGCGGCCGACCTCACCAACCCGACCGGCTGCCAGAGCGACGGCCGGCTGCCGCTGATCCGGGCGACCGTGGACGAGACCCTGCGCCTCTACCCGGCGGCTTTCGTCATCGTGCGGCGCGCGCTCGGCCCCGACACGCTGGCGGGTCATCCGGTCAGGAAGGGCGACATCGTGATGGTGAGCCCGTGGGTACTCCATCGGCACCGCGGGCTCTGGCCGGATCCGGAAGCCTTCGACCCGGGCCGCTTCCTGCCCGGCGCGAAGCCGCCGGCGCGCTTCTCCTACCTGCCATTCGGAGCCGGTCCGCGCGTCTGCATCGGCGCACAATTCGCCCTGATCGAGACGGTCCTGTCGCTGGCGCGGCTGCTGGCCCGGTTCCGGCTGGTGCTGGAGGATCGCGAGCCGATCCTGCCGCACGCGGTGGTGACCACTCAGCCGCAGCGTTTCGCCAAGTTCCGGCTGATCCCGCGGGATCCGGTCGGCGCCTGATCGCCGTTCTCACGCGAACGCGCGCGATCAGGCCGTGTCGCGGTGGAGATCAAAAAAAGCCGCACCCGGCTCAGCGGGCGCGGCTCGCAGATGTTCGTGTCGGCGGTGGCCAGTCCGGCCCGGATCAAGCGGCCTTCTTGGAAGCCGTCGATTTCTGCCCACCCCTGTTCGCAGCGACTTCGGCGAGCTTTGCCGCCAGCTTCGCATCGAGCTTGCCCGACACACCGAGCGGAAGCTCGATGTCGAGGCCCAGCGTCGAGACGCCCTCGCCGCGCTCCAGGGTGACCTTCACCTTGTCGGCTTCCACCGAGACATGGTTGGCGATCACCGCCAGGATCTCGTCGCGGAGCTGCATCACTAGGTCAGGGCGACCCGACTCGGCGCGCTCGTGAGCGAGGATCAGCTGCAGGCGGTCGCGGGCGACCGCGCCGGAATTGCGCTTCTGGAAGATCCCCAAGATGCTCATGCCGCCCTCCGCATGAACAGCTTGTCGAGGAAGGACTTGCGCTCGGTCGGCATGCTCATCGGCACGGCCTCGCCCTTCAGCCGGCGCGCCGCATCGGCGTAGGCCCGCGCCGGGGCGCAGAGGGGGTTGTTGAGGGTGACCGGGCAGCCGAGGTTCGAGGCGCGCAGCACCTCCTGGCTCTCGGGGATGATCGCCAGCAGCGGGATCGACAGGATGTCGAGCACGTCCTCGGTCTTGAGCATGTCGCCGCGGTCGGCGCGCATTGGGTCGTAGCGGGTGAGGATCAGGTGCTTCTCCATCTCCTCGCCCTTCTCCGCCTTGGCGGTCTTGGAATCGAGGAGGCCGATGATCCGGTCCGAGTCGCGCACCGAGGAGACCTCGGGGTTGGTCACGACAACCGCCACGTCGGCATGGTGCATGGCGAGCTGGGCGCCGCGCTCGATGCCGGCCGGCGAGTCGCACACAACCCAGTCGAACCGCTCGCGCAGCTCGTCCATCACCCGGGCGACGCCGACATCGGTGAGCGCGTCCTTGTCGCGGGTCTGCGAGGCCGGCAGCAGGTGCAGGGTGTCGAGGCGCTTGTCCTTGATCAGGGCCTGCGGCAGCTTGGCGTCGCCGTTGACGACGTTGATGAGGTCGTAGACCACCCGGCGCTCGGCACCCATGACCAGGTCGAGGTTGCGCAGACCGACGTCGAAATCGACGACGCACACGCTCTGCCCGCCCTGCGCCAGGGCCGCTCCGAGGGCCGCGGTCGTCGTCGTCTTGCCGACGCCGCCCTTGCCCGATGTGACGACGAGAACCTTTGCCACGCGTGGATCTCCCTGATTTCTAAGCTTGCGTTAGTCTAAGCTTGCCATTCGGATGTTGCCGCCATCGAGCCAGACCTGGGCGGCCTTGCCGCGCAGGGCCGTGCCCATGTCCTCCGCCGTCCGCACGAGGCGGTCGATCCCCAGCAACTCGGGCTCGAATTTGCGGCAGTAGATTCGGGCCCGCGGGTTGCGCGCCGCACCGGCGATCGCGCGGCCCCGCAGGGCGCCGTAGACGTGGATCGAGCCACCCGCCAGGATCTCGGCGCCCGAGGAGACGGACCCCATCACGGTGACGTCGCCGGTGGGGTTGATCACGCTCTGTCCGGAGCGGACCGAGCCCTCGACGGTGATCGAGGTGACCACCTGCGGCTCCGGCTCGGCGGGGGCGGCCGGGATCTCGACCCGGTCCGACGGACGCCCCTGCACCAGCAGCGGCGGCAATCCGGACCCGACGGTCTCGAGGCCCTCGATCCCCAGGACCGCGATGCCGCGGGCCTTGAGCTCGGCCATTAACGTTTCGAGCGCGTCCGGCTCGGGGTTGAGCTGGGCGCAGTCCAGGATCACGGCCCGGCCTTTCAGCAGGGTCGGCGAGCGCTTGAGCGCCGCGTCGAGACCCGCGAGCCACTCGGGCAGCGGCGGCTCGGGGGTGAGGGCCAGGCCCTTGAACGCCCGCCCGCGAAGGCTGAGCGGCCGGGGCGCAGGAGCCGCCTTGGGGGCGGTCTCCGGGTCGTCGATCGGCTCGGGGAGGGTTTCGCTCATGTCGGCCCGTTAAGAGTCCTTACCGGACCATTGACGGCGGGCATGGTTACCGAAGGGTTAAGTTTTGGATCCGGTCGGCAAATTCTGCCGGGATCCTGGTATCGGTGGAGCCTGGGGCCTGTGCGGCCGGGCCGCCGCGATCGCCGTGCAACCTGCAGCATTGGGGCCGACGGCCGTGGATCGGCCCTGCGAAAGCGCACGGTCAAGTCGCCGTAAGGCTTTGTCGAATATCAAATTTCTCAAAATGACGCGGTTGAACGCTTCGGCGCGGTGCCTCCGGAACTCGGATCGTCCGACGGCTATAAAATGACGCGCGCTTCGCCTTCTGCGGTAAAAAATTTCGGATCGATGATTACGGGATCGATCCCGATGACCAGTCGAAACCCGAGTTTTGAACGCGCCGTCTACGGCAACGGTCGATGTCCAGTGCTTATAATCACGAACGCGAGGTGCGCTCGTCCATCATCGAAAGAGCCCGATACAAGTAGGTGGTCCACGTATGGCTGTCCACGCGCCGAGGGTCTGCTCGTGCAGGTCGCCGTGAGCGGAGTTCCATGGGATTGGATTTGGTTGCGGCCAGCGTCACAACCTCGTTCGCCAGCCTGAAAACGCTCAGACTCATCCTCGGAATCTATCTTGTTCGACCGTAGCCCATGGGCTACGTTTCGATATGCTAACCGTCCGCCGCACCGAGGTTTTCGCCGGGTGGCTGAAGAGTCTCCGGGATGATCGAGCAAAGGCACGGATAGCAAATCGCATAGACCGCTTGGCGAACGGCAACTTCGGAGATGTGAAATCCGTCGGTGCTGGTGTGAGTGAATTGCGGATCGATTACGGCCCCGGGTATCGCGTGTATTTCGTTCGGCGTGGCGCTACCTTGCTGTTGCTTTTATGCGGCGGCGACAAAAGCAGCCAGAGCCGGGATATCGACCGCGCGAAAATCTTGGCTCTGACGTCGTAAGGAGAGACTGATGATTGAGACTGCACCTTACGACTCGGCGGAATTCCTGGATTCGGACGAGGCTATCGCGGAGTACCTTGCGGCAGCCATCGAGGAGGGCGATCCGGCCCTGTTCCGCCAAGCGTTGGGTGTCGTGGCGCGCGCACGCGGCATGACACAGATCGCCCGGGAGGCTGGCCTCTCGCGCGAAAGCCTGTATCGGGCCCTCTCTCCCGAAGGAAATCCGAGCCTGGATACCGCTATGCGGGTGATGAAGGCTCTCAACGTGCGGCTGACTGCCGTCCCTATCGAGGTCGAACCCGCTCTGCCCGGTTGAGGGCTCCCCGTCGCCTGTTCCGTGCTGAACGGCTGACGGCCACCGGGCAGCGCCGGGAGATCGGATTGAGGGTTGCCCCGCTCACCCCCGCTCAAACAAGCCCAGCTTGATCGCATCCTCCACCAGCCGCACTTCCACGGCCTGGCCCCGGAAGGCCGGGTCGAGGTCGTCGGCGGCGCGGTAGAGGCCGTCGATCGCCACCAGTTCCGGCTCGAAGCGGCGGCACCAGATCCGCGCGCCCGGATTGCCGGCGGCGCCCGCCACCGCCCGGCCACGCAGGGCGCCGTAGACGTGGATCGAGCCACCCGCGATCACCTCGGCGCCCGAGGCCACGGCGCCCAGCACGGTGACGTCGCCTTCGAGATGCAGCACGGTCTGGCCCGAGCGCACCGGCGCGTCGAGGATCAGCGAGCGGGCGGCGCCGTCCTTGGGTTGGGGTTCGGGCGGCGTGTCCGCGTCCGGGGTGGCGACCTCGCCCACCGGGCGGCCGCCCGACAGAGCCGGCGGCAGTTCGGGGGTGAGGATCGACGGCGGCGCGCCCTCGATGCCCAGGATCGCGATCCTCCGGGCGGCGAGTTCCGCGAGCAGGCCGTCGAGATCCTCCCGGGTGAGCTTCAGGCCGGCGAGGTCGAGGATCACCGGCCGGCCGGCGAAGAAGTTGGGCGCGCGTCGGTTCAGGGCGTCGAGGTCGCCGAACCACTCGGCCACGGGCGGTACGGGGGCCAGGACGGTGGCCATGAAGGAGCGGCCCCGGAAGCGGATCGGCGGGCGCGCCGGCTCGGATGTCGGCTGGGTCACGGGCGTTTTCGGTGTCGCGAGGATGGTCCCGCATCCATGCGGCGCGGCCGCGCCCGGGGCAATCCCGCAAACCGCGGTGTGACGCCTTGCTCAAGCCGCAGACGCGTTTGTGTTGTAGAGAGGTGCCGCAGCCGAGCCGGACGAGACCGTTGAGCAGCGCCCCGATCGCCAACCCCTTCGTCGTCGACGACCTGACCCAGGCCAACCAGCGCCGGGCGGCCGATCCCCGTGCCTCGGCCTGGGTCTCGGCCAATGCCGGCGCGGGCAAGACCAAGGTGCTCACCGACCGGGTGGTACGCCTGCTCCTCGACGGGGCGCCCCCGGGCCGGATCCTGTGCCTGACCTTCACCAAGGCGGCCGCCGCCAACATGGCGATCCGGGTGTTCCGCCTGCTCGGCCGCTGGGTGACCCTGGACGATACCGCGCTGACGGCGGAGCTGACGGCGCTGACCGGCGAGCGCGCCGACGCCGAGCGCCTGCGCATGGCGCGGCGCCTGTTCGCCCGGGCGGTGGAGACGCCGGGGGGCCTCAAGATCGAGACCCTGCACGCCCTGTGCGAACGGCTGCTGCACATGTTCCCGTTCGAGGCGAACGTGCCGGCCCGCTTCGTGGTGCTCGACGAGACCAAGGCCCGGGAGATCTTCGACATCGAGATGGCCAACGTCCTGGCCGACGCGGTCTCGAACGGCGACACGCCGCTCAGCGCCGCCCTGGCCCGGGTCACCCCCGAGGCGACGGGCGACACCCTGCGGGCGGCGATCCGCCAGGCGATGCGCGCCCGCAGCCTCATCGGCGACCGGAGCGGCCTCGACGCCGCCTTCGCGCGCCTGCACGGAGCGTTGGGCCTCGCCGCCGAGGAAAGCGCCGAGCGGATCGAGGCGGCGATCCTGGATGGTGGCCCAGCCTGCCGCCCCGAGGACCGGGCGGCGTTGATCGAAGCCCTGCGCACCGGCAAGGCCAACGACGAGAAGCTGGCCGATGCGCTGGCGGCGGCCGAATCCGAGCGGGCGCGATCGGAAGGACTGCCGGAGCGGACCGAGGCGCTCGACCTCTACCGGGCGGTGTTCTTCACCCAGAAGGATGAGCCGAAAGCCGATAGCAGCCTCGGCACCAAGGGCGTTCCGGCCGCGGCAAAAGAGAGCCTGATCGCCGAGCGCGACCGGCTGGAGCCTCTGTTCGATCGGTTGCGCGCCGCGCGGGCCCATGCCCGGACGCAGGCCCTGTTCCAGCTCGCCGCAGAGATCCACCGCCGGGTCGAGGCCCAGAAGGCGCGGCTCGGGGCGCTGGATTTCGACGACCTGATCCACAAGGCGCTGGACCTGCTGGCCCGGGTCGGGGCCGGCTGGGTGCTGTACAAGCTCGACCGCGGCATCGACCACGTGCTGGTCGACGAAGCGCAGGACACCAACCCGGAGCAGTGGGAGATCCTGCGGGCGATCACGCAGGAATTCGCCGCCGGCGAAGGCGCCCGGGCCGGCACCCGGACCCGCTTCGCGGTAGGCGACCCGAAGCAGTCGATCTACGGCTTCCAGGGCGCCGAGCCGCGGGAATTCGCCCTGACCCGGGCGGCCTGGATCCAGGAATCGCGCGCGGCCGGCCTCACCTTCGAGGACGTGCCGTTGACCCTGTCGTTCCGCTCGACCGGCTTGGTCCTCCAGGCGGTCGATGCGGTCTTCGCCCTCGACGCGCATAACGAGGGTCTGGCCTTCGAGGACAGCGCCCGCAGGACCGTCCATGCCAGCGCCCGGCCCGGCGCCCCCGGCGCCGTCGAGCTGTGGCCGATCGCCGAGCCCGAGCCGACGCCGGAACCCGATGCCTGGACCGCGCCGGTGGATGCCCCCGAGACCAGCGCCCCGGCGATCGTCACCGCCCGGCGGGTGGCGCACGCGGTGCGGACCTGGACGACGGCCGGAGACGCCACCGGCCGGGTCTGGCGCCCCGGCGACGTGCTGATCCTCGTGCGCAAGCGCGGGCCGGCCTTCGAGGAGGTGATCCGCGCCCTGAAAAATCTCGGCGTGCCGGTCGCCGGCCAGGACCGGCTGGAGGTCTCAGCCCATATTGCGGTGGCCGACCTCGTCGCCGCCGGGCGCGCCGGTCTGCTGCCGGCCGACGACCTGACGCTCGCCACCGCGCTCAAGACGCCCCTGGTCGGCCTCACCGACGACGACCTGGTTCGCCTGGCCGCCCGCCGCGACCTCTCCGAGACCCTGGAGGATGCCCTGCACCGCCACGCCGCTTCGGGTGATCCCGCGGCGAGCCGTGGGCTGGCTGCGCTCTCGGACTGGATCGCGCTCGCAGGGCTCCACGGCCCTTTCGGCTTCTACGCGCGGCTGCTCGGGCCGCAGGGCGGGCGAGCGAAGCTGGTCGCCCGGCTCGGCGGCGAGGCCGGCGATGCCATCGACGTATTTCTGGCCGCCGCCGCCCAGGCCGAGACCGGCGAGGATGCACCCTCGCTCGGCGGCTTCCTGGCCCGCTATGTTGGGACCGAGGCCGGCCACACGGTCAAACGCGACATGGAATCCGGCCGCGACGAGGTGCGGGTGATGACCGTGCACGGGGCCAAGGGGCTTGAGGCGCCGGTCGTCGTGGTCATGGACGGCTGCGAGCCGCTCGGGCGCAACGACCCGCCGCTGCTGCCCCTGGCGGGCAACGGCACGGCGCTGCCGCCGGTCTGGTCGAGCGGGAAGACGCAGGATTGCGCCGCCACCGGCGAGGCCCGGGCGGCGCTGCTCGCCCGGGCGCGGCAGGAGCACAACCGACTGCTCTACGTCGCCATGACCCGGGCAGCCGACCGGCTGATCGTGGCGCCGTTCCGGGGCCACGAGCGGGAGAGTGAGGCGGCCTGGTGCCGGATGGTCCGGGCCGGCCTGGAAGCCGCCCTCGGCGCGGGCCAGGCCCTGGACCTGCCCTACGGGCCCGCGACCCTGTGGCGGGACGGCACCGAGACGCGCCGGCCACCGGACGTGCTTTCATCGGTCGCGGCGAAGGTGCCGGAGCCGGACTGGCTGCGCAGCCCCGTGCCGCCGGAGCCGGAAATCCCGGTTCTCAACCCGTCCGGCGCCCTGCAGGCGGCCGACGGCTCGCGGGTTCCGCCGCCCCGACTCGCCGACGCCCAGGCGCGCCGCCGGGGCATCCTGATCCATTCCCTGTTGCAGCATCTGCCGCGGATCGAGAAAGAGCGCCGGGAGGCGGCCGGCCTCGCCTTCGTGCGGGCGCGCGCACCCGGCCTGCCGCGCCCGGCGACCTACGGCATCGTCCGCTCGGTGCTGAGCCTGATCGACGATCCCGACCTCGCCCCCCTGTTCGCCCCCGACGCTCGCGCGGAGGTGAACCTCACGGGCCGCGTCCGGGCCGGGGGTGCCGAGCGGGTGGTGCAGGGCCGCGTCGATCGCCTCGCGGTCGCGGCCGACACGATCCGGATCGCCGACTTCAAGACCGGCCGCCCCCCGGCCGAGGACGAGCCGCTGCCCCCCGCGGAGGCCGGGCAGATCGCCCTCTACGCGCGGCTTCTCGGCGAGATCTATCCCGACCGAACGATTCGGCCGATGCTGATCTGGACCTCCGGCCCGGTGATCCGGACCCTGAGCGCGGACGACGTCCGGGCGGCTTTAGGCCAAGCGGGGATCGAGGGCTGACCGGCGCCCACCTCACGCCGTCATTGCGAGCGCAGCGAAGCAACCCAGTGATGCGCCACGTATGGAGATTGCGCGCCGCCCTGGGTTGCTTCGCTGCGCTCGCAATGACGGTGGGGCGCGAATGTCGAGGAAGAAAGCTGCAAGGCGGCGGCACCGTTTGGAAGGGTTTTCTCCCGCCTCCTTCCCCACCCAACATGCGCCAGCGCACATCGCAATGCGCCCTTCGAGGCACCCCCATGCAACGGCGGGCGGACTGCTTGACCGGGCGGCGGGCCGTCGCCAATTCTCATCGAACCGCGCGGGCCCCTGCCCGTCCGAGGCCGCCCGACCGGCGGCCGCTTCCGAAAGGTGATGTTATGGCGACGGTGAAAGTAACCGACGCGAGCTTCGAGCAGGACGTTCTCAAGTCCGCCGAGCCCGTCGTGGTGGATTTCTGGGCGGAATGGTGCGGCCCCTGCCGCCAGATCGGCCCGGCGCTCGAAGAAATCGCCACCGATCTCCAGGGCAAGGTGAAGATCGCAAAGGTCAACGTCGACGAGAACCCGCAGATCGCCGCCCAGTACGGCATCCGTTCGATCCCGACGTTGCTGCTGTTCAAGAACGGCGAGCGGGTCGATCAGAAGGTCGGTGCCGCCCCGAAGGGCGATCTCTCGCGCTGGATCGGCGCGCAGGTCGCGTAAGCTGTACGCTCGGCCAGTCCGGGATGGCGTTCGGCCTTCGCATCGGAGGCCGAACGCGCCGCGATCATCCGTGGCGCGTTCGGCCGGCGCGGTGGGCGACGGCCTGAAACCGGTCTGACTGAGCTACGCCCGACCTCTTCCCTTATCCTGATCCGACCGGAAGCCGCATCGGACCTCCTCCCGCTAGAATCGGGCGGGGACACACGCTTTCAGCCGGCCTCCCGGACCTGCGTCAGGAAGGTCACGACCTCCTGGCGGAGTTCGTTGGACTTGCCGTGCAGCACGAGGGCGGCGGCGCTCACGACCTTGGCGGCGTGACCCGTCCCGTCGGCGGATTTCGACACGTCCGAGATGCTGGTCGAGACATCCCGGGTGCCGGCGGAGGCGCTCTGGATGTTCAGGGTGATCTCGCGCACCGCCGAGCCCTGGTGGTCCGCCGCCTCGCGGATCGACAGGGCCACGGCGCTGATCTTCTCGATGACATCCGATATGGCCAGGATCGCCTGGACGGCGTCCTTGGTTCCGGATTGGACGGCCTCGATCTGCTGCGCGATCTCCTCCGTCGCGCGCGCAGTCTGTCCGGCGAGTTCCTTGACCTCCGCGGCCACGATCGCGAAGCCACGCCCGGCCTCACCGGCGCGCGCCGACTCGATCGTCGCGTTGAGGGCCAGCAGGTTGGTCTTCGCAGCGATGCCCTTGATCAGCTGGATGACCTCGTCGATGCGATGGGCCGCATCGGCCAAGCCGCCGACCTTCCCGTTCGCCTCGCGCGCCTGACTCACCGCACCGCCGGTGATCTCCGCGGACAGGCCGACCTGGCGGCCGATCTCGTTGACCGACGCCAGCAATTCCTCGGCCGCCGCGGCGATCGTGCCGACATTGGCCGAGGCCTGCTCCGAGGCGGCCGCAACGGAGACGCTGCGTTCGCTGGTCGACTGGGCCTGCTTCGACAGGTCGGAAGAAGCCGTCTGCAGTTCGTCGCCGAGACCCAGGACGCTATCGGTGAGCGCCGTGATGCGGCGATCGAAATCCTCGGAATGCTGCTGGATCAGCGCCATGCGGGCTTCCTGCCCGCGCTGGAGCGCCTCCTGCTCGGCCCTCAGCCGGTCCGTCTCCCGCGCCGTGTCCCGGAACAGCGCCAGTGCCCGGCTGATCGCGCCGATCTCGTCCCGCCGCTCGGTGTTCGGGACGACGACATCGTACTGGCGGCCGATCAGAGCCCCCACGATCCGGCTTGCCGCAGCCAAGGGCTTCGCCACCAGAAGGCGCGTCACCAGGACGACCACGAGCAGGACCGCCGCGAGCAGGACGCAGCCGCGCAGGACGATCTCTCTTCGGTCCGCCTCGACAGGCTCGGACAGGACGGTCGCCGGCACGTCGACGGCCAGGGCCCACATCGTGTTCATGTTCGGCACGGTGAACGGGTAGATCAGCCGCAAGCCGCCACCGAGCCCCTCCGCGACCACGCGCATCCGGCCGTCCGTGAGGGCGGCCTTCAATTCGCTCGCGCCAACGCCGTCATACGCCTTCATCTCGAGATCCTGGCTCGGCGGAACGAGCCAGTTTCCGCCGCCGGACAGCAGCATCACGCGACCGGTGCCGAACGGGCGGAAGGCGCTGAACATCTCCTGCAGACGGCTGAGCTTGATGTCGAAGCCGGCGACGCCGACGATGCCGCCCTCCGCCCGCAGCGGTACCGAGATGGAGGTGATCAGATCGCCCTTGGTGCTCCGATACGGCTCGGTGAGCAGGCTCTTCCCCGTCGTGATCGGCACGGCATACCAGAGCTGCTTCGGGTCGATCTCGAAGGTGTTGAACGCGATCGAATCCGCCGTTGTCTTGGTCCAGTACGGCGTGAACAGGCCGGCCTTGTTGGTCGCCTCTTCCCCAGAAACTTTCGTCCCCAGGCGCCGGTCGATCGCCTCGGCGGCCCAGGAGCCGAAGAGGACCGGATAGCTCTGCAGGACGGATTTGGTGATCGCGACGACGTCGGAGCGCTTCGCCGACCCGGTGTCGATCAGGGCCGAGAGGCTCGCCGTCATGCTCACGGCCGCGGAGACGGGCTCGGCAATCTCGGTCGAGACCCGTCCGGCGAATCCGGAGGCTTGTTCCGTCGCCTGGGCCGTGACGTCCGCCCGGATGCGCGTGTCGGCACCCCATCCGGAGATCACCAGCAAGCCCAGGATGACGAGTGCCACCGCACCGCCGGTCGCGATTGCGAGCTGATTGCCCAGGCTGGTCCGGAACGTCATGCCGGTCTCCGAATCGCTGCTCTTCGGCTAAGCTTATAGGCGGCGATCTAAAGACGTCAAAAAAAGAGACACGGCAAACAACAGCAGAGCCATGAAACTCGAAATCTAAACGTCAATACCTTTAAGCAAAGACACTATATTTATTAAAATTTATACCGAGGTCAGATTTTTGAATGAATATCATTCGATATTCACCTGACCTTCCATTTGCATGCTTCATCCAACAAAAAAGATCCCGGGCGCGGGGCCCGGGATCCTGTTCGATCTTGGAGTCTCTCACACCCCCCTCCGCACGGTCCCGTGCGGAGGGGGGCCCGACCGGCGGACGGCGTGTGCGTAGCTCTTAGTACGAGCCGAACTTGTAGTTCAGGCCGGCGCGGACGACGGCGAAGTCGTTCGTGTTGCGGCTGGTGTTGCCGGTGACGGCGTAGACCGGCAGGACGGCGCCGGTGTTGACGGAGGCGCCGACCAGCGGCAGGCCGGTGCGGTTGCGGTCCAGGCTCACGTACAGACCTTCGACCTTGAACGTCACGGCCGACGAGCGGAAGAAGTTCAGGAACGAGTCGGTGGGGAGCGCGAACTCGGCGCCGCCGCCGACGGTGTAGCCGGTCTTGAAGTCGTCGCGACGGCCAGCGAAGTTCTGGAAGGCGACGCCCTGGGTGCCCTGGTCGCCGGTGGCGTAAGCGAAACCGCCGGTGGCGTACACGAGGGTCTTGTCGAAGGCGTAGCCGAGACGGCCGCGCACGGTGCCGAAGAAGTCCAGCGTGTTCAGGGTGCCGTTGACCGGGATGAAGCCCGGGTTGATCGCGGCGGCGTTCGTAGCGTAGCGCGGACGGCCACCGAAATCGAGGTACTGCGCGTCGGCCTCGAAGCCGATCACGACGCCCGAGCCCGGGGTGAACTGATAGTTATAGCCGATCTGGCCACCGCCGGAGAAACCTTCACGGTTGTTCTTGTTGTAGATCAGCGTGGAGCCGAGCGGCGCCAGGGCGCGGTAGGGCACGAGGCCGCCGGCGCCGAGCACGGCCGGGCTACCGGCGGTCTGGACGAAGCCGCGGTTGTTGTCGCCGCTGCTGGCGTCGAAGGCGTAGCCGGCGTTGATACCGAAGTAGAAGCCGGTCCAGGTGAACACCGGAACGGGGGTGAACACCGGCGGCGCAGCGCGGCGCGGCAGGTCGGCCGCAGCGGCGGCGGCGGTGAGCGCCGTGAACGCCGCGAGAGAAGTGAGAAGCGTCTTCATTACTGTGATCCCCAGCACAAGCCCGATCGACGCCAAGGCTAGGCGAAGGGACCGACCAAGGATGTAGCTTCGCTGCCACAGCCGGGGGAAAGCGTGGCCGTGAGCGGCATTTCGGACCGTCGAATGCGGCGAATCGGCGGCGATGAACGGGCCGTTAACCAAACATCCGGAAAAATCCAGGGCTTGGGATAAGAATCGGGCTGCGCCTCAGACGGGCGGCGTATCGTTGGCGGCGAGCACCAGCCCGGCCAGGTAGAGCGAGCCGCAGATCAGGATCCGCGGCGGCTGCTCGAAGGCGATGTCCTTCACCTGACCCAGTGCCGCCTCGATGCTCGGGGCGGTCCGGGTCGAGAGGCCGACGCCTTCGCCGATCCGCGCCACCTCCTCGGCCGGCCGCGCGGCCATCGAGGTGGTGATCGGGACCGCGATCAGCGCCCGCGCCAGGCCGACGAAGTTGCGCAGGAAGCCGTCCGCGTCCTTCGTGCTGAGCAGGCCGACGATCAGCACCAGCGGCACGTCGCTGCGCTCACCGAGATCGGCCATGGCGGCGGCGAGGATCCGGCCGCCATCGATGTTGTGGCCGCCGTCGAGCCACAGTTCGGCCCCGGGATCGAGCTGGGCGGCAAGCCGCCCACGGCCGAGCCGCTGCAGCCGCCCGGGCCAATCGACCTCGACGAGGCCCCGCTCCAGGGCGGCGTTGCCGATGTCGCCGAACCCGGCCGCCCGAAGCGCCGTGATCGCGGTTGCGGCGTTGACCAATTGGTGGCGCCCGGCCAGTCGCGGCCTGGGCAGGTCGAACAAGTCGATCTCGTCCTGGTAGACCATGCGGCCGCGCTCGTCATGCGCGGAGAAATCCTGGTTGCCGATCAGGATCGGGGTCGCGCCCACGGCTTCGGCGTGGCGGCAGAGCACGGCGTCGGCCTCGGCATAGTCCTGCGCGGCGATCACGGCGGGGCAGCCGCGCTTGAAGATCCCGGCCTTCTCGGCGGCGACCGACTCGACCGTATCGCCGAGATACTCGGCATGGTCGCGCCCGATCGGGGTCACGACCGCGCAGGCCGGCTGCGCGATGACGTTGGTGGCATCGAGCCGTCCGCCGAGACCGACTTCCAGCAGCAGCACGTCGGCCCGGCTCTCGGAGAACAGCAGCAAAGCCGCCGCCGTGGTGATCTCGAACATGGTGATCGGCTCGCCGGCATTGGCGGCCTCGCAGCGCGAGAACGCGTCGGCCAGCCGGTCCTCGTCCACGAACTGGCCGCCGCCGATCCCGCCGAGCCGGATCCGCTCGTGGAACCGGACGAGGTGGGGCGAGGTGTAGACGTGCGCGGCCAGGCTCCCGGCCTCGAGGATCGCCCGCATGAACGCGATGGTCGAGCCCTTGCCGTTGGTCCCGGCGACGTGGATCACCGGCGGCAGGCGCCGTTCCGGATGGTTCAGCCGGGCCAGCAGCCGCTCGATCCGGCCCAGCGACAGGTCGATGGTGCGCGGATGGAGCGCGAGGAATCGCGCCATGAGGGCATCGGAGGAGGCCATGCGGCGGGCTAGGCCGCGGCCTGGGCGGGACCCGGCGCGTCCTGCGTCGCGGCGTTGGTCAGCAGGCCGCAGAGGCGCGTGATCGTCTCCTTCAGGGCGTGCCGATGGACCACCTGGTCGACCATGCCGTGGTCGCGCAGGTATTCCGCCCGCTGGAACCCGTCCGGCAGCTTCTCCCGGATGGTCTGCTCGATCACCCGGGGACCGGCGAAGCAGATCAGCGCTCCCGGCTCGGCCAGATGCACGTCGCCGAGCATCGCGTAGGAGGCGGTGACGCCGCCGGTGGTCGGGTTGGTCAGCACCACGATGTAGGGCAGCCGCGCGGCGTTGAGCCGGCGCACCGCCACGGTGGTGCGGGGCATCTGCATGAGGGACAGGATGCCCTCCTGCATGCGCGCGCCGCCGGAGGCTGAGAACAGCACGTAGGGGGTGCGCTTCTCCAGGGCGGTCTCGGCGCCACGCACGAAGGCCTCGCCCGCCGCCATGCCCAGCGAGCCGGCCATGAAGCCGAATTCCTGTGCCGCCAGGGTCATGGGCAGGCCGCCGACCCGACCGAAGCCGATCTTGAACGCGTCCTGCAGGCCCGTCTTGGCGCGAGCCTCCTTGAGCCGGTCGACGTAGCGCTTCTCGTCGCGGAACTTCAGCGGGTCGGTGGCGACCTCGGGGAGCGCCACGTCGATCCAGGTGCCGCCGTCGAACATCATCTTGAGCCGCGCCGCGGCGCTCATTTTCAGATGGTGCTCGGAGCCCGGTATCACCCAGTGATTGGCCTCCACCTCCTTGTGGAACACCATCTGGCCGGTATCCGGGCACTTGACCCAGAGGTTCTCCGGCGTCTCGCGCTTGAACAGGGTCTTGATCCGGGGGCGAACCACCTCCGAGATCCAGTTCATCGGTTCGACCATCGACTCGCGTCCGTTCGTTCTAAGCTCGCGCTGATATCAGGTGACGTAGCCCCCGGCGCCAGGGGGCGCGGTTCAGGCGGCCCGCTCGACTCCGCCCGCGCGCACGCCGGCGGCGAGTTCCCGGACCAGCTCCGCCACGGCCGGGACCGTGCCGGCCTGGGGCCGGCCCTCGGAATCCAGCGAGCGGACCAGGGTGTCCACCAGCGCCGAACCGACCACGACGCCGTCGGCGCCCTTGGCGATCGCCGTCGCGTGGGCGCCGGTCTTCACCCCGAAGCCCACCACCACGGGCAGGTCGGTGTGGCGGCGGATGCGGGCGACCGCCTCCGAGACCTTGCCGAAATCGGGGGTCGCCGTCCCGGTGATGCCGGTGATCGACACGTAGTAGACGAAGCCCGCGGTGTTCGCGAGCACGGCCGGCAGGCGGCGCTCGTCGGTGGTCGGCGTGGCGAGCCGGATGAAGGCTAGGCCCTTGGCGAGCGCCGGCAGGCACAGCTCGGAATCCTCCTCCGGGGGCAGATCGACCACGATGAGCCCGTCGACCCCGGCCGCCACCGCGTCATCAAGGAAGCGCTCGACCCCGTAGGTGTGGATCGGGTTGAAGTAGCCCATCAACACGATCGGCGTGCCGTCATTCTCGGTGCGGAAGCGACGCACGAGGTCGAGGGTACCGGCGACCCCCTGGCCAGCCTTGAGGGCGCGCAGACCCGCGGCCTGGATCGCCGGGCCGTCCGCCATCGGGTCGGTGAACGGCAGGCCGAATTCCAGGATGTCGGCGCCGGCGCCGGGGAGTGCCTTCAGGACTTCGAGGGACGTCTCCGGGTCGGGATCGCCCGCCATCACGTAGGTGACGAGGACGGCCCGGTTCTCCGCGCGGGCGCGGGCGAAAGTGGCGTCGATGCGGCTCGGCATGGATCTGATACGGGTTTTCGCGAGTACGGACCGGATCCGGTCCAGGGTTGTATCCGCGCTACACCATCGGGATCGGCCCGTGAAGCGGGCGGCCTCGGCCGAGCGGGCAGCCGCCGTGCGCCCGGCGCGGTTGTCGGTCCGCCCGCGCCCGCGTAGCGCTGGGCCATGACCGACACGCCTCTCCCGACGCGCCGCTTCGCCGCGTTCCTATTCGACATGGACGGCACGATCATCAGCTCGATCGCCTCGGCGGAACGGGCCTGGACGCGCTGGGCGCAAGGCCACGGCCTCGACGTGGCGAGCTTCCTGCCGACCATCCACGGAATCCGCTCGGTGGATACGATCCGCCGGCTCGGCCTGCCCGGGGTCGATCCGGAAGCAGAGGCTGCGGCGATCACCCGGGCGGAGATCGCAGATGTCGGCGACATCGCCGAGATCCCGGGGGCCCGGGCCTTCCTGCGGGCGCTGCCGTCGGAGCGCTGGGCGATCGTGACCTCGGCGCCCCGGGAACTCGCCCTGCGCCGCCTGGAGGCCGCCGCCATGCCGGTCCCGGCCCTGCTGGTCGCAGCAGAGGATATCGGCCAGGGCAAGCCGGCGCCGGATTGTTTTCTGCTGGGCGCCGAGCGCCTCGGGGTCGCGGCCGCGGATTGCCTGGTGTTCGAGGACGCGCCGGCCGGGATCCGGGCGGGCGCGGCGGCGGGCGCCGAGGTCGTGGTGGTCACCGCAACCCATCATGCGCCGATCGCGACGCGGCACGCGACGATCCCGGATTATCGCACGCTCACGGTCGATGCGGCTCCGGACGGGTTGCGCATCGTCTCCGGCGGCTGACCACCTGCTCGATACGGTCGGCGCCTCGACGTTGACTTCTCGCCGTCGAACCACGGCAGTATCCAAGCGCAAATCCAAAAAATGAGCGCGGGAGCATCGAGCGCATGACCAAGCCGAACGGCGTCCCCGATCTCTTCGACACCGTCGAGGGACAGCGGCTGGTGCAGGCGCGGACCGACCCGGCCTGGCGGCGCTGGGGGCCGTATCTCAGCGACCGGCAATGGGGCACGGTGCGAGAGGATTACAGCGCCGACGGCGAGGCCTGGGATTCCTTGCCCCACGACCATGCCCGCTCCCGGGCCTATCGCTGGGGCGAGGACGGGATCGGCGGCTTCGGCGACCGGCACCTGAACTGGTGCCTGGCGCTCGCCCTGTGGAACGGCCGCGATCCGATCCTCAAGGAGCGCCTATTCGGCCTCACCAACGCCGAGGGCAACCACGGCGAGGATGTGAAGGAGCTGTACTACTACCTCGACGGCGTCCCGACCCACGCCTTCATGCGGATGCTGTACAAGTACCCGCAGGGCGCGTTCCCCTACGAGGGCCTGCTCGAGGAGAACCGTCGCCGCGGCCTCGACGATCCGGAATTCGAGCTGCTCGACACCGGCCTGTTCGCGGAAAGCCGCTACTTCGATGTCGAGATCGCCTACGCCAAGGCCGGCCCCGACGACGTGCTGATGCGGGTCACCGCCACCAATCGCGGGCCCGATCCCGCCGACCTCACCCTGCTGCCGCAGCTCTGGGCGCGGAACCTGTGGTCGTGGAAGGCCGGGACGGTCAAGCCGGAGCTGGAAGCGGGCTCGGACGGGTCGGTCTGGGCGCGCCATCCGGCCATGCCGCCGATGCGCTTCTTCGCCGAGGGCGCGGCCGAGCTGCTGTTCACCGAGAACGAGACCAACACCCACCGGCTCTACGGCAGCGGCCCGGAGGCGGGCTTCTACAAGGACGGGATCGACCGGCGCGTCGTGCAGGGCGAGGCCGGCGCGGCCAACCCCCTGTCGGGTACCAAATGCGCGGCCCGGTACGACCTCCATCTCGGGCCAGGGGAGAGCCGCACCCTGCGGCTGCGGCTGCGCCCCGAGACCGCGCCGGGCGAGGCGTTCGCCGATTTCGACGCGGTGTTCGCGACCCGCGAAGCCGAGGCGGACGCGTTCTACGCCGCCCTGCAGGCGTCGATCGCCGACCCCGAGATGCGGCTGGTCCAGCGGCAGGGGCTCGCCGGCATGCTCTGGTCGAAGCAGCTCTACCATTACGACGTGCGCGAGTGGCTGGCCGGCGATCCGGCCCAGCCGGCCCCCTCCCCCGCGCGCCGGCACGGCCGCAACGCCGATTGGGCGCATCTGCGCGCCAACGACATCATCTCGATGCCCGATGCCTGGGAATATCCCTGGTTCGCCTCCTGGGACCTCGCGCTCCAGGCGATCGTGTTCGCGCTGATCGATCCCGATTTCGCCAAGAACCAGCTGCTTCTCCTGGTGGACGAGGCCTACGCCCACCCGAACGCCGCACTGCCGGCCTATGAATGGGGGTTCGGGGATGCCAACCCGCCGATCCACGGGCTCGCCGCCTGGCGGGTGTTCGAGCTGGACCGGGCGCTCACCGGCACGCCCGACCACGTCTTCCTCAAGCGCATCTTCAACAAGCTGACCCTGAACTTCACCTGGTGGGTGAACCGGAAGGATTCCGACGACCGCAACCTGTTCCAGGGCGGTTTCCTCGGCCTCGACAATATCGGCATCTTCGACCGCTCGAAGCCGGTCGGCGACGGTGCCACCCTCACCCAGTCGGACGCGACCGCCTGGATGGCGGCCTACGCGCTGAACCTGATGCGCATCGCCATCGAGCTGGCGCTTCAGGACCCGACCTACGAGGACATGGCGGAAAAGTTCTTCGAGCACTTCCTGCTCATCGCGGCGGCGACCGGCGACGGCGTCTGGGACGAGGCGGACGGGTTCTTCTACGACGTGATCGAAGCCCGCGACGGCAGCCGCCTGCCGATCCGGGTGCGGACCATGGTCGGGCTGATCCCGATCTTCGCGGTCACCACGATCAGCGCGCACGATCTGGACAGGCTGCCCGCGCTCCGGAACCGGATGCGGTTTTTCCTGGAGAACCGCCCGGACCTCGCGGCCCTGGTCTCCCGCTGGAGCGTGCCCGGCGAAGGCCAGACCGTGCTGCTGTCGCTGCTGCGCGGGCACCGGCTGAAGGCCCTGCTGCACCGGGCCCTCGACCCGGCGGAGTTCCTGTCGGATCACGGGCTGCGGGCGGTCTCGCGCAGCTACGAGGACCAGCCGTTCTGCTTCCCCTGGAACGGACGGGACATGGGGCTCGCCTACGAGCCGGCGGAATCGCGTTCACGCCTGTTCGGCGGCAACTCCAACTGGCGCGGGCCGGTCTGGATGCCGGTCAATTACCTGCTGATCGCCGGGCTGAACCAGTTCTTCGCCTATTACGGCCCGGATTTCCGCGTGGAGGCGCCCACCGGCTCGGGCCGGACCTCCTCGCTCCGGGAGATCGCGGACAACCTCTCGCGGCGGCTCATCGGCCTCTCGGCCCGCGGCCCGGACGGGCATCGGCCGGTCTACGGGGACAGCCGGATCGAGCAGGACGACCCGCATTTCCGCGATCTGGTGCTGTTCTACGAGTATTACGACGGCGATACCGGCCGAGGGGTCGGCGCCTCGCATCAGACCGGCTGGTCCGGCCTCGTGGCTCTGCTGATTCAGGAGGTTTCGGCAGCGGAGAGCCGGCCGTGACGCGCACGGCCGGCCCTGCCCGACACGACCGAAACCGTCGTTATTCCGCCGCCTGCTGCATCCGCAACTTCTGGCCGAGGCCGATCTCCCGCGAAATCTTCGAGCGCCGGGCGCTGTAGGCCGCCGAGACCAGCGGGTAATCCACCGGCAGGCCCCACTTGGCCTTGTAGGCCTCCGGGGTGAGACCGCGCAGGGTCAGGTGCCGGCGCAAGGCCTTGTAGGACTTGCCGTCCTCGAAGCTCATGATCGTGTCCGGCCGGATCGAAGCACGGATCTGCGCCTCGGTGGGCCGCTTAATCTGCCGTTCCACCGGCGCGTCGAGCGCCGTGATCGAGCGGTGGACCTCGGACAGAAGGCTCGGGAGAACGGCGGCCGGCACGCTGTTCTTGGTGACGTAGGCGCTTAGGATCTTGGCGGCGAGTTCGACGCTCGGTGAGGTCGTCAGCATAGTCATCTCCTCAGGTTTTCAGTCGGAAGATGCGGCTTCGTCCGGTCGCTAGGCGGCAGTTCTGTCGGCTGCCGGTGATGGAGTCCGGAATAGAAATCCGGTCCGCCGTCCGGCAGCGCGTGGTGGCATTATGCGCTGGCTCGCTACGCTTACAACCACTGCGAGCATCTATTGCGCGGCTGTTTCTACTTAGAATTGATAATTCAGGTCAATGTCGAATTAACAGGCGGCCTATGCGGCAGCGCGGGTGCGGTATTGAAGAATCACCGGCCCCTGTAGGAACGAGAATCGAAAGGATTGCGCATGGAGGTTCTGGTCGTCGGTGCCGGTGTCGTCGGCCTGGCCATAGGGCGGGCCTTCGCCCAGCGCGGGCATGCCGTCATCGTCGCAGAAGCGGAGGATGCGTTCGGGACCGGCGTCTCGGCGCGCAGCTCCGAGGTGATCCATGGCGGCATGTATTACCCATCCGATTCCGCGCGCGCCCTCCACTGCGTCGATGGCGCCGCCAAGTTGTACAACTTCTGCGTGAATCATGGGGTGCCGCACCGCGCCTGCGGCAAGTTGATCGTGGCCGCGGACGACGCGGAAGCCGAGACGATCGCGGCGATCCGGCGGCAAGGTGAGGCGAACGGCGTCCCCGGCCTGGAACTGCTCGATGCCGCGGCGGCCAGACGGCTGGAGCCCGCGCTCGCCTGCACGCTGGCCCTGCATTCGCCCCGGACCGGTATCGTCGACAGCCACGCGCTGATGCTGGCGCTCCTCGGGGTGATCGAGGATCACGGCGGCGCGCTGGCCCTGCGCACGCCGGTGGATCGCCTGTCCCGGCGGGACGGCCGGTGGCACGCGGCGTTCGGGGGCAGCGAGCCGGGGGAGATGGCCTTCGACGCGGTGATCAACACCGCGAGCTTCGGGGCGCCCGCCCTTGCGGCGCGGACGGAGGGCTATCCGGCCGAGCGGGTGCCGGTGCTGCGCCTGGCCCGGGGAAACTACTTCGGCTGCACCGGCAAGCCGGCCTTCTCGCGGTTGATCTATCCGGCGCCGCGCATCGACGGCGGCCTGGGCATCCACCTCACCCTCGATCTGGCCGGCCGCACCCGCTTCGGGCCGGATGTGGAATGGGTCGACACGGTCGATTACCGAGTGGACCCGCGGCGGGCGGACAGCTTCTACGGCGCGATCCGTCGCTACTGGCCGGGCCTGCCGGACGGGGCGCTGTATCCGGACTATGCCGGGCTGCGCCCGAAGCTCACCGGCCCGGGCGAGCCCGCGGCGGATTTCCGGATCGACGGCGCGGCCGAGCATGGGCTGCCCGGGATCGTCCACCTGTTCGGGATCGAGAGCCCGGGCCTGACGTCGAGCCTGTCGCTCGCGGACGCGATCGTCGGGCAGCTCGACGGCTGACGCCTCAGAACAGCAGGTGAAGCGCCAGGGGTGCCAAGATCGCGGTCAGGAAGGCGTTGAGCCCCATGGCGATGCCCGCGAAGGTACCGGCGGTCTCGCTCACCTGGAAGGCCCGGGCGGTGCCGATGCCGTGGGCCGCGAGCCCGACCGCAAAACCGCGGGCGCGCATGTCGCGGATCCGCAGGAGGTTCATCATCGGCGTCACCAGGATCGCCCCGATGATGCCGGTGAGGATCACCAGGATCGCGGTGAGCGTCGGGTCGCCGCCCAGCGCCTCGGCGATGCCCATGGCGACCCCAGAGGTCACGGATTTCGGCGCCAGCGAGATCAGGATCGGCTGCGGGATGTCGAGCAGCCGCGCCAGCACGATGACGACGGCGAGCGTCGTGGCTGCCCCGGCCATCAGGGCGGCCAGCATCGGCACCAGGGCGCGCAGGACCGTCGCCCGGCGCTCGTAGAGGGGCATGGCGAGCACCACGGTCGCCGGCCCGAGCAGGAAGTGGACGAACTGCGCACCCTCGAAATAGGTCGGATACGGCGTCCCCGTCACCGCCAGGACGGTGCCGACCAGGATCACCGTGATCAGCACCGGGTTGGCAATCGGGTGGCGGTCGGTGGCGGCGGCGATCCGGTCGGCCAGGACGTAGGAGGTCAGCGTCACGGTCAGCCACAGCAGCGGCGTGCCGGCGAGGTAGACCCAGAGCGAGAAGTCGCCAGCCATGGCTCAAGCCTCCCCGTCGGGCCGCCGCCGCTCGACGCAAGACGCGACGGCGCGGAACACCAGCACGGTCACCAGCAGCGACAGGGCGGTGGAGACCACCAGCACGATGGCGAGCTTGAGCCCCTGCGCCCGGAGCAGATCGAGACGGCCGACGACGCCCACGCCGGCCGGCACGAACATCAGCGACAGGTTCATCAGAAGCCCCCGCGCCGTCGATTCGAGGGTGCCGTCGGTGAGCGGCTTCGGCAGGACGCGCGGCAGGCCGATTCGGCTGTCGCGCAGCAGCAGGAAGCCGAACATCAGCCCCATGCCGATCACCGGGCCCGGGATCGGCACGCCGGCCCCCCGGGCCAGGACCTCGCCGACGAGCTGGGCGAGCAGGATCAGCGCGAGGCTGGCGATCATCGTCCGGGACCCGTGCGGTCAGACGGCGCCGACGCCGTGCTGCCCGGTCCGCCGGGCCGCGGTGACCGCCGCCTCGTCGAAGCCGAGCAGCCGGCCGAGGCGCTCGACCAGCGCCTCCTCGAACTCGTCCACAGTCCCATCCGCGGCGGCCACCGACCAGGCCATGGTCAGCAGCTCCTGCCGCTCGGCCTTGTTGGCCTCGTGCGGGATCATCTCAACGAGGCTCGCCACGTCGCGGGTCTCGGCGTCGATGGCGGCGGCGCGCTCGATCAACGCCCGGGCGGCGTCCGGCCCGTCGGCGTAGCGGCCCTGCACGATCCGGGACAGACGCTCGCTCTCGGCGGGCGCCAGGATGCCGTCGACCCGGGCGACGTGCACGAGGAGCGCCGTTGCCGCGAGATGCGTGTCGTCCACCGGCTCGGAGGCGCCGACGCCGAGGGCCTCGGTCGCGTAGGCGCGCAGGCGTGCGATCAGGGACATGTCGGCTCCGGGGGTTCCTGCCGGGACAGTTCGGTTCGTGCGAGGCCCCGTCAAGGACGCCGTATCACGTGGGCGGGCAGCGTGGCGCGGCTGCATCGCTTTCGGAGGCTCAGCCCCGCGCGGCCTCGGTCGCCCCCGCGACGAGCGGCGCCAGGATCGGGTCGGCGGCGCGCACGATCGCCGGCCCGGCTTGCGCGGGGGTGCCCGCCTGGAAGGGCGGCTCCGGCGCGTATTCGGCAACGAGCTGCGCGGTGCGGGCGTAATCGGGGCCGCGCAGGCGGGCGGCCAAAGCCAGGGCGAGGTCGAGCCCGGCCGAGATGCCGGCGCCGGTGGCGCGGTTGCGGTCGAACACGACGCGCTCGGCGACAGGGACGGCGCCGAGCAGCGGCAGCACCGCGTCGCGCACGCACCAATGCGAGGTGGCGCGATAGCCCCTGAGCAGGCCGGCCGCGCCCAGGATCAGCGAGCCGGTGCAGACGCTCGTAACCCATGCTGCACGGAGCGCCTGCTCGCGCAGGAAGGCCAGCATGGCCGCGTCGCGCATCTGTTCGGGGGTGCCGTCGCCGCCGGGAACCAGCAGGACGTCGAGATCGCGCGGGCAGGTCGCGAACGTGTGGGTCGCCACCAGGCTCAGGCCGGTATCGCTGGCGATCGGGCCTTCGGATCTGGCGACGAGATAGAGGCTGCCGGGGGCGAGGCCGGCGAGCAGCGCCTGGGGGCCGACCAGGTCGAGGGCGGTCATGCCCGGATACAGGATCATGGCGATCCGGACCGGACGGTCCTGCGGGATCGAGCCCGGCGCCTCGGCGGCGCCGGATCTGGCTGGCGCGAGAGTGACCGCGGCGGCGGCGGTCGCCGCCAGGATCGCCCGCCGGCTGAGGTCCGGCGGCGTCACGACCGGACCGGAACGGTCACAGCGGCCACGCCGCATCCCGATAGGCGCTGTCCCAGAACAGCCATTCGAGGCGGGTGGCCTGCGTGAAGGCGTCGTGCATGCGCGCGCGCACCACCGGCGACGCCTGCTCCGCGGCCCGGTCGGTGGCGGCGATCATCCCGGCCACGGCCTCGGCGAACTCCTCGCCCGCGTAGGTGTCGATCCAGGCCCGGTACGGGTTGTTGGCGGCAGCGCGGGCGAAGATGTTGTCGCCCACCGCCTTGTAGATCCAGAAGCACGGCAGCAGGGCCGCGCACAGTACCTCGAACGGTTCGGCATAGGCCGTGGCGAGGAGGTAGGACACGTAGTGGTGGCAGGCCGGGGTCAGCGCGGTGCCCGCGAAGGTTTCCGGATCGATCCCGTAGTCGCGGAAGAAGCCGCCGTGGAGCGCGCGCTCGACCACGATGGCGTCCTGCGCGGCGCGGGAGAACTGGACGATGCCGTCCGGGTCCGGCGCCTTCGCGGCGGCGAGGCTGAGCGCCCGGCCGAAGCCGATCAGGTAATGTGCGTCCTGCACGATGTAGTGGCGGAAGCGATCCTGCCGCAGCGTGCCGGCCGCCAACTCGGCGTTGAACGGCATCGTCCGGATGGTCTCGTAGGCGGCCGCGTTGCGCGCCCACGCATCGCGGGAGAAAGCGTTCGGGCCACCGTCACCGTCGGTCAAAGGCATCTCCGGGATCCGTTGCTAACCCTGCCGCTGGGCGTGGGTGACGGCCACGTGGATCAGCTCGGCGAGGGTCCGCACGCCGAGCTTCTGGCGCATCTGCGAGCAGGCATTGGTGACGGTCTTGTAGCTCACCGACAGGTCGGCGGCGATCGCCCCGTAGGAGCGGCCCTGGGCCAGCCGCGCCAGGATCTGCTGCTCGCGAGGGGTAAGCTGGGATTCCGGTGTCCGGCGCGCGTCGGCACGCAGCATCGCGACCTCGGTGGCGAGCCGGCGGTCGAGATAGACCTCGCCGACCCGGACCTTGCCGAACGCCTCGAACAGCTCGGCCGAGGCGTGGTCCTTCAGCACGTAGCCGAGCGCCCCGGCCTCCAGCGCACGCGCAACGATCACCGGATCGTTGTGCATGCTGAAGACCAGGATGCGCGTCTCCGGGGCGACCGCGCGGATGCGGCGGATCAGGCCGAGCCCGGCCATGCCGCTGCCCTGGAAGGTCAGGTCGCAGATCACCACCGGCGGGCGCAGCCGGTGGAAGATCCGGTAGCCGCCGACCACCGTGGTCGCCTCCGCGATGGTCTCGACCCCGGAATCCTCAAGGACCCGTCGACAGCCCTGCAGGACGATCGGGTGATCGTCGATCACGAGGACCGGCAGGCGTGTGGCGGCGGCGTCGATCTGGGAGGCGATGGCGTTCATGCGCTCGGCGCGTTGTTGTTCTCGTCGACCCGCTCCGGCGGAACGGGGATCGTGATCTTGACGATTGCTCCGGGGCCGGCATTGTCAAGGGCGAAGGTCCCGTCCAGTGCCTCGACGCGCTCACGCATCCCCGACAGACCGAGTCCGGTGCGATGTTCGAGCGGGATTCCCGTACCGTCGTCGCGGATCGTGACACGCAGGGTTCCGTTGGCTTCGATCGCCTCGGCCTCGATCCGGCTGGCGCCGCCGTGCCGCACAGCGTTGGTCGCGCTCTCCTGCACGCAGCGGTAGACCGTGAGGTCCACGAGGTCGCCGTAGCCGCGGGCCAGCCCGTCGAAACGGCCGACGAAGGCCGTGCCGGGATGCCGCTGACCGAAGCCGCGCAGCAGTAGGTCGAGGCAGGTGGCGAGCGGCGCCTGCCCGAGCCCGTGCGGACGCAGGCGGTTCAGCAACTCCCGATTGACGGTCTGGACCTGCCCGACAATGGCGCTGATCTCGGCCGCCCGCGTGGCGAGCTTCTCGCGGCTGGGTTCGGCCGGACCGGTGGCGATCCGGGCGATCGAGGCGGCGTTGGCTTCCAGAGCGAACAGGCACGGGCCGAACTCGTCGTGAAGTTCCAGGGCGGTGCGGCGCCGCTCGTCGTCCTGAGCGGTAAGCAGCTGGCGGTTGAGGCGGCCGTTGGCGGCGCGCACCTCGCTCAGGGCTTCGGCGACCTTGTTGAACCGCTCGGCGATCACGGCCAATTCGCGGGCGCCCGGCGTCTCCAGCCGCGCGGTGTAATCGTGGTGCTCCAGCTGGGTCAGGCCGGCGCCGAGACGCTGCAGCGGCGCCAGGATGCGGCCCAGCGCGAGATAGAGCGCGATCAGCATCGCGGCATTGATCGCCAGGGTGGTCATCGAGAGCGCCCGGGCATAGCCCCAGATCTCGTCGATCTCATCCATCGGCTGGGTGGTGATCTGCGCGGTGCCCAGCGTCTGGTCGTTGACCACGATCGGCAGGGTGTGGCGCTCGATCGGCGGCATGATCAGGTCGGCGAACCAGCGCGGCGCCTCGCGCTCGGACTTTTGCGGCGGCATCGGCTTGCCGACCTGGTCGCCGTCCGGCTCGAGGACCGCGACCCGGACGTGGCGCAGGGTCTTGAAGCGCAGGTCCAAGGTCTGGAGCAGCGTATCCGGCGATGCGGTGTCCGACAGGCGGATCGTGTCGGCGACCAGGGACTCGACGGTGGCGAGGGAGGCGCGGGTCTCGACCCGCACCGCATTGCGGGCGTTCAGCACGATCACCCCGCAGGAGATCAGGGCCGCCAGAGCGTCGATGAACAGCACCACGGCGACGAGCCGCGCCCGGGTCGACCAGCCGGCCCAGGGCCAGAAGCCGGAGAGGCGCTCTTTCGGCGGCGCCTCAGAAGTCGGAAGCAGGGTCGGTGTCGTATCCACGGTCAGACGCATAGCGGGCGTATCACCGAAGTCCATGCCCCGGCCCGGCGCGGAAGAGCGGTTCATCCGCCCCGCCGGGGTGAAACCGATGACGGATTCTTAAGCGGCTTCAGCTTATCTTGTGGATAGCCGATCCTCGACTGACCGGGCACGCAATTCGAGCCGACATCTTTGCGCCGTATTGCGGTTCCTCTATCGACTCTAGAGTCGACCCATCTCCGAATAACGGAGAGAGGCGGCCGGTCATGGGGAGCCCGGTCGCGCGCGTCGTGCATCGTGTCTAGAGACCCCGGACCATGATCGATCTCGCCTTGGACCCGTCCGATACAAGACCGCATCGGTTTGAGGCGGCCCGTCCCGGGCGCAGGCCCAGCCTACGGCTCGTCCTCATCGGGCTGGTCGGCGCAAGTGCCATCGCCGGCTTCGGCGTCGCTGCCTCGACCCTGATGGCCGGGCTCGCGGCCCCCACGCCGATCAGGCGCGCACCGATCAGCCGGGCCGCGGACTGGCCCGAGCTGAAGGATGGCCTGCCGGCCGTGGCCGGCATCGCCCCGGCGGCCCCCGTCGCGGCGAAGCCCGCGGAGCCGGAAAAGCCGGCCCTGCGCATGGCATCGTTGCCGGAAGCGTTGGCGCCAGTTGCCTCGCCGGTTGCTGCGAGCCCGCCGGTTTCAGCTTCGGCGAAGGCCGTGCCCGTCGCCGCGCCGCCGACTGCCAAGAGCGTGGCCGTGCCCGAGGCGCCGACCAAGCGTATCCCCACCCCGACCCCGGTGACGCCGATCGCCGCCGCCCGTCAGGTCGTCGTGCCCCTGCCGCCAACCCGCACCGCGGCGCTGCAGCCCCCGCGTGCCTCCGAGACCGTGAAGGCACGCGACGTCGCCGTGTCCCCGATCGCGCCCGCGGCCAAGCCGGTCGCGACGACGCCGGCCGCAGCCTCGGCCGAAAAGCCTTCGCGCAAGGCGGTGGCCGTAACCAAGCCGCCCGTGGCGAAGAAGATCGCGGATGCCGCCAAGCCGGGCGCTGCGGCCGCGACCGTCGCGCAGGCGGAACCGGCCGACGAGGAGACCGAGGTGCTCGGCATCAAGCTCCCGTCCCTGGCGCCAGCCGGACGAAAGCTGAAGGAAAGCGTCGACGCGCTGGGCGACGCGGTTAAAAAAGTTTTCTGACATCACCGCCCGGGGGACGACGCCCCCGGGGATGATCCCAAAAGATCAGCTGCGGCCGGTGTTGCGGCCCGGCTTGGAATCGGGCCGGGGACCGGACCGCTCGGCGTGACGCTGGTGCTTGCCGGCCCGCGGGCTGGCGAACCCCTTCGGACCACTTGGGCCGCTCTTGCGCTCGGCCGGCCCAGCATCCCCGGCCAACGCCTCGACCTGGATCTCCGGCGAGCCGTTGCGAGCGAAAGCCTCGGCGAAGCGCGCCGCGGCGTTGCCGCGGATCTCGAACTTGGTCTCCCGATCGAAGATCCGGATCGCCCCGATCTCCTGGCGGCCGATGCCGCCGCGACGGGTGAGCATCGGCAGCAGGCGGCGCGGATCGGCGTTGTCGCGCCGGCCGAGATTGAGCCGGAACCACACCGCCGGCCCCAGAGCGGCGATCTGCTCCGGGTTCATCGGGTCATAGGGCGGGCGCTCGCTGACGCCGCGGGGGGCACGGCCCTCGCCGGGATCGCTGACCTCTTCCGGCGCCGGCAGGCGGGTGCGGTAGACCCGGGCCAGCAGGGCGGCGAGCTCTTCCGGCGTCTTGCCGGCGAGCAGGGCGCCGGCCAGCGCGACATCCTCCTCGGCCGGCGGCTCGGAGAAGAGCGGGTCGGAGAGCATGCGCTCGCCGTCGAGCTTCCGGATTTCGTCGGCCGAGGGCGGACCGGACCACTCCGGGCTGACCTTGGCGATGGCGAACATCTGCTCGGCGCGGCGGCGCCGGGAATTCGGGATCAGAAGCACCGAGGTGCCCTTGCGGCCGGCGCGGCCGGTCCGCCCGCTGCGGTGCTGGAGCACCTCGGCGTCGTGCGGCAGGTCGGCGTGGATGACCAGGCTCAAGCCGGGCAGGTCGATGCCGCGGGCAGCGACGTCGGTGGCGACGCAGACCCGGGCCCGGCCGTCGCGCAGTGCCTGGAGGGCGGCGTTGCGCTCGCCCTGTCCGAGTTCGCCCGAGAGCGCGACCACCGAGAAACCGCGCTCGGTCAGGCTTGCCTGGAGATGGCGCACCGCGTTGCGGGTGTTGCAGAACACGATCGCGGTGGGCGCATCCGCCTCGCGCAGGAGGTTGAGCACCACGTGCTCGGTCTCCCGGGGCATGATCCGCACCGCCCGGTAGGCGATGTCGGCGTGGCCCTTGCTCTCGCCCTTGATCGCCAGCCGCAGGGCGTTGCGCTGATAGCGCTCGGCCAGCGACTCGATCGCCTTCGGCAGGGTCGCGGAGAACAGGTAGGTCGCCCGCTCCGGGGGCGTCCCCGAGAGGATGAACTCGATATCCTCGCGGAAGCCGAGATCGAGCATCTCGTCGGCCTCGTCGAGCACGACGGCGCGCAGGGCCGTCGGGTCGAGGTTGCGGCGCTCCAGATGATCGCGCAGGCGGCCCGGGGTGCCGACCACGATGTGGGTGCCGTCGGCTAGCATCCGGGCCTCGCGGCGGGGATCCATGCCGCCGACGCAGGCGGTGACGCGCCCGCCGGCTGGGGCGTAGAGCCACAGCAGCTCGCGCTGGACCTGAAGCGCCAGTTCCCGGGTCGGAGCGATCACCAGGGCGAGCGGCGCACCGGGTGGTGGCAGCGTCTCGCCCTCGCCAGCGCCGTCATCGCCGGTTTTGCCGAAGAACATGTCGGCCATGGCGAGACCGTAGGCCACGGTCTTGCCGGAGCCGGTCTGGGCGGAGACGAGGAGGTCGCGGGCGCCGGCGGCCGCTTCCAGCACCGCGGCCTGGACCGGGGTGGGATCGGCGTAGCCGCGCTCGGACAGGGCCCGCGCGAGGGGGGCGGGCAGGGTCGGGAAGGGCAAGTTTCGGGAACTCTCAACGGCCGCGCCGCGCCCGGCAGCGCGCCATCGCGCGGCGGAGGAATCAGGCACCGGACTTTATTCGGGTTCCAGATGGTAGCGCCAACCGAGCCGGCTGACCACTCCCGCCACGGCATGGGCCGGTTGCGCGCGCTCAAAACGGTGCGGCGAGTTGGCAACCCTGGCCTTACCGGTCGTCTGACCTAAGACACGGTCTAGTTCTGTGCATCGCACGATCCAAGCGATCTGACCGGAGACGACGAAGGCCATGACGGGAGCCCTGCGGCTGGCGGTGGCGTGGGCGACGGTCCTCGCCTTCGCCTGGTTCGGAACGACCTGGCTCGGCGACCTGGCACAGCCCTGGTTCGCGGGCGGCCTGTTCGCGTGGCTGCTCGCGGTCATCGTCTGGTCGGCCTTCGGGGTTGTTCACGAGGCGGAGGATCTGGCCCATCGGCTCGGCGAGCCCCTGGGCACCCTGGTGCTGACCCTGGCGATCGTGATCATCGAGGTGGCGCTGATCTCCGCCGTGATGCTCTCGGCCAAGGAGGCGCCGACGCTTGGCCGCGACACGATGTTCGCCGTGCTGATGATCGTGCTGAACGGCGTGGTCGGCCTCGGGCTTCTGGTCGGCGGCCTGCGCCACCACCAGCAGAGCTACAACCTGCAGGGGGCCTCGGCCTTCCTGTCGGTGATCATCCCGCTGACCACCATCGCGCTGATTATCCCGAACTTCACCAGCTCGACCGCCGACGGCACCCTGACCACCCTCCAGGCGGTGACCTTCTCGGTGTTCACCCTGGCGCTCTACGGCGTGTTCCTGCTGATCCAGACCAGCCGCCACAGCGATTTCTTCCAGGATGCGGACGAGGCGGCGGAAGCCGAGTCCGGCGCGGGTTCGATCTCGGGCGGCGGGGTCGCCAAGCACGTCGTCCTGCTGCTCGCCAACGTCGTGCCGATCGTGCTGCTGGCGAAAAGCCTAGCGGTCATCCTCGACCACGGCATCGCGGCCCTGGGCGCGCCCTCGGCGCTCGGAGGCGTGCTGATCGCCGCCATCGTGTTCACTCCGGAGGCGATCTCGGCGCTCAAGGCCATCGCCCGCAACGAGCTACAGCTGGCGATCAACCTGTGCCTGGGGGCGGCCACCTCGACGGTCGGCCTCACGGTGCCGGCGATCCTTACCATCGGCCTGCTCACCGGCCAGACCGTCGTGCTCGGCCTCAAGCCCACCGAGATGACGCTGCTCGCGGTGACGCTGATCCTGAGCATGCAGACCTTCTCGGGCCTGCGCACCACGATGCTCGAGGGCGCGGTGCACCTCGTGGTGTTCTTCGTCTATCTCGTGCTGATCTTCAGCCCCTGATCAGGCCCCGAACCGCTCGGTGCGGATCACGCCCGCCGGGACGCCCTCCGCCAGGATCAGGTCCGAGGCTGCAGCGACGAAGCGGTTCGAGCCGCAGAGAAAGACCTTTTCCGGCCGTCCGATCCGCGCCAGGGCAACGGCCACCAGGGCGGCGTCGATCCGCCGGCCGCCGGCATCCCGGGTGGTGGTGAGGTGCAGCGAGAAGCCGATGCCGTCGTCGGCCAGGCGCTCCAGCTCGGGCAGAGCGATCGCCTCCTCCCGGGTGCGGGCGGAGTAGATCAGGGCCGCCGGGATCTGCGGGGCGACGAGCGCGCGCCGCCTCAGCATCGCCAGCAGCGGCACCACGCCGGATCCGCCGGCTCCCAGCAGCAGCGGGCCGCCGTCCGGGCCATCCCAGGAGAACGAGCCGCCGATCGGCCCGCGCAGCTCGACCCGGTCGCCGATTTCTGCGGCCTGCGAGAACCAGCCCGAGACCTCGCCGTCGGGCAAAGCCTCGACCATCAGCTCGAGGGTGCCGCTGCCGTCGGGCGCCGAGGCGATCGAGTAGCTGCGCTGGGCTTGGTAGCCGTCCTCGGCGGTCAGCCGGACATCGACGTGCTGGCCCGCGCGGTATGCGTTCGCCAGATCGCAGCGCAGCCGAAAGCTGTTCACCCGCGGGGTGACGGGTGCGATGGCGGTGATCTCGGCGTGGTGCCAGCGGAAGACGATCGGCTCAGTCACCGGTGTAGCGCTGCTCACGCCAGGGATCCCCGTACATGTGGTAGCCGCGCAGCTCCCAGAAGCCGGCCGTGTCGGTCTGGGTGAAGCGCAGGCCCTTCACCCATTTGGCGCTCTTCCAGAAGTAGAGATGCGGCACCAGCAGCCGCGCCGGGCCGCCATGGTCCGGGTGGATCGGCTGGCCGGCATAGCGGGTCGCCACCATGGCGCGGCCGTTCACGAGGTCGGCCACCGGCACGTTGGTGGTGTAGTCGTCGAAGGATTCCGCCAGGAGATACCCGGTCGGCGCCGTGATGCCGGCATCGGCCAGCAGGTCGTCGAAGCTCACGCCCTCCCAGGCGGTGTCGAACTTCGACCACTTGGTGACGCAGTGGATGTCCCCCTGCCAGGTGGTGCGGGGCAGCGCCTCGAAGTCTTCCCAGCTCCACGCCTTGATCGGCCGCGAGCCCACGCGCAGCGTGAACCGCCAGGTGGCGAGATCGACCGTCGGGTTGGGGCCGATCTGCAGGATCGGGAAATCGTCGGTGAGATATTGGCCGGGCGGGATGCGCGCGCCGGTCTCGGGCGGCTGCCTGCGCCCGACGAAGCCCCGTGTCACCATGCCGGCCTCCGCTTGATAGGTCCCGCCCCGGGGTTTGGTGCGTCGGAACACCCCACGTCAAGCCGGGATGTGCGGCCGAACAAACGCCCCAAAGCTGGGATGTGGTAGTCGGGCTATCTCGGATCGAATCGCACCCATCAGGGGGAATGTCATGAAGTACCTTCTCGCGACGAGCCTCATCGTCGGGAGCCTCGCCACCCTCGCGCCGGCCGCCCAGGCCCGTGACGGGATCGGCGCGGGCGGCGCGGCCGCCCTCGGCGTGCTCGGCGGTCTCGCGGTCGGCGGCGCCATCGCGTCGTCCAACAACGGCTACTATCCCGGCCGCCCGGTCTATCGCGCCCCGCCGCCGGTCTACGTGGAAGAGGATTACGGTCCGGTCTGCCACTTCGAGCGCCGCCGCACCGTCGATCCATACGGCGACGTCTACATCCGACGCGTGCGCGTCTGCGAATAAGCGGCTTCGGGGGTCGCCTCGGCGGCGAGCGCCGGCTTCAGGCGCTCGGCACAGGCGATCCCCCCGAGCACCAGGGCCAGGGCGATGGCTTGCGTCGCTCCGAACGGCTCGCCGACCAGCAGGACGGCGAGGATCGCGCCGAAGATCGGCACGAGGTTGACGAACAGGCCGGCCCGGTTCGGGCCGATCAGCTCGACCCCGCGCATAAAGAACAGTTGCGCTAGCAGCGACGGCCCGAGGCCGACGAAGGCGACCATCGCCCAGCCCTCCAGGCCCGGCCAGACCGCGTGACCCGTGGCCCACTCGACGGCGAGCGGCGGCAGCGACGTGACGAAGGCGGCGATCGCCATGGCGGCGAAGAACGCCAGGGCCGACACCTTCGGGCGCATCGGCAGGAAGATGGTGTAGCCCGCATAGAGCAGGCAGGCGCCGAACACGAGCACGTCGCCCCGGTTGAAGTCGAGGCGCGTCAGCACCGTCCAGTCACCGTGGGTCGCCGCGATGCCGGCGCCGATCAGCGTCAGGACCACGCCGATCATCTGGCCGGCGGTGACCGGCACCCGGTAGGCCAGACGATTCATCACGATCACCAAGACCGGGATCGCCCCCTGGAACAGCGCCAGGTTGACCGCGCCGGTATGGACGCCGGCAGCGTAGAACAGGCAGTTGAAGGCCGTGTAGCCGAGGCCGCCCATCAGCAGGATGCGCAGCCAGTGCGGCCGCAGGAGCGGCCATTCCGCCACGAGCCGGCGCCCCGCGAACGGCGCGAGCACCGTGCAGGCCACCGCCCAGCGCAGCGTCGTGATAACCTGCGGCGAGACATGGCCCGGAGCCCAACGGCTGCTGACCGCGTTTCCGGCCCAGAGCAGGGCCGTGAGGGTGAGGAGCAGATAGGCCGGCGCGACCGAGGAGACCCGGGTCGCGCGCGCGGCCATCAACGGCGGCGGAACTGACCGCCCCGCACCTGCGGACGCGGGCCCGCGGAACGCTCGTCCTTGTGACGGAACACGAGGCGCCCCTTCTCGAGATCGTAGGGCGACATCTCGACCGTGACCCGGTCACCCGCCAGCGTCTTGATGCGGTTCTTCTTCATCTTGCCGGCCGTGTAGGCCACGATCTCGTGGCCCTGGTCGAGCTGCACGCGGTAGCGCGCGTCCGGCAGGATCTCGATCACGAGACCGTCGAACTGCATCAATTCTTCTTTCGCCATGCACCTTCTCCAGTCGGACCGTCCGGCAGCAGGCGTTCCGGCAAAACTTCTACGGCTGTCATCAAGCTCGGGAAACGCCGCAGGGCGCGGATCCGATCCGACGGACGGTCCGCGCCTGCTGAGCGACGCAGCCCGCATTTAGTCGTCGCACGATCCCGCGGCAAGTCACGCCGCACGCATCGGACTGGATATCGAGCCCTGGATGACGCGCGCGGGCGCTGATTTGGCGTCATCTTTTGCGAAAGCCGGCGGCGATCTTCGGGATGAGGCTCCGGGACTGCATCTCGAATCGTGGGCCTGACCGGCCCGTCTTCACGGGCCGGAGACGTCGTTGCCGATGTAATCGAGGCGCCCGTCGGGCGTCCGGCGCCAGACCCGCAACGTGACGGCGCCGGCGGCCCGGTCGCCGCGTTCGTCGAATGCGACCGGGCCGAGGATCGTGCGCACGGGCTGGGGGCCGTGCAGGGCCTCGGCGACTTTGCGGCCGTCCGGGATGCGCCCAGCCTTCGGATCCGCCGCGCGGGCGTGCTCCAGCGCCTGGGCCAGAACCTCCACCGCGGCGTAGCCCGAGGCCGCCACGCTCTCGGCCTCGGCACTGCGCGGAAGTGCCTTGCCGCCCTTCGGATCGGGCAGGCGCGGCGGATCGGGCGGCAGGGTCATCACGGTCCCCTCCCCGGCCGGACCGGCCAGAACCGCGAAGGCGGGATCGAGGATGCCGTCGCTCGCCACCAGCGGGGCGCCGATGGCGGCCTCGCGCAGGGCGCGGACGAGCGTGGCAGCCTCCGGGGCGAGGCCGCCGAAATACACCGCCTCCACTCGCGCCGCCTTCAGCCGCGCGACCAGATCGGACAGGTCGTGGGTCCCGCGCGGAAAGCCGTCGAACAGCACCTCCGGAGTGCCGGCCTCCTTCAGGCGCGCAGCCACCGCCTCGGCGAGGCCGCGCCCATAGGTCGAGCGGTCGTTGAGGATGGCGACCCGCCGCCCGGCGAACGCCTTGGCGAGATAGCTCCCCGCCGCCCGCCCCTGCTGGGCGTCGCTCGGAGCCAGCCGGAACAGGGTCCCCAACCCGCGGCCGGTCAGGGGCGCATAGGTGGCGCCGGGCGCGACCAGCACGGCGCCCGCTTCCTCGTAGACCGACGCCGCCGCGGCGACCGCCGCGGATCCGAACGGCCCGACCACGAAGCGCACGCCGTCGGCCGTGAACTTCTTCGCGGCGGCGGCAGCCTGCCTGGGGTCGCCGGCATCGTCGGCCGGCACGAGGGCGAATTTCGGCCGCCCGCCGCCGGCCCGGTTGAGGTCGGCCACCGCCTGCTCGGCGCCCTGCCGCAGGCCCTGGCCGAAGGCGGCATCCGGCCCCGAGAGCGGCGCCGACAGGCCGATCCGCACGGGGGCCTGCGCGGCGGCCGGGGCCGCGGCGAGGAGGCCGACGCATATCAGGACGTGGCTCTGCTTCATCACCTCACGTTAGGGGCAGCCGCACCACGCGGGAAGCGTGCATCGACCTCGGCGCGGGCACGGTTCGGTTTCAAAACCCGTTCATCCTTGAGCGGATCGGGACGCTGCCGCGCGCGGAAGCGCTGGCGGGCGAGCGCGATGTGAGAAATAAGGCCATCGGCCGGCCCGCGACTTTGAAGAGAACCGCCCGCTCGCGCCGCATCGAAGACCCTCTGGGACGATTGACGATCATGACCTCGCTGTTCGCCGGCATCCAGGACGCGCCGCTCGACCCGATCATGCGCCTGTTCGAGGCCTTCAACGCCGACACGAGCACGAAAAAGCTCAACCTCGTGGTCGGGGTCTACACGGATGCCGACGGCAAGGTGCCGCGCCTGCGCGCCGTGCAGACCGCCGAGAAGCGCTGGATCGAGAAAGGCCTGCCGAAGACCTACCGGCCGATCGAGGGCACCAAGCCGTTCCGCGACGCGGTCCAGGCCCTGCTGTTCGGTGCGGGCGCCCCGATCTTGTCGCAGAACCGCACCGCCACGCTCCAGAGCATCGGCGGCACCGGCGCCCTGAAGACCGGCGCCGACGTGCTGGCCCGGCTGAAGCCCGGCGCCACCGTGGCGGTGAGCAACCCGAGCTGGGAGAACCACAAGGCGCTGTTCACCCAGGCCGGCTTCACGGTCGTCGACTATCCCTACTTCTCGGCCGAGACCGGCGGCGTCGATTACCCGGCGATGCGCGTTTACCTCGAGGGCCTGCCGAAGGGCTCGATCGTGGTGCTGCACGCCTGCTGCCACAACCCGACGGGCGCCGACCTGACGCCCGACGAGTGGAGCGATCTGGCGCCCCTGCTCGCCGAGCGCGGCCTCATCCCGTTCCTCGACATCGCCTACCAGGGTTTTGGCGACGGCCTCGACGCGGATGCCGCGCCGGTGCGGCTGTTCGCCGAATCCGGCCAGGAATTCCTGGTCGCCTCGTCGTTCTCGAAGTCGTTCTCGCTCTACGGCGAGCGCGTCGGCGCCCTGACGATCGTGGCCGAGACCCCGGCCATGAAAACCAAGGTCGAGGCCTTGGCCAAGCGTCTGGTGCGGGCGAGCTACTCGAACCCGCTGACCCATGGCGCGGCCATCGTCGAGATGGTGCTGACCGATCCGGAGCTGCGCGCCGACTGGGAGCGGGAGCTCGCCGAGATGCGCGAGCGGATCCGGTCCATGCGGGTGCGCATGGCCGACAGCCTGCAGCAGCGCCACCCCGAGCGCGGCTTCGACGCCATCAAGGTGCAGAAGGGTATGTTCTCCTACACCGGCCTGACCCCCGCGGAGGCCACGCGCCTGCGCGAGGAGCACGAGGTCTACGCCCTCGAGACCGGCCGGATTTGCGTGGCGGCGGTCAACACCCACAACATCGACCACGTGGTCGATGCGATCGACGCCGTCGTGAACGGGTGACCCGATGGCGGCCCTCAAGCGCGTCTGCCGGTTCAATCTCTGGATCAACCCGGTCTTCGACGCGCGGCTGAGGGCCGAGCCGGACATCGACCTGCAGGTCGGCGACCTGCAGGGCCCGGCGGAGACGCTCGAGGCGCTGCTGGCGCAGGCTCATGTCTTCCACGTCTCGCCGGCCCGGGACGAGCTGCCCCGCCGCTGGCACGTGACGGACGAACTGCTGGCCGGCTGCCCGAACCTGCTCGCGGTCTCCTCGGGCGGGGCGGGCTTCGACACGGTGGACGCGGCCGCCTGCACCCGGGCGGGCGTCGCCGTGGTCAACCAGGTCGGCGGCAATGCCCGCTCGGTGGCGGAGCTCGCCATCGGCCTGATGCTCGCAATCTCCCGCAAGATCTGCGTCTCGGACCGGCTGCTGCGGACGGAACGGGGCTTCTCCCGGGAATCGCTGATGGGCCACGAGATCGGCGGCGCGACCCTCGGCCTCGTCGGCATCGGCCATACCGGCCGGGAGGTCGCCAAGCTCGCCCGCGGCTTCGACATGCGGGTTTTGGCCTACGACCCGCTGCTCTCTTCCGACGAGATCCGAGCCCGCGGCGCCGAGCCGGTGGACCGGGCGCGCCTGCTCGCTGACTCCGACATCGTGTCCCTGCATTGTCCGCTCGACGACACGACGCGCGGCAGCTTCGACGCCGAGACCTTCGCCGCCATGAAGCCGGGGGCGCTGTTCATCACCACGGCCCGGGGCGGGGTGCACGACGAGGCAGCTTTGGCCGACGCGCTGGCCTCCGGCCATCTGGCGGGGGCCGGCCTCGACGTCTGGGCACCGGAGCCGCCGCCGCTGGACGCCCCCCTGCTCCAGTTCGACACGGTGGTGGCGACCTACCACACCGCCGGCGTCACCCACGAGGCGCGCCGCAACGTGGCGGCCTGGGGCGCCGAGCAGATCGTCGGCCTCCTGCGGGGCGAGACCCCGCCGCGCCTGGTCAACCCGGAGGTCTGGCCCTCGGTGCTGGAACGCCGGGCGCGGCTGCTCGGCGTCGGGTAGAGCAAGCGGCCTGGGCCCACGACCGCGATGTTGCCTGGGAGCAACAGGTCGGCACCGTCTCGACGCAGCTTCGAATTTTCGTAAGCTAATCCGCAGGCAGATCGAAGTCGTTCCAAGTTCCGTGCCGCCCAATGTGCGCTCGGAAAGCTTGACCACGTCGCTCCCACTCCACCATCTCGGCGGCCTCGACGTAGCGTGGCCTTAGAACGTGGCAACAAACACTCCCCGATCCAAACCTGAAATTTCATATCCAAAAATAATAGCTGTCGTTTCAGCCTTTGTTATTGGAAATACCGCACTTCTCAACCCAGATAGCGCCTCCGCGAAACCTGCACCTGACACGAATCACGAGGTCCTGCTTGAAGAGCTCTCCGTCACCGGCCAGGGCGGCGGCGCCTCCCGGGCTCCGGACGGCTACGCCCCGTCTCGGAGCGTCAGCGCCACCCGCACCGACACGCCCTTGCGTGATGTCCCGCAGACGGTGGTACCAGTTTCCCGGCAGGTGCTGGAGGATGCCGCGGCCACGCGGATCGACACCGCCCTCGACCTAGCCGGCGTTGGCCGCTCCAATAATTTCGGCGGCCTGGGTCTGACCGAAGTCACGATCCGCGGCTTCTCCGTGTTCGATTACTATCGCAACGGCTTCCCGATCAATCGCGGCTACCCGAACACGCCCGATGTCGTCGCGATCGAGCGGATCGAGGTGCTGAAGGGGCCCTCCGCCTTCCTGTACGGCCGCGGCGATCCCGGCGGCACCTTCAACATCGTGACCAAGCAGCCCCTGGCCGAGCGGTCGCTGGCGATCGGGACGCAATTCGGCAGCTATGGCGCCAAGCGCAGCACCTTCGATGCCACCGGAGCTCTCGACGAGAGCGGCCAGGTTCTCGCCCGCATCACCGGCGCGGTGGAGGACAACGGCAGCTTTCGCGACTACGTGAGCGGTGACCGCTACCACGTCGCCCCCGTCCTGGCCTGGAAGCCCAGCGCGGACACGACGATCACCCTGGAAGGCGCGTTCGTCAGCACCGGCACGACCTTCGACCGCGGCATCGTTCCCCTCCTGGGCCGGCTGCGGAACGTGCCGCGCTCCCGCTTCCTCAGCGAGCCCGGCTTGCCGCCAAGCCAGGTGCAGGATGCCCTCGGTCAGCTGCGGATCGAACACCGGTTCGACCAGGACTGGGTCCTCACCGCCGGCGCCCAGGTACTCGGCGGCACCTTGAAGAGCTGGGGCGTCGGCGCCGCGGCCAATGGTTTCCTGCCGGACGGCCGCACCCTGCGGCGGAACCTGGAATGGCGTGACCTGACCTGGTCCGACACCGACCTGCAGCTCAACCTCGCGGGCAAGTTCGAGACCGGGTTCCTGCACCACACCCTGCTGCTCGGCCTCGAATACGACCGCTACCGCTACCGGGAACTCTTCGACCGCTCGAACGCCGCGCCCTATCCGTTCCTGCTCGATGTGCTGGCGCCGCGCTACGGCCAGGCGCTGCCGCGCAGCCTGCCCACCATCACCAACTTCCTGCAGCACACCGAGAGCTACGCCGGCTACGTCCAGGACCAGATCGACATCACGCCCCGGCTGCACGCCCTGGTCGGGGTCCGGGTCGAGGATGTTGGACAGGACTCGACATCCTACCCCGCGAACCGCACCACGAACCTGCGGGGCACGGAGGCGCTGCCGCGCTTCGGCTTGGTCTACGACCTGTCCGACGCGGTCTCCGTCTACGGAAACTACGCGCGCTCGTTCAAGCCCAGCACCGCATTGGACCGGCGCGGCCAGCCCCTCGCCTTCGAGGGGGGCGAGGGCTACGAGGTCGGCGTGAAGGTCGGCCTGCTCGATGGCCGGCTGAACGCCACCGCGGCGGTATTCGACATCCGGCGCACCAACGTCCCGACCACGGACCCGCTCGATTCCGCCTTCAGCGTCGCCACCGGCGTGGTTCAGAGCCGCGGCTTCGATCTCACCGTGGCGGGCGAGCTGGCGCCCGGCCTGCGCGCGATCGGCACCTACACCCATGTCGATGCGGCGGTGGCGCGGGACAATTCGATCCCGGTCGGGACCCGGCTCGCCAACGTCCCGGCCAACAGCCTCGCCCTGCAGGCGGTCTACGAGATCCAGGGCGGCGCCCTGAAGGGGCTCGGCTTCGGGGGTGGGCTCAACGTCGTCGGAAAGCGCGCCGCCGGGACGGCCCTGTCGACCTTCACGATGCCCGCCTACACGGTGGTGAACCTGATCTCGTATTATCAGATCACCCCGGATGTCCGGGTCTACCTCAACGTCGACAACCTGCTCGACGCGACCTACTACGACCGTGCTTTCCAGAACCGCTACGCCACCCCGGGCCAGCCACGCACCATCATGGGCGGCGTCGCGGCGCGGTTCTGAGGGTCGCCGGCCCTACCCCGAGGCCGCCCGCATCCAGCCGAGGCCGGCCTCGGTGCCGGCGGCCGGGTGGTACTCGCAACCGACGAAGCCGGCATAGCCCACCGCCTCCAGGGCCTCGAAGATCGGCTCGAACGCGATGGTGCCGGTGCCGGGCTCGTGCCGGCCCGGATCGTCGGCGATCTGGACATGGGCGATCAGCGGCGCGTGCGCCCGGATCAGCGCCGCCGGATCGTGACCGAGGCAGACACAGTGATAGGCGTCGAACAGCAGCTTGACGTTGTCCCGACCGATCGCCCGGATCGCCTCGACGGCCTTCAGCGGATCGTCGATCACGTAATCGGCGATCGAGCCTGGGCCGATCGGCTCGACGATCACGGTCATGTCGCGCGCCTTGGCGGCGTCGGCCGCGAAGGCGAGGTTGTCGAGATAGGTGTCCCACAGCCGCACGTCCTCGACCCCGGCGGGCCGGACACCGGCCATCGGGTGGACCATGCGGCAACCAAGCTGCTCCACGTAATCCAGGGTGGGCGCGATGGTGGAGCGGTAATAGGCGACCTTGTCCGGCAGGGCCGCGAAGCCCTTCTCGCCCTTGGACGCGTCGCCGGCCGGAAACCCGGTCTGGACCAGCGGCACGCCGGCCCGATCGAGCCAACCCGCCACCTCCCGGGCCGGAGTCGCGAACAGGTTCGGGTGCTCCACGGCCCGGAACCCGGCCTTGGCCGCGGCGGCGAACCGCTCCGGCAGGGGCAGCTCCGTGAACAGGAAGCCGCAATGGCCGCTCAGGCGGTCGGAGAAGGCACCGAGCTTCATGGGTCAGGCCCTCTCAGCCGTCTCGATCATCGCGCGCATTCGGTCCACCGCCGCGTGGGGTGCGGTCAGGACCGGGACAGCGACGGCGGCGCGCACCGCCTCGGCCGCCCGGGAGGTCGAGAAATGCGCCAGCATGATCGCGTCGCACTCGGAGAGCTCCGGCGCGCGCTCGGCGATGAGCCGGTTGTGGGTCTCGGCGTCGCCGGCACGCAGGCGCGCCATGGCGTCGTCCACCAGGATCGTGCGCAGGGTCGCGGGCCGGCCGGCCTGGCCGACGAATTCCTCGAACTCGTCGGTCATGGTGCCGATCGAGGGGCCGAAGGTCGCCAGCATGCCGATACGCTGCCCCTGCGCGATGGCGGCGCGGAACATCGCCTCGTTCGGCTTGAGCACCGGCACCGGCACGGTCTCGCTCAGCCGGTCGATGGCCGGCCCGAAGGCCGAGCAGGTGATCAGGATGCCGTCGGCGCCCATGTCGTGGCCGTAGCGCCCGAACCGGACGAACCGGTCGATCATGCCTTCGGAGATCGCGCCGGGCTCCTTGGCCCGATCGAGGGACAGGCCGTCATCCAGCAGGTTGACCGTCTCGGCCTCGGGCCAGCGCTCCGTGAAGGCGGCCTGGATCGGAGCCATCGCGACCGGCGTCGCGTGCAGAAGGACGATGCGGGGGGCCATGCTGTCTCCCGGGATGTGGCGCCGTTCGGCGTCCGGTCGCCGTTGACGGTCTTGTAAGCGATTTCAAAGCGGTGGCAAGATATCTCCGATCCACCTCAGTCGAGGGTCGGTTTCCGCGGGGGCGCGGTGCTGGCACGCAGGATCAGCTCGGCGTCGATCTGGGTGAGGCGCACCACCGGGCGGCCCTGCATCCGGGCGATCAGGTGGTCACCGGCGGCGTGGCCGATCTCGGCGGAATGAATCCGGATCGTGGTCAGCGCCGGATCGAGGAAGGGCGCGAAGTCGGAATCGTTGTGGCCGATCACCGAGAGGTCGCCGGGCACGTCGAGCCCCCGGGCCCGGGCCTCGATCATCGCACCGAAGGCGATCTGGTCGGTGCCGCAGATGATCGCGGTGGGCGGCGGGCCGCCGGCGAGCATCTGGCGGAAGCCGTCGCGGCCGCCGCCGATGCCGTATGAGATCTCGATGTCGTGCTCCGGGGCGAGCGTCAGGCCGCGGGCCGCCAGCGCCTGGGCGATGCCGGTGACGCGGGCGCCGCCGCGGTCGTTGTCCTTGCGCAGGCCGGAGATCACGCCGATGCGGCGATGGCCGAGATCGATCAGGTAATTCGCTGCCCGGGCCGCGGAGGCGGCGTTGTCGAAGCCGACACAGGGGCGCTCGCGCGACAGGCTGAAGGTCTGCACCATCGGGATGCCGTGCCGGGCGATGCGCGTATGGAGATCCGGATGGTGAATGTCGCCGACCAGCATCAGCCCGTCGACGCCGCGTTCCAGCAGGAAGGTCGCCTCGCGCAGCTCGTCCTCGAGGTCGTAGCCGGCATTGGCCGCGACCAGGGTGTAGCCCGCCTGACGCAGCCGCTCCTGGAAGCTCGACAGGACGCGCACGAACGCCTCGTTCTCGATGTTGGGCACCACGGCGCCCACCGCCATGAACCGGCGGGTCGAGAGCGCCCGGGCGGCACCGTTGGCGACGAAGCCGAGATCCTGGGCGGCCCGCATCACCGCCTCCCGCTTGTCGGCCCGGACCCCGGCCGAGCCGTTCAACACCCGGGACACCGTCGCGGTGGAGACCCCCGCGCGATGGGCCACATCCCGCGCCACGGGGCTGCGCGACAGGGGTTCGAGGATCTCTTCCGGCACGTCCAGCACTGAAATCCGACTCTCCTCGGCGAACACCGCCCGCATCGCTGTTCGCAGCACGGACCGGCAGTATATTGACACTGCCTGGCGATGCTGGCTATCTGAAAGCGCTTTCAAAACGCTGTCCAGCCCGGGGGGATCCGGGCTGGATGGAATCCAGGGAGGAACGGATGGCGACGTTCGACCAGCCGGCTTCCGGCACAGTGGCGACGGGGCGCGACTCGGCCATTGTGGACCAGGCCGATGCCGAGGCGCCGGGCATCGCAGGCCCGCAGGCCCTGGTCACAAGCCTCAAGCGCAGCGACGCTGTCACGCCCTACCGGTTCCGCGACCTGCTGGCGCTCGACGATTTCGAGCGCCACGCCAAGCGGCTCCTGCCGCACATGATCTTCCAGTACGTGGCCGGCGGCGCCGAGACCGGAGCCGCCCTGGCCCATAGCCGCGGGGCTTACGCCGATTACGCGTTCCTGCCGCGGCTGATGCGCGACAGCTCTGCGCGCGACACCAGTACGGAGCTGTTCGGCCACACCTACGCGGCTCCCTTCGGGGTCGGGCCCCTCGGCGGGGCCGCGTTCATCGCCTATCGGGGCGACATCGTCCTGGCCGAAGCGGCGCGGCGGATGAACCTGCCGATGATCCTCAGCGCCTCCTCGCTGATCAAGCTGGAGGACGTTTTTGCGCAGAACCCGCAGGCCTGGTTCCAGGGCTACCTGCCGGGCGACCAGACCCGGATCGACCGCCTGCTCGACCGCGTGGCGGCCACCGGCTACCGGACCTTCGTGGTGACCGCCGACACCCCGACCCTGGGCAACCGCGAACACAACACCCGCAGCGGCTTCTCGATGCCGATCAAGGTCACGCCCAAGGTCGCGTGGCAGAGCGCGACCCACCCGCGCTGGCTGCTGGGCACCGTCGCCCGGACCTTCCTCAAGCACGGCGCCCCGCATTTCGAGAACACCGAGGCGACCCGCGGCCCGCCGATGATGTCGCAAGGGGCGGTGCGCAACACCATCGCCCGGGACCAGCTCTCCTGGAAGAACCTGGAGGCGATCCGCAAGCGCTGGTCCGGCAACCTCCTGGTGAAGGGTCTGCTCGCCCCTGAGGATGTCGAGATCGCGAAAGACTGCGGCGCCGACGGCGTCATCCTGTCGACCCATGGCGGGCGCCAACTCGACCACGCCATCGCACCCCTCGACGTGCTGCCGGAGATCGCCGCCCGGAAGGGCAGCCTCAAGATCATCATCGACAGCGGCATCCGCCGCGGCACCGACGTGATGAAGGCGCTGGCGCTGGGCGCCGACTTCGTCCTGCTCGGCCGGCCGTTCATGTTCGGCGCCGCGCTCGGCGGGGCGGCGGGGGTCGAGCATGCCATGCGGATCCTCAAGGAGGAGCTCAACCGCGACATGGCGCTGATCGGGGTGAACCGCCTGTCCGAGCTGAACCCGGATTTCCTGCGCCGCGTCCCGCGGCGGACCTGACCCGGAGACCGGCATGACCGACGACGCGCCCCGCCCGCCCTTCGGCCTCGCCTTCGTCGGCTGCTTCACCACCGCGCGACGCCGGGCAAGGGGCCAGGGCGTCGACATCTACCGGGTCGGGGCCGGGCTCGCGGGCTGGACGCATCTCAACCGGGTGGACGGGCTGGACAATCCGTCCTTCCTGGTGACCGATCCCAGGCGCGCCGTGCTCTACACCGTCCAGGGTGACGGCGCGGCGGCCACCGCATTCGCGGTGACGCCGGACGGTTCCCTGCGCAACCTCGGCAGCGCGGAGACCGGCGGCACCAACAGCGTCCACCAGGCGATCGATCCGAGCGGTCGGTTCCTGATCGTGGCCAATTACGCCAGCGGCTCGGTGGCGATGATGCCGCTCCGCCCCGATGGCGGGCTGGAACCGGCCGTGCAGGCGCTGCCGATGCCGGGCGAGCCCGGCCCGCATCGGACCGAGCAGGCCGGCGCCCACCCGCACCATGTCGTCCTGTCGCCGGACGGCCGCCATATCCTCGTGCCCGACAAGGGCCTTGACCGCGTCTTCGTCCTCCGGCTCGTCGGCGACCGCCTGGAAATCGTCTCCGAGGCCGCTCTGCGGCCGGGCGCCGGGCCGCGCCACATCGCGTTCCATCCCGGCGGGACCATCGCCTTCCTGGTCAACGAGCTGGAATCCACGGTTGCGACCTGCCGGTGGGATGCGGAAGCCGGGACGCTCACGCCGCTCCACCTCGCCCCGACGCTGCCGCCGAACTTCTTCGGCGCCAGCACCGCGGCGGCGATCGTGGTCACGCCCTGCGGACGCTTCGTCTACGCCTCGAACCGCGGCCAGGACGGGATCGCGCGCTTCCGCGTGGACGGCCACCGCCTCGAACCGGCTGGCTGGACGCCATCGGGCGGGCGGGACCCGCGCTTCATGACGCTGGCGCCGGACGGAGGCCACCTGCTGGTCGCCAACGAGCAGGGCGACAGCCTGGTCGAATTCGCCATCGACCCGGGCAGCGGCGACCTCACCCAGACAGGCTCACGCCGGAGCCCGAGCCCGTGCACGATCGCGTTCCTGTAAAAATACAAAACAAAAACATGATGATCCTGGAGGAAGCCCGATGTTTGCCAAACGATACAGGTTCCTGATCGCGACGCTGCTCTTCATCGCCGGGATCATCAACTACATGGACCGCGCCGCGCTCGGCGTGGCCGCGCCCTTCGTCAAGCAGGATCTTAACCTGTCGCCGTCCGAGCTGGGGGTGATCTTCAGCACGTTCTTCTTCGGCTACGCCCTGTTCGCCTTCGTGGGCGGCCAGCTCGCCGACCGCTACGGCCCGCGCAGCGTCTACACCTGGGCGGCGACCGCCTGGTCGGTCCTGTGCATGCTCACCGGCGCGGTGACCGGCTTCACCCAGATGTTCGTGGTCCGCGCCCTGTTCGGCTTCGCCGAGGGGCCGATGAACTCGACCACGAACCGGACCATCACCACGTGGTTTCCCCGCGAGGAGACCGCGCGGACGATCGGCTTCACCTTCTCGGGCCAGACCGTGGGGAGCGCCATCGCGGCGCCCGTCGTCGGCCTGCTGGCGATCCAGTACGGCTGGCGGGTGGCCTTCGTCGCCATCGGCGCCGTCGGCCTGCTCTGGGTGGTGGCGTGGCGGATCCTGATGACCGACCGCCCACGGGACAATGCCCGGGTGTCGGCGGAAGAGATCGAACTCGTCGAGCGCAGCCGGGCCGTGTCCCACCTCGCCGCCTCCGACCACGAGCGGTCGTTGCGCGGCTACCTGTTCCTGCCGAGCACGCTGTCGCTGGGGCTCGGCATGTTCGCCGTGAACTACACCCTGTACATCTTCCTCTCGTGGCTCCCGAGCTACCTCACCGATGCCCTGCACATGCCGGTGCAGCAGATGGCGTTCGTGGCCTCGATCCCCTGGGCCTGCGGCTTCGTCGGCTATGTCGGCGGCGGCATCGTCGCAGACCTGCTGTACAAGCGCATGGACGACAAGCTGGCGGCCCGGAAGATCACCACGATCGTACCGCTCGCCATCGCGGGCGTCGCGCTGATCACCGTCAACGCCGCCCCGAACGCCGCGGTGGCAGTCTCGCTGATCGCGCTGGCGGTGCTGATGCTGACGAGCTCGGTGCAATCCTGCTGGGCGACCATCCACGAGCTGGTGCCGGAGGCGCGGGTCGGCGGGGTCAGCGGCTTCATCCACCTGCTGAGCAACATTTCGGGCATCATCGGGCCGACCGCCACGGGATTCGCCGTGCAGTATCTCGGCGGCTACGCCAGCGCCTTCGTCATCGCCGCCCTGATCGCCGCGGCCGGCGTCGTCGCGATGGCGATCTTCGTGAGGCGCCCGCACAGCCCGCAGGCGGCCCCGCCCCTCAACGCGGTGAAGACCGCCTGATCCCGGAGCGAACCCGATGAGCGCCCCAACCGACACGATCCCGCAAAAGCCCGTCCTGCTCACCGGTGCCTCCGGCGCCCTCGGGCGGGTGCTGACGAAGGCGCTCGGCGCGCAGGGCTGGACACTGCGCCTGACCGACCGGGTACCCTTCCCCGACCCGTTGCCGGAGGGCGCACGCTTCCAGCTCGCCGACGTGGAGGACGGCCCGGCGATCCTGCGGCTGGCGGAAGGCTGCGGCACGATCCTGCATTTCGGCGGGATCTCGGTGGAGCATCCGTTCGAGACCGTGATCGGCCCGAACATCCGCGGGCTCTACCACGCCTACGAGGCGGCCCGGCGGGAGGGCGCCCGGATGGTGTTCGCATCCTCGAACCACGCAATCGGGTTCCATGAACGCAGCGAAGTCCTGGACGACGACTGCGCGCTCGCTCCCGATGGCTATTACGGCCTGTCCAAGGCCTACGGCGAGCTGATGGGCGGCCTGTACCGGGACAAGCATGGCGTGGAGAGCGTGTTCCTGCGCATCGGCTCCTGCTTCCCGGAGCCGACCGACGCCCGGATGCTGGCCACTTGGCTGTCCTACCCCGACATGACCCGCCTGGTCAGCCGCGCCACCCTGGCCCGGAGCCTCGGGCCGAAGGGATCGGTGGTGATCTGGGGCGCCTCGAACAACAGCCGGATGACCTGGTGGCGCCGGGACGACCGCGACGCGATCGGCTGGGCGCCGCAGGACAGCGCCGATTCCTACGCGCCGGCGCTGGAGGGCAAGACCAGCGGCAACCCGGTGATCGAGCGCTACCAGGGCGGCGGCTTCACCGCCCTCGACTATTCCCGTGCCGAGCCGACCGCCCGGTGATCGCAGCATCCGAGACGATGGGAACCGGCATGGCGGACGAGCAGCGCGCGACGAACCTGAAATGCGCCCTGGTGGTGCGGGGCGCCTTCGACGCCCATGTCGTCCCCGCCTTCGCGGCGGCGGGCGGCCGGGCGGCGATCGACTGGGCGCCCACCGCGGTGATCATGAAGGCGCTGGAGGCTGGCGAGACCGCCGATGCGGTGTTCGTGCTCTCCGACGCCATGGACCGGTTGATCGCCGCCGATAAGATCGAGCCCGAGACCCGGATCGACGTGGTGCGCTCCCGCTACGGCATCGCCGTGAAGGCCGGGGCGGCGCATCCCGATATCGGCAGCGTCGAGGCGCTCAAGCGCACGCTGGTCGAGGCCCGCTCCGTCGCCTACTCGCGCACCGGCGCCAGCGGGATCTACTTCGCCGGCCTGCTGCCGCGGCTGGGCCTCGAAGACGCGGTCAACGCCCGGGCGACGATCATCCCGCAGGGTTTTACGGCGGAGAAGCTGGTCTCGGGCGAGGCCGACATCGCGGTCCAGCAGATCAGCGAACTGATGGTGGTGCCGGGCATCGCGGTGGTCGGGCCGTTCCCGGAGCCGGTGCAAGAGGTCACGACCTTCGCAGCCGCGATCCTGCGCGGCGCGTCTGACCGTGAGGGCGCCCTTCGCTTCCTGGCCGGGCTGACCACGCCGGAGGCGGCGGAGGCCTACCGCGCCAGCGGTCTCGAGCCCGCTTTCTAAGAAGGCCCGGGACGCCTCCACCGTCCTCGCGAGCGCAGCGAAGCGAACCAGGGACACGCATCGTTCGCGGCTCGCGCGCTGCACCGGGTCGCTTCGCTCGCGATGACGGCCAGCAAAAAACAACCCCAAAAGCGAGGACACCATGGTCGCCAGCGAACAGGACCGGATCGTCCGGCAGGTGTTCTTCAGGCTGATGCCGCTGCTCTTCATCGGCTACGTCATGGCCTATATCGACCGGATCAATGTCGGCTTCGCGGCCCTGCGGATGAACGCCGATCTCGGCATCGGCCCGGCGGTGTTCGGGCTCGGCGCAGGGATCTTCTTCATCGGCTATTTCATCTTCGAGGTGCCGAGCAACCTGATCCTCGAGAAGGTCGGCGCACGGCGCTGGATCGCCCGGATCATGATCACCTGGGGCCTGCTCTCGGCCGCCATGGTATTCGTGCAGGGCGCGACCAGCTTCCTGATCCTGCGCTTCCTGCTCGGCGCGGCCGAGGCCGGGTTCTACCCGGGGGTGATCCTGTATCTGACCTACTGGTTTCCGAAGGCGTATCGCGCCCGCATCTTCGGCGCCTTCGCGGTCGGCATCCCGGTCTCGCTCGCGATCGGCGCCCCGCTCTCGACCACGATCATGCAGCTCGACGGGGCCATGGGCCTCAAAGGCTGGCAATGGCTGTTCCTGCTGGAGGGCATCCCGACGACCCTGTTCGGCTTCGTGTTCCTCGCCCTGATCCCGGACCGGCCCAAGGACGCGCTGTGGCTCGCCCCCGCCGACCGCACCGCCCTGCAGACCCTGATCGATTCCGAGCAGAGCAGCGTTGCCGGCACCCACGGGACCAGCCTGCGGGCGGCCCTCTCGGACCCGCGGCTGATCGCCCTGTCGTTCATCTATTTCGCCAACACCGGTGCCAATCTCGGCCTGGCGTTCTTCCTGCCGCAGATCCTGAAGAGCACCGGCCTGTCGGACATGCAGACCGGCCTGATGACCGCCGTCCCCTACGTCTTCGGCGTCGTCGGCGGCCTAACCGTCGGCTGGATCTCCGATCGCTACGACGACCGTCGGATCACCCTGGCGGCAGCGCTCGGCCTCACGGCGACCGGGCTGGCGCTCGCCGGTCTCGCCACGGGCTCGCTCTGGGCGGTGGCGTTCATGGCGCTTGCCGCCGCCGGGCTCTACGGCGCCAAGGCGCCGTTCTGGGCGCTGCCCTCCGTGTTCCTGAGCGGCAGCGCGGCGGCGGGTGGGATCGCGCTGATCAACTGCATCGGCAATCTCGGCGGCTTCGTCGCCCCCTCGATGGTCGGCTGGATCCGTGAGACCACCGGCAGCTTCGAGGCCGGCTTGTACTTCCTGGCCGCGCTCGCGCTCTCGGCCGTGGTGGTGACGCTGCTCGTGGTCAATGCCCGCTTCGGGGATGCGCGGCGGCCTGCGGTCGCTGTGCCCCTGCCGACGGCAGCGCCGCGAACGTAACACCCGTACGCTGGCGCCCTCGGCGGCCCTATTGTCGCCGTCAGGGGTGTCCCGGACTTCGCGACCGCAAAAAAGTCCTTATGCTCGTGCTGTCCGGACGCCCAATCGTGTCCGAACGGATCGCCCCCTTCATGCTGAAGACAGCCTTCGTTGCCGCCCGCGACCGTCAGAGGCTGTCGGAGATCGCGTCGATCCTGATCGGCTTCGGCGTCACCCGCGTCGTGGACCGCCTCGGGCTGCGCTACCTGCCGCTGCTGCCGCGCCGCCGTCCCCGGGTCGACGTCACCCGGCTGTCCGAGCCCGAGCGCATGCGCCGGGCGATCGAGGCCTTGGGCCCGACCTTTATCAAGTTCGGGCAGGTGCTCGCGAGCCGGCCGGACCTGCTGTCGCCGGCCTGGACGGAGGAGTTGCAGAAGCTCCACAGCCAGGTCGTGCCGGTGCCGTGGGAGCAGATCGGCCCGCAATTGGAGGAGGATATCGGCGCCCCGCCCAACGAGGTGTTCGCCGAATTCGACATGAACCCGATCGCCTCCGCGTCGATCGCGCAGGTCTACCGGGCGCGACTGCACTCCGGCGAGGACGTCATCGTCAAGGTGCTGCGGCCGAACCTGCGCAAGATCATCGAGGCGGATCTGCGCCTGATGGCACACGGCGCCCGCATCGTCGAGAACGAGTGGCCGGACATGGCCCGCTACCAGCCGCGCGAGCAGATGCGCCATCTGGCCGACGGCCTGAACGGCGAGCTCGACCTGCTCAACGAGGCGCGCAACTGCGAATTGCTGGCGCAGATCTTCCAGGATCGCGACGACATCGTGTTCCCGAAGATCCACTGGGAATATTGCTCCGAGCGGGTGCTGGTCCAGGACTTCATCCACGGCATCCCGCCCAACGACGAGGCGGCGCTCCGCGCGGCCGGCCTCGACAAGAAGCTGCTGGCCCAGAAGGGCACCGACGCCTTCCTGCAGATGGCCCTGATCGAGGGCGTGTTCCACGCCGATCCGCATCCCGGCAACATGCTGGCGATGCCGGGCAACCGCATCGGCTTCATCGATTTCGGCATCATCGGCCGGCTGTCGCAGCGGCGGCGCTCGCAACTGCTGGTGCTGATCGGCGCCATGCTCAAGCAGGATGCTGACGGCCTGATGGCCGTGCTGCTCGATTGGACCGGCACCAGCAACCCGGACCTGACCAAGCTTCAGGTCTCGGCCACGTCCTTCGTGGAGAGCCATTCCTCGATCCCGCTCAATCTCGGGCTGGTGCTCACCGACTTCATGAACATGGCCCGCGAGAACGACCTCGCGATGCCCACCGACCTGGCGATCCTGTTCAAGGGTCTGGTCACCGCCGACGGCGTGATGCGCCACCTCGATCCGGACTTCGACCTGTTTGCGGCCGCCGGCCCGACGGTCAAGGCGAGCATGCAGACGCAGTTCTCGCTCGGCGCCCTCAAGCAGAAGGCCGAGGCTCTGGGCGTCGGCCTCTACGGCGCCGCCTCCGAGCTGCCGACCCTGATCCACCTGATGCTGGTGCGGCTCAAGCAGGGCCGCGTCACCGTCGAGATCGAGATCAAGGGCCTCGACAAGGTCACCCGGGGCATCGAGCGGGCCGCCGCCCGGGTCGCGGTCGCCCTGGTGGTGGCAGCCTTCGCCACCCAGCTGGCACCCCGCCTGATCGACCTCGGCACGCCGGTCTTCGTCTCGATCGGCCTGGTGATCTTCATCCTCGGCGTCGGCTGGCTGGTGCTGCTGATGCGAAACAAGTGACGTATTTCGTATTCGTCCGGACCGGCCTTTCTAGTTGGCGGGCGCTGACGAATACACAGTTCGTTTGATTATCAGAAATTGCATGTTAGCGTGACGGACCCTTCGAATCGCGAGACCGCGAGCGGAGCACGCCACCAGAAGCGGTTCGATCCGCCGGCGTCTCCGAGCCTCGACATCGCGTCGCCGCGCCTCGTGTTCGGTGGGTCTTCCACGGCGCACGCGCCGCGGGGGTAGACGCTGACACAGGGGGGCGGGCGATGGATGCGGGCCTCGTGTTGCCGCGGGCGGACGGGACGGACCGGCGCCTCGCCGCGCTCGAAGCGGAGAACATGCGCCTGCGGGCCCTGCTGATGCAGGCGACCGGTCAGGCGGATTCGGAACGGCAGCGCAGCCGGCGGCTCGGCCGCATCATCGAGGCCGCGAGCCGCGTGGAGGCCGGGCGCCTCGGCCGCGGGCCGTTTCAAGCCACGGGACCGCACGCGCTGGATCGGCATGAATCCGGCCGCATCGAGACGTGGTCCACGCCGTCCTGGGCCGGTGAGCTGACCGCTCCCGGAATGCTTCAGGTCGCCGCCGACGTGCTGGAAGTGCTCGATCGCGACGGACACCTGATCACCGCGGGCGAGAACGGTCCGGCCAGCCTCAGCGGCCGGGACCCTGCGGACACGATCGGGCGCCCGTGGATCGACGTCTGGACCCGCGCGGAGGACCGGGCCGCGGTCGCAGCAGCGCTCGGCAAGGCGCGGCTCGGCGGGACGAGCCGCTTCCAAGCCAAGCTCGAGACTGGCCGGTCGGTGACATGGTGGGATATCGCGGTGACGCCGGTCGGCGGCCGGCACGGCCACCCCGAGCGGATCCTGGCGGCGTCCCGGGACATCACCGAGCTGAAGCTCACCGAGGCACGCCAGACTCTGCTGATGCAAGAACTGTCCCATCGGATGAAGAACACCCTGGCCATGGTCCAGGCGGTGGCCGCGCAGACCCTGCGCAACGCCGGCTCGCTGGAGGCCGCGGGCGAGGCGCTCGCCGCCCGGCTGCTGGCGCTCGCCCAGGCCCATGACGTGCTGCTGCAAGGCTCGTTCGCGGCGGCCTCCCTGGTCGGGCTGGTCGAAGGCGCGGTCTCGCTCCACGGCGATGGGGTTTCGGGCCGGTTCCGGGTCGAGGGCGCCGACCTCACGCTCGGCCCGCGCCACGGCATGGTCCTGGCGCTGATGCTGCACGAACTCGGCACCAACGCCGCCAAGTACGGCGCGCTCTCCGTCCCCTCCGGACATGTGGTGATCACCTGGTCCGTTGCGGGCGCCGGCGACGGTGCCGCTCTGCGGTTCCGCTGGGAGGAGATCGGCGGACCGCCGGTCAGCCCGCCGACCCGCACCGGGTTCGGGACGCGCCTGATCGCCCGCAGCCTCGCCCACAGCTTCGGCGGGACAGCGCAGCTGAACTACCCGCCCACCGGTGCGGTGCTGACCTTCGAGGCGCCGCTGGCTGCCGTGACGGCTGGCTGAGGTCTACCGGGCCGCTTGCGTATCTTCGCGTAGATCGCGCAGGGCCGCGACGGTCCGGTCGCGCAGGCTTCGAAGAACCGCGAGCCGCGCCGTGACGTCGCCGCCGAGCTTCGCGGATTGTTCGAAGTCCCGACAGGCCTGCGACAGGTCTGCGCAGCCCAGCATGCCCGACATCGACACAAGGGTATGCGCCTCTCGCGCGTAGTCGGCCTCCGCCCGGTCCGCGCCATCGAAGGCCGTGGTGAGGCTGGTGGTGAAGCGGTCGAGCAGGCGGGCGAGCTTCTCGGTGCCGATGACACCTGCAAGTTCGTCGAGCGCTGCCCGGTCGACGAGGGACTGTGACACGATCCGTCTCCGGCAGCGGATTTGCAGAACGATCCGACAGAAGCGCGCAATCGCCGCGCGGTCCAGCGGCCGATTCCGATCCCGATGGACTCTGCCACCGTTTCCACAGCCTGCCCACCCGGATATCCGCTTAGTCCGGGGCGCTCAGCCCCCGGAGGAACCTGATCCGTGACGGCCTACAGCCTGCGCGCCCGGCTGCTCGCCCTGTGGGTCCTGCTGCTGGCCTCGGCGGCGGCCACCGCCTACCTGATGTTCGGCTTCTACAGCCAGTCGACAACGGTCCAGGTCGCCCAGGCCGAGGTCGCGGTCGGGCGAGCCTGCCGGGAGATCATCGACCGCTACGCCGCCCTGGCGCGGCGCAGCAAGGGCGGCGTCGCGCGCGCCGAGCTCGGCCCCACCGTCGGTGCCGCACTCGACCTCTATCCGGGCATCGAGGGCGGGGTCTGGAGCGCCGCGGACGGGCCGGTGGCCTACGCCTACCCGACCTACGAGGGCACCGGGCCGAAGACCGACCTCCCCGAGGCCGAGCGCGACAGCATCGCGGGCGTGAACGCCCAGGCCCTGCGGGTCGACCACGCCGTGTCGGTCCGCCGGCCGAGCCGCACGCAGGTGCTGCTGGTCCAGGGCTGCCCCCTGCACGGGCCTGAAGCAGGGCTCACCGCCTGGACCATGGGCCGCGCCCACGTCAACGACGGCCCGGCCTATACGCGCTTCCTGGCGGGCCTCGGGTTCCTGGCCGTGACGGTGCTGGGCTCGGCGGCGTTCCTCGGGTGGTTCCTGTACGGGTTCTCGGGCCGGATCGCCCGGCTCGAAACCGCCCTGGCGGCGCCGCGGCCGGACGGCGAAGACCTGCCGCATCTCGACCCCACGGGCGAGCGCGAACTCGACCGCCTGGTCGAAACCCTCAACGCCGCGGGCGGACGCCTGCGGGAGGCCCGGGCCCGGATGGTCGCTGCCGAGCGCCTGGCCGCCGTCGGCCGGCTCGCGGCCAGCATCGCCCACGAGATCCGCAACCCGATCGCGGCGATGCGGCTGAAGGCCGAGAACGCCCTGGTCAGCGGCGATCCGGGCCGCGCCACGGTGGCGCTGGAAAGCGTGCTCGGCCAGATCGCCCGCGTCGATCACCTGCTGCGCGACCTCCTCAACCTGACGCAGGCCCGCACCCTCACCCGTATCCCAACCGACATCGTCGCCCTGCTCGGCGATTGCGCGCGCCTGCACGAGGATCTGGCGAGCGCGCGCGGCGTGCGGATCGCGATCGAAGCCGACGCGCTGCCGGGCGCGGACCGCCCGCAGATCGACGGCGCCCAGATCGCCCGCGCCCTCGACAACCTGCTGCTCAACGCCCTCCAGCACACGCAAGCGGGGGGCCGGGTCCGTCTCGGCGCCGCGCGAGTGACCGTCGACGGCGCGGTGCGCCTGCACCTGCAGGTGGCTGACACCGGCCCCGGGATCGCCCCGGCGGTCCGCCCCGGCCTGTTCGAGCCGTTCATGACCGGCCGGCCGGACGGGACCGGGCTCGGCCTCGCGATTGTGCGCGAGATCGCGCTGGCGCATCGCGGTACGGTCGGGCTGATCGACGATGCGCCCGAGACCACTTTCGTGCTGGACCTGCCATGGCGACCATCCTGATCGTCGACGACGATTCCGCCCTGGGCGAGGGGCTTGCCGAGACCGTGACCGATCTCGGCCATACGCCGTTGCCGGCCGCTTCCGGCGTGGAGGCCCTGGCACGCCTGCGCGAGGGTCCGGTGGCCGCGATACTGCTCGACCTGCGCATGCCCGGCGACCTCGACGGCATGGCGACCCTGGCGCGGATCTGCGCCCTGCCGGACCGGCCGCCGGTGACGGTGCTCACCGCCTATGCGAGCCCGGCCAACACGATCGAGGCGATGCGCCTCGGGGCCCATGACCACCTGACCAAGCCGGTCGGCCGTGCCGACCTCGCCGCAGTCCTCAATGCGATGCTGTCGACCGCGAAGCCGTATCCCGGGGACCGAGATCCCGAAATCGGCCTGATCGGCTCGAGTGTCGGCATGCGCCGGGTCCAGAAGACCATCGGGCTCGTGGCCGACACCGACTCCACCGTGCTGATCCAGGGCGAGACCGGCACCGGCAAGGAGGAGGTGGCCCGGGCCCTGCACGCTTATTCCGCCCGCCGGGCGCGGCCGTTCGTGCCGGTCAACTGCGCGGCGATCCCGCCCGACCTTCTGGAGAGCGAGCTGTTCGGGCATGTCCGTGGCGCCTTCACGGGGGCGGTCGGCGACCGGGCCGGCGCCTTCCACCAAGCCGAGGGGGGCACGCTGTTCCTCGACGAGATCGGCGACATGCCCCCACCGATGCAGGCCAAGATCCTGCGGGTGATCCAGGACCGCCTGGTGACACCGCTCGGCGGCCGGTCGACCCGGGTCGATGTCCGCCTGATCGCCGCAACCCACCGCGACCTGCCGGCCCTGGTGGCCGGCGGCTTGTTCCGCGCCGACCTGTATTACCGGCTCAACGTCGTGCCGATCCTGCTGCCGCCTCTGCGCGAGCGGCTCGCCGACATCGTGCCCTTGGCGGAGCATTTCCTCGGGCCCTCGGGCAAGCGGCTCAGCGCTGGGGCTGCCTCTAGGCTGCTGGCCTATGGCTGGCCGGGCAATGTCCGCGAGCTGCGCAACGTCATCGAGCGCGCCGCGGTGCTGGTGCGCTGCGGCGTGATCGCACCCGACGCCATCGACCTGCCGACCGAGCGGCCCGCCTCACCGCGCGAAGAGGACGGCGTCACGCTCGACCTGCCAGCGGATTGGTTGGCGGGCGACCTGCCCGGCGCCGTGGCCCGGCTGGAGCGGACCATGATCGCCGCCGCGCTTCATGAGGCCGACGGAAACCGGGCTCGGGCCGCCCGCCGCCTCGGGATCCAGCGCCAGCTCCTCTACGCCAAGATCGAGCGCTACGGCTTGGCCGTCCCCGGGGCGGATCTGTCCGCAGAAGCGACGGTCGATGTCGTAAATCCCGACGCATCGGTCGATTCAGAGGGTGGGTAAACCACTCACCCGCCTGGGAATTGCGCCGGTGTATGCGTTCTTGAACAATTCCAGGGAACCGATGGATTGAGCCGGCGTCAAGCTCGTCGTGTGCTGGCCCGGATCGGGTTCGGCCGCGACGACATGTGTGCGGGGGCCCGGGCAAGATGGACAGGACCGACAGCGGGGCGGCGGCGCGCGGCGCGACCGTCCGGACGCCCTCCACCAAAGCCCTGCGCGGCCTCGACGCCCTCAACTTTTTCCTGGCCGACGTGCGCGACGGCCTCGGGCCGTATCTCGCGATCTACCTGATCGCCGTCCGGGGACCGGACCAGGGCTGGAACGAGGCCACCACCGGCTTGGTGATGACCGTCGCCGGCATCCTCGGCCTGGTCGCGCAGACGCCGGCCGGCGCGCTCATCGACGCCACCAACCACAAGCGCGCCGTGGTGATCGGCGGCGCCATCGCGGTGACGGTGAGCTGCCTGATCCTGCCGTTCATCTCGAATTTCTATCTTGTGACGGCGACGCAGTCGATCGCCCACGTCGCCGGCACGATCTTCCAGCCGGCGCTGGCCGCCATCACGCTGGGTGTCGTCGGCCCAAAGATGTTCGCCAAGCGGATCGGCCGCAACGAGGGCTTCAACCATGCCGGCAACGCCGCCTCGGCGGCGATCGCCGGCGGCCTGGCCTATTTCTTCGGGCCGATCGTGGTGTTCTGGCTGATGGGCGTGCTGGCCGCGCTCTCGATCGGCGCGATGCTGATGGTCCCGGCCGATTCCATCGACGACGACCTCGCCCGGGGCATGACCGAGGCGGAGGCCAAGGCGGACGAACAACCGTCCGGCCTGGCCACGCTGCTGCAGAACAAGCCGCTGATGCTGTTCGCGGTGCTCTGCGCGATCTTCCACCTGTCCAACGCCGCGATGCTGACCTCGGTTGGCCAGCTGCTGACGCATCTCTCCGGCAAGGACCACGCGACGTCGCTGATCGCCGTGTGCATCGTCGCGGCGCAATGCGTGATGGTGCCGGTGGCGATCTTCGTCGGCGCCCGCGCCGACATCATCGGGCGCAAGCCGATCTTTCTGGCGGCCTTCGGCGTGCTGGCGCTGCGCGGCGTGCTCTACACCCTATCGGACAACCCGTTCTGGCTGGTGGGCGTCCAGCTCCTCGACGGCGTCGGGGCCGGCATCTACGGCGCCCTGTTCCCGATCGTCGTGGCCGACCTGACCCGGGGTGGCGGGCGGTTCAACGCGGCGCAGGGCGCGGTCGCCACCGCCCAGGGGGTCGGTGCCTCGGTGAGCGCCACGCTGGCCGGGCTGATCATCGTGTCGGCGGGGTATTCGACCGCCTTCCTATCACTGGCGGCGATCGCCGGGCTCGGCTTCGTCCTCTACCTGACGCTGATGCCCGAGACCCGGGACGGGGAGGCCGCGACCGGCACTCCGGATAGCGGCTCCGGTTTGCCCCCAGCCCTGCCGGCGAGCGCTTGACCCGCGCCGAAGACGGAATCGCCCCGATGTCCGAGACCGAACCCCACGCCGCGCCACTGCGCGGGCCGCTCGTCTTTCTGCATGTCGGCGATCTGCACCTGCAAGACGCGAAAGCCCAGAATGTCATCGACCTGAACGCGATCCTCGACCAGATCGCGACGATCGCCCCGCAGAACCTGTTCGACTTCGTCTACCTGCCGGGCGATCTGGCGGAAAACGGCTACGCTTCGGAATACCACATTCTGAAGGACGCACTGGACCGGCACAAGAAGCTGCCGTTGCGGCTGATCCCCGGCGATCATGATCGCCAGCACGGCCGGATGGATGATTTCCACGCTTTCGCGGCGAGCCTGGGCGGCCGGCTGCCGAAGCCGAAGATCTGGAAATTGGATCAGCCACCCGTCGACAATCCGCATCCGCCGCCCGCCACATGCCCGGATCTTCGCCCGGAGACCTGGCCGGTCCTGCCGATCCCGCATTACTGCGATGGCAAGGATATCCAGGGCGTCCGCTGCCTGTTCGTCGACATGGTCAGCCCCGGCTTCGGCCGGAAAGGCATCGGCCTCGATTTCCGGCTTGGCGGACCTCAGACGCAATGGCTGGACGAACAGCTCACGGGTGCACGCGCCGACAAAATTCCCTGCGCCGTGTTCATGCACGCCTACCCGGACGACCTGCGCGAGCCGGATGACCGCCTCGATATCGCCGGCCTATTTTGGGCACACCGTGTCCGCCTCGTGGAGATGGGCCACACCCATTACAACGAGCTGGCTCCGGACGGCCGAACCCTCTACGCGGCCGCGCGCTCCGTGGGGCAGAACGAGGACGGCTCGGTCGGCTACGCGGTGGCGGCGATCGACGGGCCGGTGACGAGCTGGCGCTTCCGCGCGCTGGACCGGACCGCGCCGTTCGTGCTGATCACCAGCCCGGCGGACCGGCGCGTCGCCACGCGGCCGACCACGCCCGAGAACTGCGGCATGGATCTCGACGCCGAGGGACGGATCACCGTCCGGGCGGTCGTGCTGTCCGACGCGCCGCCGCGCTACGTCCATTGCCGCGTCGATACCGGCCCCTGGGTCCTGATGGAGCGGGATCCGGATTCGCGCTGCTACGAGGCCGCCCTGCTGTGGGAAGGGAATGGGCGCAGCATCCAGGTCGAGGCGGTGCACGAATGCTGGCCCGGCCACGGTCCGGACTACGTCGACACCGACGTGATCGAACCGGTGATCGCCTTTTCGGACAGCGCGGCGTTGCCGCCGATGCCGCAAAAACCTGGTAGCGACGCGGGCCGGATCCAATCCTGGGTCGGCAAGGGCGTGCGCGGCGACCAGCTCGGGCCCAACCGCTACGGCCGCAAGTGGTGATCGTCACCACGACTCCGGGGGGAGATATCTGATCGTGTTCGCTGGACTGACCGTGACACCGAATCTGGCGACCTGGGGCATCGCCGCGCTCGCCACCCTGGGCGTGATTGTGCGCCCGTTCTCATGGCCGGAGGCGATCTGGGCGGTGCTCGGCGCCGCGCTGCTGGTCGTGCTCGGGCTCCTGCCCTGGCAGGTCGCCCTCGACGGCGTCTCCAAGGGCACCGACGTCTACCTGTTCCTCGTCGGCATGATGCTGCTCGCCGAGATCGCCCGGAAGGAAGGGCTGTTCGACTGGCTGGCCGGCCTCGCCGTGCGCGCCGCCAAGGGCTCGCCGACCCGGCTGTTCCTGCTGATCTACATCGTCGGCACCGTCGTGACGGTGTTCCTCTCCAACGACGCCTGCGCGGTGGTGCTGACCCCGGCGGTCTACGCCGCCGCCAAGGCCGCCGACGCCGAGCCCCTGCCCTACCTGTTCATCTGCGCGTTCATCGCCAACGCGGCGAGCTTCGTGCTGCCGATCTCGAACCCGGCCAACCTGGTGGTGTTCGCCACCGACATGCCGCCGCTGGGCCAGTGGCTCGCCACCTTCGCGCTGCCGTCTCTGCTGGCGATCGTCGCCACCTATGCGGTGCTGCGGCTGACCCAGAACGCCCGGCTCAAAGGTCAGACCATCAAGACCGAAGTCGAGACACCGAGCCTGGGGATGGGCGGCAAGGTCGCCGGACTCGGCATCATCGCCACCGCGGGCGCGCTGATTGGGGCCTCGGCCGCCGGCATCGAGCTCGGCCTGCCGACCTTCGTGGCCGGCCTCGCCACGACCCTGCTGGTGGTGGCGTTGAACCGCGGCGGCCTGGTCGAGGTGGTCAAGGACGTGTCCTGGGCGGTGCTGCCGCTGGTTGCCGGCCTGTTCGTGCTGGTCGAGGCCCTGGAGAAGACCGGCGTGCTCACCCTGCTGGCCAATACGCTGAAGGGCTACGCGCAGGCCGACCCCGCCGCCACCGCCTGGGCCGGCGGCGCGCTGATCGCCTTCGGCACCAACCTCGTGAACAACCTCCCGGCGGGGCTGCTCGCCGGTGCCGCGGTCCAGGCCGCGGAGGTCTCGCACAAGGTCGCAGGCGCGATCCTGATCGGCGTCGATCTCGGGCCGAACCTGTCGGTCACCGGCTCACTCGCCACGATCCTGTGGCTCACGGCAATCCGTCGCGAGGGCGAGGACGTGTCGGCCTGGCAGTTCCTCAAGCTCGGGCTGCTGGTGATGCCGCCCGCCCTCGTTCTCGCGCTCGGAGCCCTGCTGCTCGTCTGAGAGCGCAGTCTCCGGTCGCCGGGACGACGCTACCCCAAACTGCCTCGCCCTTTCACGCCTGGAGACCACACCTTTGAACGCCGCTCTGCTCTATCCCTTCATCCTGGTCGCCGGTGCCCTTCAGGCGTTGGGCAATTCCATGAATGCGCGTCTGCGCGACGCGCTGGTCAATCCGTGGCTAGCGGCGACCTACTCGTTCACGCCGATCGTGATCGTGTTCACGATCCTGTTCTTCACCATGCCGACCCCGCTGCCGACGCTGCAGACCCTGGGCTCGATGCCCTGGTACGCGCCGCTCGGCGGCGTCGCCGGCGCCGTGGCGGTGTTCGGCGGCCTCGCCTTCGTGGACAAGGTCGGGGCCGGCCCGTTCAACGGCCTGACCATCACGGCCAACATCCTGACCTCGCTGGCGCTCGACAGCCTCGGGCTGTTCGGCCTCAAGGCCGGGGGCTTCAAGGCGATGCCGTGGCTCGGCGGCCTGCTGATGGTGGTCGGCATCGTGTTCATTGCCCGCGCAACCGGCCCCAAATCGGAAGAAGAGAAGGCCGATTCGAGCAAGGGCGGCCTGATGGCCCGGCTGCTCTACCCGTTCATCCTGGTCGCGGGCTCGCTCCAGGCGGTTGGCGTGGTGCTCAACGCGCAGCTGCGCGGCGCCCTGGTGAACCCCTGGCTCGCCGCCACCGTGTCGTTCATCCCGGTGGCGCTCGTCTTCCTGTTCGTGTTCCTCGTCCGCCCAACGCCGCTGCCGGCTCGGGCGGACGTGGCCCGGGTGCCGTGGTGGGGCGCGCTCGGCGGCATCGCCGGGGCGGTGGCGGTGTTCGCCGGCCTGCTGTTCGTCGACAAGGTCGGGGCCGGCGCGTTCAACGGCCTCTTGATCACTGCGAACCTGTTCACCTCCATCGCCATCGACCATTTCGGCTGGCTCGGCATGAAACGTGTCCGCGCCGGGATCGGCCGGCTGATCGGCGGCCTGCTGATGGCGGCTGGGATCGTGCTGATCTCGGTGTTTTGATCCACCGGCAAACCTGAAGGTATCACTGCGCGGCGCGCCCTCGGGCTGAGGGAAGTGCCCGCCGATCTACGCCTTTGGAGATTCCGGATGGGGCCGTGCGTCTGTCCTACACCTTAATGCCATCTCGGCGCCGCAGGGGAGCCCGGCCCAGGAGTCGCGCAACGTCAAGTTCGACAGGCGCCCCATGCCCCCCCGTCACCTTCCCGTGCTCGATGGTTGGCGCGGGTGCGCGATCCTGCTGGTGCTCGTCGGCCATTTCGGGACCACCCACGGGATTAATCTCGGCCGCTTCGGGGTGGAGCTGTTCTTCGTCCTGAGCGGCCGGTTGATGGCCGAAATCCTGTTCGTGCGCGACGCCCCGCTGAAGACGTTCTTCGTCCGCCGCGCGTCGCGCATCTATCCGGCGCTGACTTGCTTTGTGCTAGCGATGAGCGTTCTCGCCCTTGCCTCGCGGCATGACAGCCAGATCGTCGGCTGCCTCGCGGCACTGACGCTGACCTACAATTACTACCACCTGTGGTTCGCGGAGGTACCCAATGTCGACCACATCTGGTCGCTCTGCGTCGAGGAGCATAGCTACATCCTGCTCGGCCTGACCGCGCTCGCTTGGCGTCGGTTCGGCTTCCCGCTGCTGCCGGTCATCACCGCGCTGGCGGCCCTGGCCTGCCTGAACGGCGTGGTCTCGACCGCGATCGGCGGCGGCTATACGGACGTGTACTGGCGCAGCGATGTCCGGGGCGCGTCGATCCTGCTCGGGGCGGCGGCCTATCTGAAGTTCGTCCGCAACGACCCGATGCGCCAGAAGCCGTCCTGGCGACCCGCGTTCTTGCTGTTGGCCGGCCTGCTGCTGAACGTCGACCTCGTGCCCGATCCGATCAAGTACAGCCTCGGCACCGCGCTTTTGGCCGCGGCGGTCGCGTCGATCTCCATCGCCCCGGCCATGATGCGCGAGGGCCTGACTTCGACGCCGCTCCTGCTGTTCGGGGCCTGGTCGTATTCGATCTACCTGTGGCAGCAGCCGTTCTACGTGTTGCACGAGGCGATCGGCGGACGCCTCAGCAAGGCCCTGGTCATGCCGGCGATCGCCCTGGGGATCGCCAGCCTGTTCCTGATCGAGCGGCCGACGCGCGGCTACCTGAACCGCCTGTTCGACCGGGCGGCGGGGCGGGGCGGCGATGCGGTGAAGTCGTACGCGACCTCCTGAGGCGCGCGTGAGACGGATTCACGGCGACGCGCGTCCGCGCAGCGTACGGACCAATCCGAGATTGCCGAACGCAGCATCGCAGTCTGAAATCGCGCCGTCTAAACGGCTGCGGCCATCTGCGGCGCGGCGCCCAGCATCCCGCCCGCGGGCTCCGGCGGGGCCTTGCGCGAGACGTAGTAGAGGTCGACCGCGCGCCAGAACGCGGTCTGCTCCTCGACCGACCGGCGGGCCAGGGCCGATTCGAGGATCGCCATGGCGGCACGCGCGGGCTCGCTTCGATCGAGTTCGTCGAGCAGGCCGGCAAGATGCAGCATGGGGGTCTACCTCCGAACGAACGGCGTCACAGGGCAACGCCTAAGCTTACGAAAAGGATCCGGTCGCCAGCGGAGTCCCTGCACGAAACTTGCCTCCCGCCGGGCGGGGTCTACGATCCCTGCCCGCGAGCCCGACTCGCGACCCACCTTCAGATCTCAAGGATCCCCGATGATCTCCTGCCGAAGCGGCGCGGCCCATGCCCTGCGCGGAGCGACCCTGGCCCTGGTCCTGGCCGGCACGCTCGGGGCGACTCCGCTCCGCGCCCGCGAGATGACGGATGCCAGCAACGCGGCGGCGGTGAAGAAGCCGAACGTCGTCATCCTGGCCACCGGCGGCACGATCGCCGGTGCGGGTGCCGACGCGGCCAACAGCGCCACCTACACGGCCGCCAAGGTGCCGGTGGACAAGCTGCTCGCGGCCGTGCCGCAGGTCAGCACCATCGCCAACGTGCGCGGCGAGCAGGTCTTCCAGATCGCCTCCGAGAGCTTCACCGACGCGCAGCTGGTCCAGCTCGCCAAGCGGGTGTCCGCCCTCTTGAAGCAGGACGACGTAGACGGCGTGGTCGTCACCCACGGCACCGACACCCTGGAGGAGACGTCGTTCTTCCTCGATCTCGTGGTGAAGAGCGACAAGCCGATTGTGGTCGTCGGCTCGATGCGGCCGGGCACGGCGATCTCGGCCGACGGCGCCCTCAACCTGCTCGACGCCGTGACGGTGGCGGCCAGCAAGGAGGCGATCGGCAAGGGCGTCACCGTCACGATGAACGACACGATCCAGTCGGGCCGCGACGTGAACAAGCGGACCAACGTCGTCCCGAGCGCCTTCTACAGCCAGTGGGGGCCGCTCGGCATGGTGATCGAGGGCAAGACCTATTTCGTCCGCTCCCTGGCGAAGCGGCACAACACGACTTCCGAGTTCGATATCGATACGATCGACAGCCTGCCGCTGGTCGGCATCGTCTACGGCTCCGGCAATATGATCCCCGGCGTCTACGATGCCGAGGTCCAGGCCGGCGCCAAGGCGATCGTCAACGGCGGCACCGGCAACGGCTCGGTGCCCGGCTACCTCGTGGACAAGCTCAAGGACATCCGCTCGAAGGGCACGATCGTGATCCGCTCCTCGCGGGTGCCGGACGGCCTCGTCCTGCGCAACGCCGAGCAGCCCGACGACACCTACGACTGGGTGGTCGCCCACGATCTCAACCCCGCCAAGGCCAAGATTCTGGCTGCCGTGGCGCTGACCAAGACCCAGGACACCAAGGAGTTGCAGCGGATCTTTTGGGAGTATTGAGAACGTCTCTTTTTCGAGACTCCAACTCTCGACCTCATCCTGAGGCGGCGGCGCGTAGCGTCGCCCTCGAAGGAGCCCTCCAGCCTGCTACGCGCTCCCTGGAGCCCTCCTTCGAGGCTCGCTGCGCTCGCACCTCAGCGACTGTGTTGGGCGTCAAGCGGTTTGCCATGGTTTCTGATCCCGGATCATGGCGTTGAGGATGGTGAGGAGCTTTCGGGCGACGGCGATGACGGCGACCATCTTTGGC
>NZ_JAKSYL010000136.1 GCF_022829515.1 Methylobacterium sp. J-048
TTCGGGACGCGCGCCGCCCCGTTCTCCTCGGCAATCTTCGCCCTTACCTCCGCCAAGCCAAGCGGGGAGCCCAGTGTCAGGATGTGCTCAATCTGCATGGAAGGATTTGCCCGTTCGAGCATCCGTAAGGCGTCATAGGCGATGATCGATCCCATCGAGTGCGCAGCCAGCATCACGCGCCGCCCAGCGAGCTCCAACGCCGATGCATTGGTCTGTCCCGTGACAGGAACCTCAGCCCGCGAAACTAGTCCAAGCTGTTTTTCGATACCCCTCGTCTCGCGTCCGCCCTGCTCCCGACCCAC
>NZ_JAKSYL010000151.1 GCF_022829515.1 Methylobacterium sp. J-048
CCTCGAAGGAGCCCTCCAGCCGGACCTGCGATCCCTGGAGCCCTCCTTCGAGGCCTCCGCTGCGCTACGGCACCTCAGGATGAGGGAGGAGATTAGAAGATCGATAGATATCGACAAGTATCTCTCAGCATTACACGCGCGAACAAGCTGTAAAAGCTGACAATAAGCAGCAACGGGGGGAGAACAAACCATGACATCGCCATTCCTGGGAGAATTCATCGGCACGATGACGCTGATCTTGCTGGGAGCCGGCGTCGTCGCCGGCACCCTGCTCAAGCAGTCCAAGTCGGAGAGCGTCGGC
>NZ_JAKSYL010000165.1 GCF_022829515.1 Methylobacterium sp. J-048
AACTGCACTACACCGGCGACAAGGACGACTCGGCTACGATGAACGTCTGGCTGCACAAGCAGGTGGTTCAGAAGCTCGCCGAGAACGGCGGCAAAGTCCCCTCTGATATGCAGCACACTTAAGGCAGTAGCAGTAGTGGGGCGATGTGCGGGGGCTGTTAACCACCCCGTCCCACCATACCCGCAGCGACCGGCCATGAGCCGAGCGCCGGCAGAGCAGCACCGAGGTCTTCACCCCTCGATATTCGGTGCGGCCTCGCTGGCGCAGTCGCGCTAAAGCCCAGGCTGATAGTCATGCCGACGCGGCGACAGCCTCCCTCAAGCTTGATACAGTGCAACCTCTTCCCGTCAGTGCGCCCCAGGGCGTTCGCCACACCGCAAGGCGTGCGGCGGGCAAGCTCGCGACGACAGGCGCTCTTCGGGCCAGTTTCCCGGAGCTCGGCCGTGAAGCCTTGGCCGGGCCGTCGCGTGAGAGTCGGTGCGGTGGGGCAACTGGACACCGTAAGCGCCTGCCCATAGCCCGGATCATCTCACGAACGAGCGCGTTGTTTGGTCTCTCACCAACGAGGTGATCGAGTCGCCGCCGTTCGTGAACATCACAAAGCTTGGCACCCTCATGCCTTCGATCACGTCGCGGCTCGGGCTACCCCTCCTGCTCGGGCTGCTCTGCGTGGCCGAGGCCGAAACCGCACCTTTGAACGCACCGATCCTGATGCGCGGGGCGATCGGTGAGGACGCCTGTCCCGAGACGGGCAAGGTAATCGAGATCGGATAGAGCTCCGAGAGCTTCCTGCCGGTTCAGAGCGGCCCGGGCGAGGCTCCGTTCCGTGAGATCGGGCCCCTGCACGATAGTGACACGGTCAAGGTCTGCGAAAAGCTCGGGCTGTGGCTGGGCGTCGTCTATGGCTCGGCGCTACTGGGCTGCCGGACAACGATCCTCGTACCTGTCGAGCAGAACTACACTGGTCCGTGCGAGCATGGCTGGGTCATGGCTCGCAACGTAAGTGTCGACCCGAAGTGACGTCGGCTCAGCCGACGAGCCATATCAACGTCAGCGCGGCGGTCATGAACAGAACCAACGAGATGAGCACGGCGGTGCCCTCGCGGTGGTTGAGGATGACGGTGCGAGAGGCTGCAAGCATGGTAGCGACTGGGTCAGATGCGATCCGGTCAGGCTCGCGTCGAAAGCTTGACCAACATAGGGCGTCGCCGGTTGTCCACAGCTGGAACCTGGATATCGATGCGGCCGAGCAACAACAACGATCAGCTGAACCGTCTCACACCGCCCCTCTGATGGTTGGGCGCTTCAACGCCTCGACTCCTCGCCTCCAGCCAGCTTCCGCATCGGGGTTGCGCGGTTCGCGTCCGCGGGGGGCGTGACCATCGACGAGGCACACCAGCAGCGTCAGGGCGAGCCAGACCCGCGCACGCATGAACGCAACCCTTCGTACACAACGAGCGGTCGGTGTGTGCCGGAATGGTTGCCGAGCGGTTCATGGCGCCGCTGCAATCCACGCGATCCACCGATACCGCACGATTTAGCTTGGCGGGAATCATGGGCCTGCCCGCGCACTCGTTCGAACCGTCATTGCCAATCAAAGTCGAGGAAACCTGATGGGCCCGGCCCTTCTCACCACTTCGCTCCTCGTCGTATTTCTAGCGCCTTCTGCCTACGCAGCTGAGCAGCCGATGGACGCTGCCGTCACCATCGGCCCCTGGCAGGTCGCGGCTGCCTACAAAGGCCAGAAGTTCGAGCGATGCGTGATGAGCCGCGAGACCACGGATGGCGTGGACGTGCGCTTCAAGCGCGATACCGATGGCCTCGACCTGAGCATGAGCTCGCCCAAGTGGAAGCTCGGGCGCAATAAAAGCTATCCGGTCGAGCTGGCGGCTGGGACCTCGGTTCTCAAGGCTGACGTCGCCGCCTCGGGCAACGGGGTGTCGGTACCGATCAAGGACGACCGGTTCCTCAAATCGCTGAAGCTGGCCGACAGCTTGGACGTGAAGGGCGAGGGCTCGACCATCCAAGTCGCTCTGGACAAGAGCGCTGCTGGCCTCGAGCGACTGGAGAGCTGCTACACGAAGAACCTGGCTCCCGCCGAGACCAATCCGTTCGTAGCTCCCAGCAAGAAGCCGTGATGGACGGTGCATTATCCTGATATCGCGTGCAAGGGTTCGCTAACGCTGAGGGGCCACGCTGGCACGTATGTCTAGGCGTACCACTCGCAGCCTCCGAACACTCTTATGGATCAGCGCCCTGGCGCTGTGCTGTTTCTCTGCGGCCATGCTGGTAGAGGCGAACAAGCCGAAGCTGGACGGAGTTGAGCATCGGGTCGTCGGCGACCCCGCCGTGACCGGCTCGGTGGTGCGTATGCGTTGGTGCGGGGCCGCCTCATGGTGCCGCTGATCATCGATCTGCGCGGCGACGCTGCTATAGATAGCCCTCGTTAACCATAGACTCTCAACTTGCGGGCGACAGCTTGCAGGTATCATGCGTGAACCAGGTCGGTTTGATAGCCGCGGAGGATTTCGCGGACGACTGCCCGATGCCGCTGGGGCTCGCGACGCGCCTGATGCGGGCTGACCCCGAGACACTGCTCGATCTCCTCGACGGTATCCCGGAGGCGACGCGGGCGCGGCTGATGTTTGGTCCCGCCGTGTGGTGATACATCTGGTGCCATATGGAGGGACGCGCTATGGGACAGATTCTTCACGGCAGCGCCACAACGACAGAGACGGTCCGTCGGGCAATCCAAGCTCGTAAAGAGAGCGTGAGAGCCGCGGCGAAGCACTATGGGATCAGCCCGACCACCGTGCAGAAGTGGCGGTCGCGTCCGACCAGCACCGATGCGCGGATGGGACCGAAAGAGCTCCATTCCACCGTTCTGAGCCTGGAGCACGAAGCGGTCATCGTCGCCTTTCGCCGGCATACCCTGCTGCCACTGGATGACTGCCTCTACGCGCTTCAGGCCAGCATTCCGCACCTGACCCGCTCAAGTCTGCATCGCTATCTCCAGCGTCACGGCATCAGTCGACTGCCGGAGGTCGACGGCGACAAGCCCAAGCGTTCGCGCTTCAAAGCCTACCCGATCGGCTACTTCCACATCGACATCGCACAGGTCAGCACCGAACAAGGCAAGCTCCACCTGTTCGTTGCCATCGACCGCACGAGCAAATTTGCCTTCGTTCAACTTCACGAGAAGGCAACTCAGCGGATCGCAGCGGCCTTTCTACGCGATCTGGTCGCGGCCGTGCCCTACACGATCCACACGGTCCTGACCGACAACGGCATTCAGTTCACCGACAACAAGCCGGTGAACGCGGAGGCCGAAGCGAAGGCGGCCGCCTACTGGGCGACCCAGGACGGGCCGCGCCTGTACCGCTGGCATTCGTTCGAATGGGCCTGCGAGCAGACCAAGATCGAGCATCGCCTGACCAAGCCACGCTGCCCGTGGACGAACGGCCAGGTCGAGCGGATGAACCGCACCATCACGGACGCCACGGTCAAGCGCTACCATTACACCGACAACGACGAGCTGCGCCGCCACCTGCAACTGTTCGTGGAGGCCTACAACTACGGTCGCCGGCTGAAGACCCTGCGAGGCCTCACCCCCTACGAATTTATCTGCCAGGCCTGGACGAAACAGCCCGAACGCTTCAGGCTCGATCCGTCACACCACATGCCGGGACCAAACACTCGGGCGATCCCAGGATCAGGTTGACCGCCACCTTCAGCGCGGCAGGCCATCCCGACGGCGGCCCCAGGGCGGTGCGCTCCCAATCGTGGGCCCTCATGAGGGCGCCGGTCTCGCCGCCGTTGCGCGGGAAGGCATAGGTCCGTGACGTCGGTTCAGCGAGCATGCGGAAGGGTTCTTGGCCGTCCTGGAAAATGGGGCCGGAGCGACAACCGCGGGACGCGTCCCGTGTTGCGGCGCGACCTCACAGGACATCCTGGAAGTTACGAAGTGGTGCCTCGACGACACAGCACACCCCCTCGGACGGGTACGTCAGCGCGATCCTGCCGTCGACCGCGCCGACGAGGCCGCGCTCGATCAGGCGGGACCCGAACCCTTTTCGCGATGGTGTCGCCACAGGCGGCCCGCCGCGCTCGCGCCAGGATATCGTCAGGACCGGGCCCTGGGCTTCCTCGCGCAACGTCCAATCGATCTCGACGCTACCCTCCGGGGTCGAGAGGGCACCGTACTTTGCGGCGTTGGTCGCGAGCTCGTGCGTCATCAGCGCGAGGGCGAGCGCCGCCTTGCCGCCGATCTCGACCGGGGGGCCGCGGTAGCGGACGCGATCCGAGCCGTCGTCCTGGAGGCCGACGCCGCCGCGGATGACGGGCTCGATGGGAGCGTGTTCGGCGGCGCCGCCGAGCAGCAGGTCGTGCGCCTTGCCCAGGGTGATCAGGCGGTCGGCGAGCACCTCCTTGGCGACCTCGACGTCGGTGGCGCCGCGCAGGGTGTTCGAGGCGATGGCCTGCACCATCGCCAGGAGGTTCTTCATCCGATGGCTGAGTTCGGCGCTCAGCAGGTCGCGCTGCTCCTCGACCCGCCGCCGCGCGTCGATGTCGGAGATGGCCGCGACCACCCCGTTGACGGTTCCGGCCGCGTCCCGGACCGGCGTGGCGACGATCTGCGACCACACGCGGCTGCCGTCCGGACGCTCGAACTCGACCTCTAGCTCGGAGCGTTCCAGCCCCTCGCGGATGACCCGGGCCACCGGGAACTCGGTCGGGGCGACCCGGCGCCCGTCGGCATGGTAGGCGACCCACTCGCCATAACTCTCGACGTCCTTCGATTCGATGGTCGGCTGGCCGATCACCGTCTCCATGAAGGCGTTGCCGCCGACCACGCGGCCCGAGGGCGCCTCGGCGAACACGATGCCCACGGGTACCGTCGCCAGGATCGAGCGCTGGCTCGCCTCGCTCGCCCGGAGCGCGTCCTCGGTGCGCTTGCGCGCGGTGATGTCGTTGAACAGCACCGCGACCTGGCGCGATCCCGGCTCGCCGAAGGGATAGGCGTAGACCTCGAACCACCGGTCCCCGAGCGCGTTCGCGACGTGCTCAAACCGCTCCGGCGCGCCGCCGCGGGCGATGCGGTCGTAGATCTCGAACCAATGCTCCTCGTGGCCGTCGGCGAGACCCCGCATCCATTGGCCCAAGACGCCGCGGAGCCCCGATTGCCGCTCGAACGCCGGATTCACCTCCAGGAAGCGGTAGTCGAGCGGACGCTCGGTCGCGTCGAGCTTGACCTCGATCACGCAGAAGCCCGCGTCGATGCTCTCGTACAGGTCGCGGTAGCGCATCTCGCTGGCGAGCAGCGCTTCCTCGGCCTTCCGGTTCGCGCTGACGTCGCGAGAGACCGCCAGCAGCTTGGTGACCGCCCCGCCGCCGTCGCGGATCGGCGTGACCTGGACGTCCCACCACCTCGGGGTGCCCTTCATCGTACAGGCCGGTCCGGTGAAGCGCCCGACGCCGCCCGCCGAGGCTGCATCGACGGCCGACCGGGCTTCGGCCTTGCCGGCCTCGTCCCAGAACCCGGTCCAGTCCGCCCCGGCGATGCCGTCGAAGTCGTCGACCTCCATGACCGTCCGGCCGCCCTCGCTCATGAATTCGAGGCGGGCGTCGAGGTCGAGCACCTTGATGCAATCGGCGGAGGCATCGAGCACGCTGCGCAGGAAGCCCTCGCTCTCCTGCAGCCGGGCGGCGGCGTCGCGCTGCTCGGTGCGGTCGCGCAGGATCTTCAGGAAGCCGATGGCCGTGCCCGCCTCGTCGCGCAGCGCCATCATCTCGCCGTTGGCCCAGAACCGCGTGCCATCCTTGCGGATGTGCCAGCGCTCGTCGACGCCGCGGCCGTGGTCCAGCGCGGCCTGCATCTCCTTTTCGGCGATGCCGTTCGCCCGGTCCTCGGGGGTGAAGAACACGTCGGCCGGGCGCTGGACCATCTCCGCCGGCGACCACCCGAGGATGCGGGTGGCGCCCTCGTTCCAGTCGTCGACGCGGCCGTCGAGGCCCATCACGATGATCGCGTAGTCGATGGCGCTGTTGAACACCGCCTCGTAGCGGTCCTCGGTGGCCTTGGCCCTGCGCCGGGCCTCGGCCTCGCCGACCCGGTAGAGGCCGGCGGCGACGGTGCCGGCAAACAGGCCCGCGACCTCCACGTCCCGCTGCGAGAAGGCGCCGGTCATGCTGGACTGAAGCTTGAGGACGCCGATGCCCTCGCCGTCGCGGGTGATCGGGACCACGACGCACGAGCGCAGTCCGAGATCCTCGATCAGGTCGCGCTTCACGTCGGGGTCGTCGAGCACGTCCGCCACCGCCCGCGCCTGCAGGGACAGCAGGCACGCCCCCGCCAGGCTGCCGTGGAGCGGAAGGCGCAGGCCGGCATGGCGGGCGAGGTTCCCCGCTCCGCACCGGTAGACGAGCTCGTCACCCTCCCGCATCTCGACGACGCCGCCCTCGGCCTGGGGCAGCGCCCGCATCGCCCCAGTCACGACCGCGTCGAGCACGTCGTCGAACCGCCTGCCCGATCCCATGACGGCGGCCTGGGCGGCGAGCAGGGCTTCGTGCTGGGTCATCGCCGCGCGTTGGGCGGTGAGCAGGCCGTCGCGCTCGACGAGCGACCGCCGCAGTTCCAGTTGCGCCATGACCTGGCGGGCGAGCGCCCTGAGGGACTCGGCCTGGTCCGGGGTCAGGCCGTCCGGGCGCGGCTCGACGTCGATCACGCACAGGGAGCCGATGCACGCGCCGTCGGCGGCCTGCAACGGGGCGCCGGCGTAGAACCGGATGAACGGGTCGCCGGTGACCAGCGGATTGTCCCGGGTGCGGGGGTCCTCCCTCAGGTCGGGGACGACGAGGAGGTCGGATTGCCCGAGGACGTGCGCACAGACCGATTTGTCGAGCGTGGTCTCGCACGGTTCGAAGCCGACGCGGGCCTTGAACCATTGCCGGTCGCCGGCGACGAGGCTCACCAGCGCCACGGGCGTGCCACAGGCGTTCCGGGCCAGGGCGACGATGTCGTCGAAACCCTTCTCGGGCGGGGTGTCGAGGATGGCGTAGGCGTCGAGCGCCGCCAGCCTAGACGGGACCGAGACCTCGAACGGGATGACCGTCAGGGCCGTCATAGGCCTGCCTCCCGAAGCTCGGCAAGGATCGCGTCGGGCCGGGGCGGCGGGGGCGTTCCGGGCTCCGTCGCCTCGACGGCGACGATCTCGCCCCCCGGCGCGTAGATCGCCCCGAGCACGGTGCGGAAATGCCCGCGCACCCGGGCGTGGCAGTCGCAGCAGGCGGCCTCGGTCCGGGCCCGGTCGAGCATGTGGATGCGGCCGCGCCCGATATGGATTAGGCCCTGGTCCTGCAGCTTGGTCAGCACGGTGGTGACGTAGGTCCGACCGATGCCGAGCATCCCGGCGAGCACGACCTGCGTGATCGGCAGGGCGTCGGTGCCGACCCGGTCCTGGAGGCCGAGCAGCCAGCGCAGCACCCGCTGCTCGATGGGGTGGGCGGCGTTGCAGGCGACCGACTGCAGCACCTGGGCGAGCAGGCAGTCGGCGTAGCGCACGAACAGGTCGTTCAGCGTCGGGGAGGCACGCTTGGCCTCGCGCAGCCTTTCCGCATCCATGCGCAGGACCGCGCCCTCGACCTGGATCACGCACTGGGTGAAGGCGGGCAGGTACCCGTGGCTGACGACGCCGCCCATCGCGCCCTCGTGCCCGACCGTGGCGGTCTCGACGGTTCGGTCGCCACCCATCGGCACCAGCAGGGTGGCGACGGTACGGTCGAGGGGGAAGGTGACGTGCGAGACGTCCTCGCCGACGCGGAACAGCACGTCACCCCGGGCATGCTCCCGTCGGGCGAGATGCGGCGCGAGCAGGGCCACGTCGGGTGCCGCGAGCGCGGCGAGAAGCAGGTTGCCCGCGAACGGGTGACCGGGGTCGCTGGACATGGGAGGGGAAATCCGGCCGACGGCGGATCGTCGACGGGACTATCCCTGCCATGGGTTTCCTCCGCCCACAATTCTACAATCCGCAGTTTGCGACACGATCACGTCAGGATGTAGGGAAACGTCCCCTCCGCGGACGACGGCGGCGGCGGGCACGCAAATCGGAACCCTCGGCGGGAGCGGGGCTTGCCTATCGGCGCCGGCGTCCGACCGGCGACGAGGAACGCCATGTCGAGCGATACCGAAAAGCACCACGCGCTCCTGAATGGGCTCAAGTCGGCCATGGGCAAGGGCGACGGCTCCTTCGAGCAGGCCGTCACCAGCGCCGTCGAGCACGTCTTCGAGCACCTGGACCGCCTGAACTCCCATGTCTCAGCCGGCGGACGCGACGGCGAGGATCGCCCCCTCAAGGATGGCGAGTCTTCCACCCTGCGATAGGGCATTGCACTTACTCGAAGAGACGCTCGAAGCGCGATAAGGCCCCTCAACTTAAGCTTCACGGAACTGCCCCGACAGGAATTGTGAAGCCGTTCCGTAGCCTCGGACCTTCCTTAATAAAAAAGCCGCCCTTCGAAAGTGGGCGGCTTTTTCATTACTTTAGGTTGTTTAAGTGCGGAACTTTGGTGCCCGAAATCGAATTATTGGTTCCGCTATCAGCAACAGGAAGCGCGTCCCGCTGCCTGAGTCAACATATCGTTAAGCATGTCGCCGTTGGCCGATTTTGACGGGTGAACGTTGATTCAACATGACACGCCCCTCCTTCATCACCTTCGACGTCTACGGCACGCTCACACGCTGGGATGAGAAGGTCGCCGACGCCTTCACCGAGGTGCTGGCGGACCATGGGCGGGCCGATGCCCATATCGGACTGGTCTGCGAGGCCTTCGAGGCCAAGAGCCGCCGCCTGCAGACAGAGGGGGGGCCTTCCGGTCCTATCAGGGCATCCTGCGGGACAGCCTCCGACCGGCACTTGCCACCGCTGGCCTGATGCCGACCGACCGGGACGTGGCCGCCGTCCTTGGACGATTGTCCCGGGTGCCCCCCTTCGCCGAGGTACCATCCGTCATCGAGGCGCTTGCCCGGAACCATCGGCTGTCGCCGATCTCGAACACAGACGACGATTTCCTAGCCGGCACGCTGGAGGGGCTTGGGCCGGTCTTCGCGACCACCGTCACCGCCGAGCAGGCCCGCGCCTACAAGTCGAACCCCGGACTGTTCCAGTTCGCGTTGCGCAAGCTCGGCGTCGATCCGGCTGATGTCCTCCACGTGGCCCAAGGTACTTTCAGCGACCTTGCCGGCTGCTCCACGCTGGGCCTGAGGGTCGTCTGGGTCAACCGTAAGGGTGCGGCGCTTCAGGAGGGACTGGAGCCGATTGCCGTAATCGACGACCTATCGGCCTTTCCGACCTGATCGCCTCGCTATGATCCTACCTTGCGTACCCAAGATCGCCTCAACGTGGACGAGGCACCCCGTATCCGAAAGGTAGCCTGACTATTTCGGGTTAATCGAGACGTACTTCGGTCCCAGGCCTGGTCGTTGAGCCGGAGATCACAAGTCGTCGCGCGCCGGTTGAGGATAGGCGTTCGCTGGCGGCGGAAGTCGATATCCGGACCCGTCGTCGGGGTACATCTCGTTGACTCCCGGGTTCCACCGATCAAGCGCGGTGCCCCCTTGAGGTCGGACGGGCAACCACGGCGACCGCGCGGGGTTGTCCAGCGCAACCCCGTCCATGCGTCCGTCATCGGCCTCGCGTCGGCAAGCGCACCACCTCCGTGAGCGAGCCGCCCATGTCGAACCCTGCACCCGTCCCCCCCGAAGTCCGCGATGCCCGCCGCCTGGACGCGCTGGCGGACTACGACATCCTCGATACCCCGCCCGAAAAGGGATTCGACGACATCGTGCAGCTGGCGCGGATGACCTGCGCCGCACCTGTCGCGTTGGTGAGCCTCGTCGCGGGCGACCGGCAGTGGTTCAAGGCCCGTTCGGGCTTCGCCCCCTGCGAGACATCCCTCGACAAGTCGGTCTGCGCGCACGTCCTCGGCGCCCCCGACCTGCTGGTCATCCCGGACCTCACCCTGGATCCGCGCACCAGCGGCAATCCCCTCGTCACGGGCGAGCCGTACCTTCGTTTCTACGCCGGAGCGCCGCTGGAAGCGAACGACGGAAAGCGCCTCGGCAGCCTCTGCGTGATCGACCTCGCTCCACGTCCCGACGGGCTCACCGATCCGCAGGCGGAGGCCCTGCGTGCCCTCGCCGGGCAGGTGATGTCGCAGATGGACCTCCGCCGGGCGGCGACCGAGCGGGAGCGCATCCTGTCGGGCCAGGCCGCGCTGATCGCCCAGCAGGACGCCCTTATCGCCACTCAAGCCGCCATCACCGGCGCAGCCGGCAACCGTGACGCCATCCTCGACGCCCTCGTCGCCGGCGTCATGGGAGCGGTCCCCCAAGCCGAGGGCGGCGTGATCGAACTGCGCGAGGGCGACGAGCTCGTCTACCGCTCCGGTCGGGGCGTGCTCGCCGACCACGTAGGCCTGCGCCTTCTTATCGATGGCAGCCTGTCCGGCCACAGCCTCACCAGCGGCAAGCCGGTGCTGTGTCCGGACGTGCTCCTGGACCCTCGGGTCAGACGCGACGTGATCGCCCCACTCGGCATGCGCTCGGCCATCTACGTGCCGATCTCACGCGGAGGTTCGGGTGTCGGCGTGCTGAAGCTGCAATCTGGTCGGCCCGACGCCTTCTCCGGCCGCGACCTCCGCATCGCCACCCTGTTCGCCGGTACCATCCCCGCCGGGCTAGCCGAGGCCGGCGAGGCCGAGGCCCGCCACGGCGTGCGGACGGGCGAGGCCACCCTGCGAACCGTGATGGAAACGCTCCCTGTCGGCGTCCTGATCGCCGAGGCGCCGTCCGGTCGCATCGTCGGGCACAACGCCCGAGTCACGGACATCCTCGGCCATGGGGTGCTTCCGGCGACACCCGGCGAGGGTCCGACGCGCTGGGTCGGGTTCCACGCCGACGGGCGCCAGATCGAGGCGTGCGAGTGGCCGCTCCTGAAGGTCGCCCGCGACGGCGAGCACCAGGCCGAACTGGAGGTCGACTACCAGCGCGGCGACGGCACCCGAGCTTGGATCGGCTTTTCCGGAGCCCCGATGCACGATCCCGAGGGACGCCTCGTCGGCGGCGTCGTCGTGGTCACCGACATCGACGCGCGCAAGCGTGCGGAGCACCTGCTGGAAGCGGCCAAGGAAGCGGCGGAGGAAGCCAACAGGGCGAAGAGCGAGTTCCTCGCCAACATGAGCCACGAGCTCCGCACCCCGCTCTCGGCGGTCATCGGGTATTCCGAGATGCTGCAGGAGGAGATGGAGGACTTGGGTCACCAGGACCTGCTTCCCGACATGCGCAAGATCGAGACGAACGCCCGCCACCTGCTCGGGTTGATCAACGACGTCCTCGACCTCTCGAAGATCGAGGCGGACCGCATGGAGGTCTACGTCGAGGACTATTCCGTGGACGCCGTCGTTCGGGACGTCGCCTCAACCGTCTCCGCCCTGGTCGCGAAGAAGGGCAACGTCCTGACCCTCGACCTTGCGGAGGGTCTGGGCGAGGCGCGCACCGACGTGACCAAGCTGCGCCAGTGCCTGATCAACCTGCTCGGCAACGCAGCGAAGTTCACCGAGGCCGGGGACATCACCCTGTCCGTCATCCGGGACCAGAGCGACGGCATCGACCATCTGACGTTCCGGGTGAGCGACACCGGCATCGGCATGAGCCCGGAACAGCAGGCGCGACTGTTCGAACGCTTCACCCAGGCCGATGCCTCGACCACACGAAAGTTCGGCGGCACCGGGCTTGGCCTGTCCATCACCCGAGCCTTCGCTGGCATGCTCGGAGGCGCGATCACCGTGTCGAGCGAGGAGGGCCGCGGCACAACGTTCACGGTGTCCATCCCGGCGTGCCTCGTAAACCCCGTCGTCGAGGAACAATCGCCGTCTGACGCCGGGGACATGGAAACGGCGGAGGCGGGGTCGGGCTCGATCCTCGTCGTGGACGACGATCCAGCGACGCGGGAACTCCTGGCCCGCTACCTGGCGCGCGACGGATTCGAGGTCGCGACCGCAATCGACGGCAAGGCCGGCCTGGAGATGGCCTTAGCCATCAGGCCCAGCGCGATCCTGCTCGACGTGACCATGCCACGCATGGACGGCTGGTCAGTGCTGCGGGCGCTCCGGACCGACCCCGTGCTCGGAGACACCCCCGTCATCATGGTGACGGTGCTCGACGAACAGAACCTGGCCTTCTCGCTCGGCGCCACCGACTACCTGCAGAAGCCCGTCGACTGGGACGAACTCCATGCGGCGATGGACCGCTTCCGTCCGCAGGCCCACGAGGGACCGCTCCTCGTCATCGACGACGACGCCGACACCCGCGACCGCATGACGACGCGTCTGTCGCGCGAGGGATGGCGGGTCACGACGGCGGAGGACGGCAGGGCCGGCCTCGTGGCGGTGACGGCCGAGCGTCCGTGCCTGATCCTGCTAGACCTGATGATGCCCGAGATGGACGGCTTCACCTTCCTGCGCCTGCTGAGGGCCAAGCCGGACTGGGGCGCCATCCCGGTCGTCGTCCTGACCGCCAAGGACGTCGACGGCGAGGACCGACGGAAATTGGCCGGCCAGGCCGACCGCGTCCTACGGAAGGGGCAGGTCGGGCTCGACGAACTGGCGGCCCTGCTGCGGCCGTTCGTTTCCGTGTGAATAGGCGTCGAAGCTTCACCCCACCCGGAATTGGGTTCAATGCGTTGAGATATGTGCTGAATTTTAATTCGAGGCGGGGTCACGGTCGGCGCCGATCGTGACCCCGCCTCTATCTCGATTTTTGCATTTTGAAGAGAGAGTTAGCTAAGTTTTTGCCGGGGTCATGCTTCGAAACCGATTCACAGCCAGAAGACGCGCCGTTCGCGTTATTCGCTATCGGACGAAGCGTGGGCTGGCTCGCGCATAGCATCGAGCAAGTCGCATCACAAATGATTATTAGACCACGAGCAAAATATATTGGCTTGAAGCTAAATAATTAGGGTAGAATGGGATCTAGCTGGCGGCAAAATATTTTACACTCGACGATTAAATCAAAAGCGATCCTGCGATATCTGCATCACCTGTGGATCGGCTTCGAAGCGTAACCCATTCCGTAAACAGGCTCAACTCATTGAGATGAAGCCTGAATTGGACGGCGAAGTGGGATCGCGATCGACGCTGATCGTGACCACACCTCAATCTCATTGTTTACAGTTTGAACAGAGATAGATACATTTACTCCGATGGCATGCTTCGACGCCTATTGACACGCGGGCGCGGTTGGCCCGGCCTTTCGAGGACAGGCTGTTATTCGCGGGCAAGGCGACCCACCCCTTCGATTTTACCACCGCCCACGGAGCTTACGACAGCGGGCAAAGGGTTGCGGACGAGGCCATGGCAGCGCTTCGGTACAGACAGGAGAAAGCGGCCTGACGGAAGCCCGACAGCATCCGTATGGCCGCAGATGCCGGAACATACGGGGCGGACTTCCGACTCTCTCGGACACCACTGCCGACGACCGCCGATGCCTGGCCAGGTAGGCCGACCGGGTCATTCGGAAGGGCCAACCCTTCTTCTAAAACCTGGCGGATGCGGTTGGGCCGTTCGTCATGCCCCAGTCCGAAGCGGTCGAGGGCCGAGGATCGGATTGCAGGGGTTTCCCAGTTCGGAAAAGCGAGCTGGTCCCAGGGACGACATTCCCGACGAAGGCAAGGATGCCGGTCGGCGATATCAGGGGTATTGCCCGACGCATCGTTTGGGACGTTGGCACCCATGCGTGGATGCGAGGCGGCCACTGATGCCCTTCGAACGAGGCGAGCTATCATGACCCAGTTCGAGCAGCGGCAACTGGCGCAGGTCGTCAACGGTCTCGCGGAGGGCGTGATCCTGATCGAGCCGGACCACACCATCGCCTACGCCAACGACGCCGCCCTAGCGATGCATGGGGTCACCGAACTCGGTGACCTCGGAGCCACCGTCGCCGAGTACCGTGGCAACTTCATCCTGCACTACCGCAACCATCGCGAGGTAGGGCCGCTGCAGCATCCGGTCGAGCGCATCCTGGCCGGCGAGGCGTTTCGCGATGCGGTGGTCGAGGTCCACCATTTCCGGGATCCCGCGAGGACGTGGACGCACCGGATGCGGGGACTCGTGACGACGGACGATGCTGGCACGCCAAACGGACTCGCCCTGCTGATGCAGGACGCCAGCGACCGCTACGAAGCCGAGGAGCGGTTCGAGTGCATGTTCCGGGCGAATCCCGCCCCGGCCGTGGTGTGCCGGCTCTCCGATCTGCGTTACGTCAAGGTCAACCAGGGCTTCATCGAGCTGACCGGTTACGCCCGCGACCAAGTTCTTGGCCGGACCTTCACCGAGGTCGACCTCATTGGCCAAGGCGAGCGCCGCGCCTCCGCGGTCGAGCACCTCCATGCCGGCACCACCATCCGCCAGCGGGAGGCGTGCCTCTCGGTGCCGTCCGACGCCGAGAAGTACGTCATCGTCGCCGGCCATCCCATCGAGATGCCCGGCGGCGAGCGCTGCATGCTGTTCACCTTCGCCGACCTGGAGGACCGACGGAAGGCCGAGGCGGAGCTCCGTCTCAGCGAGGAGCGCTTCGCCAAGGCGTTCGAGCTCAGCCCGATCCCAACGGCTCTCCTGAGTTCGGACGCGAAGGTCCCGACTAGCGTCAACGAGGCCTACGCCGCAGCCTTCGGGAACGCCGCGCACGCCACGTCCGTGCCCTGGGCCGAGGAAGCGGAACGGACCCGATTCAAGCGTGAGCTCCAGCGCTACGGAAGGGTCCGGGCATTCGAGGGACGGCTGCGAACCCAAGACGGCGACGTGCTCGACTGCCTCGTCTCCGCCGAGAGGGTCAGCGTCAACGGAGGTGACGGGCTTCTTTGCGCCGTCCAGGATATCTCGTCGAGAAAACGGACGGAGGTCGAACTCATCTCGGCCATCGAATCCGTCATGGCGGACGCGTCGTGGTTCAGCCACGGCGTGATCGAGAAACTCGCCCAGCTGCGCAATCCTCCCAAGCCGGGCAAGCCGCAGGCGATGGTCGAGAGGCTCACGACCCGCGAGGGCGATATGCTGGAGGGCATCTGCCGCGGCGACACGGACGAGGAGATCTCCAAGGCGCTCGGGGTCTCGCTGAGCACGGTGCGCAACCACGTCGCGAGCCTGTACCGCAAGATCGGTGTCAACCGCCGCAGCGCCGTGGTGGTCTGGGCCAGGGAGCGTGGAATCGGCGAGAAGACGTCGATTGAGCATTACGGCAGGAATACAACGCGAAAACCAGGTCGAAAACACTAAGCGGATTAAGCTAAAATACTTTTATGTAAATCTTCGGAACATCATTCCCATTGAAGTATTCGGTGGGTGTAGCTCTGCTCGATCCGGGCATCTCGAAGACGGCTAGGCCGGACAGAGAGGTGTAGCGGATGGGCAAGGACCGGAAGGTTCTATCGAGCGATCATGCCCGTGCCCTGATCAAGCAGGCCATCGGCATGCTCTTCGGGGACACCGAGGTCGAGGCGGAGGCCACGACCGAGATCGTCGCGATCAAGGCGCGTCATACCACGACGAAAACCAAGCCCGACCAACCCCGCAGGCCATCGAGGTCGTAGCGGTCAAGCCCATACGCCTTCGAGACCAATCCCCAGCCCGCGCAGGCCCTGCGTCGGGACCTGTCATCACGCCTAAAACCGGAGCCCGTCATGTCTCTCCTCGCCTGGATCGTCCTCGGCCTGATCGCCGGCTTCATCGGCAGTAAGATCGTCAACAACACCGGACAGGGCCTGCTCGTCGACATCCTACTCGGCGTCGTCGGCGCGGTCGTCGGCGGGTTCCTGTTCAACCAGTTCGGCGAGCCCGGCGTGTCGGGGGTCAACCTCTACAGCCTGCTCGTCGCCATCGTCGGCGCCGTGATCGTGCTGTGGCTCTACCACATCGTCATGGGCCGCCGCCGGGTCGTCTGACCCACCGCGCTCTTCCAGCTTCGCAAACTCACAACCCAGGAGATCCACCATGGCCACCGTTACCGAGCCCACGCCCGTATCCCCCGGACGCCCGATACCCGACCGCGCCGTCGTCGACCGCGAGCTGCCGCAGACCACCATGGTCACCCCCGCTGAGGACATGCGCACGATGATGCTGCATTCCGTCTCCTGGGGTGCCGTGCTTGCCGGTGCCACGGTGGCCCTGATCTCGCAGGTCATCCTGAACATGCTGGGGCTCGGCATCGGCCTCTCGACGGTCGATCCGATGGGTGATGGCACCCCGGCGGCGAGTTCGCTCGGCATCGGTGCCGGCCTGTGGTTCGTCGTCTCCGGCGTGCTGGCGGCCGTCGCCGGCGGCTACTTCGCCGGACGCCTGTCCGGTAAGCCCTCGACCTCGACGGCGGGCTATCATGGCCTCCTCGCCTGGGCGGTCTCGACCCTCGTGGTGCTGTACATGCTGTCGTCGGCCGCCAGCGGCATCGTCAGCGGCGCCCTCGGCACGGCCTCCTCGGCCATCGGCGGGGTCGGCAACGCGATGGGCGGCTCCGTCTCGACCTTGGCGCAGGCCGCCGCCCCGTCGCTGACCAAGGTCACCGACCCCTTCTCGAACATCGAATCCAATGTCCGCAACGGCACCGGATCCGATCCGGCCGCGCTGAAGGACGCCGCTGTGACCGCGATGCGCGCCGCCGTCTCGGGTGACGGTGCACAACAGGCCGCCGCCCAGGAGAAGGCCGCCGTGGCCCTTTCCAAGGCGCAGAACATCCCGGTCGAGCAGGCCCGGACCCAGGTCGCGCAGTACACCCAGCAGTTCAGGGAGACCGTCACCTCGGCCAAGGAGCAGTCCAAGCAGATCGCCGACGCCACGGCGCGCCGCGTATCCCAGGGTGCGTTGTTCGGGGCTCTCGCGCTGATCTTCGGGGCGCTCGCCTCCTTCTTCGCCGGTCGAGGTTCGGCCGTCGATCCGACCGTCACCCGCACCGCCCCGAATACCCTGACCCCGCGCCGGGCATGAGCGTCGGCGATCCCGCCGCGACCGAGCCCCACGGGCTCGGGACGCGCTTCGGCACCGCGGCGGAGGTCGCCATCGGTGAGGAGGCGGTCCTCCCGCTGATCGAGGAGACCGCGCGCATCGAGAAGCGTGCGGTCGAAACCGGACGGGTCCGTGTCAGCACGCGAACCGACACCCTCGACCAGGTCCTGCGCGAGACCCTGCGCAGCGACATGGTCGGGGTGACCCGGGTGCCAGTCAACCGGACCCTCGCCGAGGGCGAGGCACCCCCGGTGGTCAGGACGGAGGCCGAGGTGACCATCATCCCGGTGCTGGAAGAGATCCTCGTCGTCGAGAAACGCCTCGTCCTGAAGGAGGAGGTGCACATCCGCCGGACCACGGCGGGCGAGGACGTCGAGATGCCGGTGACGCTGCGCAGGCAGCGCGCCGTGATCGAACGCGTGTCCCCAGAGGGGCACGTCACGGAACAGGCCGCCACGCACCCGTCACAGGAGCCGACATCATGACCCAGACCATCACCGCCATGTACGACACCCATCCCGAGGCGGTCGCCGCCCAGGGCAAGCTCGTCGGCCTCGGCATTCCCGCCGGCGCGATCAAACTGATTTCCGGCACCCAGGCCGGCTCGGCCGGAACCGCGACCAAGGCCGACGAAGGCATGTGGGGCTCGATCAAGGACTTCTTCATGCCGGAGGAGGACCGGCACGCCTACGGCGAGGGCCTGCACCGCGGCGGCACGATGCTGAGCGCAGAGGTCGACGACGCGCACGTCCACGCCGCCTCCGATATCCTGGAGGAGCACGGTTCGGTCGATCTCGACGAGCGCGAGGCCGCCTGGCGCAAGGAAGGCTGGGACGGTCGTGCGACCGGTTCCACCACCGGGACCGCGCCGGTTGCCGCCGGAGCGCTCGGTCAGGGTGCGATGTCGTCCGACCACGCCGCCACGACCCGCGACACCGGCCTTCACGCCGCTGCACCGTCCGAGGCCGTCGCCGCCCACGGTACCGTCACAGGCACCGATTACATCCCCGTGGTCGAGGAGCGCCTCAACGTCGGCAAGCGCATGGTCGATGCCGGCCGGGTCCGGGTTCGGTCCTACGCCGTCGAGAAGGATGTCAGCGAGAACGTCACCCTCCACGACGAGACGGTGAACGTCGACCGTCGCGTCGTCGACCGCGCCGTCACCCCGGGCGACATGGCGCTGTTCGAGGAAAAGGTCATCGAGGCGACGGAGATGCGCGAGCAGGCGGTGGTGTCGAAGGACGCCCGCGTCGTCGGTGAGGTCGGCATCCGCAAGGATGCGGCCCAGCGGGTGGAGACCGTGACCGACAAGGTCCGTCACACCGAGGTCGAGGTCGAGGACGGTCGCGGAACGGTAAGCCGTACCGGCACCACCGGGACCACGACGGAAACCACCCCGCGCAAGCCGCTCTGAAACGCTGAAGTCCGGGACCGGTTCGAGCCGGTCCCGGTTCCGTACGATCCCACGTCCACCTTTCGCGAAAGCCCCGTTGCCGTGACCAAGCTCCGCCACCTCGTCGTGTTCGCGGCCGTCGCATCGTCATGCCTCCCGCTCGGCGCGCAGGCTCTTGAGAAGACCGGTTCCAGGGCGTCGCTGAAACCCTTCTGCTCGGCCGACTATGCCCGTCTCTGCAACGGCCTCGACCTGAACGGACCCGAGGTCGTCGCCTGCTTCCGCAGGAACGCCCGGGAGGTCTCGCCAGGCTGCCGCGCGGCCATCGCCGACTACGTCGAGACGGCTTCCGAACAGTCCGTTCCCTCGCGGTAGTGGTCGCTCGCCTGCCCGGTCCACCCCCCATCCCGAAGGAAACACCATGAAGATCCTCACCAACCTGACCGTCGCGACGACGATGACGCTTCTTGGCGTTGGCCTCGCCTCGGCGAAGCCATGTGCGGTCGGAACGACCACGAACAGCACTGGCCAGAAGGGCTCGGCGGACGCTTCCTCGAAGATCGATGGGAACGCGACCGGGAAGGTCTCGCCCGGTGCCAAGGCAGAGTCCCCCGGGACGGTCGGGGCGATGAACAACGTCGGCTCGAATGCGACGCCCTCCGCCAACGAGGCGAAGCCGCCCGAGGGCAAGGTGGTGAAGCCCGGCGACGACGATTGCTGATCGGTACGACGACCCCTCTCACCGGAACGGAGACACCCAATGAGTGACGGCTTCCCCTCTATGACGGCGCTGCTCGGCCTGTTGGCCGTGACGGGCTTCCAGAACCGGGATAATATCCAGGAGATGCTCGGCGGAGCCGGCCACGGTGGTCCCACAACCCCAGGTGCGCCCGCCGGACAGGGCGGGATCGCGGGACAGGGTGGTCTCGGCGGCCTGCTGGGTAATCTCGGAGGCGCACTCGGGGGTGCTGGTGCCGATGGCCTGCTCAGTGGCGGCCTCGGCCAGCTCGTCGAGCGCTTTCGCGAGAACGGCCACGGCGAGGCCGCCGATTCTTGGGTGAACCATGGTCCGAACGCCGAGATGAAGCCCGACCACCTGAGGTCGGCCATCGGTTCCGACGTCCTCGATACGCTGTCGCGGCAGACCGGCCTTTCGCACGACGACCTTCTGTCCAGGCTCTCGCGCGAGCTGCCGTCCGCGGTGGACCGCTACACCCCCGACGGCAGGCTACCGTCTACGGTCGCCGGCATGCCGGCGTGATGAACCCCCGGTCGATCCCACCAGTGTCGAGGATCGGAACCGACCGGCCACCACGTTCGCACCGGGGCACGTAAATCCCCGTCACGGGAGGGACAGATGTCCGGAAACGCGCACGCCAAGGCCGCCGAACACCATGAGGCTGCGGCGAAGTCACACCGGAAGGCCGCTCGACACATCGACGCCGGCAACGAGGAGAAGGCCGCCGAGCACGCCTCGAAGGCCGACGACCGGGCGGAGAAAGCCAACCAAAGCTCGATGAAGGCGCGACCCGGGAAGGCTGCGTCGAAGGATTAGTCAGTGCCTCGCATCGGCTCGAAACGCGTTTCGCAGCGGGCCAGCTCAACCTTGAACCGAATGGAAATTGACCAATGGACGAGAACCGCATCACCGGCGCCGCCAAGGAACTCGGCGGCAAGGTCCAGGGCGCCGTCGGTGACGTCACGGGCGACCGCGAGACCCAGGCCAAGGGCACGGCCAACGAGGCGAAGGGGACCGTCGAGAACTTGTACGGACAGGCCAAGGACGCCGTGCGCGACGTTGCTGGACAGGCAAGCGACCTCGCCGACAAGGCGATCAACAGGGGCCGGGACGCCCTTCCCGAGGCCGAGCGTGCCTACCGCCAGGGTGGAGATGCTGTCGCACAGTATGCGAAGGAGTCCCCGCTGATGCTGGCGGCCATGGCCGGAGCCATTGGATACCTGCTTGCGATGGTGATCCACGGCCGTCGCTGAACTGTTGCCGTCCGGGGTTAGGCTTACGATAGGCGTGGTCCCCGACCGGGGACGAGACGATGGGGACCCTCGATGCCACCCATTCGCACGCTGATCCACGACGGGTCCAACGACGACCGCTGGTACCTATGCCGCGGCGGTGACCCTGCCGACGTGTACGTCTTGCATGAACCGAACGGGCCATCCGGCGGGAGGCCGTCCCGCATCGAGCTCGCAGCTTTCCTTGCTGCGGCGGACGGCTCCCCCGAGCACCGCGCCCTCCTCGGTATGATCGGTTCCCTCGTCAGGACTGATCGTGCCGAACTCGCATCGAGCAGTCCCACCCCCGAGCCGGGGGCCGCCGGTGCCGAACCTACCCCTGGCGAGGCTAACACGTCGTTCTGATCCGTTCCTCCAACGCCCGCGAGACCGCCATGGCCATCGACTACCGTTCCGAACTCCGCAGGCCCCTGCCGTTCAGCCTCGCCGTCGTGGCGGCGGTCCTCCTGGTCTGGCTCGTCGTCGCCTCCATCGCCGGTGCGAGGCAGAGGACGGCGCGGGATCACCACATCCAGGACCTGGAGACACGGCAGGTCGCTCTGCAATCGGACCTCGATCAGCAGCGGGCGGCTGCGGGAACCCTCGACGGGCTCAAGGAGAGGATCGCATCGGCCCAGCAGCAGGAGCGGGACATCACACAGGCCGGGGAACAGGCCAAGGCGAGAGCCGAGAGCCTGGCGACGGAACAGCAGGCGGCCGAGCGCAAGGCCGGCGAGGCGAAGGCCACCGCGGAGGCCGAGACGACCAAGCTCACCGGGCTGCAGGCCCAGGTTACCCTGGCGGAGCAGAAGCTCGCGCCGATGAAGGAGGCCACCACGGCCGCCGAGCACGCGGCGACTGCAAGGACCAAGGAACTGGCCGACGTCGGGCGCCGGCTGGAGGAGACGCGCCAGCAAGAGGCGAAGCTGCGGTCCGACATCGCCGCCATGTCCCAGGAGGCGACCGCCAAGACCGCCGACCTCGCGAAGGCCGAGGAGAGCCAGCAGAAGGCGCGCGATGGCTCGGCCGGCGCTCAGAAAGATCTCGCCGATGCCCGCGCCGCGACCGAGCAGGCGACGAGGCAGAAGGCCGAACTGGAGCGGGCCGTCGACGGTCTGACCGCCAATCGTGAGAAGCTGGCGAGCGACGTCTCGCAGGCTGGCCAGCAGGTGCAGCAAGCCAAGGATGGGTTGGCTGCGACGCAGAAGGAACTGGCCACGGCGCAGTCCGAGCGGGACCGTGTGATCTCCGAACGGAGCCAGGCTGAGCAGGCCGTCCAGAAGCTGGCTTCCGACCGCGACGGCGCGACCTCGGCGGTGGAAGCGCTGCAGAAGAGGCAGGCCGACGCCCAGGCGCAGTTGGCGACCCTGACCGAGACGCTGGCCACCCGGAACAAGGAGATGGCCGCCCTTGAGGACCGGATCGGGACGACCCGGCAGGAGCTTGCCGTGGCCCAGGCCAAGCTCGCCGAGGTGCGTCAGCAGCTCTCGGACCAGCCTCCGTCCATGACGGTGCATCCCGGGCCATCCCAGCCGCAATCTCCTGCCGTCGCCCCCAGATCCGAATAATCCCTCGGGACTTGGGCCGGAGGGTCGCTGGACCGGAGCAGGGCCAGCTTCGTCGAAGGCTGACCCCATCCAATCGCCGTGCATGGGACGGACAGGGAGCTCCAGATCGGCGGGACAAGGAGGAGGAGCTCTGACCGGCAGGTGTTCAGACGGGGCGTAACGGACGCCCAGGGTGGGAGCGTGCTGCGACCTGAAGCACGGTGGTTGATGCAGCTTTTGAAGGCATCGGGAATTCCACCGTCGCGTCCGTATTCACGGTTCGCCACCGGAACGGTCCCGCGCGCCGGCCCTTTGCCCAAGACGATGGAAGTCGATCCCGAATGATATTTCGCGATCCTTCCGGACCCATCGGCAATAAACCGGAGACGACATGTCCAGGACGATCTCAGCTGATTTCAAATCCCGCCGGGATGCGGAGATGGCCGTCGAGCACATCGTGCAGGATCACGGCCTTGATCGGAATGCGGTGCAGGTCGGTCCTGCCTCGGACGAGAACACGGCCGGGACCGAGGCGGCGCGGGCGGATGTCGAAAACGGGCACCTGAAGGCCGGGACCGAGGGCGAACCCGCCCTCGCCGGCAAGGTCAGGGTCTCCGTCGCGGTCGATGACGCTATCGCCGAGAAGGTGCTGTCCTCCTTCGCGACCTTTCACGGTGACATTCGCGGCTGAACCCGCACCTGACGGTCACCCGCGGGGGCCGCCGGCGAAAGCCTCGCCGGGGTGGAGAGCGTCGCCTCGTTCTTCTTCAGCCGCGTCGACATCGAGGTGGATCGCCGGCTGGCGAAGGGGCAGCAATGCAGACGAACGCGACCGCGTCCGTGGCCAGGCGGCCATCGCCAACGCCCGCCTCGCGTACGGGGTGTGTGAGGACAGCGTCGCCTCCGCGCGCTGGCACGCCCTGGGGAGAGCACGGCCCCAACGCCTCCTTTGGGCATCCACCGGGGTGAAGCCCGCAAGGCTGCAACATGAGATGCAGCGAGGGGGAGGCGCTGCATCTCGAGCAGGTCGCGGCCGATTGTTTCCAAGGGTCACTCCCATCGCAGGCCATCCGCTGCGGCGCAGCATCAATGGCTCGGCCGCTGCAGGCAAGATCCTCGACGGGGGCGATTGTTTGATCGAAGCCGGGGGCCTGAAGTGGCTTGCGCGGACCTGCAACCCGGTCTTGGCCAACGTCCGCTTCGGAGAAGTCGGCGAGAATCTTCAAATGGCAGAGTTGGGCGCGAAGTGAACGTCCGGTCCTGAGCGCGACGGAGATCTGGCGTGGCGTAGTAGCCGAAGGCTGTCTGACCGCGTTATGACAAAGGTTTGCAGGACGCGGACATCCTGCTACGACCCAACGAACCAGCGAATTTGATCCGCACGGAACCTGGAATTCCAACGAACCGACAGATTGCATACGATGCATGCGTCGCTCTTATCGTAATGGAGTAAGACCCAGTCGATCTCTTGTCGTGCGAACGTTCCCCCGTACGATGGCTTGCCCGTCGCGCCAAATGACAATACATGAATGATCCGCTCCTGGTCCGCTCGACTGTACCGAGGTCAAGAGTTTAGGATCGATGCTCACCATTCCCCAATCGTCGGCTAGTTCCAGGACGATAACGTCCGGAGCCGGAGGCGTGTCCAGCGTTTGCAAATCCGCTGCTTTTTGAGGCTGCTTTATCGCAATCCGCGCATCAAGCCTCCCCGGCGCAGCAAATAGAATGATGGCTATGATTACGAAGGTGCTATACGGTGCTGACATGGTCAAACCGATCGTGTGAAAACGATCGGCTCTTTCGGTAGGCAAGCCAGGTCATCTTCCTGCAATCCTAGATTCGATGCGATAACCTGGCGGGGTGCCAAGGTCATCCACTGCGATAGCGAGCACTCCTGGTGCAAGGGATTGTCGTGAACGCCGACAAAGGTGCACGGCTCTTCACCGATGTTCTCGATCATGTGTGCGGCGGCTCGCGGCAGGTAAGCGCAGTCGCCAGGCTTCAAATCCGCCGTTGCCAAGCGCTTCTCGGGCTCGAACACCGTCACGCGCGTCCGGCCTTCGAGTAGAAAGTGCCACTCGTTCGCGCTTGGATGCCAGTGCGGTGCGTGCAGGGCGCCCGGAAGCAACGTCTCGCTGAAACCCGTCATCGTCGTCGAGATCGGGAACGCCTTGGCCGGAGCAATGCGCAGTGTGCCGGCGGAGCATTCGATCAACGGCTGAGCCTGCGCGAGCGCGAACCGGTGCGAGCTTGCAGCGTTCAAGCGTCGCTCGCCGCGGGCGACATCTCCATCCAATGGGATCACTGGACCTTGCGCGATGTAAACTTCAGCCTCCGGCAGATCGCGGGTCACGGCGTCGCTCAAATCAAACGCTGCCCGTAGGATCGAGTGGTCGAGCCGGCTGAGCCAGTCGCTCAAGCCGAAGGTTCCGTGATCACCGTAGAGACCGTCGTCGAACGCCAGGATCGCGTGACAGGGCACATCGCCCAGGGTTTGGATCGCGTGAGCATGGCCAGCCGGAAAAGACCAGGTGTCGCCAGGCCCAAAATTCACGACCTCCAAGCCGCCGTCAGGATCCAGAACCGTCACCTGACAATGGCCGCCAATCACGTAAGCCCACTCAGCCGACGAATGCCAATGCATCTCGCGGACGCCGCCGGGATTGAGGAACAGGTGGGCGCCCGCAATGCCGGTCGCGATTGGCAGTTGATTGGCGGTGAGATCACGCGCCCAACCACCCGAAGTCGCCTTGATGGTCCCGCCGTCGAGCCGCCCGGTGAAGGGCTGAGCTGCGCCGGGTTTGCGCGGGATAGTATGAACGAAGGTCTGTGAGGACCAAGCCTCCTTACCGGCTGCTCGACCGTCACCGTCAACTCCGAACGCTTGACCCGCTGCGACGGCGCCCACGCCGAAGGCCAGTCCACCCAGGAAAAACCGTCGCTCTGTTTCCACGTGCCTACCTGTCGTTTAGCCTTTAGCGTCGAGCTACCGATCGGAGGAGATTCTCCGCTGCTGCGGGACGATCGACCGGACGCGCTCGCATCTGCCGGCCACACTCGTATTTTATGAGGCATTCGACCTCACCCGAATGGATGATATGCTACATTCAGACGTGCATCGAATCAGGGCCAGCCAATGTTGGCCGCCTGTAATACCAGCGCGCGAGGATTCGAGGTGACGAAACCTGAATCGTCTCAAGGATCGCCTGGATTTTCGGGCAAGGCCCTTGAAGACAGGCCTGTTACACAAAAGCTGCAAACAAATCTTGTCGTGCTTCGCGGTACCACGGAGGCTGAGCAGCTCTCACAAATCCTCAGTGCGGTGTATGATGCAGCGCTCGACTCGGAGCGTTGGCCGGAAGCGCTGCAACTCGCCACTATATTTTTAGGCGGGATAGCTGCAAATCTGTTCTGGCAGGACCCTGTCAACAACCAGGCCGCTGTGTTTCACGATTGGGGTGACAATCCCAGTTACGTACAGTTGTATTTTGAGCGCTATGCGGCCCTAAATCCCTATTTTCCAGCTATATCTTTTGTTCCGACTGGGGTCGTTTTTAGCGGCGGGGACATCATTCCGCATGAAGATTTTGCGCAGACTCAGTTCTATCAAGAGTGGGTAGCCCCACAGGGCTTCATCGATGTGATCGGCGTCAATCTCCATCGCTTTGCCTTAGGCGTTGCGGCCTTCTCCGTCCGTCGCAGCCGAGCGCAAGGGTTTGTCGACGACGAGATGAGGCGGAAGATGGAACTGCTCGCCCCACATCTGCAGCGGGCTGTGATGATCGGCCGAGAGTTTGATGGAATTCGATCGAAATGTGTGTCGTTGGAAGCAGTGCTCGATCTTGTGACGGCGGCAGTTTTTTTAGTTGATGCTGCTGGCAAACTCGAACTTGCCAACGCGACAGGGCTCGCTCTTTTGAAACAGGGGGACATGCTCGGTCGGCGCGAAGGCGTCCTCGCCGCATCAGACCGTACTGCTGATAAGACACTTCGAGCGGCTTACGCCTTGTCCGGCACCGGGGACGATCACGCGATGAAAGCTTGTCCTCCCTCAATTGTTCTGACGAATAAACAGAGAGAGCGGTATCTCGTGCACGTCCTGCCGCTGTCTTCCGGTGCTCGTCAAACGGGTAGTCTCGGCGACCGGGCGCAAGCAGCCGTGTTCGTTCGCAAAACCGAGGTGCCAATCACATCTGGTATTGAAGTGCTGGCCAAGCTCCATGGCTTGACGGCAAGTGAGGCCCGGGTCTTACAGGCGGCGGTCGCGCTCGGTTCGGTCGCTGAGATAGCAAGCTCCCTGGGCGTGGGGGTTGCGACCGTAAAAACGCATCTTGCGTCCCTGTTTGCAAAAACAGGGACGCACCGCCGCTCCGAACTGGTCAGCGCCGTAGCGGCGCATGGCAACCCGCTGCTTTGAAGCGCAATGCCGACCGCTGTGATCTAGATTAATCTCGCAGCGTACCGTCTGCAGCACTCGAACCGTACAGTTTTAATCCGGGTGCTGGGACGCCGCTGCAGGAGTCGGATCTGGGCAGCCAAGCTGCTTGCGATCCAGCGGTGTCGATGCTTGTGAGCACGCGAATTTCGGCAAGTCCCTCAGATCGTCTGCGCGCCGGTCGGGCTTGCCCTTTGTATCGAAATCTCTGTATGGGCTGCGCAAGACAGATATTCGTCAGAGATCTTGGTCCGATCGATTATCAGTCGAGTGCAGCGATTGCGATTGGATCACTGCTTTCAACGGTCTGATAAGACATGGCAATGTGGGAACCCCGCTCGATGAGCTGCCTCTGGCCAAGCAGCATCAGCAGGGCGAACGCACCCCATAGCGCAACAAATAAAAGAGGCGGCCCTTCGTCGGACATGTAATTTGCTCCTCTGCAGCGGCCCCAAAGTTAGGTAGTGACCGCGTGTAAAGGTGGGTGGATCAATCGTTAGATGTCTCACCCGATTGCTCAAATCGAACCGCTTTTTCTGGCGGCTGTGCAGTACTCAACGAGGTATAGCCTGGGCATCCGATCTGCTGAAGCTCCAACGGCGTCGAGGCCAGCGCACAGGCCAATTCCGGCAGGTCTGCTAGATCGTCCGCGCGCGGCGCAGTAGCTGTAGCGATGAGCAGGACGGGCATCAGAATGTAGCGCATTAGAAGTCCCTCTGCGAAGCCCCCGATGGCAGAGGTATCGGGAGTCGAAGGGAGGCGCGTCATCCGTTCGGAGGATGTGAAGCCTCGAGCTTATGCCTCCCCCCGTCCAAGGTCGTAAAATTACCAACTTCATACCTACAGCCGCGGAGCCAGTGGTTCAGGCCGCGGTATGGCCGCGATTACAGATCGACGCACTTTGTTCTGCCCTTTCAGGCCGATGGCCGATGATTCTCCATCCATCCTTACGCTAATGAGCGAGCATCACAGCCGGCATGATGAATATCCGCTACTGAGGAGCGGCTAAAGCTTCTCGAATGACTAGGATGGACGCAAAGCCGAAGGTCCGCTTATCGGCGCCCAGGTATCTTCAATGCTGAGATTTTCTTCACAGGCAACACCACTGTAATTCGGCAGGACTGTTCGTCGCATATTGGCATCCGATGGCCTTGCTGAAGGGTGATCGCGCGCTGTCGAACCCGTTCTCACAGTTTGACGTGTGCCACGAAACGTTGCTACGAAGTGCGAACTTGGAGCGAGCAAAAGCCTTTTATTTGCAACGGGCTCGGGCGTACGGCGGCGAATCCCCCCCCTCTCCGCCATTCGGCCCCTAAGCACCTGCAATAGCTATATCTTTTTGGTGTCGTGGGCTCCTGAGCGCGCTCCTGCTACGAAGGAGTGCTACGAAGGAGTGCTACGAAGCCATGAGATCGATGGTGGATCGGGTCCAGCGCCGGGGCATCTTCTATTACTTTCGCACTGATCTGCCCCCTTGGGAGTGGTCCGCCCTGAAGTATGGCTTTTGAGCCGACAGAGGACGGAACCGATGGCCCAACGATCGAAGCCCGAGGAGATCGTGAGTAAGCTGCGTCAGGTCGACGTACTGGTCTCACAAGGACAGAGCGTCGCCGCATCGATCAGGTCGATTGGCGTGACCGAGGTGACGTACTATCGCTGGCGCAAGGAGTACGGCAGTCTAAAATCAGATCAAGTCAAGCGGATAAAGGATCTTGAGACGGAGAACCAGCGTCTCAGGCGGGCGATCGCAGACCTGACGCTCGACAAGCTGATCTTGCAGGAGGCGTCCCGGGGAAACTTCTGAGCTCCGCGCGCCGACGCGCCTGTGTCGAGCACATCATGCTGAGGATGAACGTCTCCGAGCGTCGCGCCTGCCGAGCGCTCGGTCAGCATCCCTCATCCTGAGCCTGTCGAAAGATTGACACAGCGCAAGGTACCGCGGGGGCGCGACGACGAAGAAGCGTTGACGGCCGATCTCATCGCTCTAGCCGAGCGGTACGGTCGCTACGGCTACCGGAAGATCAGCGCCTTGCTGAAGGCGGCCGGGTGGTTCGTCAACGACAAGCGCGTCGATCCTTCGACAAGCTCAGGATGAGCGGATCTGGCGGCGTGAGGGCCTGAAGGTCCCGGGCAAGCAGCCTAAGCGAGGGCGGATCTGGGACAACGACGGCTCCTGTATCCGTCTTCGCCCGGAATACCGCAATCACGTTTGGTCGTATGACTTCGTCGAGGCGCGCACGCATGATGGAAGTAAGTTCCGGATGCTCAACGTCATCGACGAGTTCACACATGAATGCTTGGCGATCCGGGTCGCCCGCAAGCTCAAGGCGGTCGACGTGATCGACGTGCTCTCGGACCTGTTCATCCTGCGGGGCGTGCCGGGCCATATCCGTTCGGATAACGGGCCGGAGTTCGTCGCGAAGGCTGTCCAAGCTTGGATCACCGGCGTCGGAGCCAAGACGGCTTACATCGCTCCAGGCTCACCGTGGGAGAATGGATACGTCGAAAGCTTCAACGCGCGGCTTCGCGACGAACTGCTTAACGGCGAGATCTTCTACACACTCAAGGAGGCGCAGATCGTGATCGAAAGCTGGAGATGCCACGACAACACCGTACGCCCGCACGCCTCACTGGGATACCGGCCGCCGACACCAGAGGTGTTCATGCCAGCCTACACCGCTTGACCGGCTGCGCTCGCCGGGCCAGCTCCGACGGCCAAGCTAACCGTGGTGGAGCGGCCTATCGTGCACTAATTTTACACTTGGACCACCCTGTGGGGGCCGATCAGCCTGCTGGTGCTGATTAAGCATCGGCGTTGATAAGCCGATCTTAAATCTAGCCCCTGATCCCTCAGCAAACGGACACTCCAGAAATGGTCGGCCTGACTTCGATGATGCTTGCCGTCTGGTTCGCCCCTGCGATCACGATCTTTGCAAGCCTGACCGCGGGCCTTCTGGCCGGCAGGTTCGTCGACAGGGTGATCGTGCAGCTTCCCGCGGCGATGAAGCGGGCTTGGGAGGCGGATGTCGAAGATAGTCCGTCGCGAGGCGGTCGCGATCTCTCTGGGCCCGATTCGCCCGCGGCCGGAGGCGACAGCCTGTGGCCGCACGGCCCATCCTGGCGCGCGGTCCGGGACAGGGGAGCCCTGGTCTCCGTTCAAACCGCTGCCCCGACACGGGGGCACGAACCGGTCTCCACCTCGGCGAGAGCCTCGCACGCTGATCCGGAGCGAGCGGATCGGCGAGTGCGCTGGCGCCGACCGTTCGTACAACTGGTTTGCGGCGTGGCCTTCGCCCTGTTGGCCGCGCGTTTCGGGCTCGGTGTCAGCCTGTTCGCGGCCCTCGCGGCCACAGCGGTCCTGATCACCCTGGCCTTCATCGACTGGGATCATCACCTCCTGCCGGACATTCTCGTCCTGCCGCTGCTGGGATCGGGCCTTCTGGTCAATCTGACCGGGCTCTTCGTTCCGCCGGGCGCGGCGCTCCTCGGGGCCATCGTCGGCTATGGCAGCCTGTGGCTGCTCGCGCGCGCCTACCGGCTGGTCTTCGGCAGAACCGGGATCGGCGCGGGCGACCTCAAGCTCATGGCCGCCCTGGGGGCTTGGCTCGGATGGCGGGCGCTGCTGCCGCTCACGCAGCTCGCGGCCGGCCTGGCGCTGGCAGCGACCTTCGCGGCGATGCTGGGCCGGCCGCGCGACCGCGTCCCGCGCCAACTCCCCTACGGCACCTATATGGCCGTAGCCGGCTGGTTGCTCCTGGTCCGGCATCCGCTGTGACGCAGACCGGATGCGCTGCGCGCGCTCCCTCGAATGACGATTCTGACGGACGGATATCCTGATCTCGGTCTCATCCTTCGAGGGCTCCGCTCAGGATGAGGCCGAGGATGGGACAGGCCGGTCCAACAGGCTCTCGTCACTGCATGAGGCGGACGAAGCTGCCGCGCTGCTTGAGCTCGCCGGCGATCTCGCCCAACCGACTCGTCATTGCGCCTTCCACATCATTGAAGGCATCGCTGTTATAAGAGCTGATGTCAGACGGCTTCTCGGCGCAAAACTGGAACCCTTTGCGGCCGCCCTCGTCGAACGACTTAGTGTTCGACAGTCCCAGATTCTCACTTTGCCCCCCCGCAACGAGCAGGAACACCCGGATCCGATGCCCGGATGCGCGAAGGCTGTCGCACAATGCCTTGTATCGCTTGGGCATGTCATTCGGCGTGTGGTCCGTGGTGGCCGATATGTTTCCGGGCACGGCGGTGCTCGCATCGGAATCTGAGAAAAATGAATCCATCTCAGTCTTCATCAGCATCACGATGGCTTTCTGGTGCTCGCCATTGCCGGAATCGAAATCGCGCGGCACCTGGGGATCACCGCCCCAGCCGTCGCTGCCTCGGAAGGCGGGCGCAAGCGTCATCGCTCCCCAGCCGAGCGCGAAACCGAAATTGAGGTTTCCTGCTGTAAGTCCTTTATAAAATATGTGCTGCTTCTTGAGAAGAATCAATTCGCTCGTTATGTCCTCAAGACGGTTTTGGAGCGGCAATACCGGAGTGGCGGGGCATCCTTTGTTGGCAATCATTGTTTTAATTTCTCTAAAAAAATCTAGCTCTTCATCGCTCCGCTTGCAATCTTCTTGTCCTAGATTTATTGCTTCTTGTCTGGTTTTTTCATCGCATCCAAAATCATCGTTGGTAGGTCTTGGTTTTGAGAACCAATCCTTCCATGGAAAATCATAGCCAGGAGGGACGGCGCTTTTCTCCCATACCCAATAACTGATGTAGAAATGGCCCGCAGGTGCGTGATCCCAAAAATAGTTTTCACCGAGATTGAGGCCGCGGAGCGGGCAGAAGCGCTTGCCCAAGGCATCGGGCGTATCAGGCGATGCCAAATCTTTGATGCCGGTTTCATCGAAGAAATTCCAGTCCTCCAATTCCTCCGGCTTAAGCGCATCCGCCCGTGCCCAGTTACGAGGGCGGTTGGGACGCTTGGCGTCGTAGACGTTGACGTTTTGACTATAGGGCACCACGGACATGTAAACATGACCGTCGTCTCGCATCGCGGACTCGGCGAAGCCTTGGGCAATCCGTGTCATCGCCGCCTCGGAAGAAGGGTCCACGTCGAAGCGAGACGGCACTACCAACGCCACCTCCGTAAAGGCGACATGTGCCTCCACCTTGGAGCGGATGGTGATGGTCTGCGCCGCGAGGCCGCTGACGGCGGCCTTGCTGGTGAACTGGGCCGTGACCTCGAAGGTGGCATTGTCGTCAGCGGTGCTGTGACCTGACCGGTATTTTGGACCGAGCCGATTGAGAGGCTACTGCATGGTGGCAGCCATGGGTAGCCGGAAGGCCAGATCCGGGTAGCTGACGGGGGGGGGCGGCCGATAGCCCAGCGACGAATGCGGTCGGACGCGGTTGTAGGTGTTTTGCCACAGACCGATCACGGTCTGCGCCTCCTTTAACGAGTAGAAGATCTCCTGGCGCAGGCACTCGTCACGAAGCTTGCCGTTGAAGCTCTCACAATACCCGTTCTCCCACGGCGATCCTGGTGCGATGTACTGGATCTGTGAGCCAGTTTTGGCGACCCATTTGCGCAGCGCCTTCGAGATCATCTCGGGGCCATTGTCGCAGCGGATGTGTTCCGGGATGCCGTGTAGGCACATCGCCTCCGCCAGCGCCTCGATCACGCCCGCGCTGTTGATGCGTCGCGCCACCTTCAGCGCCAGACAAGCCCGGCTATGCTCGTCGATCAGCGTCAGGATCCGGAGCGAGCGTCCGTCGTGGGTCCGGGCCTGGACGAAGTCAAAACTCCAGACGTGGTTGCGATGGAGCGGGCGCAGCCGCACGCAGGATCCATCGTTCAGCCACAGGCGACTGCGTGGTCGGTGCTTTTGCGGGACCTTGAGCCCCTCGCGACGCCAGATGCGCTGAACCCGATCCTTACCCACCTGCCATCCTGCTGCCTGCAGCAGCGCGGTGACGCGGCGGTAGCCGTAGCGCCCATACTCGGACGCCGAGGCGATGATGGCACGGGTCAGCGCATCCTCGTCGGCCGGCAACGTGGACACGTAGCGCTGCGTGCCCCGATGCTGGCCGACGATCCGGCAGGCGTGACGTTCCGAGAGGTCGTACTTCTCCCGGATGCCGTCCAACGCCTGCCTGCGTCGCTCGGGGGCTACGGCAGGACCCTGTCAACAACCAGGCCGCTGTGTTTCACGATTGGGGTGACAATCCCAGTTACGCACAGTTGTATTTTGAGCGCTATGCGGCCCTAAATCCCTATCTTCCAGCTATATCTTTTGTTCCGACTGGGGTCGT
>NZ_JAKSYL010000171.1 GCF_022829515.1 Methylobacterium sp. J-048
CGAGGCGGCGACGCAGTTGCGCGCCACGGCGGCCCGGATGGGCGTGCCGGCCAAGGCCAAGGTCGGCGGCAAGGCCGGCAAGGTGCGCGCCGGCCGGGCGACCCTGGCTTCGGGAAGCGGCTTCGACCTCGACATGGGCGACGGCGACGCCCGCGACGCCGACTTCGTCCGCGTCGCCTGAGCGGCTTCGCGTCCCGCGCGGGCCTCGCCCCGCGCGGCCCAGATCGACCCGGACCCGTCGAGGAGGTCACACCCATGCGTTTCACGATCCGAGCCAAGCTGGCTCTGAGCTTCGGCCTGATCCTCGTCCTCCTGGGCGGGGCCGGCTACTTCGCCATCGCCGGCCTCGGCGCCTCGAACGAGCGGATGCAGGGCTTCGCGTCCGGTCCGTTCGCGCAGGTCCAGCGCGCGCTGCGCTTCGAGACCATGGCGATCGATGCCGCGCGCACCTTCAACCGCACGATGCTGGAGCCGGGCGATGCCGGCCGTGCGCAGCTCGCAGCCGACTTCAGGGCCCAGGACGGCCGGTTCCGGGCGCTCCTGAAGGAGTTCTCGGACCGGACCACGCCGGATGAGCGCGGGCGGATCCAGCCCCTGAGCGACAGCTGGAGCCGGCTGTCCGAGGCCGCCACCAAGGGTTTGGATCTCTCCATCAAGAACGGCAACAACAATGCCATCGCCCTCGCGGGCGGTGAGCAGCAGGTCGCCTACGCGACCGTGATGACCCGGATCGAGGAGCTGGCCTCCCGCCCCGACCTGTCGGTGGAGGACCGCCGCTTCATCGACGCGATCGAATTGCGGCTGACGCGCCTCCTCGCCGAGGTCTACCGCGAGGTGATGATCAGCGACGATGCGCTGCTCGCGAAGTTCGCCACCGAGTATCGTGAGCATCGCCGCCAGCTCGATCAGGATATCGCCCGGCTCACCGAGGCCGGCCGCGCCGGCGGCTTCCTCGACGGCGTCAAGGCGGTCACGGCGGCGGTCAAGGCCTGGGAGCCGATCGGCGAGCGGGTCTTCGAACTCGGCCTCGCCAACACCGACGCCAAGGCGCTGCAGCTCCTCGTCGGGCCGTTCACCCAGGCGCGGTTGGCGGTCGCCGAGGAGGCCGCCAAGCTGCGCGCCCACGAGGAGAGCACCGCCCAGACCTATGTCCGCGACACCCAGGCCGCCTATGAATCCATGCGCCTGATGCTCATCAGCGTCATCGCCGGTGCTGTGGCGATCGGGTTCGCCATGGCCGTCTGGCTGTCGCTCTCGATCTCCCGGGGCCTGCAGCGGGCGGTCGATGCCGCGACCTCCGTCGCCCAGGGCGACCTGACCCGGGACGTGGCCGCGTTCGGCCGCGACGAGATCACCGATCTGCTGCGCGCCGTCCAGGCGATGAACCTGAAGCTGCGCGAGGTCGTGATCCAGGTCATCGCCGCCACCACCAACGTCTCGGCGGGCTCGCAGGAGCTGTCGTCCTCGGCCGAGCAGCTGTCCCAGGGCTCGACCGAGCAGGCCGCCTCCACCGAAGAGGCCTCGGCCTCCGTGGAGGAGATGGCCGCCAACGTGAAGCAGAACGCCCAGAACGCCAGCCAGACCGAGGCGATCGCGCGTCAGTCGGCCCAGGACGCCGAGGCCAGCGGTGCCGCGGTCGGGAAGGCGGTCGATGCCATGCAGACCATCGCCCAGAAGATCACCATCGTGCAGGAGATCGCCCGCCAGACCGACCTGCTGGCCTTGAACGCCGCCGTCGAGGCGGCGCGTGCCGGCGAGCACGGCCGCGGTTTCGCGGTGGTGGCGTCCGAGGTGAGGAAGCTCGCCGAGCGCAGCCAGGCGGCCGCGGCCGAGATCGGCACGCTGTCGGCGGATACGGTGAAGGCGGCCCAGCAGGCGGGCGAGATGCTCGGGCGGCTGGTGCCGGACATCCGCAAGACCGCGCTGCTGGTGGAAGAGATCTCGGCGGCGTGCCGGGAGCAGGATGTCGGGTCGGCGCAGATCAACCAGGCGATCCAGCAGCTCGACAAGGTGACCCAGCAGAATGCCAGCGCCTCCGAGCAGGTCTCGGCGACCTCGGACGAGCTGGCCACGCAGGCCGAGCGGCTGCAGGCGACCATCGCCTATTTCCGCGTCGACGCGGCGGGGGCGGGCGTGAGCGCGGCGGCGACGCAGCTGCGGGCGACGGCGGCCCGGATGGGCGTGCCGGCCAAGGCCAAGATCGGCGGCAAGGCCGGCGGCAAGGGGCGTGCGGGCCGGCCGACCCTGGCTCCGGGGGATGGCTTCGACATCGACATGGGCGACGGCGACGCCCGCGACGCCGACTTCGTCCGCGCCGCCTGAGCGGGGACGAGGCCGATCAAACCCCCAGGGCATCGTCCGGGATCCGGTTTCCGGGACGACGCTCGTGACAACCGACCTGCGCCCCCGGGTGCAGCCACGATCAGATCCGCATCCGGGTCCGCCCGGACCAAGCCAGCCGCATAGTGCTCCCGACCGAGACCCACGCTTCCAAGGACGAAGGCCATGAACCTACTCGACAACATCTCGATACCGCGAAAGCTGTTCCTGTCCTTCGCGCTGATGCTGCTGGTCGGCCTCGGCATCAACGGTGTCGTTTACTGGAAATCCTCGGAGATCCGTCAGTCGGTGAACTGGACCGACCACACCATCAAGGTGATCGACGCCGCCGACCGCGCCCTGTCCGGCATGGTCAACCAGGAAACCGGTTATCGCGGGTTCCTGCTGTCCGGGGATGCCAAGTTCCTGGCGCCCTACCAGAAGGGCTGGGAGACGTTCAACACCGCCTGGCGGCAGGCCAAGGAGCTGACCTCCGACAACCCGGCCCAGCAGGAGCGCCTGGAGAAGATCCGCAAGCAGGCCGAGGCCTGGCATAACGGTGTCGCCGAGAAGGGCATCGCCGCCATGGCCAATCCCGAGACCCGCGAGGCCGCCCGCCAGACCGAGATCGTCGGCGCCGGCAAGGAGGCCATGGACGGCCTGCGCGCCGAGGTCGCCGACCTGGTCGGCGTCGAGAACAATCTGATGCGGACCCGCCAGGACGCGCAGAACGCGGCCTTCGACACGGCCACGCAGATGATCCTGCTCGGCATCGTGGCCAACCTGGTGATCGCCGTCGCCATCGGCATGGTCCTGGTCCGCACCGTCGCCAGACCGGTGACCGCAATCAGCACCCGCCTGGCGACCCTGGCGACGCCGTTCGAGACCGGGCGCCTCGACGAGGTCGGCCGGATCCAGGGCACCGCCCAGGCCGTGGAGCAGGCCTTCCGGGAGATCTCGGAGGTGCTGGCCGCCGCCTCGGTGGGCGACTTCACCAAGGCGCTGTCGAAGGATTTCGGCGGCCTCAGCAGCGAGGTCCAGGCCAATCTGCGCGCCACCACCGACAACCTGCAGGTGCTCGCCGGCGTCGCCACGTCGATCGCGGCGGGCGACCTGACCGTCGAGGCCAAGCGCCTGTCCGACAAGGACGTGCTAGGCATCGCCCTGGAGCAGATGCTGGAGAAGCTCCGCGCCGTGGTGTCCGAGGCTGCTGCGGCGGCCGGCAACGTCTCGGCCGGCTCGCAGGAGCTGTCGTCCTCGGCCGAGCAGCTGTCGCAGGGCTCGACCGAGCAGGCCGCCTCCACCGAAGAGGCCTCGGCCTCCGTGGAGGAGATGGCCGCCAACGTGAAGCAGAACGCCCAGAACGCCAGCCAGACCGAGGCGATCGCGCGTCAGTCGGCGCAGGACGCCGAGGCCAGCGGTGCCGCGGTCGGGAAGGCGGTCGATGCCATGCAGACCATCGCCCAG
>NZ_JAKSYL010000187.1 GCF_022829515.1 Methylobacterium sp. J-048
CCAGTCGCGACAGCGGCCTGCTCAGATTGGTAGAGATCAAGCATCGCTACCGGTACGGCATGACCGTCGCTTGGGCACGCGCCGATCTGCTTGGGAATATGGACGCGATGTTGGGGAGGAAGCCATGCGCCTGATCAGCCCGTTCATCATCGCGGTGGCATGGTAGCACACGATGCGGGACCGCCGTGCCACCCACGAAATGCACAACGCGCATGAACAACCTGACCACGGCGTGCAGACAGCGGCCCACCGATGCCGCGACCCTCGGCTGGAATCTGTCGGTGGTGCAGAACGAGGCGGGTCCGCCGGCGCACCCACGACAGGGGCAGGGCGAAATACTACGCCACCCGGAGTCTGCGGACGCGGATCGCGGTGGGTCGTGGCCCGATCCCGCGCACGCTCGGAGGCGGGCCGGCGATCCCGCCGATGCCGGTGCTGTGCCGGTAGGTGTCGCCAAGTTGGCGACACCAGCGGATGCAGCCGCAATTCTGCGGTTGCGTCGAACGCAGGCGCCAAGTTGGCGCTCGCGTCGGTTCAAGTCGCAAACTTGGCGACTCGGTCGGCCGAGGGTTCGCCAAGCTGGCGAAGGCTAAGTTGAGCTTAGAGGTACCCGCTCGGTGGGTGACCATCAGGGGGTCGCGAAACGCTACCCCCTTGGCATCCACGCCCGCCCCAACCTTGGTTGAGACGGTTCGGAGCGAGCGTGGACGGCCGGAGACCAAGCCGACCTAGAAGTGAATGCAAAATGCATGCGACTCCTCACGAACGCAGCTCACGCATCCCGTGGGGGCTCACCCCTTCGCGGCACACACCGTGATCGCGGAGGCACCAGCGAAAGGTCGGCCAGCATCGGCGATCGCCTTGGCTGCCGCTTGGCAGGCTTCCTTGGTGTTGAACTCGACGGATCCGACCGACGCGCCCGATCCGGCCAGCATAATGATGAGCACGTAGACCAACGCATCCTCCTCGGTTCGAGGGTGTCTCTTACCCCATCGAACGCCGCTCGCGCATTCCGCGCAGGGGAGGGGAGTCGTTCGCCACAGTTCGCAAGCGTTCGGGCCGTTCCGCGCTACGGATGTGGATGCAAACGTGGGTATAAAACCAACCTATGGAGCTAAATGCATGTCAGAAAACAATAATTTAGACAACATTGGCGGACGCTCCCTCCGCCATCTGACTCGCAAAACCCTCTACTTATCAGCAGGTTGACGGCGTTCATCGCGGCCCTGCGCCTGATGATCCCGACAAGCCGCCCGTACGGGATGCGCGGGCGGCGTTCGATGGCCTCGGCGGCATCCTCGCACCGGGGCGGATGCATTGGTCTACGTGCTCATCATCATGCTGGCCGGATCCGGCTCCGCGATCGGGTCCGTCGAGTTCAACACCAAGGACGCCTGCGAGGCAGCGGCCAAGGCGATCACGCAGGCCGACCGCCCCTATGCCGGAGCCTCCGCGATCACCGTGTGCGTCGCCAAGGGATAGGCGTGCACGGCCTGAGCCGGGGCGTTCGGACGCGCTCCGCCTGCTGTCTGCTTCCGGGCTCGGGCCGGTCGGTCTCCGACTGCCGCGTCGGCAGACCAGACCCGATCGTGTCGAGATGGGCCGGCGGTGCTTTCGAGCACCGGAGGCGTGATCGATCACTTGAAGATCGGCAGATTAATAAATATTCGACACAGACATCGCCGTGACTATTGAACATTTCTCGATCCGGATGCAGCATTCGCATGCGGACAATGATTCGTTCGGGCCGAATGTACCTTCGGAGGGCGCCCTGTCGGCTGCCGACGAACGGGCCGCACACGGGAGGTTCTCATGCAGCGGAAACACGCTCCAGTCGCGTCGATCATCACGCAGGCGCCGGTCCTGCTCTGCGCAACGCTCCTGTGCGCCACGGCCGCGCTGGCCGAGGACATGCCCCGGCAGGGCGAGTTCCGCGTCACCTACACGTCGACCACGCCGGTGGCGCCGAAGCCGGTCATGATCGGCAACAACCGCACGGCCTCGGCGACGATCAACATGATGACCGCCGTCAACGAATCGAACGGCAAGCTCCTGCACAACATGGCCGGGCGCTGCACCTCGGCGCCGACCGTCGACAACGACGCCAAGACCTTCGAGAATCACGGCTATTGCGACTACGTCGATGCCGACGGCGATCACGTCTTCGAGAAGTGGGACTATCCCGTCCAGCCGCTGGCTGCGGCCACCGAGGGGACCGGCGAATGGATCGGCGGCACCGGCAAGTTCGCGGGGCTGACCGGCACCATGAAGATCCGCTCCCGGCGGCTGACCACCCTCACCGAGGGGGCCGTGCAGGTCACCGGCGAGAAGCTCGGCAGCTACAGCTTTCAGAACACCGTCGCGGACGCGAAGTAGGCGGCCAGCGCATCGTCCTGGGCATCGGAATCAGGACGATGCGCTGGCTTTTTGATTTGCATCGTCGTCTTCCGAAAGCCGGAGGCCACCTTTCGGGACGATGCCCTGGCCTCACGCCGCCGCGACCCGCGTCGTGGCGGCCTCCCAGTCGGCGCCCCATTGTTGCACCACGTGGCCCGGGGAGACCTCCCGGTAGAGCCGCTCCGGCGCGACGTAGTCCGGCGCCCGGATCGGACTGCGGATCTCGTCGTCCGGCAGGGCGTGGCGGTCCCGGCGGCGGGCCGGGTCGGGGACCGGGACGGCGGCGAGCAGCTTCTTCGTGTAGGGGTGCTGCGGGTCGCCGAACACGGCCGCCCGCGGGCCGATCTCCACGATCTCGCCGAGATACATCACGGCGACCCGGTGGCTCACCCGCTCGACCACGGCCATGTCGTGGGAGATGAACAGGTAGGCGAGGCCCATCTCGGCCTGCAGGTCGAGCATCAGGTTGACCACCTGCGCCTTCACCGAGACATCGAGCGCCGAGACCGCCTCGTCGGCGACGATCAGGCGGGGGCGCAGCGCCAGCGCCCGGGCGATGCAGATCCGCTGGCGCTGGCCGCCGGAGAATTCGTGCGGGAAGCGCCCGGCAGCCTCGGCCGGCAGGCCGACCCGGGTCAGCAGCGCCTCGGCCCGCTCCCGCGCCTCCCGGCGGTTGGCGAGGCGGTTGATCAGCAGGGGCTCGGCCACCGCGGCACCGACGCTCATCCGCGGATCGAGGCTGGCGAACGGGTCCTGGAAGATCATCTGCATCCGCTGGCGGCGGGTGCGCAGGGCCTTGGCATCGAGGCTCGCGATGTCCTCGCCGTCGAGCAGGACCGAGCCGGAGAGCGGCTCGACCAGGCGCAGGATCGAGCGGCCGGTGGTGGACTTGCCGCAGCCGGATTCGCCGACCAGCGCCAGGGTCTCCCCGGCCGCGAGGCTGAACGAGACCCGCTCCACCGCGTGGACGCGGCCGGTCACCCGCCCGAACAGGCCGGAGCGGATCTCGAACCGGGTGGTCAGGTCGCGGACCTCCAGGACCGGGCGCTCGGCGGCCTTGACGGTGTCGGGGGTCTCGGGCGTCGGCTCGGCGACGCCGGTGGCCCGGTCGATCACGGGAAAGCGCATCGGCCGGGCCCGGCCCGCCATGGCGCCGAGCCGCGGCACGGCGGCGAGCAGCGCCCGGGTGTAGGGATCCTCGGGCGCGGAGAAAATCCGGGCGGTGGGGCCGGCCTCCACGGCGCGGCCGCGATACATCACCACCGTGCGGTCGGCGATCTCGGCGACCACGCCCATGTCGTGGGTGATGAACAGGACCGACATGCCCTCCTCATCCTGGAGGCTCTTGATCAGGTCGAGGATCTGGGCCTGGATGGTCACGTCGAGCGCCGTGGTCGGCTCGTCGGCGATCAGCAGCCTGGGCCGGCAGGCCAGCGCCATGGCGATCATCACCCGCTGGCGCATGCCGCCGGAGAACAGGTGCGGGTATTGATGGATCCGCGACCGGGCGCCCGGGATCCGGACCTTGTCGAGCAGCCGGACCACCTCGGCCTCGGCGGCGGACCGCGACAGGCCCCGGTGCCGGATCAGCGCCTCGGCGATCTGGAAGCCGATGGTCAGGACCGGGTTCAGGGAGGTCATCGGCTCCTGGAAGATCATGGCGATGGAATCGCCCCGGACCCGGCGCATCTCGGCCTCGGAGGCGGTGAGCAATTCCCGGCCTTCGAAGCGCACGCTGCCGCCGATGCGGCTCGCGTCCCGGGCGAGCAGGCGCATGATCGACAGCGCGCTGACGCTCTTGCCGGAGCCGGATTCGCCGACCAGCGCCACGGTCTCCCGGGGGCCGATGTCGAAGGCAACGCCATGCACCACCTCGCGCCATCGCCCGTCCGAGCGGAAGGCGGCGGTGAGGTCGCGCACCGACAGGATCGGGTCCGTCACGGCCTTGGCTCCTGACTCAGCTTGGTTTCATGCGGCTCCGCGCCTCCTGCCCGCCACCTCATCCTGAGGTGCCGAAGCGCAGCGGAGGCCTCGAAGGAGCCCTCCAGGGATCGCGCGGCCGGCTGGAGGGCTCCTTCGAGGCCCGGCGATCTGTGATCGCCGGGCACCTCAGGATGAGGGGGGCGGGTGGAAGATCCCACGGCAGGCTGCCCCACTTCAAAACACCCGGCGCGGGTCGAGGGCGTCGCGCAGGCCGTCGCCGATGAAGTTGATCGACAGGACCGTCAAAAAAATCGCGCCGCCGGGAAACAGCGCCCAGTGCGGGGCGACGTCGAGATGGTCTTTGGCGTCGAACAGCAGCCGGCCCCAGGTCGGGATGTCCGGGGGGAAGCCGAGGCCGAGGAACGAGAGGGTCGATTCCGCGATGATCGCCGCCGAGACCTCGATGGAGGCGGCTACGATCACCGGCCCGAGCGCGTTCGGCAGGATGTGGCGGCGCACGAGGTGCCCGGTGGTGGCCCCCTGCGAGCGGGCCGCCTCGACGAACTCCTTCTCGCGGAGCGTCAGGAACTGCGCCCGCACCAGCCGGGCGACCGGCATCCAGCGCAGGCCCCCGATCACCGCGACGATCATGAGGAAGACGCCGCCCTGGACCCCGAACACGGCCTTCAGGCTGTCGCGGAACAGGTAGATCACCAGCAGCAGCAACGGCAGCTGCGGCAGGGACAGGAACAGGTCGGTCAGCCACATCAGGGCCGGGTCGAGCAGCCGGCGCGACATGCCGGCGAGCGCCCCGACCACGATTCCGATCAGGCTCGCCACCGCCATGGCGGCGAAGCCCACCGCCAGCGAGATCCGGCCGCCATAGATCATCCGGGCGAGGAGGTCCTGGCCGAGATCGTCGGTGCCGAACGGATGCGCCCAGGACGGACCCTGGAGCTGGGCCGAGAAGTCGATGTCGTCGATGGCGAGCGGCCAGACCAGGGCGCCGAACAGCACGCCGCCGACCAGCACCGCCAGCACGGCGACGCTCGCCAGCGCCAGCCGGTGCCGGCGGAACCGCCGCCAGGTCTCCCGCCCGGGCGAGGCCGGAGCGCGGGGAAGGGGGGGCGCCTCAACGGAGGGCGATGCGAGGGTCGAGCCAGCCATAGAGCAGGTCCGCGACGAGGTTGAACAGGACGACGAGGCCGGCGAACACGAAGGTCACGGCCATCACCACCGGGGTGTCGTTGGCCAGCATCGCGTCGATCAGCAGGGAGCCGATGCCGGGGATCCGGAAGATCTGCTCGGTGACGATGGCGCCGCCGAACACCGCCGGGATCTGCAGGGCGACCAGGGTCACCACCGGGATCAGGGCGTTGCGGGCGATGTGCCGGCGGGTCACCGTGCCCTCGGTGAGCCCCTTGGCCCGGGCGGTGGTGACGTAGTCGAGGCGGGCGACGTCCAGCGCCGAGGCGCGCACGTAGCGGGTGTAGGAGGCGGCCTGGAAGAAGCCCAGCACCGCCACCGGCATGATCGCCTGGCGCACGCTCTCCCAGGCCCAGGCCAGGCCGGTGCCGGGGAGGTTCGCCTGGTAGACGAAGGGCAGCCAGCCGAGCTTGATCGAGAACAGCAGGATGAACAGCAGGCCGGTGAAGAAGGTCGGCAGCGAGAAGCCCACGAAGGCCAGGGTGTTGGCGACCTGGTCGGCCAGCGAGTAGGGCCGGCGGGCGGCGTAGAGGCCCACCGGCACGGCCACCAGCAGGGCCAGGATCTGCGAGGAGCCGACCACGAACAGGGTGGTGGGCAGCCGCTGCAGGATCAGCGTGTCGACGTTCACCCGGCTGGCGAACGAAAAACCCCAATCCCCGTGCAGCATGGCCCAGAGCCAGCGCAGGTAGCGGGTGAAGATCGGGTCATCGAGGCCGAACTTCAGCCGCAGGGCGGCACGCACCTCGGGGGGTACGTTGGGGTTGGCGGCGAGCTCGCCGAACGGGTCGCCCGGCGCGAGCGCCAGGACGACGAACAGGATCAGGCTGATCCCGAGCAGGCTCGGGATCGCGATCAAGAGCCTGCGCAGGATGTAGGCGCCCATTGTTGTGCCTCGATTCTTGGCGCGCGGCTCCCGCTCAGGCCTCCCGGCTCCATTCGGGCAGGAACGACAGGTCGTTGTCCCAGCCGCTGCGCGGCGCCACGAGCGTGGCGGACACCCCCGAGACCTCGGCCCGGTGGACCAGCGGCAGGATGTTCTCCGAGACCGCGAGGTCGTTGGCCTTGATCAGCAGGGCGGCGCGCTTGACCGGGTCGAGCTCGGCCTGGGCGGCTTTATAGGCCGCGTCGTAATCCGCATTGCGCCAGCGGGCGATGTTGCGGCCCTGCCACTTGTTCTCCTTGGTGGCGGCCTCCCACGAGACGTACTGGAGCAGCCAGGTCGACGGATCGGCCTGGGTCATGCTGATCGCGTACATCTCCATGTCCGCGTAGAAATGCGGGAACGTGTCCGGGTTGGCGGTGTCGGAGGAGAAGAACACCGAGCCGGTGACCGATTTCAGCTCGATCTCGATGCCGGCCTTGGCCGCCGCCTGCTTGATGATCGCCTGGGTCTTCTGGCGCGGGGCGTTGATCGAGGTCTGGAACAGCAGCTTCAGGCGCTTGCCGTCCTTGGCCCGGATGCCGTCGGAGCCCTTCGCCCAGCCGGCCTCGTCGAGGAGCGCGTTGGCCTTGGCCGGATCGAACGCGTAGCGGGTGGTCTTCGAGACGAAGCGCTCCGGGCCGTTGACCGAATTGGCCGTGGCCCGGCCGGTGCGGCCGTAGATGTAGTCCTGGATCGACTTGCGATCGACCAGCAGGTTCATCGCGTGGCAGACCTTCGGGTCGGAGAAGGCCGGGTGCTTGGTCTTGAGCGAGGACCGCTCGCCATCGACTTCGACGTTCGGGTCGGTGGTGTTGAGCAGCAGGAACTCGAGCTTGCCGCCGTAGACGACGTCGACCCGGCCCTTGCCGCCGGTCTCCAGGCGCTTGAGCACCTCGTCCTCGACAAGCAGGTTCCAGGCGTAGTCGTACTCGCCGGTCTGGAGCACGGCCCGGGCCGCCGAGACCGCGTCGCCGCCGCCCTTCATCTCGACGCTGTCGAAATACGGGCGGTTGGGCAGGTGATAGGTCGGGTTGCGCTCGCCGCGGACGATGTCGCCGGGCCGGAATTCGAGGAACCGGTACGGCCCGGTGCCCACCGGCGCGAGGTTCTGCGGCGCGTCCCGGGACTTGGCGCCGGTATAGGCGGAAAACAGGTGTTTCGGGATCACCATGCCGACGGTGCCCACGAAGGCATCGCTCCAGTACGGCGTCGGCTTGTCGAACAGGATCCGGATGCTGAGGTCGTCGACCTTCTCGACTTTGCAATCCTTGTAGGAGCCGATCGTGACCGCCGCGGTGGCAGGGTCGCGGGCATACTCCCAGGTGAAGACGAGGTCGTCGGCGGTGAGCGGCTTGCCGTCGTGCCACGTCACGCCCGGCTTGATCTTCCAGACCACCGAGCGGCCGTCCGCGGCGAGCCCGCCATTCTCCTTGGACGGGATCTCGGCGGCGAGCACCGGCACGAGGTTGCCGTCCGGGTCCCAGGCGGCGAGCGGCTCGTAGAAGATCCGCGAGGCCTCCTGGTCCTTGGTGCCGATGGCGAAATGCGGGTTGATCAGCGTCGGCGCCTGCCACCAGAGCAGGCGGAGCGCCCCGCCGCCGCCGGCCTTGGCCGGCTTGTAGGCGGCCCGGAGATCGGCGGCCATCGCCACCCCGTTGTCGGCCAGCATCAGCCCGGCCAGGGGCGCGGAGAGGCCGACCGCCAGCATCCGCTGCACGAAGCCGCGTCGCGACAGCTCGCCCGACTTCACCCGCCCGATGAGGCCGCGCAGATCCCGCTCGTCCATGCACCTATCCCTGATTGTCGCCGCCGCCCGCACACCATCCTTCTGGGTGCGGCTTTGGCAAGGCTCTTGGCAAGGCCCTTGGCAAGGCGCGCGCCAGTTACGCTTGGGGCGAAACGTCGGCGCCGGGGCTCGGCAGCCTGGCCCCGGGCCTGCATGACGGTGCCCGATACGGATTCCGGTCGATGACCTTGAACGGCCTTCCCGTCATTGCGAGCGCAGCGAAGCAACCCAGGGCAGCGCGCGATCTTGGACCGTAGCGGATCCCTGGGTCGCTTCGCTGCACTCGCGATGACGGTGGAAGGATCGGCCGAGCGACGAGACCGGGAAACGCCTGACATGCAGGGTGCCGCACCCGCTATGGTTGCGCGACACGCCCAGCGACACGCTCGGAGACGACCCGATGGACAACCGCAACACCGTGTGGCGCCACGTGGACGCGCAGAAGGAGCGGCTGATCGCCCTCTCGGAGCGCGTCTGGGGCATGCCGGAGGTCTGCTACACGGAAACGCGCTCCTGCGCCGAGCACGCGGCGGAGTTGCGCCACCAGGGCTTTCGCGTCACCGAGCCCGTCGCCGGCATCCCCACCGCGGTGATGGGCGAGGCCGGGGAGGGCGGTCCGGTCATCGCCTTCCTGGGCGAGTACGACGCGCTGCCGGGCCTGTCGCAGGAGGCGGGCGTGGCCGAGCACCGGCCCGTGGAACAGGGCGGCCACGGCCATGGCTGCGGCCACAACCTCCTCGGGGCGGCGGCTTTGCTGGCCGCCACCGCCGTGAAGGATTGGCTGGCCGAGACCGGCACCCCGGGCCGCGTGCGCTATTACGGCTGCCCGGCCGAGGAGGGCGGGGCCGCCAAGGCGTTCATGGTCCGGGCGGGCGCCTTCGCGGATGCCGACATCGCGATCTCCTGGCACCCGGGGAGCTTCTGGGAGGTGGCGCCCCCGGTGGCGCTCGCCAACACCCGAGCGGACTTCGTCTTCACGGGCCGGACCGCCCACGCGGCTGCCGCGCCGCATCTCGGCCGCTCGGCGCTCGACGCGGTGGAGCTGATGAGCGTCGGGGTGAACTACATGCGCGAGCACATGCCCTCGGACGCACGGGTGCACTACGCCTATCTCGACGCCGGCGGCATCGCCCCCAACGTCGTCCAGGCGAGCGCCAGGGTGCGCTACTCGATCCGGGCGCGGGACCTGCCGGGCATGCTGGCCCTGGTCGAACGGGTGAAGAAGGTCGCGCAAGGCGCCGCGCTGATGACCGAGACCACCGTCGAGGTGCGGATCGTCAGCGCCGTGTCGAACCTCCTGGGCAACGACCCGCTGGAGCGGGCGCTCCACGGGGTCATGGAGGAGCTCGGGCCCCCACATTTCGACGCGACCGACCGGGCCTTCGCCACTGAGATCCGGTCCACGCTCAGCGACGGCGACATCGATGCCGTGTTCCGCGCCATCGGGCTGCCGCGCACCGAGGCGCCGCTCGCCGACTTTTTGGTGCCGCTCGACGCCCCGCGCAACCCGGCGGTGGGCTCCACCGATGTCGGCGACGTGAGCTGGGTGGTGCCGACCGTGCAGGCCCACGCGCCGACCGTGGCGGTGGGCACGCCGTTCCACACCTGGCAGGTGGTGGCCCAGGGGCGCAGCCCGGCCGCCCACAAGGCGATGGTCCAGGTCGCCAAGGCGATGGCCGCCACCGGCGCCCTGGCGCTCACCGACCCGGCCCTGCGCGCGGCCGCCAAGGCGGACCTCGCCCGCCGGGTCGGCGCCGCCGGCTACGTCTCGCCCCTGCCCCCGGAGGTGGCGCCGCCGCTGCGGATGTCGGTGGGGTAGAGGGCCGGTCGTCGGCCACACGCGCACGTTTCCCTCCCCCTTTGCGGGGGAGGGTGGGCGCCTGCCATGAAGGCGATGCGCCCTCACCGCCCCCGCATACCGGAACCCGCCGCGAGCGGGTATGACTGGATCCGGGCGGCACGCGCCTCGCACGGCATCACCGATGGACGTCACCCCTACCGAAACGACCTGCGTGGCCATCGTCGGCCTGGGCTATGTCGGGCTGCCGCTCGCCCTGGCGTTCGGGCAGGGCCTGCGCACGATCGGCTACGAGCGTGCCCCCGCCAAGGTCGCGGCCTACCGGGACGGAATCGACCCGGCCGGGGAGATCGAGCCGGCTGCGTTCCGCGCCGCAACCCGCCTGGCGATCACCGACGACCCGACGGCCCTGTCGGAGGCCGACGTGATCATCGTCACGGTGCCGACCCCGGTGGACGACGCCCAGAGCCCGGATTTCAGCCTGCTCACCGAGGCCTCGGCGCTGGTCGGGCGGCACATGCGGCACGGGGCGATCGTGGTGTTCGAATCCACGGTCTATCCCGGCGCCACCGAGGAGGTCTGCGTGCCCGTGCTGGAGCGGCATTCCGGCCTGCGCTGGAAGGCGGGTTTTCACGTCGGCTACTCGCCCGAGCGGATCAATCCCGGCGACCGGGAGCACAGCCTCGCCAAGGTCGTGAAGATCGTGGCCGGCGACACCCCGGAGACGCTGGCGCGGCTCACCGCGCTCTACGGGACGATCATCGAGGCCGGAATCCACGCCACCTCGTCGATCCGTGTCGCCGAGGCCGCCAAGGTCATCGAGAACACCCAGCGCGACCTGAACATCGCGCTGATGAACGAGCTGTCGCAGATCTTCGACAAGCTCGACCTCGACACCCAAGAGGTGCTCCGGGCCGCCGGCACCAAGTGGAATTTTCTGCCGTTCCGCCCGGGGCTGGTCGGCGGCCACTGCATCGGGGTCGATCCCTATTACCTGACCCACAAGGCCGCGATGGTCGGCCACCACCCGCAGGTGATCCTGGCCGGGCGGCGGATCAACGACAGCATGGCGGCCCATGTCGCCCGCAAGACCGTCAAGCTGATCGTCCGGCAGGGTGGCAGTGCCGGGGGTGCGAAGGTCATCGTGCTCGGCCTGACCTTCAAGGAGAACTGTTCGGACCTGCGCAATTCCAAGGTCGCCGACCTGGTCCGGGAGCTGGCGGAATTCGGCTGCGCCGTCTCGGTCCACGATCCCCGCGCCCGCAAGGAGGAGGCGAGGGCCGAGTACGGCATCGACCTCGTCGACTGGGCCGACCTGCCCGACGGGGCCGACGCCGTGGTGGTGGCGGTGCCGCACCGGGACTATGCCGAGCGTCCGCCTGCGGAGATCGCCGCCCGGCTCAGGCCCGGGGGCCTGATCGTCGACGTGAAGGCGCTCTACGAGGCGGACGCGTTCCGGGCGCTGGGGCACGCGGTCTGGCGGCTCTGACAATCCCCTTCCGCGCGAACCATGGCCCTGCGATGATGGGGCTCCCGTTGACAGACTCGCTGTGCTCTCACCGTCATTGCGAGCGCAGCGAAGCAACCTAGGGCGGCGCGCGATCCCAGACCGTAGCGTGTCCCTGGGTCGCTTCGCTGCGCTCGCGATGACGGCGCGGGTCGATAGGCCGAGCGCGTTGGCAGGAAACCGTATGGTACGGCGGGAGCGGCGGGCATGCACCAGACCAATGAAAGTCAAGGGACGCCACCCTTGGACGCGCCGGATCCGGATTTCGCCACCTGGCACGCGCGCTATCCCGAGGCGCAAATCCGAAAGATCCTGACCGACACGCGCACGATCGCCCTGGTCGGCGCCTCTGCGAACCCGGCCCGCCCGAGCTGGATCGTGCTGAAATACCTGCTCGACCGGGGCTACGCGGTCACCCCGGTCAATCCGGGCCTCGCCGGGCAGGACCTGCTCGGGCTGCGGGTGGTGGCCACCCTCGCCGAGATCCCGGAGCCGATCGACATGGTCGAGATCTTCCGCAATTCCGCCGCCGCCGGCCCCCTGGTGGACGAGGCGCTCGCCCTCGACCCGCTGCCCAAGGTGATCTGGATGCAGCTCGGCGTGCGCGACGACGCGGCCGCCGCCCGGGCCGAGGCGCGCGGGCTCACGGTGATCATGAACCGCTGCCCGAAGATCGAGTACGGCCGGCTCTCGGGGGAGATCGGCTGGACCGGGGTGAACTCGCGCATCCTGACCGCGCGGAAGCCGGTTCTGGCCGGCCGGGGCGTCCAGCGGCTCACCATCGCCGAGCGGGGCAAGCGCCCGGAATGACCAGCGCGGTATCATGATACCACTAACGCGAAGTCTTTGCACGAAAAGACGTTTTCGGGATTTCGATTTAATCAGTTGACGTACCGGGTGTCCCCGGCTATCCACCGGCCGTCGCCGCCGCGTGTCCCCACGCGGCGGCTCGTTTTTCGGCACCCCGAAGCTTCAGCGCACCGATCCGTCGGTGTCCGGCGCGTCGGAACCCTGGGATTTCACCATGAAGACCACCTCGCTAAAACCCGCCGAGGTCGACAAGAAGTGGATCGTGATCGACGCGGAGGGCCTCGTCGTCGGCCGTCTCGCGTCGATCGTCGCCATGCGCCTGCGCGGCAAGCACAAGGCCGCCTACACGCCCCACGTCGATTGCGGTGATCACGTGATCGTCGTCAACGCGGACAAGGTGAAGTTCACCGGCCGCAAGTACGTGCAGAAGCGTTACTACTACCACACCGGCTATCCGGGCGGCATCAAGGATCGCACGGCCAAGTTCATCCTCGAAGGGCGCTTCCCCGAGCGCGTGGTCGAGAAGGCCGTCGAGCGCATGCTGCCCCGCGGCCCGCTCTTCCGGCAGATCCTCGGCAACCTCCGCGTCTACAAGGGCGCCGAGCACCCGCACGTGGCCCAGCAGCCGCAGGCGCTCGACGTCGGCGCCCTCAACCGCAAGAATGTGAGCGCTTGATCATGGCGACCCTCCAGTCCCTCGCCGACCTCAACCAGGCGAATACCGGCGCCGTCGATCCCGCCAACGAGGCTCCGATCCACGTCCAGAAGCTGGACGCGCAGGGCCGGGCCTACGCCACCGGCAAGCGCAAGGACGCGGTCGCTCGCGTCTGGATCAAGCCGGGCACCGGCGCGGTCACGATCAACAAGCGTCCGGTCGAGGTCTACTTCGCCCGTCCGGTGCTGCGCATGATCCTGCGTCAGCCGCTGGAGATCGCCAACCGCGTCGACCAGTACGACATCAACGTCACGGTCGCCGGCGGCGGTCTCTCGGGTCAGGCCGGCGCCGTGCGCCACGGCCTCTCGAAGGCGCTGACCTATTACGAGCCGGAGCTGCGCGCGCCGCTGAAGCGCGAAGGCTTCCTCACCCGCGACGCCCGCGTGGTCGAGCGCAAGAAGTACGGCCGCAAGAAGGCCCGCCGCAGCTTCCAGTTCTCGAAGCGCTAAGCCGCGGTTTCATCGACAGTTTGGGGGAGGGCGGTTCCTGCGGGAGCCGCCCTTTTTCGTGTTCGGGCCGGTCTGCGCCGGGGTTGACGGCGGCACCCGAGCGCGGCCGTTCACGGGCTGCGAAGCGCGCGGGCGAATCGCGCGCGGCTCGCGGCATCCGGAAGACGGGACCGACACGATGGCCGACCTCAAGCGACGTGACCTCCTCGCAGCCGGGGCCGGCGGGGCGGCCCTGCTCGCCCTGGCGGGACCGGCCCCGGCAGGGGCCGCCCCGGGTGGCGTCGTCCGGGTGAAGGGTCTCGCGATCGGCGAGGGCCGGCCCAAGATCATCGTCTCGCTCGCCGGCAAGACGCCGGAGGCCGTGCTGGAGCAGGCCCGTGCGCTCGCGGGGCGGCCCGAAATCGACATCGTCGAGCTGCGGGTCGATCACCTCGCCGAGGCCCTCGACCCCGCCGCCTCGGCCGCCCTGGTGGCGCCGGTCGCGGCTTCCATCGGCGGCAAGCCGCTGCTCGCGACCTTCCGGACGAAACGCGAGGGCGGCGAGACCGCGATCGAGGCGCCCCGCTATGCGGCTATCTACCAGGCCCTGCTCGACACCAAGGCCGTGGACCTGATCGACATCGAATTCGCCCTGCTGGAGGCGCCCGCGGTCGCCGCCGTTCAAAGGCGCGCGCAGGGTGCGGGCGTGGCGGTCCTGCTCTCGCACCACGATTTCGCCGGCACGCCGCCGACCGAGAGCCTGCTGGCCCTCCTCGAAGAGCAGGCCGCCCGGGGCGCCGACATCTGCAAGCTCGCCGTGATGCCCAAGGATGCGGGCGACGTGATCCGGCTGCTCGATGCGACCCGGCAGATGCGGTCCCGCCACCCCGACCAGCTGCTCCTGACCATGGCGATGGGCGGGCTCGGCGCGGTGACGCGGGTCTCCGGCGCGGTGTTCGGCTCGGCAGCGACCTTCGGCAAGGTCGGGGCGGCCTCAGCTCCAGGCCAGATGGACGTGGCAGATCTGCGATCCGTCATCGACGCGCTCGGCCGCGCCCTGGAGCCTTGATACGGATGAACAGACGTAGCTTCCTCGCCACCGGGATCGGCCTCGGTCTCGGCCTTGCGGTCGGTCGAGCCTCGGCGGCGCCCCTGCTGCCCGGCCCCAGCTTCATCAACACCGTGCTGCTCGGCGGCTCGCCGGAGCAGAAGCTCCGCGCCGCCCGGGCCGCCGGCTTCGCCCAGGTCGAGCTCTGGACCACCGACGTGGCCCGCGCCGAAGGTGGAGCGGCGGGCGTGCGCGCCCTCGTCAACGAGATCGGCCTTGGCTTCACCGACTATCAGGTACTGCTCGATTTCGACGGGGCGCCGGGCGACAAGCGCGCCGCCAAGCGGGCCGAGGCCCTGACCATGCTCGACACCGCGGCGGCGGCGGGCGCCTCCACGCTGCTCGCCCCCGCTTCCACCGACCCCGATTGCGATCCGGCCCGCATCACCGAGGATCTGGTCTGGCTGGTGGACGAGGCGCGCCGCCGCAGCCTGCGGATCGCCTACGAGGGCCTGGCCTGGAGCACGCTCAATCCGTCGCTGGCCGGCGCCTGGGCGACGATCCGCAACCTCGATCCGCGCCATGCCGGGATCGTGGTCGACAGCTACCACCTGTTCGTCCGCGGCGAGACGCCGACGATCCTCGGCGACATTCCGCCCGAGCGGATCTTCCTCGTCCAGTTCTCCGATATCCCCGGCCCGGTGCAGCCGTCGGATTACCGGGAGGTGGCCCGGCACGCGCGCCTGCTCCCGGGCGACGGGCGCCTGCCGCTTGCGAGCCTCGTCGGAAAGCTCAGCGCGATCGGTTACCGCGGGCCGGTCGGGCTGGAGGTGTTCAACGATCGGCTCAAGGCTGAGTCGCCCGAGGGTGTCGCGAAGCAGGCTTACGGGGCGCTGCAGAAGCTGCTGTCCGAGGGCGCTCTGTAGGGTTTTTCGCGATTTGTTGAACGGAGCCTACCGCGGACGTTCGTGCGAGCGCGGCGGAGCAAGCCCGGGATCCGCCGCATTCGCGGAGCGCGCGCCGCCGAAGTGGACACCGGTTCGGCGCAAGCGAGCGCACCAATCAAAAACCGGGAGTCGTTTCGCATCGTTGCGACACGGTACACGACACTGCCTTGGAGCAGCGGTCGGCCGAGCGGACACAACCGTCGGTCCGATCCTGATCGGCGCTCCTCCAACCCCCCCTCATCCCGAGGTGTGAGCGAAGCGAGCCTCGAAGGAGCCCTCCGGCAAGCCACGCGATCCCTGGAGGGCTCCTTCGAGGGCGCCGCTGCGCGTCGCCACCTCAGGATGAGGGGGTTGGGTTGGACGAGCGCCGATAAAGCCGAAGGCTGCCCCTGTCGTGTACCGTGGCGTCGCGATGACGGTCCGCCCAGCCGCTCATCCAAAGAGTCTGGACGGGTGACTGTATGCACCGCGCACCACGCCACCCGATTACTGACCTAAGTAAAATATACCAGCCAAACGATTGCGCACAAGGGAACATCCGGTTTCGTGACCTGTTACCCGCCGCCGATCCAGTCCGGATCGCATCGGGCGAGGCAGCTGAACCACCGTGACCGCGGGCGTCGACAGACACGAGCTGAGGCAGATCATCGCCGGCCTGACCGAGGGCGTGATCCTGGTCGAGCCGGACCAGACGATCACCTGGGCCAACGACGCGGCGCTCGCCATGCACGGCGCCGGCAGCCTGCAGGAGCTCGGCGAGACCGTCGACGCCTACCGGGACCGGTTCTCCGTCCGCTACCGCAACAACCGGCCGCCCGAGCATTACCCGATCGAGCGGGTGGTGCGCGGCGAGACGTTCCACGACGTCATCGTCGAGGTGGTGCGGTCCGACCAGCCGGACGTCGCCTTCGTGCATTCCCTGCGCAGCCTGGTCGCCACCGACCGGGCCGGGCAGCCGAGCTGCCTCGCGCTGATCCTCCAGAACGTCACGCCGCAATTCGAGGCCGAGGAGCGGTTCGAGAAGACCTTCAACGCCAACCCGGCGCCGGCCGTGATCACCCGCCTGTCCGACCTGCGCCACGTCAAGGTCAATGCCGGCTTCCTGGAGATGACCGGCCACACCCGTGACCAGGTGATCGGGCGCAGCGTCTACGAGGTCGACGTGCTGGCCGACGCCAAGCAGCGCGACCTGGCGGTGACGCGGCTCAATGCCGGCGCGACCATTCCCCAGATGGAGGCCCGGCTGCAGCTCCCGGATGGCGGCACCCGCTTCGTCATCGTGGCCGGCCAGCCGATCGAGATGGGCGAGGAGCCGTGCATGCTCTTCACCTTCGCGGATCTGGAGCTGCGCAAGAAGGCCGAGACCTCGCTCCGCCAGAGCGAGGCGCGCTTCGCCACGGCGTTCCGGATGACGCCGGTGCCGACGCTGCTCGCCCGAGCCGACGGCTTCGCCGTCACCGCGATCAACGAGGCTTTCCCGCGGATCTTCGGCTACGGCCAGGACAAGACTATCGGCCGCTCCGCCGAGGAGATGGGCCTGTGGGTCTCGGATTCCGCCCGGGCGAAGTTCGAGGCCTCGGTCCGGCGCACCGGCTACGTGCTCGGCCTGGAGACGTGCATGCGGCACGAGGACGGGACCGAGATCGACTGCTTGGTCTCGGCCGAGCGGGTGGTGATCGGCGACGACGATTACATCCTGGCGGTGCTCCAGGACATCACCGAGCGCAAACGCTCCGAGCGCGAATTGTTCACTGCGATCGAGACCGTGATGGCCGACACCTCGTGGTTCAGCCGCGGCCTGATCGAGAAGCTCGCCGGCCTGCGCCATCCCGGCCGCGACAGCGCCGACGAGGGCGTCCAGAGCCTCACGGTCCGGGAGCGCCAGATCCTCGGGCTGGTCTGCGCCGGCCTGTCGGACGAGGCCATCGCCAAGCGGCTGAACCTGTCGCGCAACACCGTGCGCAATCACGCCGCCTCGCTCTATCGCAAGCTCGGCGTCCACAAACGCACCGAGGTGATCGTCTGGGGCCGGGACAATGGCTTCACCACGCGGGAAGCCAGTCCATGAGCTGAACGATACCGGTATGAATTAACTATTGATCCGAGAAAATCTGACCCCACCTGCGGTATCGTTCGAGATCAACCCGCGAGAAGCCCGAATTTCGAAATCGAGACCGTCATGCGGGCAACCCCCGGTCCAGTCTCGGGTTCACGCATCAGAGCTCATGGCCCGGCGACGCGGCATCGCCGCGACGAGCCCGGCCCAGCGCGCTTCGCAGAAGTCCGACGCGAGACCCCGGATGCCGCGCCACGCGCAGTCCAGGTCGAGCGGCGCACACCCACCACCCCAAACTGCAACACCCGAACAGGAGAAACACTATGGTTGATACCGATCGCGTGACGGGAGCCGCCAAGGAATTCGTCGGCAAGGCCCAGGGCGCCGTGGGCGACCTCACCGGCTCGAAGGGCGACTCCGTCGAGGGGCGCTTCCGCGAGGCGCAGGGCTCGGCCGAGAACCTCTACGGCCAGGCCAAGGACACGGCCCGCAATGTCGCCGACGAGGCCGGCCGCTACGCCGAGGACGCCTACGAGAACGCCGGCGACTACGCCCGCCGGGGCTCCCGCGCCGTGGCCCAGCAGGTCGAGGAGAGCCCGCTCGTCGCGCTGCTGATCGCCGGCGCCGTCGGCTACGGCCTCGCTCTGCTCATGCACGCCCGCCGCTGAGCGCGGCCACCCTTTTCGATACGACGACCAGGAGTACACAGTGACCGCATCCCCCAGCCTCTCGACCGCGCCGCTCGCCCATACGAGCGACGCGCGCACCGTCCTTCTCCACCAGGTTTCGTGGGGCGCGATCTTCGCGGGTGCCACCACGGCGCTGGTCGCCCAGGTCATCCTCAACATGCTCGGCGTCGGCATCGGCCTATCCAGCGTCGGCATGAACGCCGCCGACAACCCGGCCGCCTCGACCCTGTCGATGAGCGCCGGCATCTGGTTCGTGGCCTCGGGCATCGTCGCCTCGCTGATCGGCGGATTCCTGGCCGGGCGGCTCTCGGGCAAGCCGGTGGGCGGCGCGGCCGGCCTGCACGGGCTGGTGTCCTGGTCGGTGACCACCCTGGTCGTCCTCTACCTGCTGACCTCGGCGGTGGGCGGGATCGTCGGCGGCGCCTTCAATGGCGTAGCGACCACGCTGGGCGGCGCCGGCAACCTCGTCGGCGGCACCGTGCAGACCGCGGCGCAGGCTGCGGCGCCCTCGCTGTCGAAGATCACGAACCCGCTCGACGGGATCGAGAGCACCGTGCGCCAGCAGGCGTCCGGCCAGGATCCGCAGGCGGCGCGTGATGCGGCCGTGGCGGCGGTGCGAGCTGTCCTGACCGGTGATCCGGCCCAGAAGCAGCAGGCCGAGACCCGGGCTGCGGACGCTCTGGCCAAGGTGCAGGGCATCCCGGCCGACCAGGCCAAGCAGCAGATCCAGGACTACGAGAAGCAGTACGACCAGGCGGTCGCCACCGCCAAGCAGAAGGCCGAGGCTGCCGCCGTCGCCACCAAGTCGGCGGCCACGCAGGGCGCCTTCTACGCCGCCCTCGCGCTGATCCTCGGCGCGCTGGCCGCCTTCCTGGGCGGTCGCCTCGGTGCCCCGAAGGCCGAGACCCTGGTCGAGTCCTACGGCGCCCGCCGCGCCTGAGACCCGCGGTCCCCGCGCGCCTTGCGCGGGGATCGATCGACCCGGGACGGGACACCCCGATCCGGGTCGCCGACGCGCTCGCTTCCCCCGTCGCCCCCACGGAGAACTCCGATGATCCGCAAGCTCCTCACCATCTTCGTTCTGCCGAAGCTGATCGCCTATGTCGGCCGCCGCTTCGCCGGCCGGTCCGCGGCCCCGTCGCGTCGCCCGCGCTGACACCCTTCGCGAGCCCCGGGATCCGCCGGCCGAGGCTCGCGAGCGAGACGCTTTCGGCGGACACTTGAGAGGACACGCCAGGAGGACACGCCATGAGCAAGGGTTACCCCTCGATGACCGCGCTGCTGGGCCTGCTGGCCCTCGCCGGCTACCAGAACCGCGACAAGCTCGCCGAGCTGCTGAAGGGCCACGATCACGGGACCAGCCCGTCGCCCGTCCCATCCGTGCCGAACCCCGCCTCCGCGAGCGGCACCGACCCGGTCTCCCGCCTCGGCGGATTGCTGGGCGGCACCGGGGCGGCCGGGGTCGGCGGCCTGATCGCCAGCGGCCTCAGCGAACTGGTCGACCATTTCACCAAGGGCGGGCACGGCGAGACCGCGACCTCCTGGATCAATCACGGCACCAACCGCGACATCCCCGAGGCCGACCTCGAGCGCGCCATCGGCCCTGAGACCCTCGACCACCTGACGCAGCAGACCGGGCTCAGCCGGGCGGCCCTGCTGGCGCGCCTGTCCCGCGAGCTGCCCTCGGCGATCGACCGCTACTCGCCGGACGGCCGCCTGCCGACCTGACGGCGTTGACAGGGGCGTCCGCAGGCTCCACCTCCGAGGCGTAACGGCCGGGCGTGATTCTGGCCTGCGAGACGGATCATGGCGAGCGAAGCAGCGACGCGGCCCATCGTGTTCATCGACGGCGAGGCCGGCACCACCGGCCTCGGCATCCGCGAGCGCCTGGAGCGCGACGGCCGCGTGACCCTGCGCAGCATCGCGCCCGAGCACCGGAAGGATCCGGAGGCGAAGCGCGCCCTGCTGGCCGAGGTCGATCTCGCGGTCCTGTGCCTGCCGGACGACGCCGCGAAGGAGACGGTGGCGCTCGCCGACAGCCTGCCCGCGGGCGGCCCGCGCATCCTCGACGCCAGCACCGCCCACCGGGTCGCCCCCGGCTGGACCTACGGCTTCCCGGAGATGACCCGGGAGCAGGGCGCCGCCGTGGCCCGCGCCCGGCGGGTGGCCAATCCCGGCTGCTACCCGACCGGCGGCATCGCGCTGCTGCGCCCCCTGGTCGAGGCCGGCCTGATCCCGGCGGATTTCCCGATCAGCGTCAACGCGGTCAGCGGCTATAGCGGCGGCGGCAAGGGCATGATCGAGGAGTACGAGCGGGGCGGCGCGGCGCCGTTCCTGCTCTACGGCCTCGGCTTCGCCCACAAGCACGTGCCGGAACTTCAACTTTATAGCGGGCTCACCCGGCGGCCGATCTTCGTGCCGTCGGTGGGCAATTTCCGCCAGGGCATGCTGGTGAGCGTGCCGCTCCACCTCGACGCGCTGCCGGGCAAGCCCGCGGCCGGCGACCTGGAGGCGGCCCTGCGGGATTGGTACGCCGGCCAACCCCTGGTCCAGTTGACGACCGGCGCCGAGACCGGCGCCCACCGCGAAAAGATCACGCCCGAGGATCTCAACGACACCGACCGGCTGGAGCTGCGGGTGTTCGGCTCGTCCGAGCACGGGCAGGCGGTGCTGGTGGCGCGCCTCGACAATCTCGGCAAGGGCGCTTCCGGGGCGGCGGTGCAGAATCTCGGGCTGATGCTTGGGCTCGACGCCTGATTTTTTGCCGCCTCCGGGAATACCCGGGGCGGCCCGACGGTTCTCATTCCGGGGCGTGGAGCTGCGGGGTGAGCGGCCGATGGCGGCGCGAGACATCGATCCGGGGAGCGGCGGCGCATGACGACGCTCGCCCGTGCGCGCTTCAGCCAATTGGTCCTGCCCCGCCTCGATGAGGGCTACCGGCTCGCGCACTGGCTCACCGGCAACGCCACCGACGCCGAGGACGTGATGCAGGAGGCCTGCCTGCGCGCCTACCGGGCGATCGAGACCTTCGCGGAGGGCAATGCGCGGGCGTGGTTCCTGACCATCGTCCGCAACACCGGCTATTCGTGGCTGCAGCGGCACCGGCCCCGGGCGGTGATCTTCGCCGAGGACCTCGCCCCGGCGGCTCGGTCAGCCCTTGATGCCGGGAGCATGCTCGCCGAGGCGCCGGAGACCCCCGAGGCCGCCCTCATCGCCAGCGACGAGGCCGGGCGGCTCGCCGGGGCGATCGACGCGCTGCCGGTCCCGTTCCGGGAGGCGCTGGTCCTGCGGGAATATCACGGCCTCGGCTACCGGGAGATCGCCGAGGTGACGGGCGTGCCGATCGGGACCGTGATGTCGCGTCTGGCGCGGGCGCGCCAGCACCTGCTCGAACGGCTCGCGAAGGACGGGCGATGACCGGCGACGACGAAACCCTCCTGTTGCTCAGCGCCTACGCCGACGGCGAGCTGTCGCCCGGCGAGGTGCTGGCCATGGAGCGCCGCCTCGCGGCCGAGCCGGACCTGCGCGCGCTGGCCGAGCGCCTCCGCGGCCTCTCGGGTGCCGTGCGGACCACGCTGGCGGAGGTGCCGGTCCCCGGGACCCTGCGCGGGCGGATCGTCCAGCAGGTCGGGTTCGCCGATCCGGAGCCCCGCCGCTCCTGGTTCAGGTCCTGGCCGGCGCTCGCCGCGACGCTGGTGGCGGGCCTCGCCGTCGGCGCGTCGATCGGGGGCGGCCTCGTCCCGCTCGGGACCGCCGAAGCGCCCGCCCCGGCGGCCGAGGCCGTGCTCGCCGGCCATCTGCGGGGTCTCGCCGCGCCGCAGCCCTTCGATATCGCCTCCGCGGACGGGCACGTGGTCAAGCCGTGGTTCAACGGGCGCACGACCATCGCACCCGACGCCCCCGATCTGGCCGATCGGGGCTACCCCCTGATCGGCGGCCGGGTCGACATCGTCGACGGCAAGCCGGTGCCGAGCCTGGTCTACCGCCACGACCGGCACGTGATCAGCGTCACGGTGGTCCCGGCGACCGACGGCGCGCCGGCCGGCGAGGAGCGCCGGGATGGGACGTTCATCGAGCGCTGGGAAGCCGGCGATCTCACCTACTGGGCGGTGTCGGACCTCAATGCCCGGGACCTGCGCGGCTTCGTCGAGCTGTACCGCACCCGGACCGCCCGGCCGCGCTGACGAAATTGGCCCGGCCCGGGAATAAAGGCGCGGGGACTCGGGTTCTTCATCCCGTCATCGGCAACGATCCGACGAGGGACGCGCGTGATTGCCATCTCCGACCGAGACACACGCCCGGCCCGCGGGTTCGGCGCCCCGCGACCCGCCCCCGACCCGGTCCCGGTGGAGGATGCGCTTCACTGGCTGATCGAGCATTTCGAGCAGGCGGTGGCGATCACCGACCGCTCCGGTCGCCCACACTTCCTGAACCGCGCCGCCCACGCCCTGATCCGCCGGGGCCTGCTGCGCCTCCAGAACGGATGCCTGTGCAGCGGTACGCCCGAGCACGGCGCCGCGATCGGCCGGGTCATCGCCCGCTGCGCGGTCGGCACCGGCTGCTCCCTCCGCCTCGCGGGCGAGACCGGCACGCTCCTGATCGCCGCCTGCGCGATCCCCGGGAACGCCGTGCTCCTGCGCGTCATCGACCCCGCCTCCGCCCCGCTGCCGGACCCGGGCGTGCTGCAGGCGCAGTTCGGCTTCACCCCCGCCGAGGCGGCGCTCGCCACCGACATCATGGCCGGGAACGATCTCGCGGCGAGTGCGGCCCGGCGCCGGGTCACCCTGCACACGGCCCGCGCGCATCTGCGCCGCCTGTTCGAGAAGACCGGCACACGCCGGCAGGCCGAGCTGATGCGCCTGCTGCTGCTGTGCCCGCTTCCCATTCCGGCAATCGCCCGCGCCTGTGCAGGGCCGGTCGAATTTAGACTCCACCCTTGCTCAAATGAGTGATGCGGCGGACTTGAAATAAAACGACGCTCTTTCTCACCGAGACGCGACATAAAATGCGTATTCGATCAGGAGGAGAGCGGGCGATGATCTTGGAAATCCTGAAATCCATCCAGATCCGGCGTGCGGCGGCGCGCAATTACCGGGTTCTCTCTGCGCTCGACGACGATGTGCTCGGCGATGTCGGCCTGGATCGACGCACCCTGCGGGCCTTCTGCGACAACGGCTGCAGCCACCATGCCGGCATCGGGAGCAAGCCCGGCACGGGGCTGCCGGTCCTGATGCCCGGGAGCCTCACGCCCGCCCTGCGCTGAGGGCTCGGCCGACCCGCGGTCGCTTGCCCATGGCGGTCCTGTCCGTTTAGTGGCGGGGATGATCGCCACCGGCAGGCCGGACCGGCTCCGGGACCCAGAGGTCTTCCGGCGGTCGGGAGGATCCAAGGGCGATGCGCGCTGCGGCACTCGGCGGGACGGACGACCTAATCGACCTTGCGGCGGGCCAGCCTTGGCACCGCCTGGATGCCGAGGCGCGGCGCCCGGACTCCAGCGGGACCGTCCGGCTGCAGGTCGATCTCGGCCTGCGCTTCCCGATCCACGCCGTCGCGCGCGTTGGCGAAGTCCCCGGCGTTGCCGTCTCGGATGACGGGCAGGTCTGGTCGGAGCCCGAAGGGGAGGGCGTCTGGGCCCGCCATGTCCGCGTGACCGTGCGTCGTCCGATCGGGCGCGACGCCCCGGCCGTTCAGGTCTGGTGCACGCGGTCTTCGTTCGACCTGATCACCCTGCGGCACGTCCTGGGTGCGTCCTTCGACATGGCCGGCGAGCGGCCGGAATCGACACCCTACATCACCTACAGCCTCGTCAGCGCCGAGCGGCCGCGATCGCACGCGCTGGCCGGGCTCGCGCTCTACGAAGGCGGCGCCTTCGGCAATTGCCTGATCCAGTGCCTGCTGATCATCGGCATCGCCCGCAACCTCAACCTCAAGACGATCAAGCTCCCCGCCGCCGACCGCAGCGAGGTGATCGCGCTGTCCGAGCCCGTGACGCTCGGCGGCATCACCTTCATCCCGGGATCCGCGCCGCTGCCGCCGGACGGATCCTACCTATCGGGGATGTATTTCGACCTCGGGATCCAGCGGCTCGCCGGCGTGCTCGGCCCCAAGGAGACCCGGGAGATCGTGCGGGCCACGATCCGGCCGCTGTTCAACCGGTTGCCGGCGCGCATCCCCGAGAAGCCCGACGACGAGCTCCTGATCCATATCCGCTCGGGGGACATCTTCGGCACCTGGGTCGCGCCGCAATATCCGCAGCCGCCGCTCGCCTTCTACCGGATGGTCATCGACCGGCTGCTGGCGGAGGGCCGGATCGCGTCGATCAAGCTGGTGTTCGAGAACCGGCTCAACCCGGTGATCCCGGCGCTGGAGGCCTGGATCGCGGCGCGCGGCGTGCCGTTCTCCACCCAGAGCGGCGCGCTGACGGACGACGTCGCGGCGCTGATGAACGGGCGCTACCTCGTGTTCGGGCTCGGCACCTTCGGGCCGGGGGTCTGCCAACTCTCGGACCACGTCGAGCAGGTGTTCTACTTCGCCTCCGGCTGGCCGCAGCACTTCAAGGGCATCCCGACCATCGGCACGGTGGTCGAGGTGCTGGACGTGGCCGGCGGCTACACCAAGGTCGGCGAGTGGGACAACTCGCCCGAGCGCCGCGCGCTGATGCTCGACTACCCGATCGAGAACCTCGCCTTCGACGACGCCTGACCCTGCCGCCCTTGCCGAAGGCGGGAAACTCGGTGACAAGCGCCCGAGAAACCTTGAGTCGGTCCTGCACGCCGAAAAGAATCCTGGATTCAAAAGGTCCGTGACCTTTTGCGGGTCCGGGGCGGAGCCCTGGTGTCGGGCTTCGCCCGATGCTCGTGGGCCAAGTCCGAAAGATCTTGCCCCGAACCCCGCCAAAGGGCTGAGCCCTCTGGAATCCCGGTCTTGCCGATGCGCCGATCGACGGCTGGGTCAGCCGCCCGGGAGGATCGATTTGGTCAGCGCTGTCCAGCCCTCAGAGGCCCTGCGGGTCAACGCCTTCCCGATGCACCGGGCCGAGATCCTGATGCAGCAGCGGCGCCGCCTGCGCCCGCGCCGCAAGACCCTGGTCAGCTTCGCGGCGAAGTACCACTACGTCGAGAGCCAGCGCCGCTTGGTCGCCGCGGCCGCCGCCACCGGCGATTTCGACACGATCGAGAGCTGGTCGCCCGACCGTCTGCGCGGGACCCCGTTCTACGCGGCGCACAGGCAGATCCTCGACCGGTCGCGCGGCGCCGGGAACTGGGCGTGGAAGCCCTACATCATCGCCGAGGCGCTGGCGCAGAGCCGCGACGGCGACTTCATCGTGTTCACCGATACCGGCATGCAGGCGATCGACGCGGATCCCCTGCCGCCGGTCACGCCGCTCCTGACCTGGCTCAACGGATCCGGGCGCCGGGTCGCGGTCGGCGTGCTGCACGGGAAGCCCCAGCGGGTCTGGACCAAACGCGACTGCTTCGTGCTCATGGACTGCGACACCGAGCGCTACTGGAACGCCGACCAGATCCAGGCGACCTGGATCGCCTTCATGGTCAGCTCCGAGACCCGCCGCCTGGTCGCCGAATGGCTGCGCTATGCCGGCGACGAACGGGTCGTCACCGACATCCCCAACCAGATGGGCCTGCCGGATTTCGACGGCTTCATCGACCACCGCTTCGACCAGAGCATCCTGTCGAACCTGATCTACAAGCTCGACCTGGAGATCCCGCCCCTGCGGGAGGCCTCGAAGAAGATCAAGACGCTGATCGGCGAACTGGAGATGGACACGCTGGTCTCGGCGCGGCCGTCCGAGAACCTCGCGCTCAGCAAGACCTGGCGCGCCAGCTCCGCCTCGCCCTGGTCCGGGACGAGCGGCGTCTACGGCGAGCGGACCACCGGCGACCCGTCGTTCTTCTTCCACACGGCGCTCGAGCCGAATCCCTGGTTCGTGCTCGATCTCGGCGCGGTCGAGCGGGTCTCGGAGATCCGCATCTACAACCGCTGGGGGCAGCCCAGCGAGCGCGCCCAGATGATGCGGGTCTGGCTCGGCGAGACCGAAGCCGAGTATCGCCTCGTGTTCGACGCGGTGGATGCCGACTGGCATCCCGGCATCCCGCTGCATCTCCGCTTCGACAATGCCCGGTTCCGCTACCTGAAGGTCGATCTCGACGAGGAGCAGGTCCTGCACCTCGACGGGATCGAGATTTTCGCGGCCGGCTGAGACCACACCACAAACGATGACGACACCCATGACGAGGGCGACCGCATGAGCGCGCCGGCCGGCGACAGGCCGCTCTTCCCGTTCGGGCCGATCCTGTTCTTCGGCGACTCGGTGACCGCGTCCTGGACGGCGCAGATGCCAGAGGCCTTCTCCGGGCCGCAGACCGTCGCGCGCGGGATCCCCGGGCAGGCGACCCGGGACATGGCCCGCCGCCTGCGCTCCGAGATCGCGCTCTACGGGGCCAGGGGCCTCCACCTGATCTGCGGCCGCGACGACATCCTGGGCGGCAACCCGGGCGTCTCGCTGGACGGCATCGTAGCCGACATCCGGGCGATGCTCGCCGACACGCGCGATCTCTACGTACGCAGCTGGGTCGGCTCGATCCCGCCGGTCGACCCGGCCTCACCGGCCGTTGCCGGGCGGCCCCTGGACCTGATCGCGCAGGTGAATGCGTGGCTGCGCGACCACGTCCACGAATACGGCGCCGGCTTCATCGACCACGACCCCGTCCTGGCGACCGCGGCGGGCGGGCTCAAGCCCGAATTCAGCGACGACGGCGTGAGCCTCAACGCCGCCGGCAACGCCGCGCTCCAGGCCGCGATGCTGGCGGCGCTCACCGCCCCGGGCGTCGATCAGATCTGGCCGCCACCGGAGAGCGAGGACGCGGCGCGGCGGCGCAAGTTCCTGCACCATTTCGGCTACCTCGACTCGAACACCCGCCACCCGAGCCCCTACATCCAGTTCGCCGGCAAGCCGGGGGCGAGCCATTACGGCGTCCCGTTCGATGCCCACGGCTTCCTCAACGCCACCGCGATCACGGAGCACAAGCCCCCCGGCGAGACCCGGATTTTTGTCGTTGGCGACTCGACCACCATCGATGGCGGCACGCTGGCCAACACCCTGCCCGGGCGTCTCGAACGGCTACTACGGGCGCAGGGTCGCACGCGCGCAAAAGTCTACAATTTCGGCGTGATGTCGAGCTGCCTCACGCAGATGACCCACCTGATCTGGTCGAGGCTCGTGGGCTACCAGCCCGACGCGATCGTGGTGATGAGCGGCAGCACCGACCTGTTCCAGCCCTGGACCTACGATCCGCGGCCCGGCTACCCGTACAACGCCTTCATCACCGAACGGCTCTACGACCACTTCTTCGACACGCACGATCCCCGGGCGCGGGAGGACGGGTTGTCCTACGACGCGCTGGTCACCCTGATCTACGAAGAGCTGAAGCGGCTGCGCGCGGAGGCGGGCTGGCAGACACCCGGCTGGGAGGACGCGATCGTCCACCACTACCGGCTCGCGGCGCACCGCCTCACCAAGCTGTCCCACGACCACGCCGTGCCGATCGTGAGCGTCCTGCAGCCGACCGTGCTGCGCAAGCGCCGCCTCACGGAGGTGGAGCGGAGCGTCGCCTCGGGGGCGTTCCTGGCCTATCTCGACCGCCAGTACGGCAAGCTGGAGGCGTTCACCGCCGAGCTCGTGGCGCGGCGGCCCTACCGCAGCACCTTCACGGCCCTCGACCTCAGCGGCCTGTTTCGCGATCGGGAGGAGGGGACCTTCTACGACATCGTCCATTACGACGATCCGGCGCGTGAGATCGTCGCCGCGCGACTGGCCGCCGAGGTGGCGAAGGTGCTCGACCGGCCCCGCACGCCGTTCGCGCGGGTGCGGCGCTGGCTCGGCGGGGGACGGTAGCCCGCCGTCTTACCCCTGTCGGTCAGCTCGCTTCACGCGATGGGTAAAAATGACCGACAGCCACGGCACGACCTCGTGCTCGACCTCGATCGAGAGCAACACTTCGAGGTGGAGCGCGTAGGGGAGGGTGAGGCGGAAGCCGCAGCGGGCCTCCTCCATGGTGGTCGGCATGTCGCCCAGCACCGCCGCGATCACGTCGGGCCGGTGGACGTCCACGGGTATCCGCTGAACCTCGCCGTCGACCTCGGCGACGAGCGTCGCCTTGGCCCGGCTCGCCGAGACCACCCAGCCGGAGAGCAGCACCTGCCCGTCCTGGATCTCGGCCCAGACCCGGTCCTGCGGCGTTTCGAGGTTCGCCCGGGCGAAGGAATCCGGCAATTCGCCGTCGAGCTCGGCGATGGTGCAGCCGACCTCGTATTTCTCGAAGCCGCGCCCCTCCCCGAAGATTTTTGCGAACTGCTTCTGGTACTCGGCGATCCGGGCGTTCCTGATGTCCTCGGGCAGGCCCGACCACTGGCCCTTCTCTTGGACCGTGTAGACCGACAGCAACTCGCGCAGGAACGCAATGCGGCCCTTGTCGGCGACGTAGAGGTTCATCAGCCAGTCGGCCGCCGCCGCGTTCTCGTAATACGCCTCGGGCACCCGGCGCAGGGCCTCGGCGCGGTAGACGCAGCAGGAGAAGTTGGCGGTGAGCGGCGCGTTGGCCAGCACCGGGAAGCTGATCGTGCCGGTGGGATAGCGGCCCTGCTCGTCGTGCGGCACAAAGGAGCCAGTCGCCGGGTAGTGCAGCAGGACCCAGTTGAAGCACATGTCGAGGGCGCGGTCGTTGCGCAGCATCCGAAGCTGCATCGCGATCTTGCGGTCGGACAGCCAGTAATCGTCGGCCTCGCAGAAGGCGATGTAGCGCCCGGTGCAGGCGCCGAGGCAATCCTGCATGTTGCGCAGCATGCCGAGGTTTTTCGCCCGGGGCCGCACGGTGATCCGCTCCGGATCGCGCGCCCGGTAGGATTCGACGATCTCGGGCGTCCCGTCGGTCGAGCAATCGTCCCCGATCACCACCTGCAGCTTGAACAGGCCGCGCTGGGCCAGCACCCCGTCGAGGCAGCGGCGGATATAGCCGGCATGGTTGTAGGCGGTGACGATGACGCTGACCGTCAGTTGCTCTTCGAGCCAGACGCGCAGGGCTGCCGGCTCGCCGGAGAGGTCGTCGGGCGCGTCGAGGCCCATGTCGCGCAGGGCCGCCCGGGCGATGTCGGGATTGGCGTCGATCAGGGCACCGAGGCTCGGGACGTCCTCCTCGTCGAGATAGGCCTCGGCCAAGCGCCGGAAGATCGCCTTCTGCGAGGCCTCGTAGCCGGCGGCGTAGCGCCCGCCGAAATGGCCGCGGAGCGTCCGGAAGAACGCGATCTCGGAATTTCCGAGCTTCTTGTGCCGGGCGAGCTCGGTGGCGTAGGTCGCCCACATCCCAGCCGCGTGCTTGCGGTAGACCGCCATGACCTGGGGCAGGAAGCCGATGCGGCCGACCTCGGCATGCATCAGGTGGACGTACCAATCCCCCGGGGCGATGCCCTCGTCGAGCCGGAAGGGCTCTTCGCCGTGGTAGCGCCAGCGATAGAGCACGCTGTTGGTCTGGACGAAGTTGTGCGCGACGAGGTCGGACAGAGACGGCTGCGGGCTCGAATGCTTCGGATAGATCTCTTCGACCCCCGGCATGTCCTCGTAGAGGACGCGCACCGGGTGGAAGCACAGGGTGAATTCCGGATTCGCCCGCAGGAATTCGACCTGGCGCTGGAGCTTGCTCGAATCCGTCCAGTAATCGTCGCCCTCGCAGATCGCGACGTACTCGCCGCGGGCGCGAGCCGTGAGGTCGGCGAAGTTCTTGTTCGGCCCGAGATTCTCTGATCGCAGCACCGCCACGAGGTTGGGATGGCGCGCGGCGTAGTCCGCGATGATCTCGGCGGTGCCGTCGCTCGACCGGTCGTCGCCGACCAAAAGCTCGAACGGGAAATCCGTGACCTGCCCGAGGATGCTGTCGAGGGTCTGCCGGATGAACCGGGCCTGGTTGTAGGTGATGCACAGGACCGACACGACCGGCCGGTTCCATTCCGGCGCAGGCTCGGCCTCGGCGCGGGCGCGGATCCAGGCCGCGAACGGGTTGACGAAGCTGCCGTCGAAGCTCTCGTCCGGCTCGGCGGTGAAGTCCGCCCGCGGCTGCCGCCCGAGCCGGGCGCCGTACTTCACGTAGTGTTCGAGCGGCGACAGGTCGGTCAGGCCGACATCGGGATAGCGCGTCGCGTACCAGATGTGGTCGAACCGGCCGCTGCGATAGATCGTCGAGAAATCGTCCTGCCACGGCTCCAGGGCGGGCGTCGCCGTGCTCGCACCCGGCGCGGCGTCTCCTGCACCGTCCTGCATCGATCCCATTCCTCGAACGCTGGGCACCGCTGCCTTCGACCGGCCCCTAGAGGGTGCCGGGAAGGCGTCCTTCCTCGGAGCCGTGGTTGTAATAGTGCCGCGTCGGGTCGGCGCCGGCATTCGCGACGTCGTCGTTGCACGCGAGATAGAAATTTCGGTCGAACAGCCCGGAGGTCTCGAGCCAGTCGAGCAGGGTCTGCTCGGGGACGACCGGCGCCCGCTCGGGGCTCGCTGCGGCGGCCTCCCGGTAGAGATGCACGAACTTGGCGATCCGGGCGGCGACCTCCTTGGCGGGGGGCCGGCGCACCGAGGAGGCGACGACGCTCGATTGCTCGCCGGGCCGCCGGCGCTGCAGATCGGCCTCCGCCAGACGCACCAGCCGGGCCAGCTCGCCCTGCGCGTCCTTGAGCCTCGCCTGCGTCTCGGCGAGCTCGGCCCGCAGCGCGTCCACGTCCTCGCTCAAGGTCGGCTCCGTCTCAGTCTCGACGTCCTGCGATCCGGGCGCGGGATCATGCGGCGGGATCGATCGGGTCCGGGCACGATCGTCCCTGCGCCGCGTGTGAGGCGGGGTGATACGATCGGCTCCGGGACCGGTCAACCTTGGCCGGTCCGGCCTATCCGGCGGGTTCGCTCGCGTCGGGACGCCATCGTCTCGAAGCGGCGCCAGCCTAGCCATTCGCATGCGGCGACGACTCCGCGAGCAGCCCTTGCGCGACGTGGCTGCCCGTGGCCTGGGGCGGCTCTGCCTACCCCGCCACCGCCTGCGACCCGACCGAGCCCTCCACCAGCGGGCCGGGGATCGCGGCCTCGGCATCGACCATCAGGCGCGCTTCGTGACGGCGCATGAACATCCACAGGGCCACGGCGCCCAACAGCACGAAGGCCAGGAGCGCGAGGCCCACCGGGCCCATGACGTTCTCGATCGAGCGTCCGCAGAGATACGCGCCGAAGCCCATGATCGAGGCCCAAGCGACGCCGCCGACGGCGTTGAAAAACATGAAGCGGCGCGCATCGAGCTTGTTCACGCCCGCTAGGACCGCCGCGTAAGCGCGCAGCATCGCGGTGAAGCGGCCGAAGAACACGATCTTCCCGCCGTGCCGGCGGAACAGGTACTGGCCGAGCTTGAGCCGGCCGTGATCGAGGCCGATCAGGTGCCCCTTGCGCAGCAGCAGGGGCAGGCCCCAGCGCCGTCCGACCCAGTAGCCGGCATTGTCGCCGAGGATCGCGGCGGTCGCGGCGATCGCCACCACGAGGGCGATGCTCAGGCTGCCGGTGCTGCCGGCATAGGCCGCCGAGGTCAGCAGGACCGTCTCGCCCGGGAGCGGCAGGCCGGCGCTCTCCAGCGTGATGATGATGAAGATGGCGATGTAGCCGTAGTTGGCGATCAGGTCGGCAATCGGCAGATCGTGCAGGAAGGACATGCGGTCTCCTCGCGGATCGGAGGGCTGCCCAGTCGGCGAGAAACATGGCCGCTCCGGGGCGAAGCCCGAAATATCGGGCCGGACGACGATCGGCTGTGCCGCCGAGCACGACGGCTCCCGGGCTACGCCAGCCTCAGCGGGCCGGGTTCGGAAGTTCGCCGTCCCCGCGCGTCTCCGCCAGATGGGCTCGCATCCAGTCGATCGTGCCGATGAGCCCGTCACGCAGGGCGACCTGGGGCCGCCAGCCGAGTTCGGACCGAATCAGCGTGGTGTCGAGCACGTTGGCCGGCACGTCGGCGGCGCGGCTCGGCTTGTACAGGCAGGGCAGGCGCTCGCGCCCGAAGGCCCGCTCCAGCTCGGCGATGATCTGGTTGACGCTCAGGCCCGTGCCGCTGCCGACATTCATCACCATGTGGGGGCCGTCATAGCCGACAGCGGCCAGGAAGGCGTCGCTGACGTCGTCGATGTGCAGAAAGTCGCGCACGACCTCGCCGGTGCCCCAGACCTCCAGCGGCAGATCCGCGAGCACGCGGTGGATGGTGCTGCCGATCAGGCCCTGGTGCCTGTTGCCGAGCTGGAACCGGCCATACGGGTTGGCGATCCGCAGGATCTGGTAATCGATCCCGTGGAGATGCCGGTACAGGTGGAGGGACTTCTCGATCATCAGCTTGCTGATGCCGTAGGCCGAGATAGGATCGGTGGGCGCCGCTTCCGGGATCGGGGTGGCGCGCGGGATCCCGTAGATCGCCCCCCCGGAGGACGCGAACACGACCTTCCTGATCCGGGCCGAGCGGCAGATCTCGAGGAGGTGCAGGGTCGCGATCGGCGCGGCGGCGAGCTCTGCGGACGGGTCCCGGTTCGAGCTCTCGGGGATCGATCCGGCGATGAGGTGGAAGACGAAATCCTGACGCTCGACCGCGTTGGCGATGCCGAGCCGATCGGCGAACTGGCCGGTCACCCGGGCGACGCGTCGGTCGAGGACCTCGGCTTGCGGGTGACTGCGGCTGAAGCAGGTGACCTCGGCGCCGGCCTGAGCGAGGCGGTTGCACAGGTTCAGGCCCAGGAAACCGGCACCGCCCAGCACAAGGCAGCGGGCCCCCGCGAGCGTCGAAGCCGATGGGCCGGCTCCGGCCGCCGGATCGACCGGCGGCCCGTGACGTCCTCGGCCGCCGCTCATGGCCTGAGTTCGGCGCCCGGATGCGCCGGAGCCGGGACTGCCGGCGCGTCGGACCGGGCCGGGTCCGGGTCTCGCACTTCGATCAAGCGCTCGACCAGGGCGAGGGCGGACTGCTGCAGCATGCGCCGTGTCGGCTCCAGCGGCGCCTTCCCGTAGGCCCGGGTCGCCGCGTAAGCAGCTGCATAGGCCGCATCCCAGCCGGCGGCGAAGATCGGCGGCCCGGCCTCGTCCAAGGCGTCCCGGACGGTGATCCAGGCGGCCTGCTGGGTGGCATCCCAGGCGGCGGCCCGAACCGCGGAGCCGGTCTGCCGCAGGGTGAGGTTGGCGACCGCCGCCCGCTTGCGGGCGCGCTTCAAGTGATCGCAGAGGGAGGCGAGATCGGCGACGTCCGTGAGTTCGGCCCGGTCGGCGAGTTCGTCCGCCTCGACGTTCAGCTTGGCCAGCCGGAACCACGCCGGCACGTGGCTGCGCACGAGCCAATCGGCGACCATCGCGATACGCCGGCGCTCCAAGGCCTCCGAACCGTTCGTTCCGACGAGCCGCGGGACGAGCGGGAGGATCAGGCCGTCGCGCTCGGCCTGCGGCAGGCCATCGCTCCAGGTCCGGATGAAGGCGGCGATGCTCGGCGAGGCGCAGGCGGGCTGATCGGAATGGAGTTCGCTGGCAAGGTCCGCCACTGCCTCCAGGGCGCACATCGCTCCGTCACGCCCCTCCTGCGTGCCGGCCGCCAAGGTCGGGATTCGCGCTTGCCCGTCGCCACCGATCTCGGGACTCCCCAACTCATCCATGCAAAGGCGTTCCACTTCCTGCGCCTGCGGCGGATCCGGCCTGGAGGCTTCGGGCCGGGGCCTCTCATTCCAAGGTCCACCGTGCCGCGACCCCGGAACCGCGACTGACCACTCCCAGGCGGGGACTTACCAGCTCTGCGGCACGGCGCTAAGGGTGATCTCCGATCATGCCGCACGATGAGCTGCTTCCCTCCGGCCGCCGTCTAAGGCTCGCAGCGCACGTCGGCGCACGGAGTTTGTGGGTCGAGCACACGGGCATGTCAGACTTCCTGAATGTGATCAAAGATCTCCGCGGCGGTCACCCCCAACTATTCGCGAATCTCGCCGCAAGCGTGGCCGATCCGGACGCGGCGGGAAGCAATCCTGGCACGATGGTCCGTCATCTCGATGCCTTGGCGTTCCGGTTGGACGGTAGCGGCGAGATTGGCTTGGCAGCACAAGCCTACGAGATGGCCGCCGCCCTGGCCGGCCCCGACAGCAGCCGCTGGACCCTGTCGGCCGCCGAGGCTCGGCTGCGCGACTTCTGCATGCAGGGACGCTTCGCAGAGGCCGGCCCGGTCATTGCGCGGTTGCGGGCGGCGGACGCGAACCGACTGAGGCCCAAGATCACGGACGCTCTCGTCGATAGGGGTTGGTTGCTCGAGTTGCGCGGTGAGGCCGAGGCCAGCGTCCAATGCTACAGGCTCGCCCTGGAGCTCAACGGCCACGAACCCGGCCTCATCTCGCGAGACGGGGATCCGCTGCCGAAGAAGATCAAGAATCTGAGACGGCTTCAGCTCGACATGCTGATCGAGGCCTGCGCGTTCGACGACGCCGTCGCCCTGCACGAGACGACCCGCCAGCTGATCGGCGCAGGGCCCTTGGCGTGCTATGACATAGTCGGCATTGGTGCTTTAGCAGGCCAGCTCGGTGTGCGTTACACGGAGATGCGGCCGCCGCGCCCGATCCAAGAGCCACAGTTGAAATTCACTGAACCGCCACCGCCTCTGACTTCAGAGGCCGGGGACCTGGAGGCGCCGAGCCAGTATCTCGCGCTCATCGACAACTGCCACGCCTTCCCGCGCAGCAACCTCGTGTTGAAGGACGCGCACCTGATCTACGACCTCGCGGCTCATCCCCGTCGCGGCGACGTTCTGCTTCAGGATGGGGTCAACCCGGACCAGATCGTGATGGCGGCTTTTGGGACAAAACAGGCCCTTGTCGAGGTTCCGGAGGACAGCCTAACCATCGAGGCCGGGCTCTCGATGTTCGGCCTGCAAAGCCGCAACTACGGCCACTGGTTCTGCGAATTTGTCCCGCGCATGCTGGCCTACAACGACCCGCGCTGCCCGGACGGCATCCCGCTCTGCATCGACGACCATATGCCGCCCACGCATGAGGAGGTCGTCAGCCTCATAGACACGCGCGATCGCTCAATCATCAAGCTACCTCCCCGGCCGGTGGCGTTCGGCTTGCTCGGCCTCGCGCCAGTGCCAGCCTTCTTCCCGTTCGAGATGAAGCCTGGCCGGCGCGTTTACGACACGATCTGGCCGGCGGATATCCTGGTGGACCTGCGCACACGCATCCTCGACAGCGCTCGCGAACGCGGTGCACTGAGTGGACGCGCCGGCCGTCGGCTGTTCATTTCGAGAAAAGCGTTCGCGCAACGCCAACTCATCAACGAAGTCGAGATCGCTGAGGCCCTTCGCCCGCACGGCTTCGAGGTCATTACCCCGGAAACAATGACATTCCTCGAACAGGTCGACGCCTTCCACTCCGCCGACCTCATCGTGGGCTCGTCGAGTTCGGCACTAACGAACGGCCTATTTTGCCGCCCGGAGTGCCGCATCCTTGGCCTCATTCACGCCAATTTGGGGTTCAATTTTCGGGGCTACACCAGCTTCATCGAGGCAGGCGGTGCGCAGATCACGTTCGTCCGGGGTCAGACGGTCAACGAGGAGGGACACGCCTTTCACGCAAGCTACAGCATTGCCCCAAACGAGATCATCGCGGCCTTGGACCGGCTGCGGCAGCCGACATCTGCGGCAATGCCCTCGCCCTCGAAGACGGAAGCCCCACGGACGATCTTCGGGCGTATGATCGGGGCTCTGCCGTTCGTGCCCCGCAATGGCCCCGGATAAACTTGTGGTAGCATTTTCGTCGCGTTACCCGCCCTGATACCAGCTATTCATTGCGGATCAGCTCAGTTCCGCTTACGAGGCTTGGCGACATCGGATCACCCATCGATCCGCACTCAGCCCTTAAGCGGGGCCAGGATTTCTGTCTGTCCATGCAACTGTCCGGCGATCAAGAGCCGGTACTTGAAAGCCGGGGTTTCGGCATGGAAAAAATGACTCAGCCGTACCTGATCGAGTTCCGCGACATTCTCGATCATAGGGGGGCGCTAACTCCGATCGAGGCTGAGAAGGATGTGCCTTTTGCCATCCGCCGCATCTATTACATCTATGACGTATCGCACGGCGCCGTTCGGGCGGGCCACAGTCACAAAGAGTTGCAACAGGTTCTCATAGCACTTTCTGGCAGCTTCAACGTCCATCTGGACGACGGCTATGCGCGCCAGACCTTCATGCTCAACCGTCCCAACATAGGCCTCTACGTTCCGCAGATGACGTGGCGCGACATCGATAACTTTTCGGGAGGCGCAGTGTGCCTTTCGCTTGCCTCGCAGCATTACGAGGAAAGCGACTATTATAGGGATTACGAGTCGTTCATCCGTGCCGTTGGACGTCGGTAAGAGAAAGTTGAGATGCAGATTCCGTTTCTTGATCTCAGCCGCACTCACGACGCCATCCGAGCAGAACTCGACGCCACATGGCACCGGGTCCTGAACCGGTCGCGCTACATCTTGGGCGAGGAGGTAGAAGCCTTCGAGTCGGAGTTCTCCGCGTATTGCGAGGCCGAGCACGCCGTCGGAGTCGCAAACGGCCTCGACGCGCTGATCCTCATCCTGCGCGCCTACGGCATCGGCCCCGGAGACGAGGTCCTCGTACCGTCGAACACGTTCATTGCGACATGGCTAGCGGTCAGCCAAGTGGGTGCGAAGCCGGTCTCCGTCGATCCGGACCCCTCGACATACAACATGGACCCAGCTGGAGCAGCCAAGGCGGTCAGCAGCCGGACAAAGGCCATCATGCCGGTCCACCTCTACGGCCAGCCGGCCAACATGGAGGCGTTCCGCGCCCTGGCGCACCGACACAGTCTCGTCTGCATTGAGGATGCCGCGCAGGCTCATGGCGCGAGCTTCGCCGGGCGGCGGACTGGCAGTCTTGGCGACGCTGCCGCGTTCAGCTTCTATCCGGGCAAGAACCTGGGTGCCCTGGGGGATGGCGGGGCCGTGACCACGTCCGACCCGGCGGTCGCACGCCGGATTCGCGAGATCGCCAATTACGGCTCGCGCGAGAAATATGTACATCGGCAGCAGGGGGTGAATTCACGGCTTGACGAGTTGCAAGCCGCGCTCCTTCGCATCAAGCTGCGCCATCTCGACGACTGGAACAATCGCCGCCGCTCCGTCGCGGCCGCATATCAGGCCGGCCTCGCCCAGACGGGCCTTACCCTACCGCAAGTCGACCCGCGCACAGACCCCGTCTGGCACCTGTTCGTCGTCCGGTCCGGGCAGCGGGATGCGCTGGCGGCGCGCCTCGACCAAGCGGGCGTCGGCACCCAGATCCATTACCCGATCGCACCGGCAGACGCCGAAGCCTATGCGGGCGACCCAATCGCCGGGGAAAGCCATTTGGGCCGCACGCTCGGTCGAGAGATCCTGAGCTTACCTATCGGGCCCCATCTCCAGGACGAGGAAATACGGCACGTCATACGAGCTTGCCAGGAGGCCGTGACCCCGGACCATCGCACCGGCGCAGCGTGAGGTTTGCCGAGTCGGACCGCCGGTCACGACTCTGTCAACGGCCCTGAAGTCCGTGGCCGGGCCGAAGCGGCCCTCGCATGGGGCGCCCGAAGCGCGGCGAGCCTGGGATTTCCCGGGCTCCGTACGCCAATCGCAAACGGAAAAGGAGGCCACCTGTGTCATCGTCTTCTCTGAACGCTGCCGACGGGGGGCATTCCAAGGACGGATCGAGTTCCCTAGAGTACCTCCAGACCGGCCGTGACGTCGATCTCGCCAATGTCGATCTCACGTTCGAAGGATTTCGCGCCCTCGCACGGAACCCACACCTCACCGCCAATGAGCGGATCGGCTTTCCGGAGACGTACCGTAACGGCTTCGAAGAGGCGATCCTCCGCGACATCTCCGCTAAGCTCCCAGCCCTTCTCGGAACCGGCGCCACGATCGTGGATATCGGTCCCGGATGCGCCGGCCTGCCGCATCGCCTGATCGACCTGTGTCGCGAGAGGAACCATCGCTTGGTCCTTGTCGACAGCGCGGAGATGCTCGAGCAGCTTCCCGACGTCGCCGACGTGACCGTGAAGATCGCCGGTTCGTTCCCGGCGATCCGGGATTCCATCCGGGATCAGGTAGGCCAAGCCGACGTCATCCTCTGCTACAGCGTCTTCCACTACGTGTTCGTGGAGGGTAATCCCTTCACCTTCATCGACAGCATCGTTGAGCTTCTCGCTGATGGCGGCCGTGCCCTGATCGGTGACATCCCGAACATCTCAAAGCGACGCCGTTTTTTCGCGAGCGAAACTGGCAGGCGCTTTCACAAGGACTTCACCCGAACCGACACCGAGCCCGACGTCCGATACAACGAGCCGAATCCTGGCAAGATCGACGACGCCGTGCTCACGGGGCTCATCCAGCGGGCACAGGCCGCAGGCGCGGACGCCTACCTCATGCCTCAGGCGCCAGATCTCCCTATGGCCAACCGGCGCGAAGATCTCCTCATCATAAAGGCTTGATCGATGAAACGGCTGATCATCTTTGGAAATGGCGAGATCGCCAGCATGGCCTACGAGTATTTCACCCATGACAGCGACTACGATGTGTCGGCTTTTTCGATTGGAGAGGAATACATCACGCAGCCGCACTACCACGATCTACCGGTGATCCCACTTACTCAGGTCCAGCAGGCCTTCCCGCCGGACGAGTACGACGCCTTCGTCGCCATCGGCGACTCGAAACTGAATCGGGTCCGAACAGATCTCTGCGCACAGGTCAAATCCATGGGCTATAAGCTGACATCGTACGTCAGCACCAAAGCCTTCGTCTGGCACAATGTCACGATCGGCGAGAACTGCTTTATTCTGGAGCACAACGTCATCCAACCCTTCGTTGAAATTGGGAACAACGTCACGCTTTGGAGCGGCAATCACATTGGCCATCGCACAGTCATCGAAGACCATGTCTTCGTGAGCTCGCATGTCGTGATTTCCGGATTCTGCAGAATTGGAACCTACAGTTTCCTCGGTGTCAACGCTGCCATAGGGCATGGCGTAACGATTGCGCCTGACAACTTCATCAGCATGGCCTCAAGCCTCGCGCAATCGACGGAACCGGACAAGATCTACCAGGGCAATCCGGCGGAGCCACGCAAGATCTCGGCCACGCGCTTCTGCCGAGCGCGCTAGCGATGACCCTGTCGATCCGGCGGTTCACCCAGGATCAAGCCTCGGCCTGGAACGCACACAATCGAACGGCGGCAAACGGACATTTCTTGTTCGATCGCAGCTTCATGGATTACCACGCCGACCGCTTTACGGACGCCTCGCTGCTCATCACCCGGGAAGACACGATGCTGGCGGCGCTTCCCGCCAATATCGACGGCGATACGATCTATTCCCATCAGGGGCTGACATTCGGCGGCCTCCTGACCGCCCGCCTGTCGACCGACGCGACGCTAGCGCTGTTCGAGGATTGCCTCAATCATTACAGACAGACCGGCGCCAGAAAGCTGATCTACAAGCCGCCGCCGTCGATCTATCATCGCCGGCCCGCGGAGGCCGATCTCTACTGCCTGTTCCGCGTCGGCGCCCAACTGGTGCGAAGGGATGTAACCACGACAATTGACTATCGACTGCCCGGCGAACTCTCGTCGCGCCGCCGTCGGGGAGTCGGTAAGGCGCAGAAGGCCGGTCTTACCATCCGCACCGACAGCCGCTGGCCCGCTTTCTGGGACATCCTCGCGCAGACGCTCCAAGAGCGCCACGGAGTTACGCCGGTTCACACCCTGCCGGAGATCGAGATGCTGGCTTCACGCTTTCCAGAAAACATCAAGCTCTTCACGGCCGAGCAAGAGGGAGCGACGGTGGCCGGCGTCGTGATCTTCGAGACCCAGGACGTCGCGCATGCCCAGTATATCGCATCCAACAGACAGGGGCGCGACGTCGGTGCCTTGGATCTCCTCTTCAGCACCCTCATCAAGACCTACCAACCGGTGAAGCGCTACTTCGACTTCGGCATCTCGACTGAGGAAGGCGGTCGCGTCCTGAACCAGGGCCTTCTGACCCAGAAGGAGGAATTCGGCGGAAGTGCCGTGATGCACGACACCTACGCAGTCGCGCTGTAGCGACACAGCCCGGCCAGTCTGAAACCTGGCCGGGGCCTTGTCCCATCTTGCGACCGGCCACCCCGTGGGCCGGAGGAAATTATCGCCCCTCCGACGCATTCGCGGGCTGACCGTGTGAATCGAAGCCCGCGCTCGGCGCTGGGGCTTGGGGCTACTGTCGATCGGGTTGCGACAGCTTCTGTGGTGCCGAATGGATCGACCAACGGGGGATGGATCTTCCAATGCGCGACGTCCGAAGTCCGCATAGGAGACGAGCGCATCATCTGAATTGAAAACGCTTGACTCAACGGGCCGAAGGTATCTCCAAGATCGGGAGCCACTCTAGTTGGATGCCAGATCCCGGTAGGCCAGACCAAAGCCGGTCCGTCCAAAGCCGTTACCGTTGTAGAAGAGCAGCGTTCGATCTTCGACCTGACACGTCGCGCCGAAGCAAGTCATCTCGGACGCCCATGCATGCCCCGCAGCATCGACGACCTCAACGAAGCGGGACCGATCGACCGGGCCTTCGTCCCACGGGCACATCATCAGCGTGTAAGCTCGTTCGGTTCGCACCGAGACCATCAGGGCTGGCGCCTGTCCGGGGAGAGTTTCGATACGCGGACGGCCAAAGCCGATCTCGCCATGCGCCTCATCCGGCAGCAGCACATCCTCAGTCGGGTCCGGCCAGTGAATCCCATCTGCGGACCATGACCGGCGGATGGCGTATCTCGGAAGCAGCTTCCCTGATGGGCTAGGGACAAAACGGTTCCCACCAATATAGAGCATCTGGAAGCCGTTATCCACTCGCTGAACGAATGGGGCAGTCCGAAAGTACCGCTCGTCGGGTGTCGCCGGCAGGACGGGTTCCGTCTTCCAGCGCACAAAGGTCTTGCCGAAATCTTTGCTTAATGCAAGGCCAGCCAAGAGCGTGTAGGGAACGTCCTGAGACAGTCTTTGCCAGCCGACATAATACAGTCGCCACACGGCATCGAAAATTTCAAGATGACAGGGATTGACCCCATCAGCGTCGAAACACCCCATGGTTCCGAGGTCTAAAACGGGAGCGGGATCGAAATGGATCACCGCATGGGGATGGTCCAAGCTCAAATCGACGGCAAAAATCCGTCCTCGCAGGTCGGCATCGCAGGACGAGAAATAGACCCTGATGCGATCTGCCAGCACGATCGGCGTGGGCAGCATGGCGTGTGTCTGGAGAAGCCCCGAACCTGGCGCCTCGAATCGCAGGCCAAGATCGGTCCATTGCTTCTTCATGCCGTCATTCCTGTCGACCAAACCGCGACGACGTGCGTCGGAATGGCAAAACCTCAGATATAGGTTCGCAACACAGTGTCCAAGTAATCGAGGTCGATGCGATAATTGCCATGCGTCAACTCCAGCGAGCGGCGCCTCTTCTCAGCGCCGGGACGAAAGGCATCGTGCTCACCAGGGACGGCTAGGTAACGACACTCGGCAAACGTCGCAAGGCTGGCGAACGTCGAGAACTGCACGGCGAACGGCGACACGAGTCCCAGGACGAGCGTGTCGGGAGACGCAAAAACCAAGTTGGCGAAGGCGGCGCCGATCGGCCCGGCGATGCAACCCGCGGATCTGAAAGCTTCGACCTGCTGCGCAAAGCTGAGCTGTCCTGGATTGACGATCTCGAAGCCATGCCGGTGAAAAACCGCCTCCACCTCCGCGGCATTCGTGATGTTACGGCCCGCGGATCGGCCGAGATAGAGCTTCCGGGCGGGTAAAGCGCGAGGCGCCGGCGCGGTGTCGAGCACCCGCGCCCGCAGCCAGGACAGACTCGCGTGATTGACGGCGGCGACCGTCCAAAACTCGACGTCGGGCGTATCCGGGATGAAGGTCATCAAGGACGGAACATAAAGAGTCTTCACGTCCAGCCGCTTGCCGTGTTCCCGGATCGTGAACGGACGTCCCGGGAAGAGCAGCTTCAGCGCCTCCATTTCCTGCGGAAACAGATCGTCGCTCAGAATGAGCGGCACATCCGCCGGAATGGACGCCTTGTCGATGATGTAGCCCTTCGTGGCGTACTCGATCAGGAAATGGAAATAATTCGCCCCGCATCGCCCGATGAGTAGGATACCTGCATCAATCGCTTGATCGACGTCCTGCGGGACCCGAGCCAGGACCCGGTCGCCCTTCGACCCAAAACAGTTGATGACGAACTCGCATTGACGGCTCGTGTAGCGGAACACCGGATCCGCCTCCGGCTCGTAGACCACGAAAGCGGCATGGGAGACGATCTGGGCGAAGCCGAAGATCGACGCATCTTGAATCTTGGCACACCAGAGTTCCGGACATTGCAGTCGGCGCGCGGTCGAAGGCTGCGCACGAAGGGCGACCTCGGGGTCCGCAAAGCTGAACACGCCGGCTTCCGCGATGCTGCGGCAGTCGATCCAGGGTACCGCGTCGTGCCCGATCCGCACCACAGGATAGATCGAGCCGAGCCCGGCGGCGGCGGCCCCGCTCGGGCCCGTGGACAATGCGGACCGCACAGCAAGGAAGCGCGCGAGCACGAGGACGAGCCGAAGCTGCAGCGTGAAACCGCGCCGAGTCGCGAGCTGGTTGATGCGATAGCGGAAGCAGTCTGTGATGTCTTGACGGCTCCGTCCGAGCAACGCCAGAACGGCGAGTAGCACGGGCGACCACGCGAAGATCCGCCCCTCTAGGCGCTCGTTGGGCGCGCGCAGCGGGGAGGCGTGCCAGTACCGCGCGAAATGGGCGACGGGATCGACGCCCGCTGCCGCCACATCGGCGTTTCGCGCCAGATAGAAGGCCGGATCCACGATGCGCTGCGCGATGCGCAACGTCACACGTTCAAGAATGGACGCCATGCTCACGGATTACGCGATCCGAGGGCCGGTCTGCACAGAGCGAGTTGCCCAAACCACGGCCGAACATCGGCGCGCATCCATTCACGAGGCGCGCTGCTGTGCGCAATGCCGCTCGATTGTCTGCCGTTGGGCGACCTTGAAAGCATCGTAGGCCGAACGTGAGAAATGAAAGAAATAGTCTTGCTCATTTTCGTCGATGATCTCGGCGCCAGATCTGAGATGGAAAGCCACGACGTTCTCATTCTCCCGCCGGACATCGAAGTGAGCATGTTCGAAACCGAGATGCCCAAAGCCCAGTTCGCACACCGCAAGCGCTGAATAGCTCGCAAGGCCGATCACCGGCGGCGGCTCGATGATCCAGCTTCCCCAACAAAAAGACCTCAAGCCGTTGATGGTGCGGAAATCGTACATCCGAACCGTTCCGCGGTCCTGTTCCGCCGATACGATGATGAAATAATACTGCTTCCCGGCTGCTTCGTCGTCCTTGTACCGGGTCAACCACGAGATCTGCTCCGGGACGCTGGTCGGCGGGGCATTTAGAAAGCGGCTGAGCCGCGGGTCAGACCGCAACCGGTAGATCAACGGCCCGTCGGACGGTTCGGCCAAGCGCAGGTAGGAGCGTCGTGTAGGGTCGAGTTGAACTGTTCCGCGGAGCTTGTTGACTGACATGACCTGTCCGTGACTGGATACTTTACGCTGCCCGAAGTGCGTTGGCCTTGCAATTCCGCGGTCCGCAGACTTGTATCGTCGACTGTCTCACGTCCGGTCTTGAGCGCCAAGCCCGAGCTATTGGCACACTGCAGTCTCGCTTGGTATCGCCAACAGAACCCCGTACTCGAGCGGTGCGGCCGGAGATCCGACACCCGTGCCGAACGGCCCATTCGTGCGTCGTAGGATCGCGCCCCCCGGAGCTGGATCATCCGATCACCTCCTCCAGAGCTCGGTCGAGGTCGACCTTCGCGATCGAGAAATCGAACCGTGACCAGATCCAATATCGATCGGCACGCGCCAGCGATGCGCCTGCGCAGAGAACGTAGGATTGGCCGATCGCGCTGGCGAGACTCGTGAAGGTCTCGCTTAGGATCGCGTCGGCGGAGAAGGCGAGCACCTTCGTGGCAGGCGGTGCGAAGACGAGGTTCGACAGGGCCGCGCCGCCGGGTGCCGCAATGATCTCTACGTCGGAAAAAAGCTCGATCTGATCGTCGATCGTCATGCCTCCCGGATCGACGATCGCGAAGCCAGCCTCCTTCAAGCGATCGATGACCTCTGGCTCGTTCAAGAATCCGCGCTTCACGGCTGCGCTCCCGCGCGTGAGGTAAAGCCGCTTGCCGGGCCTGACCGCTGCGGCCGAAGCTCCGGGGACGAGTCTCTCGCGGAGGAAGCGGACAGCTTCCGGGTGGACGACGAGGTTCTTGGACAAGCGGGGCGGCAAGACCAGATGCGGCACGCTGACCGGACGGGAAAAATCGACGAGGCACAGCCGCGATCGCACGACTCCGACGCGCGACAGAAGATCCAACTGCCAGGACGCGGCATTCCTATCCACCAGAATCGGCACATCGTCGTATTCCGACCCCCCAGTCACAGCTTCAGTATTTGGAATATCTTCCAACAACCAATGGAAATAGTTGCTATTATTTCCGATGAAGCAAGCTCTCTCAACGGGTGCGGCTATCGGTATTGCACGCGTGTAGATGGCTCGCTTTTCGGCGATCGTCACGATCGCGGAACAGAAGGTCTGATCGTGGCAACGCCGCATATGCGACTGGCTAGCCAGAAGAGCCGTCCCGTCCACTAGCACGGTACCATATTCCGGCAGCAACTGCGCCGCGCGCATCTCGCTGAGGGACGCCACCGGGAAAGGCAGAAGCGTCCGCACCCGCGATGCCCGGCCTCCGTAGATCAGAACGTAGTCCACAACCAGAGACTGCGCATCCGCGACCGGCAGCGATGCGACTTGATACGACTCAACAAAATCCTCACCGTCTTCCACGATGGCCGCGACCCCATGGATGCTCTGCTCCCCCACCTCACGGGCGGTGTCCTTGAAGAGATCGAAGCCCGCCTGCGGATCCGTTCCGAACAAGGCAAAAGCCTGCGCGAAACGTGCGACATCCTCCGTCTGGTCAAGCGCCGCCAGACGCGCGGCCGCATCGCGAGCCGAGGACCATTGCCCTGCCGAAAGTCGTGCGAAGGTGAGCATGAGCCAGATATCGGCACCGTCGGGCTCGAGAGCGGCGGCTGTCTCCAGCAGGGCAATCGAGTCCTCGAAGGTCCGATCATGCCACGTCCGTCCGAAACCAAGATCGAGGATCCGGCCCGGATTGATGGCGGCTTGGTGCGACGCGTATTCGTTGAACTCGGACGCCCAGATCGCCTGAACCAGATAGATGTCGCCGAGGGTCAGCAAGGCGAAGTCGCGAAGCGAGTCGGACTGATCGAGATCCCGACAGAGCGCTTCGGCATCCGAGAACAACCCAATCGTCTTGAAACTGTTAGCGAGATAAAGCTTGAGGCTGGCTCGCGGTGCCGTAAGCGCGCGCGACAAATGGCTGGCCGATTGCGAGCGGGCGAACGGTCGCGCGAGGAAGGTGACGGCGCCCAGCGGGACGTCCTCGAAACCCTCCGCCCGGAACCGCCGGACCGCGGTCAAGAAGAAGCGCACTTGACTGATCGCCTGAGATCCCGCGGCAAGCGGCAGGCGAGGCCGCGAGATGGCGTAAGCCAAGCACCCAAGGACGAACACGCACAGTCGGACGGAGCGGCCCACGCGCGCGTCACGCGGGGTCAGCGCCCACGCCGGGTCCATCCAGCGCACGAGACGGGCCCGCTGCGTCTCGTCCACTGCGAGCGGCTGCCGACCGGCGCGGAAGACAAACCGCTTGCGACCCCGCATGCGTCCGACATGCAGGAAGTGCGCGACCGGACCGAAATCGCTGGACGCCACATCCGGATAGACGGCGACATACCGTTCCGACCAGAAATTTGGTCCGGTCTCCCTGCCCTCGCGCTCACCCCAATGCATATAATGATGGAGTGCGGTCGTCTTGTTCGCCAAAATATCGAGGTGCTTTCCGATGTCCGGATAAGCGTCGAAATAGAACTTTGTTGAAAAATATGGATTTGGATCGCGCATAAACGTATTACTATTGACAATATAATCGTAAAGCGGGTTTCTCAGCATGGAGAAACCCAACTTGTATGTCTGTAAATACCACTTGGAATCAAATAAACTATTTGGGAAATAACCCTTCCGGGCCCCCACGCGCACGTAATGGTCGATGGGATCCTCATCGGAGCGTAAATGGAACCCGTATGTTTTGAGGTACCATATGCGGTCGAACAGACCGCTTTCCTCGATCACGGTCCTCATGCGGACGCTTGAACCGGTGCCTCGCTTCGCATCAGGCGCCGTCCCGTGCGCGGCCCAACGTCGGGGGCTTAACCTTCGGAGGAACCGTTCTGGCAAATCCGCGACCCAGGCCCACGTGCTCAGAGACAGAAAGTCCAGCGCTTGAGACTCTTGAAAAGTCACATCTGCACTCTTCTGTGATTAACAACTATGCACGAAGCAGAGGTGTCGTGGGATCGTCCGGGTCGACACCGCTGCCGCAAGAAAGCCTTCTCACGACCGTCGTCTTCGATCAACGCCGGGGCGCCCAGGCATCGAGCAAGGATCGCAGAGATTTTTGGTTGATCTCGTAACTACCCTGTCGCAGAGATTGAACATTACTGTTCATCCGGGCCATATCGCCAATCGTTCTGTCACTCATCAGGCGAATACACGGACATTCTGCGAACGCGGCCAGATTCTGAAAAAGAGTTGAGGTCCTCGCATGCCGGGAGCCGAGATGAATAATCGCTGTTCCGGGCTTGCAGAAAACGGTGTTGGCAAATGCGGCCCCCACCGGGCCCGCGACATGTGTTGCATTGGCGAACAGCCGAACTTGTTGTGCGAAGGTCAGGCCGCTGGGATCGATGCTCTTGAAGCCATGATCAATAAAATCAGCCTCGACTTCTGCGGCGTTCACAATGTTCCGGCCGCGCCGCCGCGACAGGTAGAGGCGCGGGATCGGATCGACATGCTCCGGCTCGGGCGGCAGCGCCGCGAGGGTCCGATCGCGCAGCCACTGCAGGCTCGCGTGCCGCAAACCCTCTTTTTCGCAGTCGGCGATTTCCATCGCGTCGGGGAAGTACGTCATCAGGGACGGGATGTGGAGGCATTCGACGTCCAGCCGCTGCGCAGCCGAAATGGCAATTAGATCTCGCTCGGGAAACAGTAGCCGAATCGCTTCCAGCTGCGCCGGAAAGAGGTCGTCCGGAACGATCATCGGTAGGCCCTCATAGAGGCCGGCCCGTTCGATGACGTACCCTTTCGTCAGGTACTCGATCAAGAAATGGAAATGGTTGTTGCCGCATCGACCGCCGAGGAGGATTGCCGCATCGACGTGGGCCGCCGCCTGATCGGGCACGCGCGCGAGCACCTTGTCGTGCCGCGGCGAGAAGCACGTGATGACGTGGCGATACTGGCCCGCTGAGTAGGACAGGTTCGGGTCAGCGGCCGGCTCGTATCTCAAAAAATGGCCATGGGCAGCGATTTGCATGCTGCCGAACACACTGGCTTGGCGGATTGTGGCACACCAGAGCGCGGGAAGCATGACCGAATGCACTGATGGCGGCTTGGAATCGCCCCAGAGCCTGGGGCCGTCGAAGCAGTAGCGCGTAGGAGGATCGATCTCGCTCACCGTCAGCCAGGGAAAAGCGGACGCTTCGAGGCGGACGACCGATAGCACCTTGCCGAGGATCCGGTCGCGATCGGATGGGTCCAAGGTGACGCGCGCCGGGTTCACGGTCGCAAGCAGCCGGGCGACCCAACGGGCGAATCGATATTCGACGCCGAGATTGCCGCAGGCGAGGTATTGGTAACGCTCGACGAAGCACTGCACCCAATCCGTGCGCCGCGTGCCGAGCAGGAGGGCGGCGAGGCCGAGCAACGGCGCGCCTCGGATAATGGCGCGCTCCATGACGGCGTTGGCCGCCCTGATCGGCACCGCGAGCCCATGCTCGGCAAAATGCCGGACCGGATCGATGCCCGCGGCACGGATGTCGGGATAGCGATCAAGATAGAAGTCGGTATCGACAAGCCAGCGCGCTGCCAACAGACGCAAGCGCGCGCGCCAGTCTGTTCTGAGAGCCGTGAGCATGCCGATCCTCAGGTGTCGTGCGGTCGATGAATAACCTAGCCCATGTGCCCAGTTGCATGACCGACAGCGGGAGCACAGCTAGGCCGCATGGACATGCGCTTCGGCGCGTCCGGTCAGGATGTGCCGAATGATTGCGCAGATCTGCTGGGCGTTCGCCGTACCGAGATGCCCGTAGAACGGCAGGCAGAGAACTTGGTCGCCGGCGCGATTAGCAACCGGAAGGTTGTCGCTCCTGCTGTCCGCATACTCGCGGTAGGGTTCGTACTGGCTGCAAAGCGGGTAGAAATATCGACGCGCGAAGACATTAAATTTTTTTAATTCGTTATAGACATGATCGCGACTGAATCCGGTAAGATTGCGATCGATGCGGAGGCAATAATATTGAAGACTGTCGGTCTCAAGATCCAGCCTACGTGAGGTGGTGATCCCGGGGATCCCGCTCAGGTCGTGTCGGTATGTTTCCGCGAGCGCGAAGCGCTTCGCTTTCTCGGCGGCAATTTCGTCGACGAGGCACAGGCCCAGAGCGGCCTGGATCTCGTTCATCTTGCTGTTGATGCCGACGGCCTTGACGGTCACCTCGTCGGCGATACCGAAATTTTTGAGCAGTTCCATGCGCCGTTTCAGCGCTTCGTCGTTCGTGACGACCGCTCCGCCCTCAGCGGTGTGGAAGAGCTTGGTGGCGTGGAAACTGAACATGGTTGCGTCGCCGTAGCTGGCGATGGCCCGGCCGTTGACTTTAGTCCCGAAGGCATGCGCGCCGTCGTACAGCACTTTGAGGTGGTGCTTGCGAGCGATCCGCTCGATCTCTTCGACGTCGCAGGGATTTCCATAGACGTGAACCGCGAGGATGCCCGTGGTGCGCTCGGTGATCGCGGCCTCGATCCGGGCCGGATCAAGGGTCATCGAGCGTTCCTCGATATCGACAAAGACCGGCCGGATTCCGTGCCACGCAAGCACGTGAGGGGTCGCTGCGAAGGTGAAGGGCGTTGTGATGACCTCTCCGGAGAGGTCGAGGGCCCTGACTGCCGTCATCAAAGCGTTGGTGCCGTTGTTGAACAGGGCGATATGGCCTTCGCCGAGGTGGGCATGCAGACGCTTCTCCAGCTCGACGTGCTGCGGGCCGCCATTCGAGAGGACGGCACTTTCCCAGATGGCCTCAAGGTGCTTCGTGAAGACCGCGAGTTCGGGTAGCATCGGACGGGTGACGTAGATCGGCTGTTCGAACGATCGCGGCTCAGCGTTCATGAAACCTCCTCGCGATGTTCGGACGAGGGACCGACCATCTGGACAACTCGAATTTAGAGGGAGCGAATTTGCGCAGCAATCGGGCGGAGCTGAGGCCGATCAGGCCGATTTTGGCGCAGGTGCAACAATATCTGGCCGGGGCCATACGGTCGCTTGATCGGGAAGGGCGCGCAGAACGTTGCAGCCCATTCCGATCGTAACACCTTGGCCGAGGGCAAGACCCTGAAGAATTTTGGCGAGGGGGCCAATGAGACTGTCAGCGCCGATGGTGCAGCGGCCCCCGATGAAGGCGCCGGGCGAGACCGTCGTGTTGTGCCCGATCACCGTGTCATGGCCGATGATTGCGGCTGAGTTCAGCACGCTGAACCGGCCGAGTCGGGCAGCGGCATTGACGATCACCCCGTGCGCCACGAATGCGCCGGCACCGACCTCGACATCCGAGCTCACGATCGCATGCGGCGAGATAAGGGCAGGGCAGGGGAAGCCGTGCCGGTCGAGCCACGCGATGAGTTCAGCCCGCGCCCGGATCGCGCGCCTGCTGACACCGCCGATCGCGAGGACGACACCATCGTATTCTTCACGGTCGGTGATCAGCGCGTCGAGATAGCCCCGGTAGCGACCGACCTGAACTTCGGGATGACTGGAATACGTCGCTTCGACCGTGTGGCCATGGGCACGCGCGACCTCGGCGATCTCCTTGGAGAAGCCGCCGCCGCCGATCAGCGCCAGGCGCTTGGTCTCGCCCGTCACCGGCATCTACCCTTCATAGCGTCGCCCCGCCGTCGACCCGCAGGATCTCGCCGGTCACGTGCCGTGCCTGCGGCGACATCAGGAACGCGATGGCGTCGACCACCGACGCGACCGTGGCGACGCCCGCCGGGCTGCGCTTCTCCAGCGCCTCCCGGAAGCCCTCGCCGTAGAGCCGCGCATGCGCCCGGGTCATCTCGGTGTCGAGCCAGCCCGGGGCGACGCCGACCGCGCGGCGCGGCGCGAGTTCCCGGGCGAGACCGCGGATCAGCGCGTCGAGCCCCGCCTTCGAGGCCGCGTAGGGGACGATCGCCGGCTCCGGCCGCTGGGCGGACACCGAGGAGACGGCGCAGAACACCGCGTCGCGGGTCGAGATCCGGGCATTGCCGAAGGCCGCTGCGAACACGGTCGGCGCCACGAGGTTCGTGGTGTAGAGGCGCTGGACCTCCTCCACGCCCAGGCTGCGCATCGGCTTGATGACCTGGACGCCGGCGCAATAGACCAGACCGGTCAGCAGCCCGCGGTCGGCGACCGCGGCCTGCAGGGTCCCGGCGATGGCGGCGAGGTCGGTGACGTCCGCGGCGATGGTGGCGATCCCGGCCTCCGCCAGTTCGGCCAGGCGGTCCGCCCGGCGGGCGAGGGCGGTCACGGCCCTGTGCGCGGCGAAGCGCTCGGCGACGGCCCGGCCGATGCCGCTGCTGGCGCCGACGACGAGGATGTGTCCCGCGGGTTCCGCCATGGCCCGGCCTCAGGCCTGCAGCTTCGCGCCGGCGATGCCGAGGAGGTCGTCGGTGGTCGCGGCCTCCGCGATCCGGGACGGCTCCACCTCGAGACCCAGGGTGTCGAACAGGGCCATGATGTTGAGGATGCCGAGGGAGTCGAAGGTCTCGATCTCACCGAGCTTCTGGCCGCGCGCGAGCGGCCCCGGCTGATCCAGGATCGCGCCGAGCTCGTCCAGGAACCCAGCCTCGGTCATCACGCGATCTCCTCGAACTTCAAAACCGACGGGGCGTAGATCCGGTCGGTGCTGAGCGCGCATGCGCCCCAGCTCAGACCGACGCCGAACCCGGCCAGCACCGCGCGCAGGGGCCGGTGCGCGAACGCGTCCGCCAGGAAGCCCGAGATCGTCCCGGGGATCGAGGCGGAGTTCTGGTTCCCGTAGACGGATTGCGTGCCCGAGGGAAGCTTGCCGTCGTCGAGCCCCAGGCGCCGCTGCAGGTTCTTGAGAATGTACTTGTTCGGCTGGTGCAGGACGTAGAAGTCCGGCTCCTCCGGCCCCATTCCGGCGGCCGCGAGGATGTCGGTGATCAGCGACGGCACGCGCTTCAGGGAGAAATTGAACACCTGCGCGCCGTCCATGTGCATGGAGGCGGGCTTGTCCGCATCCTCGGGATCCGCGCGCAGGCCGCTATGCGGGATGAACAGCGCCTTCTCGCCGGAGCCGTCGCTGTGCAGCTGGAAGACGCTCTCGGTCTCACGCCGCTCGATCAGGACGGCGGCGCCGGCATCGCCCATGATCGGGGTGATGGAGCGGTCGTTCGTGGCGACCATGCGGCTCGCGACGTCGCCGACGCAGAGGAGCACGCGGCTCAGCCCGGATTCGACGAGGCTGTAGGCGACCGAGAGCCCGTACACGAAGCCGCTGCAGCCGAGCCGCATGTCGAAGCAGAGCGTGTCGGTGCGCATGCCGAGCCGGTGCTGCAGGCCGATCGCCGTCGAGGGCGAGCTGTAATCGGGGGTCTGGGTGACCAGGATCAGCCCGTCGAGATCCGCCGGCTGCAGGTCGAGGCCGCGCAGGAGGTCCCGGGCCGAGTTGAGGCACAGGTCGGCGGTGGTGGTGTCGTCGCGCACGACCACGTGGCGGGTGGTGAAGCCCATCGCGCGCTTCAGGCGCTCGGCCTCCTCGGGGGACATCCCGAGATCCGCCGCCTCGGCGTCGAAGGCGAGCGCCCGGCCGCCGACCGTGGTGACGAGGCCGGCGATGCCCGCATGCCGGAAGCGCAGCTCAGCCACGGGCCACGGCCTGTTCGACGTAGTCGAACCAGCCCTGGAGCCGGCGCAGGGGGGAGCGGGTGCTGTCGAGGATGCTCTCGTCGGCCAGCGGGACGTAGCGCCCGACCGCCTTCTCGACCTCGGATTCGGTCTCCAGCAGCAGCTCGACCACCGCGAAGGAATCGATCCGCTCGTAGAGGTCGTCCTCCGGGCCGAGGCCGCTCAGCTCCGGCCGGCCCCAGGTCTCGACCAGACGGTCCAGGGTGGTGCGGGCGGCCGTCGCGGCGGCGTGCTCACTCGGCGACGATGTGGACGTAGGCAGTGTCATCCGGTCCTCGGGTCAGTCGATAGTCCTTGCCCTCGGGGCCAGAGCCGATGAGCGCGAACCCGTTCTCGTCCAGGAAGGTCTCGACCATCCGGTTCTTGGCGCTGGGGCGATAGTGGGCCCGCAGCGCCGGGTCGGCCTCTTCCTGGCAGACGTAGCGCAGGACTTGGCTCTCAATGCGGCGCCCGAGCGCCCGGCAGCTCATCAGGAAGGTCTCGAGTTCGCCGCCCCGGACAATGGCGACGCCGACGATGCCCATGTCGCCGAAGCGGTCGACCACCCGGGCCGCGTAGACGCTGCCCTCGCGCATCGCGGTGGCGACCTCGTCCTCGGTGTAGCGCCGCGTGGTGAGGTTGAACTGGTTGGTCTTGTTGATGAGCTGCGCCACGCGCCGGAGCGCACCGGCATTGTTGCGGGTGATGTGCAGGCGGATGTCCAGGGAGGCGAGGTACTCGTCCATGGAGGCAGCCGAGCGCTGCAATTCCTGCCGCTGCGCCTCGCCGCGATAGTGCTCGGTCTTCGACAGGTCTTCCGCGGTGACGTTGCGGGCCCGAAGCGACGCGATCCCGTCGAGCAGGGTCAGGGCCTGCTCGGGGCGGGTGCGGTCGAACAGGTGGCACTCGACGCCGGGCAGCCGGGCGCGGACCTCCTCGATCTCGAACGGGTTGTCGTCGAGGAAGACGAAGCTATCGAGGCCGAGATTGAGTGTCTCGGCGAGCTCACGGATGTTGTCGCTCTTCTCGGACCAGTTGCTGCGATAGGCCACGAAGTCGTCGAGGCGCAGGGGCATCGCGCGCTGCTCGAACACCGAGCGGAAATCCGCATCGTTGTTCTTCGTCACCGCGCAGAGCAGGATGCCGAGGCTTTTGAGGCGCAGCAGCTGCCGCTGGAGCTGGGTGTGGACGATCCCGGGATAGTCGCTGTCGACCTCGAGGTTCTCGACGCCGTCCTCGCCCACGACGCCGCCCCAGAGGGTGTTGTCGGCATCGACGACCACGACCTTGCGGCGGGCCCGCAGCCGGGCCGCGATGGCGTCGGCGTAACGCTCGGCCAGCGCGTCCACGGCGGCCGGGGCATAGGGCATCTGGTAGAGGTAGCGGTTGCGCTCGCGCAGCGCGTTGGCGAAGCCCAGATTCGCCAGGGCTCCCGCCGCATCGATGACGCTGACCCGCTCGTTGGCGCGCGCGAGATCGAACAGCACCGCGTTGATGCGGGCCAAGGCCTCCAGCTGCCCGTGGAGGTCGCTCTCGACCGAGGAGACCGGCACGAACGGCACGGTGTTGAGGATGATCGTCCCGGGAGCGCGCGCAAGGCGGGCCGAGACCAGCTCGGCCAGCGCCCGGGCGCGCCCGACCGCCGCCTCGTCCGGGGCGACATCGAAGAACCAGCGATGATCGAGATGGACGATGAGGGTGTCGACGGAGGCCGGCCCCGCCAGGACCTGCTCGATCTGCCCGATCGGGAAATGCTTGCACGCGACCGCGGCGAGATCCGCGAGGCGGCCCGTCACCTTCCCGAACGGGTTGGTGACGACGTTTCCGACGAAGCCGAGCGAGAGAGCGCGAGCCGTGGTCATCCCCGATACCGGTCCTTGCGACATCCCGACGGATGCCTGCCCTCCGGCGATCGACCGGCCCCATCCTGACTATGCGAGCGCCGCCCTCTTGCGAGATCCGATATCATAAAGCAAGGGGGCCGGCCGTTCCGGGCGCCGGCCCCTGCCTCGCCCGGGGGCGGACTCGAGAGCGTCAGTCGAAGAGGAACGTCGCGATGGACGGAGCCGGCTCAAGCAACGCTCCCCTGGCATCCCGGGTCTGGTCGCAGGAGCACCAGGCCGCGTTCGCCCAGGCCACCGGCGACGTCAATCCGATGCACATGGATGCCGAGGTGGCGCGGCGGACGCTCGCCGGGGGGCAGGCGGTCCACGGAGTTCACGCGGCATTGTGGGCGCTCGATGCCTGCGCCGACGCCTATCCGCTCGCGCGGCTGAGCGCGTTGCAGATGCGATTCGAGCGCTTCGTGCTGGTCGGGGACCGCAGCACGCTTGTGGTCGATGGGGCGGATGCGGGACAGATGCGTCTCTCCCTGTCGGTGGACGGCGTCCGCGTGGCGACGATCCAGGCGGTCTTCGGCGGGGAGCGGCAGCGCGCCCAACCCATGGAAGCCGAAGCCGTGGCGATCCCAGCCGAGCCGGTCACCATGGAGCCCGGAACGATCGCCGGGGCGGCGGGGGCGTTTCGGCTTCCCGAGCCGGAGGCCATCGCCGCGCTGGTGCCGCGGCTCGCGCACGCCATCGGTGCCCCCCGGGTGGCGGCCCTCGGCGGCCTCTCCACTTTGGTCGGCATGTTCGTGCCCGGCCTGCACTCGATCCTGTCGAAGATCGACGTAACGCTCACCGACGCGGCCGAAGGATCGAGCCTTGCCTATGCGGTGAAGCGGTTCCAGCCGATGCTCCAGTCGGTGACGACTCAAGCGACAGGGCCGGGCCTCGACGCCCGGGTCGAGAGCTTCGTGCGCCCGCGCCCGGTGGAGCAGGAGAGCTGGGCCGAGCTCGCGGGGCTGGTCCGGCCGGGTGAATTCTCCGATGTATCCGCCCTCATCGTCGGCGGATCCCGCGGCCTGGGCGCGGCGACGGCTAAGCTGCTGGCGGCCGGCGGCGGCGCTGTCTGCATCACCTACGCGTCCGGCGCCTCCGAGGCGGACGCGGTGGCCCGCGAGATCCGGGACGGCGGCGGGCGCTGCCAGGTCCTGCGCTACGACGCCGCCCAGCCGGTCGGGCCGCAACTCGAATCCCTCGCGATGCAACCGTCCCAGCTCTACCACTTCGCGACGCCGCGCATCTTCCGCCAGAAGCGCGCGCCGTTCGAGCCGGCCTGCTTCGAGGAGATGATGCGGGTCTACAATTACGCGTTCTACGATCTGAGCCTGTTCTGCCTCGAACGGCACGACCGGCTGGCGGCCTTCTATCCGTCCACCACCGCCATCGACGAGGCGCCGCGCGACACCCTGGAATACGTGATGGCGAAGACGGCCGGCGAGACCCTCGCGACGACCCTGGCCCGGACGATCCCGAACCTGCGGATTGTGATCGAGCGGCTGCCCCGGGTGAAGACCGATCAGACCGCCACGATCTTCCCCGTACCGGCGGCACCGCCCGGCGCGCTGATGCTGCCGATCATCCGGCGCCTGTCGTCGGAAGCCTGAGAGAAGCCGGCCGCAGAGCAGCGGTTTCCAAGCCTGGCGTTCAGCGCGAAGCCGCCCCTCCGGCGGCCGAGCTTGAGAACGCATCGCTGCCGCCCTGGACGCCGGCGGTGCCCAGCGGGTTGCCGCGCGTATCGGCGCTCAAATTGAGATCCCTCTGGATCAGTCCGGGAGGAGCCGGATCGAAGGGCTCGACCGGCGTGACAACCGTCTGGCCGCCTGCCAGAGGCTTGACGACGGTCTCGGGGCGGATGCCGTCCGTACACAACCCCGTACAGATCGGCTCGACCAGATCGGTCTGCTGGCAGATCGGCCGCATCACCCCCCTGACGCAGGCGCACCGGCAGGCCGCCCAAGCCTGTGAAGGCAGGAGCAGCAGGGAGCAGAGCAAGAGGATCGACCGCATGGCGCGCTGCCCTTGGTGACGCCGCCCCGATGGAGGAGGCGGGATGATGGTAGCAGGCCGACGCCACGGTCGCGAGCCGCGGCGGCGATCCTGTGATGAAGCCGAAGGGGCGATGCGCCTTCGAGCCTCGGACGAGATCGTGTCCGAGGCGGAGCACTGAGACCGCGATACGCTCAAAACATGGCCGGGCGGCAGACCGGCTCAGTGTGCCGGCGCGGTTTCGTGATCCGTCTCCTCGTCCTCGGGCGCCTCGTCGTCCTGATCGGCCTCGTCCTGGGCGTCGTCGGCCTCGTCCTGTGACCCTTCGGCGGCGGTGAAGAAATCGCCCTTCCGGAGCGCCTCGCCGCCCGTCACCATCATGCTGAGATAGGTGTTGAGGGTGTTCGGAGCGACATCGGGCAGCCGGTCGGCGATCTCGGCATGCGACAGCCCCTGCGGTCCCGCGCTCGCGAGCAGGGCCTTCAGCCGCCCCTTGGCCGAGTTCGCCCGCGGACCCCGGGCCCCGCGTCGTCCGACCCGGGCCGAGGAGGCGCGATCCTCGCCGGACGCCCCCGATGCGTCGGACGCGTGAAGGAGTGACGAATCCTTCAAGGGCACGCCTTCCACGATCGCCGTCAACGCAGCCTCGGCCGCGCGCAGCTTGGTCAGTTCCGCCGCGATCCGATCGTAGTCGCTCTGGAGCGCGGCCTTCCGCGCCCGCACGTCGACCAGGGCCTTCGTCAGGGTATTGTCTTCAGCCATCGGCTGGCCTCACCGCATACACGCGTCCGGGAGCGGCCATAGGTCATAGGACCCTCCGAGCGTCAACACTGGACGGCAGTCCGCTCGGATTCCTCCGATGACGGTTCAGACTGAGGCCGAGTTGTGAGAGGCAGGGCGTCTGGCCTAGAGACATTGGAAACGTTTCCGCTGGACCGAGCCGGCCTTCGCGGAGGCGCCGAATATCAATGATTCTCACCGTCGTCCGGCAGATCCCCTCCGCCCCAAGCAGCCTTCTCGCCCGCGGTGCGGCAACGCATCCAGCGGATCGCGCTAGCAGCCGGGTCGCGCACAGATCGATTTGAAGCTGAATTTGTCGAGCCATCTATGCCATTGAATATCGTCGATAAGGGAGAGAACAATGTCATCGACATCGACGCCCGCGACCAGCACGCCCAAGCCGGAAAAATCTATATCAACGGCGACAACAATTATATCCGGATAGGGCGCGGCTGCGTCTCCGACAAGGATATGCACATCGTCATCGAATCGAATTGCAAGTTCGATATCGGCGAGGATGTCCGCCTGGGGATGGCCAACATCTATATCGGTCCGGGCTCGATGCTCCGGGTCGGCGACAGGACCGGCTTCACCGGTCTGGTCCACCTCAACCCGGTCGAGGCGAAGGCGATCGAGATCGGGACGGATTGCTCGATCGCATCCGGAGTCTGGATGACCACGAGCGATTTCCACTCGATCGTCAGCCGAAGCGGGGGCGAGCGGCTGAACCCGGCAAAGCCCGTCCGCGTGGGCAACCATGTCTGGATCGCCAACCAGGCGACGCTGCTCAAGGGGTCCACCATCGGCGACAATGCGATCATCGGGGCGCACGCGGTGGTCACCGGACTCGTGCCGCCCCATTGCGTGGCCGCCGGCAATCCCGCGCGCATCGTGCGCGAGGATGTGACCTGGCGGTCGGACCTGATCTGACCGCCAGCGCCGAGACGACGGGGCAGGGGACCGAAGGCCGGCGCCTCATATTTACCGGGCGCGCCTGTTCCGATAGGGCGAGAGCCGCTGGCGAAACGCGCGCCCGGCGCGATGATCCGCCCTCGACACCGCTGCTGCGAAGACATGCTCGTCCGCGCTACAGGCCCCGACACAGCCGCCGGAGGAGACCGCATGCCGGATCGAGCGCATTGGGCGGCACCGTGAGAACCGCACGTTGAAGACCCTCTACGGCCTGTATTACAGCTGGGCGGGCTCCGCCGTAGCGCGTTCGAGCCGCAACCCGCTGATCCGGCTCGCGGCCAGCGGCGGCCTTCCCCCGGCGAACGACATCGCCTCGGCGGAAGAGCAGATCGCGGCGCTGGAACCGTATGTCGATGCCGGCTTCTACGCGAGCTGGTACGGCATCACCCGCGACCCGGTGCGCGACTACCTCGCCATCGGCTGGCGCGAGGGCCGGGATCCCCGGCCCGACTTCTCGACCGCCCACTACCTCGCCGCACGCCCCTATCTGGCCCGGGCCGGCATCAACCCGTTCCTGCATTGGGTGACGGCGCAGCGCACCAAAGGTGAGGGCCTGCCCAGGCCCGACACCAAACAGGCCGAGCGCCTGGCCCGCCGCCTCGTGGACGGTCGCTTCTACCTCGCCCACAACCCCGACCTTCAGGCCGCCGGCGTCGACCCGGTTAGCCATTACATGGCCTCCGGCTGGCGCGAGGGTCGCGAGCCGTCGCCGCATTTCGACACCCTGGCCTACTGCCTCACCCGGAACATCTCCTACGCGACCCAGAATCCGCTGGTGCACTACGTCCTGCACGGCGGCCCGGCTCGGCCCGAGCCGGAGGATTTTTTCGGACTTCAGGCCGAGACGCTCGCGCCGTACTTCGACGCCGCGTATTACCGCCAGGGGTTGGACGAGCGGGAGGCCCTGGAACTCGCCGACGCCTCCGACGCGGAACTGCTGCGGGCCTACGTGGCCGGCGGCTGGCGGACGATGCGCAGCCCGCGCCAGGATTTCGACCCGGCCGGCTTCGTGCAGGCCCGCGCCGGCAGCCGGGCGGTGATCGGCGATCCGTTCTTCCGCACCATCGCCGAGACGCGGCTCTCCGGCGGCACGCCGTTCTCGTACGAGGACCAGCCAAAGTTTCCCGCCGTGGACGAGGCCTGGTACCGGGCGACCTACCCGGACGTGCAGGGCTTGCCCCCCTACGTGCATTTTTCAAGAGCCGGCTGGCGGGAGCTGCGCGATCCGGGCCGGGGCCGCTCGACCCTCGACGCGCTGCTGCGGGTCTGCGGCCTGCACCCGGTGCGTCCGCCCGGGGAGGACACAGGCTGGCTCGGCGAGATCGGCCACGTGTCCCTCGACCGAGCAGCATCCCTGGACCTGCAGGCCGGTCTGGTGGCGCTGCATTTCGACCACGCCTTCTACCGGCAGCGCTACGGCCTAGCGGAGGACGTGGATGCGGTCCGGGACTATTGCACCACCGGCTGGCGCCGGGGCCGCAACCCGTGCCCCGACTTCAACGGCTGGGCCTACCGCGCCCATCATCCCTACGTCGAGGCGACGGGCATCGCCCCGTTCGTCCACCACCTCGCCACCGTGCTGCTGCGCGGCACCGACCTGTCGAGCGACGCCTTCGATCCGGGCTACGGTACGCCGCCCGCGGCGGAGGATGCAGAGCTGCTGGAGCAGGCCCGGCTGATCGAGCCGTATTTCGACGCCGCCTGGTATCTGAAGCGCTACCCCGACACGCGCGGCTTCGAGAACGGCCCGGCCATCCACTTCCTGTCCCACGGCCAGGAGGAGGATCGCGACCCGAGCAAGACCTTCTCGACCCGGTTCTATCGCCGGGCCTACGGCCACCTGTTCGCGCCGGGCGAGACGCCGGTCCTGCACTACGTGCGCACCGGCCGCGCCGCCGGGCTGATGGGCTGCCCCGAGGATCTCGGCAGCTGGCCGGCCATGGAGGCCCCCGACCCGCAGGACTGGGACGGCCTGCCCCGCGCCCTGACCCTCGCCCAGGCCCGGGTCGTCGTGATCCTGCCGGTGTACAAGGGCCGCGGCGAGACCCTGCGCGCCATCCACGCCTGCCTCGCCGCCCCGCAGAAGACCCCGTTCACCCTGCTCGCGGTCAACGACCGCTCCCCCGACCCGCTGCTCTCCGCCGACCTGCAAGACCTCGCAGGCCGCGGCCTGTTCCACCTGGTCGAGAACGAGCAAAATCTCGGCTTCGTCCGCTCGGTCAATCGCGGCCTGTCCCTGCGCCAGGGCCGGGCCGTGGTCCTGCTCAATTCCGACGCCCAGGTGTTCGGCGACTGGCTCGACCGGCTGGTCGCCCATGCCGAGACGGCAGACGCGGACGGCCGCCCGCCGGTGGGCAGCGTCACGCCGCTGTCGAACAACGCCACGATCTGCAGCTACCCGCGCTTCAACGCCAACAACACCATGGCGCTGGAGATCCCCCGGCCCGAGCTCGACCAGGCCGCCAGCACGCTCAACCGCGGTCGCTCGGTGGAGGTGTCCACCGGCGTCGGCTTCTGCATGTACATGACGGCAGAGGCCCTCGACGCGGTCGGCACGCTCGATGAGGTCGCCTTCGGCAAGGGCTACGGCGAGGAGAACGACTGGTGCATGCGCGCCCGCAAGGCCAGGTTCTCGAACCTGCTGGCCGAGGACGTGTACGTCTACCATGCCGGCCAGATCTCGTTCGGGCTCGACCCGGGCGGCGAGTACGACCAGGGCCAGGCGGCCTTGCTCGCCAAGCACCCGGACTACCCGGCGCTCGTCGGCCAGTTCGTCCAGGCCGATCCGGGCCGGCGCGGCCGGGCGCGGCTCGACCTGTACCGGCTCGCCCGGCACTTCCATGGCCGAGCGGTGCTGTTCGTGACCCACAGCTGGGGCGGGGGCATCCAGCGGCACATCGACGACATGATCGCCCGGCTCAAAGCCGAGGGCACGGCCGTGGTGCTGCTCTCGGTCGACCGGGCCCGGAACATCCAGGTCAACGTCTCGTATCGCAGCCGGGAGTTCGTGTACCTGCCGAGCCTGGACAGCCTGTACCTGCCCCGCGAC
>NZ_JAKSYL010000203.1 GCF_022829515.1 Methylobacterium sp. J-048
CGAGCCGGGGGATGCCAGCAAAACATACTCCGGATTTACCGTCAATAACAACACGTATTATAGCTTTAACAGTTACATTGATGACGATAGCAGCAGCAAAAGCGGTAGCTGTGCAATCATGGCGTCAGGAACCTCTTTCAACACGGCGGAAGGTCGAGCCTGCAAATACGTCAGTCCGTATAATCCTGCACCAACAAGCTTAAATTCATCGACCGGTATTCCCAACGGCCCTAATTTCGGTTGTACGACGCAGCCTCTTCAGCGCCTGACAAACGACACCACAACCTTGAAGAGTCTCATCAGCAATATGGCGCCGCTGGGCTCGACGAACATCCACGAGGGCTTCATGTGGGGGTGGCGCACACTGTCGCCGATCAGTGTATTCGCGGACGGTGCAGCCTACTCGTCGAGTTCAAACAGCTCGAATGCCACAACTATCAACAAGATCCTTATCTTAATGACCGATGGCACTAATAGTTGGGCAACGAACCCATACTCTCCAAATGGGTCAATGTATTTCGCTGCCGGTTATTTTCAGAACGCCAACGGTACGAACCCAAACCCACGCCTACCTTCAACTAACCAGAACATTTCTGACACTGCCAGTTCTAGGAATGCCCTTGACGCACTTACTGCCCAGGCGTGCACTAACGCCAAGGCAGTCAACGTCTCGATCTACACGATCGGTTTCAGCATTCCGTCCGATCCGATTGATGCGGCTGGACAGACCCTCTTAAAGAACTGCGCCTCGTCATCAAACCAGTTTTTTATTGCCAACACTTCTGACGATCTAATTGCAGCCTTCAAGCAGATCCAGGCGAGCATCGGCGCCTTGCGGCTGACACAGTAGGCTGCTGAACCTACCCTTCAATAGGCGCCTTGGCCTTCCGCGGCCGCCCAGCAGCGCGCTTCGGCTTATCGGAGACGGTCTCTGCAGGCTCGGCGGCCTTCGGAGCCGCCTTCCTGCGCTGCTGACCAAGCCCGA
>NZ_JAKSYL010000215.1 GCF_022829515.1 Methylobacterium sp. J-048
GACGATGCCTCGATCAGAGCTGGCTTCTGGTTGGGATCGCGAGCGTAATGCAAGACGGCCGGTGTGTCCGATCCGCGCTCGCCTCCTCGGCGTGGACCAGCTTACCTCGTCCTGAACGAGGGGCTGCTTATGAAACGATACATCGCCGCGATCCTTCTCACCACGATTGGTCTAGGGGCTTGCCAGACCGGCGCCCCAGGGCCGCAACAAGCTGGGTCCGGGCTCCGTGGTGCTGCACTTCTCCAAGAGGATGTCG
>NZ_JAKSYL010000222.1 GCF_022829515.1 Methylobacterium sp. J-048
CGTGCTCGCCCTCGTCGCGGCCGAGACGGCCCGGCGCGGCGATTGCCGGCTGGCCATGGGCCACGTCGCGGCGATCGTGGGCGTGTCCGAGACCACCGTGCGCAATGCTATCCGCGAGGCGCGCAAGCTCGGGCTGGTCACGGTCGAGGAGCGCCCCGTCACGGGGTTTCGCAACCTGCCGAACATCGTCCGTATCGTCTCGGCCGAGTGGACCGCCTGGCTGCGCCTGTCCCGGAAGGGATCCATCCCTCAGGGGGGAGGGTGCAAATCCCCGCAGCGCACGCCTACTGAAGTTCTAGTCCTGTCAGAATCGGGGAAAACGGAGCCGAAAAAGGTCTGCCGACAAGCGGCGGGCGACCTCGGCCGAGCGACACGTCCTCGAATCCGTGCGGGTGGTAGGGCTGGCCGAGCCATGCGGTGAGGGTCTGCGGGCGGGCGGTATGACGAACGGCGCTGGGATGGAGGCGAGGTTTATTGCCTGTCGTGCGACGCTCCACCTCAAACTATTTAAGCATTCTGCATCAGCATTGCGCACGAGCACGATTTTAACCGTGTTCGGCTTGCGAAGATTCTGAATCACCCTGGCCTTGAACTATTTCTTGCTCAAACCAGTTCTGAGAAGATGTTACAGCGTGGTCCCGTCTTTGTAGGCGATCTGAAGCCTGTCGGTGCTGCCCGGCCGCTCACGGTCGTTAGGCCTAGCAGCCACCTGTCATCTTGGGCCACGATCTCGATTTCCTGCCTCTCTACCCTCGCACTGATTGCCGTCGGCGCGACCTGGCTTGTTCCGCGCAGCAGCTGGATTTTGCTGACGTCGCCGCGTCGCACGACATCTGTCGTGCCCGTCGAAGCTTCGACACCCGCTATCTTCCCGTCGTGGGTCGAGGTCCCGCACCTGACAGGGCCGCTATCGACCAGGGACTATCCGGATGTTTCGCCGTCTGCAGACGGACCACGCACCTTCCTGGATCCGAACCCCGCCGATACGGCGGAGCAGCCGGTGTTCCTGCCGCCACGCGCCGACCCGCGCCTGCCACTGATCGGCCGCGCACCCCTTGATGCGGCTCATCTGATGCACGAACAGCCGACTGTCTGGAACGAGCCCACTGAACGCCGGGATGTCAGAACATCGGTCCCGCCGTCAGTGGTCGCGACGCTCGAACCAGATGTCTCGCAACAGTCGCAGGATCGAACCGAGCCGGGGCCGACGCGAGCCCTGTCGACGAGGCCGACCCCTGCGCCGATCCTGCCGCCCCGATCGATCCAGGCGCAGGCTCCGATCGAGGTTCTCGGTCGTTCTGCACCGACGATCACCGCTGTGCCCCCGCCCGGACGCGTGGCGA
>NZ_JAKSYL010000228.1 GCF_022829515.1 Methylobacterium sp. J-048
CTGGGCGATGGTCTGCATGGCATCGACCGCCTTCCCGACCGCGGCACCGCTGGCCTCGGCGTCCTGCGCCGACTGACGCGCGATCGCCTCGGTCTGGCTGGCGTTCTGGGCGTTCTGCTTCACGTTGGCGGCCATCTCCTCGACGGACGCGGACGCTTCCTCGGTGGAGGCGGCCTGTTCGGTCGAGCCCTGCGACAGCTGCTCGGCCGAGGACGACAGCTCCTGCGAGCCCGCCGACACGTTGCCGGCCGCCGCGTTCGCCTCCATCACCACGGCGCGAAGCCGCTCCAGCATCGTCTGCAGGGCGAGACCCATCGTGTCCTTGTCGGACAGTGGCTTGGCCTCGACGGTCAGGTCGCCCCCCGCGATGGCGTCGGCGAGGGCGGCGGTCTCCCTGAGATTGTCGGTCATCCGATTCATGGCGGTGATCAGGTCGCCGATCTCGTCGTTCGAGGTGACCGCGATCGTCTGGCTGAGATCGCCGATCGCGACGGCTTCGGCGAGCGACACGGCCCGCGCCATTCCCCGGGCGATCGAGACCGCGAGCCACCCGGCAATGCCGAGGCCGAGGAGGAGCGCGCCGGCCAATGTCACCAGCATCAGCGTCTGGCTCTCTTGCGAAGCCGCGTTCGCGCGCTCGACCGCCTCCGCCATCTGGCGGCCCTGGTAGTCGGACAGGAGGTCGAAGGCTTGGTTGGTGGCGATGGACGCAGCGCTGTACTCGCCCGACACGAGCTCGATCGCGTGAATGGGTGCGCCGGGCTCGATCGTGGCCAGGGCCCTCTGGAACGAGGCGAACCAGGTCTCGAAACTCTGCCGGACCGCTTCGCTGGGAACCTTCAGGGCCGTGCCGACCCGGAGCAGGTTGTCCAGGCTGCGCCTGATCTCGTCGCGCATCTGCTTGGTCGCAGTTACGTGCTCGTCCAACCCGGCGACGCTGACTGCGCCCGTAGCGGCTTGCAGCCGGCCCCAGGCCCGTTCGAGGGGGATCTGGAACGCCATCACCACCTTGATCAGATCGATGGAGTGCTCGTCGGCTTTGGCCGTGAGAGCCTCCAGTTCCGTCCGCAGCACAGCCATGGCCGGGCGCCCCACGCCGATGATCTCGGCCCAGGCCCGGGCATTGGCATTCATCCGGGCCAGATCCACGATCCGGTTGCCCAGAGCGACCTGCTTCTCATACTTTTGGTCGAGATCCTGGACGAGCCGGGCACCCTCGTCGGTCGTGGCACCGGCCTTGACCTTGGCGATGATCTCCTGCGCGCGCTTGCGGTTATCGAGGGCGCGCTTGAGCGAATCCGCGATCTGGGCGTCGTTCACGGTGATCACCGCCGTGCGCAGGTTGGCGGTGCTGCGGATGGTATTGCCCTTGGCTTCCAGCACCAGGGCCTGCGTCTCTGCGCGGCCGCGGAGGAACGCTTGGCTCCTGTCCGCCTCCATCAGGCCCCGGTAGCCGACCCCGCCGGCCAGGCCCGCGAGGATCAGCAAGGCACCGAAGCCGCCGGCCAGCTTGGCCTTGATCGAAAGACGCATTTCCCTACCCCTGCCGATCAGTTCAAGATTGCCTGCATGTCCGGGATGATGACGAAGTCATCCCCGGACTTGACGATCGAGCGAATGTATTCGGGCCGCCATGCCGTGCCGATCTTCGGCGCCGGCTGGCGGCTCACCAGGGCGACCGCGGTCACCTCGAACACCTTGTCGGCCACCAGGGCCACCAGGGTCGGGTCGCCGTCGAGATCGAGCTCGATCACCACGAAGCGGGTGTCCGGCGTCGCGGCCGCCAGCGGCATGCCGAAGCGCTCGCGGATGTCGGCCAGCGGCACGACGTTGCCGCGCACGTTGACCACGTGGCCGAGATGGGGCCGCGCCCCGGCGACCCGGGTGGTCGGGATCGGGTCGATGATCTCCCGCACCATCCCGGCCCCGAGCGCGAAGGTCTCGGGGCCGATGCGCATCATCACGACCTGCAGGGCGTGGCCCTGCTCGATGGCCTCGACGAAATCGGTCATCACGCCACCTCACGATAGTCGCGCAGCCCGTCCGGGGCGGCGCCGATCTGTCCGCCGGCCATCAGCTGGGCCGGGTCGATGATCAGAGCGGCGGTGCCGTCGCCCAGGATCGTGGCGCCCGAGAAGGTCGTCACGTCGGCGTGCAGCTTCGACAGCGACTTGATCACCGTCTGGTGGTTGCCGAGGATCTGGTCGGCCACGAGCCCGAACCAGGCCTCGCCCACCGAGACGATGATCACCTTCTGGTACGGGTCGGGCTCGCCGGCCGCCTCGAACAGGCTGCGCAGGCGCAGGAACGGCACGAGGTCGCCGCGGATGTTGAGGAAGTCCCGGCCGCGCTCGCTGCGCCCGCTCTCGGGCAGCTCGACGCATTCCTCCACGGCCGCCAGCGGCAGCACGTAGCGGCCGTCGCCGACCCGGATCAGCAGGCCCTCGATGATCGCCAGCGTCAGCGGCAGCCGCAGCACGATCGCGGTGCCCGCCCCCGGCTCGGTGGTGATGTCGATCGAGCCGCGCAGGGCCTCGATGGTCTTCTTGACCACGTCCATGCCGACGCCGCGGCCCGACAGCGCCGAGATCTGCTGCGCGGTGGAGAAGCCGGGTGCGAACAGGAACTGGTAGACCTGCTGGTCGGTGAGCGGGGTGCCGGGCGCCACGAGCCCGCGCTCCTCGGCCTTGGCGCGAATGCGCGCCACGTCGAGTCCGGCGCCGTCGTCGCGCACGGTGACGTGGACCTGGCCGCCGACATGCTCGGCGGCGAGCAGAATGCGCCCGGTCGCGTCCTTGCCCGAGGTGCCCCGGCGGGCCGGGTCCTCGATCCCGTGATCGATGGCGTTGCGGATCAGGTGCACCAGCGGATCGGCCAAGCGCTCGATCACGGTCTTGTCGAGCTCGGTCTCCTCGCCCTCGGTGACGAAGGTCACGGGCTTGCCGAGATCCCCCGACAGGTCGTGGACCAGGCGCCGGAACCGGCTGAACAAGGCCCCGATCGGCACCATGCGGATGCTCATGGTGGTGTCGCGCAATTGCGCCGACAGCCGCTCGATCTCCTCCGCGATGGTCTGGAGCCCGGCATCGGCATGGTGGCCGGCGAGCTGGCTGAGGCGGGCCTGGGCGATCACCAGCTCTCCGACCCGGTCGAGCAACTCGTCGAGCCGCTCGGCCTCGACCCGCATGGTGCTGGCCGCGCGCGGCTCGGTGCCGCGGGCCGAGCCCCGGCGCTCGGCCTCGGAAGCGGCGGGCTTGGCAGGCGGATTGGCCGACGGTTTGGCCGGCACTTGGGCAGATACCTGGGCGGATACTTGGGCAGGCACCGGCGCAACGGGCTCGGCGACCGGCGCCGCCACGGCGGGCACGGGCACCGCGACCGGTGCGTCGGGAGCCGGCGCGATGTCGTCCAGCGGCGTCAGGGTCAGGACCATGTCGTCCCGCACGAACAGGAAAACGTCCTCGATCGCCTCTCGGGTCGCGGATCCGCGCAGCGTGACGTCCCAGCCGAGCGCCAGGCTCTCCGGATCGAGGGCGGCGAGGTCGGGCAGGTTGCCGAGGCGCGGTACCACGGTGCAGGGACCGAGATCGCGCAACTCGTCGAGCAGCGCCAGCGGGTTGGTGCCGTTGCGCAAGACCTCCGGGGCGAAGGCGATGCCGATCCGCCAGCCGGCGGCCGTGGCCTCCGGGTCCGGCGCCTCCGGTTCCGGCGCGTATGCGGGCTCCGGTGGGGCCTTCGCCCGGCTCACCAGGCGCTCGAGTTCGGCCAGGATCGCCTCGCCGATCACCGGGGCGGTGGCGTCCGGATCCTCGATCAGCGTGCGGATATAGTCCTTGGCCGAGAGCGACACGTTGACCAGCGCGGCGCTGGTCGGGACCTCGCCGCGCCGGACCAGGTCGAACGCGGTCTCGAAATCGTGCGTGAAGGCGGCGACCCGGTCGAAGCCGAACATCGCCCCCGATCCCTTGATCGTGTGCAGGGCCCGGAACGCGGTGTCGATCAGCGCCGAATCGTCGGGCCGGTCGCCCAGATCGAGCAGCGTTGTCTCCAGCCGGTCGAGAAGCTCGTTGGCCTCCGCCAGGAACACCTCTCGTGGATCGTGATCAGTCATGGTCGAGCGGATCCAGTTGCGCCGTTTTCCGAGATATCGGGGCGATCACGCGTCCGATCAGGGCGCCGGCCAAAGGCTAGATCGCGCGATCGACCCAAGACTCGGTCCATCGACTGTGAAGCAGCGTGCTCTCAAATTCTTAAAAAATGAAGTCCTGATCTCGTTAAAAAATTGCCACACCCAAATTTCTCTGAGAACGCCGCGTTTCTTGAGTGTTTCGGATCATTACGGCTCGAAAAAAATAGTATTCACGCCTTACGCGGTCGGCGCTATATCGGTTGCGCTTAATCAAACTACCGGATGTTTAGATATAAGCACCATGTTACCTGCGGTAGTATTCATGGATACGATCGCTGTGACGGAAAGATTGCCGACAACTCAGAACAGATCGATACCGGCCAGGGGATCGTCGTCGCGGCTGATGGCCGGCGCCGGCGTGCCGAGCAGACGCCGGGACATCCGCTCCCGGACCTCGCCCAGCGTGCAGCCGGCGATCGTGGCGGCGACCCAGTCCAGTTCCCCCCCGGCCGCGTCGGCGGAGCGCTCCGGGGCCGCGCGGAGCGCCCGCAGGATCGCCTGGAGGTTCTGCATGCGCTGCTTGGCGAGATCCTGGAATTGCATCGCCACGATGGCGCCCGAGACGTCCTGGGTGATCGCCTCTGTGGTCTGCACGGTCTGGCCCAGCACGCCGGCGAACCGCGAGCTCTGCTCGACCAGGGCCTGCATGACCTGACGCACCCGGGCGTCGGCGTTCCGGCTCTCCTCCGACATGTCGATGGTGGCGATGTCGTGCAGGAGCGCGTGGCTGCTGCGCAGGCCGTCGGCGATCGAGCCGATCTGCTGCTTGATCACCCCGGAGAGCGTGTTGATCGTGCCGGCCAGGCTGCGCACCTCGTCGGCGACGACAGCGAAGGCTTTTCCCGCCTCCCCAGCCCGGGCCGCCTCGATCTTGGCGTTGAGCGCCAGCAGGTTGGTCTGGCGGTTGATCTTCTCGATCTCGGCGATGCTGCCGTCCACCGAGGACAGTTCGCCCAGCACGCCGTTCAGCGCGCCCTCCATGGTGGTGCCGCGCGACGACATGAAGCCGATCCTGTCGTTGAGCATCGCCAGGATCTCGCCCAACGCCGCCGCGACCTCGGCCAGCGGCCGTTCGGCACCATCGATCCGCACCGACTGGATCGACGCGACCAATCCCTGCACGATCTCGGATTGGCCCCGGGTCGTCGCGGCGATCCGCTGGAACCGCTCCGAAAGGCCGTGCACGTCGGCCTCGACATCCGCCGAGACGATCCCGATCTCGTCGATCAGGGCATCCAGAGTCTTGCGCTGGACCTCCGACAGGCCGAGCCGGGCCTGAAGGATATCGGCGGCCCCGAGCGGGTGCCGCGACGCCGCCGGCTCGGCGGCGGGCGCGTCCCCGACCAGGGCGAGCGCCCCGCGCGCATCCGATGCATCCCCATGATCCGACTTCAGGTTCGCGCGCCCCCAAAAGGCCATCGACATGTATTCCTCGGACTCGGCCAGCTCTCGCCGGGGACAGGCTCGAATTGACGGCCGTGAGCCGCCGGTTTCTAAGCCGGGCATCTGAATGAACAGTTATGCCGCATTCTATATGTGAGGCGCGTGACGCGATTTCTGCGATCCGCCTCCCGCAAAGATCGTCGATAGACTTCAATGTCCGAATATAAATTCATATCCTATATTCGCTCGTATGATCGATCGAATATCAGTCGTTACCGATCAACGATCTGAGTCGACCTCCGCACAACACACTCAATACAAAAACGTCTTTCGGCATCGGACGGACAGTTTTCAACAGGAATCGCGAGGTAAAGCCCCTGTCCTGCTGGCCCCTATCATCGTCTCAAGGGAAACTTAACAGCCTCGACTCTTAAAGCGAACGACTGCAGCCAGTCTGGCCGCGCACCCGCAGCGGATTCCTCATGGCCGAACCGATCACCCTCACGATGCCGCCGGATTGCACGATCCGGACGGCGCAGGCGCTCCAGGCCGACCTGCTGGCGGCGCTCGACGGCGCGTCCGGCCTGTCGCTGGATTGCGCGGCGATCGAGACGGTGGACGTCACCTTCGTCCAGCTCGTCGTCGCGACCGCCCGGTCGGCCGTCCCGCGCGGCGTCACCCTCGACCTGACCAACCTGCCCGACGCGGTCGCGGCGGCCTTCCGGCGCGCCGGCTTCGTGCCGCACGCGCCGTTCGCGACGGCCCCCGCCCACTGATCCCAGGACCGGATTTTTTCATGGCCACCGTTCTCGCCGTCGACGATTCGCCCAGTATCCGCCAGATGATCAAGATCGTGCTGGCCCCCGCCGGCCACACGGTGATCGAGGCCGAGGACGGCGCCGAAGGCCTCGCCAAGGCCAAGGCCGGGGCGATCAACCTGGTGATCACCGATCTCAACATGCCGGTGATGAACGGCATCGAGATGATCAAGCAGTTGCGCACGGTGCCGTCCTGCGCGGGCGTGCCGATCCTGTTCCTGAGCACGGAATCGGACGAGAGCATCAAGCAGCAGGCGAAGGCGGCCGGGGCCACCGGCTGGATCACCAAGCCGTTCAAGCCGGAGCAGCTGCTGGCGGTGGTGGCGAAGCTGATCCGCGCCTGAAAGCCCCACGCCTCCTCCTCTGCGAGCGACCGGATTATCACAGATCGGGATCGAGCGCGCGCCCTCTCTCTCCCGCACGGGCTTGCGGATTCACATATCGGGGTCGGCGGAAGACACGGGAGACATCGCGGCTCTCCCTCCCCCCTCTGCGCTAACGGATTCACATCTCGCGTTTGGGATCATCGTCCGGTCGACTGGCGTGGCAGTCCAGAACTGCCCGGCGCCCTCCCTCCCCCCTCTTCGGGCTACGATGTTCACACATCGCTGCCGGATGAGGGGCAAGGCCAACCCCAAGCGCGTCTCCCTCCCCCCTCTGCGGGGGACGGTGGGCCGGCCGTGAGGCCGGGTCGGGAGAGGGGAACCCGGGTTCAGGAAAGAGCGCGACCGGCATGACGGGCGAAGCCCTGTTCTGCACCGTTGCTCCCCTCTCCCGACCCCCTTTCGGGGGCCACCCTCCCCCGCAGAGGCTACGAAATTCACACATCCCTGGCCGAGACGCGCTCTCCTCCCCCTTGCGGGGAGGAGTTGGAGGTGGGGGTGGTGCAGGACCGAGCGCAGCGGTGCCTTCTGGACCACCCCCACCCCTGACCCCTCCCCGCAAGGGGGAGGGGAAAAGCGCCTTTCTTTCAGAACCTTGGCGTTCGGGAGAGAAGTGTGAATCCGGTAGCCCGCAGAGGGGGGAGGGAGAGCCGCGGTGTCTCCCGTGTC
>NZ_JAKSYL010000233.1 GCF_022829515.1 Methylobacterium sp. J-048
GTGGCGGCCGGGGGCCTGGTGTGCTTCGCGGTGATGGGTGTGGCGGGCGCCGGGTTGACCAGCGACATCGCCCGGCCCTCAACAGGCCGCAACGTGTCGTTCAGAGCCGCCGCGCGGGCGTGCGGGCCACAAGGCAAAGCCTCATCGTCGTCGGAATTGGCGTTCCGACTTGACGCCCGGGGGCGTCTCATGGCTTGTGGGGAGTGCTTACCGGCCCCACAGGCCATTTTTGATTTTCGACGGCCCTCCAGTTTGGCGACTGGGGGGCCGGTGGCTTTTCAGGGGTCGACTTGCGGCGGCTGTATCTCCTGATGGTGCAGGCGACTCGCACAGAGCGCGCGCCAGCCGGACATGGCATCCCGGCCGGGTCGTACCGTTAAGTCAAAGTCAGGGATTGAGGAGCGCGACCATGCATGCCGATCTATTGACCATCGCCGACCTGTGCAGGACCGGGTGCATGAGCTGCCTCGAGAGCGTCGCGGCGGTAGGAGGCGTATGTCGCGTCCCAACGTCCGGGCCCAAACGGTTT
>NZ_JAKSYL010000244.1 GCF_022829515.1 Methylobacterium sp. J-048
GCCAGCGGCACGTCGTTGCGGGTGAGCGTCAGGTCGACTTCGTTGGGCAGATACCGCAGCCCCGGCGACAGGAAGGCGAGGTTGGACGTGACCCCGTCGAACCGGCCGGTGACGCCGCCGGAAGCGCTCAGGATCGCGTAGGTGGTGCGCGGGTTGTAGGCGCCGGAGGCCGCCAGCACCTGCACGGTGCCGCCGCCGAGGCTGGCCGCGCCGCCGGCGGCGATCCTGTCGGCCTGCCCGGCGGCGTTGGCCTCGACCCGGTAGACCGAGCCCGGCGCGAACGCGACCGCGCCGGTGACGGTGAGCGTGCCGATCGAGTTGCCCGGCGACACGGTACCCCCCGACAGGGCCGCGATCCCGCCGACGCTGCCGGAGCCGCCGAGGCTCGCACCCCCATGTATTGTGACGGTCGAGTTGGCGAGGGAGCCGTTCACGATGAGTTGCCCGCCGTTCACGTCCGTGACGCCAGTCAGTGTGCTGAGGCCCGTGAGGGTGAGTGTCCCGGCGCTCGTCTTCGTCAGGGTCCCAGTCCCCGAGATGGCGTTGAGCAAGGTTCCATCGACGGACTGATCAACGATTAGGGCGGCGTTGTCGACGATCGCTCCCGCGCCGAACGCCCCGGCATGCCCGACCAGGGTTCCGCCAGAAATCGTCGTGCCACCGGCGTAGGTGTTGGCACCTGTCAGGACCAGCACGCCACTTCCGAGCTTCGTCAGGCTCCCCGCACCACTGATGTCGTTGCGCCAAACGTCATAGGCCGAGAAGCCGCCCTTGGCTGCGTCCATGGTCACCGTAACCGAGCTGTTAAAGGCCCCGTAACCGTCCGCCGCCGCGAACAGGTTGATCCGGTCGTATCCCAGGCCGTTGTCGAGGAATCCACCGGAAGGCAGCTCAGTGGTGGCGATCACGTCGCGCCGCTGCGCGGCGGTGAGGTAAGGAAACCGCGTCGCGAGAAGTACCTCGGCTCCGGCCGGAACCACCGGCGCCAGGTTCGTAGGCCCGACCGGTGCGAAACCGTAGGTCAGGCGAGCCATGTAATCGGCCTTGTTCCGGGCGTAATTCGAAAATCGATCCGTGGCTGGGTCGACGGATGCATGGGCACAGGCGTCGAGCGGGCCGCCGCAAGCTTGACTGAAATAGCTCTGCGCCTGCGTAAAAGCCTCTGCCAGCAAAGCTGCATTGTTGGGGTCGTTGAGGTTCCGGATCGCGAAGTAGGTCGCCAGCACGCGGCCACCGATCACGTCGGTCGGCGAGTGCATGCCGGCCTCGATCCGGTTGTCGCCGAGCTCGCTCGCACGGGTCAGGAGTTCCTGGAATCGCTGCGGCACAGCATAGGCCAGGGCGATGGCTGAGAGGTAGGCAGCATTGGTGTGCCCGCTCGGAAACCCGCCATCGCTCGCCGGCGTCGGACTCTTCTCCGGCACGAGGGACGGCGGCACGACGAAATCGAGGCTTTGGCCGTTCAGGCTCTGCCGCCAGGGACGCCAGTAATTGTAGGCATTCTTGGCCGGTGTAGTCGAAGCATCATTCCTGAGCACGTTGACCAGTTGCACGACTTTCCCGAGGGCCGAGGTGGTGGCGCCGGCTCCGTTCCCCTGGTCGACATACTGCACCGTCGACGTGGTCGCATCGAAGGCCGGGATCGTGGTGGTCGCGCCGGAACCCGCTAAATAGGCGCGCGTCAGCGGTCCGAGGCCGTCGATGACGCTGTAGCTCTGGTTGCGGCGATCATCGTAATAAGCGGCTATCTCCGGTGCCCTCGCCCGCGTCCGCGCACGCTCCGCAACGATCTGAATGTTACGCTGCAGGAGAGGCGCGCCCAGAGCGGTCGGCGATCCGGTGTCGTAGGTCGGCCCCGGTATCCAGAGGCGGTTGAACCCCGAGAGGACGTCGACGCTGTTGCTTGGCATCGTATTCGCGGTTTGTGCTCGAGCGCCCGTACCGAACGCTGAGACGATCAACGCTGCGATCGAAACCCCATGCCGCAGTTTCATGATCCGCCCTTGCGATTCGCCTCAGTCAGCCGGCGGGGACAGATCTAGCGAAGCTCAGGAACGGCGCATCGTCATAATTCCGTCATACATTCGGCTTGCCGCGCAATGCATCTCACCAGCAACACTTTGTTGTGCCAGCTTATTTTGCGGCTTGTATTCAATTGATCTCAATATCAACGGATCGCGATCTGCATGCCATTCAGCGACAACAGGGCTCGCGGACATCCGGCTCCTCCTGGACTGCAAATCCCGGCGGCACGCACGGCGCCTCCGGCAGCCGGCATCGGAGCGGGCGGGCATGCCGGGAAGCACTCAGGGCGCCCATCTCAGGGCGCACTTGGGAGCCGGCAGAGTCTGCGCCCCGGAGACGCGGGCGAATCGCCGGGGCACGCCCACCCACGGCTGAACACGCTTCACTCCGGCAGCGCGAACACCGTGAGCTGCCCGCCCGGCGCCGTGTATTGCGACAGGGCCGCGTAGCCGCCGACCGCGCCCGAGCCGTCGGCCGGGTCGGTCAGGCCGGCGGCCAGCCCGATACCGGCCCAGCCGCCGATCCCGGAGAGCACCGCCACGTATTGCCGGCCGCCGTGCTGATAGGTGGTGACGTTGCCGACGATGCCGGACGGGGTCTTGAACCGGTAGAGCTCGTGCCCGTCCCGGGCATCGACCGCCTTCAGATACCCTTCGAGCGTGCCGTAGAAGACGACGTCGCCCGCGGTGGCGAGCGCCCCGGACCAGACCGAGAACGGCTCCGGGATCGTCCAGGCGATCGTCCCCTTCGCCCCGTCCCAGGCGATGAACGCGCCGGTCCGGTCGGAGCCCTCGGGCGGGTGCAGGGTCAGGGTCGCGCCGACATAGGGCTGGCCCGGCGTGTAGCTCACCCGGAACGCCTCGTAATCCATGCACATGTGGTTGGTCGGCACGTAGAACAGCCGCGTCCTGGCCGAGTAGGCGGCCGGCTGCTGGTTCTTGGCGCCGAGCGCCCCGGGGCAGATGTTCTTGGTGACCTCCTCCTCGTCGGCCTCGCCGGGCGCATAGCGTTTGTCGAGGACGGGCCTTCCGTAGCCCGGGGAGGCGCGGTCCAGGTCGATCCGGCGCGCCCAGTTGACGCTGGGATCGAATTTCTCCGCCACCAGCGGCTCGCCGGTGGCCCGGTCGAGGGTGTAGCCGAAGCCGTTGCGGTCGAAATGGGTCAGCACCCGACGCGGGCGGCCGTCGATCACCTGCTCGGTCAGGATCATCTCGTTGACCCCGTCATAGTCCCACTGGTCGTGGGGGGTCATCTGGTAGACCCAGCGCGCCATCCCGGTGTCGGGGTCGCGGGCGATGATCGCCATCGTCCAGCGGTTGTCGCCCGGGCGCTGGGCCGGGTTCCAGGTCGCCGGGTTGCCGGTGCCGTAATAGACGAGGTTCAGCTCCGGGTCGTAGGAGAACCAGCCCCAGCTGCAGCCGCCGCCGATCCGCCACTGGTCGCCCTCCCAGCTGGTGAGCGAGGAATCCCGGCCGATCGGGCGCCCGAGGGCGGTGGTTTTCTCCGGATCGACCAGCATGTCGGCATCCGGCCCGGTGGCGTAGGCGCGCCAGAGGCGTGTGCCGCTCGCCTGGTCGTAGGCGGTGACGTGGCAGCGGGCGCCGTACTCGCCCCCGGCGATGCCGACGATGAGCTTGCCACGGACTGGCAAAACCGTGGCGGTGTTGGTCTCGCCCCGGGCGGGGTCGCCGTTCTTCACGGACCACAGGACCCGGCCGGTCTCGGGATCCAAGGCCACCACCGTGGTGTCGGCGAGCTGCAGGAACAGCCGGCCCTCCGCGTAGGCGAGGCCGCGGGAGACCGTGTCGCAGCACATCACCGCGATCACGCCCGCATCCTGGCGCGGGGCGTAGCGCCAGAGGATTTGGCCGTCCCGGTCGAGGTCGAGGGCGTAGACCAGGTTCGGGAACGGGGTGTGCACGAACATCCGGTGCCCGACCACGATCGGCGCACCCTCGTGCCCGCGCAGCACGCCGGTGGAGAAGGTCCAGGCGACCTTGAGGCGCGAGACATTGCCGGCATCGATCTGGGCGAGGTCGGAATAGCGGGTGTTGGCGTAATCCAGGGTCTGGAGGACGGGCGGCTCCTCCGCGGACGCCACGGCGGCGAGGCCGGCGAGCGCCAGGGCCGCCAGGATCGGAACGCGCATGCTCGGACTCCACCGGCCGCCGCCCCGCACGGCGGCGCCGGCCTCATACACCGCGCGCCTGGTTAAATCCCACGGTCGGCACCGCGATGGACGCCCGCACGCGAGCGGTCGGGCGGGATCCCGTGCCGCGCCCGCCGACGCCTTCGAGAATGATTGCGCACAAAGAAATTTTATGTTCGAGCCATATCAAGAAATATTTTTTATGCGATAGTATTTGTCGCCTTATCTTTTCCTTACCGGAGATTTTTGCGCGGCCTATCTATAGGTTTTATGTAATTGTATGTCGTAAATATAGAATATGAGCTATATTAATGCAAAAATGGATGATTTTTTTACCGCATTCGACTAGAATCATTTTGAATCGGAAGGAGAAAATCGATGGGCATCAGACTCAAGATCGGCGCGAAGGTCACGCTGGCGGCCGTCGTGGCCTGTCTGCTGGTCAGCGGCATGATCGCCAACCAGTGGCTCAGCAACCAGGCGATCGTCGGCGGGATCGCGACGATCGGACGCGAGCAGACGATCCTCAACGGGATCGTGGGCGCACAGCTCGCCATGTCCGAGATGCGGGACGCCTACCATACCATCGAGGCGGCCGTGACGCCGGCGGCCCGGGATGCGGCGGTGGGCGAGATCGACCGGCTGGCCCGCGGGGGCGCCCAGGGTCTCGAACGCCCGATCGCCATCGCGCTCAAGCCCGACGTGCTGAAGCAGACGCAGGAGAGCCTGCTGCGCTACGCCCGGAATGCCCGGACCTTCCGGACCGAGACGCGGCCGGAGGTCCTGGAGGCGGCCCGCTTGGAGATCCAAACCGTCACGGTCTCAGCCGAGAAGGTCATCGACGAATCGATCAAGAACGCGCGGTTCTTCACCGCGGGCGCCACCGAGAGCGCCCTGGCGCAGGCCGATACGGCGAGCGGGCGCGGGCTGGCCCTGGGCAGCGTCGGGCTCGCCGTGGTGATGGGTTGGGCCCTACTGATGATCTTCGGCGTCGCCCGCCCGATCCGCCGCATCGGCGAGGTGCTCCTGCACATTTCCGAGGGCCGGACCGACATCGCGATCCCCTATACCGGGCGCTACGACGAGATCGGCGAGGCCGCCCGCTCCGCCCAGGTGTTCGAGGATAACCTGATCCGCACCAAGGCCCTCGAACAGGAGGCCGCGCAGGCCCGGTCCGAGGCCGAGGCGCGGCGCAAGGCCGCGATGCAGGAGATCGCCGACGGGTTCGAGCGCACGATCGGCGGGATCATCCGGGTGGTCTCGGATTCCGCGTCCGAATTGCAGAACACCGCTCAGACCATGACCGGGACGGCCACCGACACGGCCGCCAAGTCGGCCACCGTCGCGGAGGCCGCGGAGGCCGCGTCGAGCAACGTCCAGACCGTGGCCGCGACCGCCGAGGAACTCGGCTCGTCGGTGGCCGAGATCGGCCGCCAGGTGTCGGGCTCGGCGGGTCTCGCCCAGGGCGCCGTGAGCGAGGCGGACCGGACGGCCGCCCTGGTGCAGGCGCTGAGCACGGCCGCGTCGCGGATCGGCGACGTGGTCGGGCTGATCACCAGCATCGCCAGTCAGACCAACCTACTGGCGCTCAACGCCACGATCGAGGCGGCCCGGGCCGGGGAGGCCGGTCGCGGCTTTGCCGTGGTGGCCGCGGAGGTCAAGGAGCTGGCCGGCCAGACCGCCAAGGCCACCGACGAGATCGCCGCCCAGATCGGGCAGATCCAGGGCGCGACCGCCGAAGCGGTGACGGCGATCGGGTCGATCGCCGGCCGCATCCGCGAGATCAACGACGTGACGGCCAGCATCGCCTCCGCGGTGGAGCAGCAGGGGGCGGCGACGCAGGAGATCGTGCGCAACGTCGCAGAGGCCGCCTCCGGCACCGGTGCCGTCACCAGCACGATCGCCGGCGTGGCCGACGCGGCCGAGGGGACCGGGACGGCCGCCGCCCAGGTCCTGGCCTCCGCGTCGGAGCTGTCCCGCCATTCCGAGCGCCTCAACGCCGAGGTGCTGCGCTTCATCGCCGACGTGCGGGCGGCCTGAGCGGACCGAGCCTCACATCCGCTCTTTGACGATCTCCTCGGCCTGCGGGTCCGGCTCGTGGCCGGCCTCGCGCAGCAGCGGCACCACCGCCGCCGCGTCCCGGGCGACGCTGTAGCTGAGGTCCAGCCCCTCGCGGATGAAGCCGTGGCCGCGCATGTGCGCGAACAGCGCGAGCAGCGGCGCCCAGAAATCGGCCACCGAGACCAGCACCACCGGCTTCCGGTGCTGCCCGAGCTGCGCCCAGGTGAGCTGCTCGACCAATTCCTCCAGGGTGCCGATCCCGCCCGGCAGGGTCACGAACGCGTCCGAGCGCTCGAACATCAGGCGCTTGCGGGTGTGCATGTCGGGCACCACCACGGTCTCCTGCACGGCGTCGAGCATGTGCTCGCGCGCCTGGAGGAAGTCCGGGATGATGCCGGTGACGTGGCCGCCCGCCGCCAGCGCGGCGCGGGCCACCGTCCCCATCAGGCCGACATCGCCGCCGCCGTAGACCAGGCCCATCCCGGCCTGGGCGATCGCCGTCCCGAGGGTCTCGGCGGCCTCGCGAAACGCCGGGTCTCCGCCGAAGCCGGAGCCGCAATAGACACAGACTGTCCTCACCGGGGCCATCCGGCGCCCTCCATCACGCAATCGTCGCGAGCCGTCGAAAAAGAGCCCCGCGCCCGGCGCTCCACGCGCCAAACTGCTGAATTCGCGTGGGATTCACCCGCCGGAGCGGCGGTACGGCTTGGTGTCGGGACCATGTACGGTATTATGGGCGCCGCAGTCGACGGTTTTTGAGCGGGCAGGCGGCCCATTCGCCGGGTGGACGGCAGAGCAGGGAGGCCTCCGTGGCGATGTCGAGACAGGTGCGGCGCAGTCTCGCCCTGGCGCTCGCCGGCCTCCTCGGCGGCCTCGGCCTCGTGCTGGCCCTGTTCGGCGGCGAATCCTTGAAGCGGATGATCGACCGGCACGAGCCGGAGCCCCCCGCGGCCACGGCGCCCCAGGGCGGCCTGCGCAGCCTGGCGGATCCCGGGGCGACCGCCGAATCCGGCACGCCGCCGGTCGATTTTCGCGACGACAGGACGGGCGCCCCCAAGCCCGGCGAGACCCGATCCGCCGCACGCCCCTCGGCCGACCCGGCACCGGGCGCGGCCCTGTCGGCCGGCATCGGCAGCCCCGAGGGCAAGCCGGCCGAGCCCGACGCCGCCGCGGTGCCGCGCTTCGACATCGTCCGGGTCGAGCCCAACGGCGACGCGGTGGTGGCCGGGCGCGGCGCGCCGGATGCCGTGATCGAGATGCTGGTCGACGGCAAGCCCGTGGCGCGGGCGACCGCCGACGCGAACGGCCAGTTCGCCCTGGTCCCGCCGGCCCTGCCCGCGGGCTCCAGCGCCCTGCGGCTGCGCATGACCACCAAGGACGGCCGCGCCGCCGACTCGCGCCAGAGCGTGGCGGTCGACGTCGCCCCGGGCCGCGACCGCCAGCCCCTGGTGGCGCTGACCGCCCCGGACGCCGCCACCGTCGTGCTGTCGCAGCCGGACGCTCCCGACCCGGCGAAGGGGGCGGGCGCCCAGGAGGCGAAAACCGCGAAGACGGCGTCCCCCGGGAAGCCCGCGGTCGCGGCCGCCGGCAAGGCGCAGGCCGCCCAGATCGTCAGCGTCGACGTGCAGGAGAACGGCCGGCTGTTCGTGACCGCGACCGGGATTCCGGGTGCGAAGCTCCGGCTCTACCTCAACGACACGCTGATCGCCCCGGGCAGCGTCGGGCCGGACGGCCGGGCGAGCTTCACCATCGGGCGCGGGATCAAGCCGGGCCAGTACCAGGTGCGGATCGACCAGATCGATCCGCGCACCGGCAAGGTCGCCACCCGCGCCGAGGTGCCGCTCGCGGTGCCCGAGCCGACCCGCATCGCCGCCGGCGAGGGTACCGGACGCGACCTGTCCGGCGCGCCCGCCCCCGGGGGCGGTCCAGGGACGGATCGTCCCCGAGCGGAAGGCGGCCGCCCGGCGGAGATGCCCTCCGCCCTCAGCCCAGGCTCCACGGGCACGAGCGGCCCGGCGCGGGCCGGCGCGGTGTTCGTGCCCGAGATCACCACGGCCAAGATCACCCGGGGCGACAATCTCTGGCGGATCAGCCAGCGCACCTACGGCCGGGGCGAGCGCTACACCGTGATCTACGACGCCAACCAGGGCCAGATCCGCGACCCGGACCGGATCTACCCGGGCCAGATCTTCATCCTGCCCACCGACAAGCGGGGTTGAGTCTCCCTCACTCCACGACCTGATCGTCCTCGGAAACAGCCAGCCGCCGCAGGTTCTGCAGCGCCTCGGCGAGATCCTCCCGCGACGGGGTCGCCAAGGCGAGGCGGACCGCGTTCGGGGCATGGCCGGGATTCACCGCGAAGGCCGGGGCCGGCAGCAGGGCGATGCCCCGGCGCAAGGACGCGGCGGCAAAGGCTTCCGCCCGCCAGGTCTCGGGCAATTCGAGCCAAAGGTGGTAGGCGCGGGGATCGCCGACCACCTTGAGCCCCGCCAGGATGTCCCGGGCCAGCGCCTGGCGGGATGCCGCGTCCCGGCGTTTGGCCTCCGCCAGCGTCGCCGCCGAACCGCCGGCCATCCAGTGCATGCCGGCCGCGAGCGACAGCCCGAGCACGGTCCAGGCGCCTTGGCGCACGGAGGCCGCGAGCCGGTCGGTGAGGTGGGGCGGCCCGGCGATCATCCCGATCGTGAGGGCCGGCATCACCCGCTTCGACAGGCTGTCGACCAGGATCGTCCGGTCGGGCGCCAGACTGGCGAGCAGCGGCTGCGTGTCGGCCAGAAAGCCGTAGACGGCATCCTCGATCGCCGTGAGTCCGGTCTGGTCGAGCACGCGGGCGAGGTCGACGCGCCGCGCCGGGCTCATGGTCGTGCCGAGCGGGTTCTGCAGGGTCGGCTGGAGATAGACGCCGCTCAACGGCGTCGCCCGGTGGGCCTGGAGGATCGCGTCGGGGCACACGCCCTCGGCATCCATGGCCAGCGGCACCAGGGTGATCCCGAGCCGGGAGGCGATGCCCCGCACCGCCGGATAGGTCAGCGGCTCGCAGCCGATCCGCTCCCCCGGGGCCGCCAGGGCCGCGAGCGCGGCGGCGAGCGCCTGCCGGCCGTTGCCGGTGAACAGGATGTCGGCGGGTTTGGGCGCGTAGCCGTCCCGGGTGAGGAACCTGGCCGCCACGGCCCGCGCCCGGGGCGTGCCGTCCGGGCCGTACTGGCTGAAGCCGATCTCGGCGCCCCCGCGCGCCAGGGCCGCCAGGGTCTCGGCCAGCACCGCCTCCTGCTCCGGCAGGCGGGAATGGGTCCGCTGCAGGTCGAGGGCCGCCGGCGGAGGCTCCGGCTGGAGCGTCCCCGCCCGGCCCGGCTCGGAGCGGACGAAGGTGCCGCGGCCGACCTCGCCGGTCGTGAGCCCGCGCCGGCCCAGTTCGGCATAGACCCGGCTCGCCGTCGAGACCGCGATGCCTCGGGCATAGGCGAAGTCCCGCTGGGGCGGCAGCCGGTCGCCGGGGCGCAGCGTGCCGGCGGCGATCTCGGCGGCGACGGCGTCGGCGACGTCCCGGTAATCCGTGGCCCGCATCATTGCTCCGAGTGCAATGTTTCGATTGATCCGAGATATTTATCGGTTCAATCCTGGCGCCGCAATCCCGGCCGGACTGCTCCCGTCACCGGATCCTCCGCCATGTCGATCATCACATTCCCCTCCGCCACCACGTCCGCGCGCACCGCGAACCAGCCCGCCCGGCCATCCCTGGTGCGGCTCTGGCTGCAGCGCATCCGCACCCGGCGGCTGCTCGCCGCCCTGCATCCGGACCAGCTGCGGGATGCCGGCATCGAGCCCTGGCGCCTGCGCCACGAGATCCGGAAGCCGTTCTGGAGAGGATGACCGGCCCTGCGGCGGCCGCGGGTGCCCGCTTCATCCTACGGACCTATATGCGGGTGGAAGATTGTTCCTCCCGCACAGAATCCCGCATGACCGACGACACCGCGCCCCCGGCCGGGTCACCCCCAGCCGAGCGCCCCGGCCTGCTCGCCACTTACCGGCGGCTGTGGCCGCATCTCTGGCCGCACGACCGGCCCGACCTGCAGAGCCGCGTGTTCCTGGCCTTCGGGCTGCTGCTCGCGGCCAAGCTCGTGACCATGGTGACGCCGTTCACCTTCAAGTGGATCACCGACGCCCTGGTCGCCGCGATCGGTGGGAAGGATGCGCCGCTGCCGACCGGCCTGTTCGCCGCCCCGATGCTGCTGATCGCCCTCTACGGCGTGTCGCGGATCGCGATGTCGGCGCTCACCCAGGTGCGCGACGGGCTGTTCGCCAAGGTGGCGATGCACGCGGTGCGCCGCCTGGCGCTGCGGACCTTCGAGCACATGCACCGCCTGTCGCTGCGCTTCCATCTGGAGCGCAAGACCGGCGGCCTGACCCGGGTGCTGGAGCGCGGCCGCGCCGGCATCGAGGAATTGTCGCGCCTGATGGTGCTCACCCTGGTGCCGACCATCGTCGAGTTCGCGCTGGTGCTCGGCGTGCTGGCCTACGAGTTCGACTGGCGCTACGCGCTGGTCGCGTTCCTTACGGTCGGGGCCTATCTCGGCTTCACCTACAAGGCGACCGAGTGGCGGATCGCCATCCGCCGCCGGATGAACGCCTCGGACACGGACGCCAACACCAAGGCGGTCGACTCGCTGCTCAACTACGAGACGGTGAAGTATTTCGGCGCGGAGGCCCGTGAGGCCGCCCGCTACGACGTGTCGATGGCCAAATACGAAAAGGCCTCGACCCAGACCTACGTGTCGCTGGCCGTGCTCAATGCCGGCCAGGCGGTGATCTTCACCATCGGCATGACGATCGTGATGTGGCTCGCGGCCCGGGACATCCTGGCCGGGCGCACGACGATCGGCGGCTTCGTGCTGGCCAACACCCTGCTGGTGCAGTTGTCGATGCCCCTGAACTTCATGGGCATGATCTACCGCGAGATCAAACAGGCGCTGATCGATATCGACGACATGTTCCGCATCCTCGGCCAGAACCCCGAGATCGCCGATCGGCCGAACGCGGCGCCCCTGACGGTTGCGGGCGGCACGGTGCGGTTCGAGGATGTCCGCTTCGCCTACACCCCGGAGCGGCCGATCCTGCGCGGCGTCTCGTTCGAGATCCGGGCCGGGCAGACGGTGGCGGTGGTCGGCCCCTCGGGGGCCGGCAAGTCGACCCTGTCGCGGCTGCTGTTCCGGTTCTACGAGCCGCAGGGCGGGCGGATCAGCATCGACGGCCAGGACATCGCCGCGGTGACCCAGGAATCCTTGCGCGCCGCGATCGGCATGGTCCCGCAGGACACGGTGCTGTTCAACGACACGATCGGCTACAACATCCGCTACGGCCGGGCCGACGCCACGGAGGCCGAGCTGCGCGAGGCGGCCCAGCTCGCCCAGATCGACCGCTTCGTCTCCGGTCTGCCGGAGGGTTACGACACGCCGGTGGGCGAGCGCGGGCTGAAGCTGTCGGGCGGCGAGAAGCAGCGGGTCGCCATCGCGCGGACCATCCTCAAGGCGCCGCCGATCCTGGTGCTCGACGAGGCGACCTCGGCGCTCGATTCCTTCACCGAGGCCGAGATCCAGTCGGCGCTGGACCGGGTCAGCCGCGGCCGCACCACCCTGGTGATCGCCCACCGGCTGTCCACGGTGGTCAATGCCGACGCGATCCTGGTGCTCGACCACGGCCGCATCGCCGAGCGCGGCACCCATGCCGAGCTGCTGGACGCCGGCGGCATCTACGCGGCGCTCTGGGACCGCCAGCGCGAGGCCGACGCGGCGCTCGAGGTGCTCCAGCGCGCCGACGCGCCGGTGCTGCCGATCCGGGTCGGGCGCGGGGCCGTGCCGGCGACGGAACCGGCGGAGTAGGGGGGTGCGACCTGCTCAGGCCGTGCCGCGCGCTCTGGCAACGACCTCGATCGCATCGGCCACGAGGGCGGGATCACCGTCCTCCAGAACGGCCTCGATGTAGAGGGCGATGTCCTCGGGCGTCTTCAGGTGCTCGGCGGTGTCGTAGGGAAACGTCTCCAGCGCCATCATCACATCTCCTTCGCCTTACGCCCGCCCCGAGACCGAACCTTCACCCCCAGCAAATCCTCGAACGGGAGCACCATCGCGCCCTTGTCCCGGTCGCCGTGGCCCTGGCGCAGGGCGGTCTGGTAGGTCGCGGTGGCGGCGGCCGTGACCGGCATGGGATACCCGCCCTCGGCCGAGATCGCGGCGGCCGCGACGAGGTCCTTGTAGGCCGCGCCCATCGGGTAGCCCTCGTCGAACCGGCCCTGGAGGATGCGCGGCACGAAGTATTGCGACGCGTAGCTCCGGCTGGTGCCGGTGGTCACGACTTGCGCGATCTGGTCCGGGTCGAGCCCCATCGCCACCGCCATCGGCAGCACCTCGGCAAGCGCTGCGATGTTGATGTCGTAGAGCACGTTGTTGATCGTCTTGGTGAGCTGGCCGGACCCGACCGGCCCCATATGCAGGACGCTCGCGCCGATCCGCTCCAGCAGGGGCCGGACTGCCGCGATGGGCTCCGCATCGCCGCCGCACATCACCGTGAGCGTCCCGGCCTCGGCGCCGGCCGGCGCCCCGGAGACCGGGGCATCGACGAAATGCCGCCCGGTCGCCGCCACGGCGCGGCCGAGGGCGAGCGCCTTGGCATGCGCGATGGTGCTGAGATCGACCACGACCGCCCCCGGCGCCAGCCGCTCGGCGAGACGGTCCGGGCCGAACAGGGCGGCCTCGACCACGTCGCCGTTCGGCAGGCACAGGAACAGCACCTCGGCGCCGTCGAGCGCTGCGGGATCCGCCGTCGCGACGAGGCCCGCCCCGTCGAGCCCGGCGAGGCGGGCCGGGTCGGAATCCAGCGCCACGAGGGTCTCCGAATCGGAGGCGCGCTTGGCCGCGAGGTTGCGGGCGATCGGATGGCCCATCGCGCCGAGGCCGAGGATGGCGAGTTTCTGCACCGGACGGCTCCTCACTGCGGCCGCGGAGCGAGCCAACGGCACTATTTGGGACGGCCCAGCTCGCCCCATGCCGTCATTGCGAGCGCAGCGAAGCAACCGAGGGACACGCGACTTCCGGGGATCGCGCGCTGCACTGGGTTGCTTCGCTGCGCTCGCAATGACGGTGAAGGCCGCAGCCAGCCGTTCGAGGGGACCTGTATCGGACGTATCAGGAGGCGCCGCAATTGCGGATGCCATACCCCGCCCCTTGACAATGTTCCTATTTTGTGCTCATTAGCCGTCACCTGTCCTCCGGTGCCGCGGGGGTGACTTCGCGGCGCTCCTCGGGGGTCCGTCCGGTGGCTGACCGGCGGGTTCGGAGAGCAGGGCGGTGCCCGCGTCGGTGGCTCTCAGCCGCCATCGCCCCGGGCGGCGAACCGATGCGGGGCGTGTCTCGGTGACGGGCGTGAGATCGGGCGGCAGTTTGCCCGGCGGGGTGCGGAAATGCCCCCGCGGCGACCCATCTCTGGGCGTGACCCTGAGCAACCTGCGGACCCGCC
>NZ_JAKSYL010000264.1 GCF_022829515.1 Methylobacterium sp. J-048
CAGCGCCACACTGCAAGGCCAGGCCCTGGGAGTAACCCACCATGCCGGTCCCGGCCCCCACGGCCAGGCTCGAGGCGACCTGCGCCCCGAGGCTTCCGAGGTTGACAAGAAGCCCGAGGAGGAGCATGCATGCCGGTGCGATCATCCAGGCTCTCTTCGATCCGGTTTCGGCGCTGCCATATCGGGTATCGTGCGCGGGAGTCTCGGCTCCCAACCACAACCTCATCGTGACGTGCCTAAGCGCAGCGAAGGCCTCGAAAGCGGGCTCCAGGAGTCTCGCGATTCCGGGAGGGCTCCTCGAGGCCCGGCGATCGTCGATCGCCGGGCGCCTCAGGATGAGGGGGGGTGATGGGAGTGGCGCTTGGCCGACCGGCCGCAGCCGTTGCGGAACGTGTAGCTGTTGCCGTTCAGCACCGGCGGGCCGCCTGGGTGGGCGTAGAGCCCC
>NZ_JAKSYL010000249.1 GCF_022829515.1 Methylobacterium sp. J-048
CTACCATGCCGGCCAGATCTCGTTCGGGCTCGACCCGGGCGGCGAGTACGACCAGGGCCAGGCGGCCTTGCTCGCCAAGCACCCGGACTACCCGGCGCTCGTCGGCCAGTTCGGCCAGGCCGATCCGGGCCGGCGCGGCCGGGCGCGGCTCGACCTGTACCGGCTCGCCCGGCACTTCCATGGCCGAGCGGTGCTGTTCGTTACCCACAGCTGGGGCGGGGGCATCCAGCGGCACATGGACGACATGATCGACCTGTCAAAAGCCGGTGTCAAGGCCATGGGTCTCGTTCAGGTCGTCGATGTGCCGCTGGATGCCCCCGCCCCAGCTGTGGGTCACGAACAGCACCGCTCGGCCATGGGAGTGCCGGGCGAGCCGGTACAGGTCGGGCCGCTCCCGTCCGCGCCGGCCCGGGTCGGCCTGGACGAACTGGCCGACGAGCGCCGGGTAGTCCGGGTGCTTGGCGAGCAAGGCCGCCTGGCCCTGGTCGTACTCGCCGCCCGGGTCGAGCCCG
>NZ_JAKSYL010000255.1 GCF_022829515.1 Methylobacterium sp. J-048
ATGGCCTTGGCTAGGGCGATGGCGCTTGTCCCATCTTCCGCGGTGATGACCTCTTCGTGCAGGGGCTTATCAAGCGTCCCATCAGCTCGGCGCAGCGCCCCACAGACTCAGTCGACATGACAGGCTGAAACGGCCGACGAGCGGACGTCGTCCCCGCCTGTGCAGGCCGCCCGCGCGACGGCGCTGGCGGTGCAGCCGGCACAATTAAGCGGTGCCGGGTAGAACGAAGAGCGGCATTGGGTGACAAAGCCCGCCATAATCAAGGCGTGTTGATGGAAACGATCATTGACGCTCGTCTACCGCGGGCATGTACCGAGAGCTTTGGGCAGACTGCGACGCACAGGCTACTCGAAACC
>NZ_JAKSYL010000001.1 GCF_022829515.1 Methylobacterium sp. J-048
CCCGAATACGAGGGAGAAGGCATGAACTCCGACGCCCCACCCACCGCCGACCAGCAGCTGGCCCACCTCGTCCACGAAGACGACGACGATGCGCACGAACACGAACGGGTTCACAGTCTCGAGGAAGCCCCCGCCGGTCCCGCTCACCGCGTTGAGGAGGGGCACACGCCGATGCGGGGCGGTCGGCGCGCCCGCCCGCCGTGCGCGCCAGTCCGTCACTCGCGCGAGTAGCGGCCGCCGCGGCGCCGAGCCCAGCCTCGGCGTGCTCGCTGCGCGTCGCCGCCGCCCGCTCTGATCACGGGCTGGCGGGGGAGGCTTGCGGGGAGGAGTTGGAGGTGGGGGCGGCTCGGCGGTGCCTTCTGCACCACCCCCACCCCTGGCCCCTCCCCGCAAGGGGGAGGGGAAAAGCGCGGTGAGTCCGGCGCTGGCCGTCGGAACCGCCGTTGGAACGCGCCG
>NZ_JAKSYL010000019.1 GCF_022829515.1 Methylobacterium sp. J-048
TCTCAGCCGCCATCGCCCCGGGCGGCGTGCCGATGCGGGGCGTGTCTCGGTGACGGGCGTGAGATCGGGCGGCAGTTTGCCCGGCGGGGTGCGGAAATGCCCCCGCGGCGACCCGTCTCTGGGCGTGACCCTGAGCAACCTGCGGACCCGCCCACTACGAGGCGGAGGTCGGGTGGAAGGCCACGGTGGCGATGCGGGTTCCGGGGGCGTGCTTGGCCTGCCAGTGCGGCTGGGCCGTCCCGCCTGGACCGCTAACGCGGAGTCGCGGGATCGGTGCGTCGCACAAGACATCGCGACGAGAAAGACGGCACCGGCCGGGGACCATGCCTGGTCGATGCCGCGGGTCGCCGCGGGGATCGGATCCCGCGCGTAACTGGCCGACACCTGGGTCCCCGCGGCGTCCCGCGTCCCTCGTGCTGGGTCATCTTGGGCCATGCCCCCGGCGCCGTTGGCGGGTGGGGACGATGACGCGTGTCCGCGGTCGGAAGGGGCGGGTTCAGGCACGAGAGCCGTCGGGCGTCCCGGAGCCGGATGAGATCGACGATACCCGGCATCTTGGCTGCGGTCGGCGCAATCCCCATGTCGAAACATCCGAGTTCTCGAACGAAGCTGCCGGCGCGCGGGCGGCGTTAAAGGTTGCATGAGCGAGACGTTGACGTCCGGCGAGGCCCGGCTCCAGGCACAGGCCGCGCCCGAGGGCGAGATCGCCGCGGCGACCCACACCCTGGTGATCGGGCCCTATCTGGCCCGCGGCGCGCCCGGGCCGGGGGGACCGGGCCACGCCGCCACCCAGCCGACCCGCTCCGTGGAGGCGCGCCTCGACGAGGCCACCGGGCTCGCCGCCGCGATCGAGCTCGACGTGATCGAGAGCCTCGCGATCAGCCTGCCGCGCATCCGCCCCTCGACCTATCTCGGCAAGGGCCGGGTCGAGGAGATCGCCGGGGTGATCCGCGCCCGCGAGATCGGCCTCGTGGTGATGGATTGCGCGCTCTCGCCGGTGCAGCAGCGCAACCTCGAGAAGGCCTGGGGCGCCAAGGTCATCGACCGCACTGGCCTCATCCTGGAGATCTTCGGGCGGCGCGCCTCGACCCGGGAGGGCACCCTCCAGGTCGAGCACGCGCACCTCGCCTACCAGAAGTCGCGGCTGGTCCGTTCCTGGACCCACCTGGAGCGCCAGCGCGGCGGCTTCGGCTTCCTGGGCGGCCCCGGCGAGACCCAGATCGAGGCCGACCGGCGGATGATCCAGGAGCGCATGACCCGGATCGAGCGCGACCTCGACGCGGTGGTGCGGACCCGCGGCCTGCACCGGCAGAGCCGCGCCCGGGTGCCGTATCCGATCGTGGCGCTCGTCGGCTACACCAATGCCGGCAAGTCGAGCCTGTTCAACACCCTGACCCGGGCCGAGGTCACCGCCAAGGACATGCTGTTCGCGACCCTTGACCCGACCGCCCGGGCGACCAAGCTGCCGCACGGCGAAAACGTGATCCTGTCGGACACGGTGGGCTTCATCTCCGACCTGCCGACCGCCCTGATCGCCGCCTTCCGGGCGACCCTGGAGGACGCGATCGAGGCCGACGTGCTGCTGCACGTGCGCGACGTCAGCCATGTCGATTCCGAGGCCCAGGCCGAGGATGTCGGCGACGTGCTGCGCGAGCTCGGCATCGAGACCACGGCCGAGCGGATCATCGAGGTCTGGAACAAGTCCGACCTGCTGGACGAGGACGAGCGCAACCGGCTGATGAACCTCAGCGGCCAGGCCAAGGCCCGCAACGACCGCGACAGCGACGCGCCGGTGCTGGTCTCGGCGCTGACCGGGGAGGGGCTGTCGGCCCTCACGGCCCGGATCGAGGCGCGGATCGGCCGCCACCGGACGAGCTTCGCGGTCTCGCTGCCCCCCGAGGACGGGGCCGCGCTCAACTGGCTCTACGAGAACGCCGAGATTTTGGACCGGCGTGCGGAGGCCGACGGCACCCTGCACCTCGCGATCCGGATCGCCCCCGAGAAGGAGCCCCGCTTCCTCAACCGGTTCAGCGCGGCCCGACGCCTCGACCGGGGCGCGTGATGGCCTCGGGCGGCGCCCGGACACCGCCGCTCCCCGCCGCCCGGATCGCTGGGGACCGCGCCGCGCGCAAGGCGGAGACGGGCCAGGACGATCCGGCCGTGCTGCGCGCCATGCAGGCGGGCGGCGGGTTGCGGCTGCTCGGGCTGCGGATCGTGATCGTGCTGGTCCTGCTGATGGCGGCCCAGGCCTATGACGGCTCGCTGCACGCCTTCAGTCACTGGTTCATCCTCGGCCTCTACGGCGTCGGCACGGTCTGGTTCGGCCTGGGGGAGCGGGGCGGCGGCCCGGCGGCGGCGGTCTACAGTTGGGCCGGGACCCTGCTCAATGCCTGGCTCGCCGTCTACGTGATCATCGAGCACATGCTGGCCGGCGGCGAGGCAGCCCTCGGCGCCGACGCGGTGAGCCGCCTGCCGGCCTTCCTGCTCCTGCTCCAGACCGGCCTGAGCATGCGGGTCGCTCACACCCTGCTGTTCTGCGGGGTGGTGACGGCCTGCTGGACCGCAGCGTTCCTGGTCGGGCTGGCCTGGCCGGCGCTGTTCCCGGGGCCGGATTCCTTTCCGACCGCGCAGATCACCGGGCTCGCCACCTTCGTGGCGGCCGGCCTCCTGGTGATCGACGGCATGACCCGCCTGCGGGAGGCTGTGACCCGGGCGCTGCGCATGGAGCACGAGCGCGCCCAGCTCGCCCGGTTCGTGCCCGACACGGTCGCCCTCGACCTCGCCGCCGAGGATGCGGGTTCGACCATGGGCGTGCACCGGCGCCACGCCTGCCTGATGGTGCTCGACATCCGCGGCTTCTCGCGGCTCAGCCGGGAGCACCCGCCCGAGGCGATGGTGACGGCCCTGCTCGCCGTCCGGGCCGCCGCGCAGGCCGCGGTGGCCGAGCAGGGCGGGCTCGTCGACAAGTATGTCGGCGACGCGGTGCTGGTGCAGTTCGTGGTCGGCCGCCCCCGGGCGCAGGCCCGGGCGGCGCTCGCCTGCGCCCTGTCGATCCACGACCGGATCGCCGCCCTCAACGCAGCCCGGGCCGGGGAGGGGCTGTTCACCCTACGGGTGGTGGTCGCCCTGCATGCCGGCGACCTCCTGGTCGGCGTGTTCGACGACGGGGTGCGGGCCGAATACACGGTGCTGGGCCCGGCGATGAACGCCCTGTCGCGGATCGAGGCCCGGGCCAAGGCGGCCGAGATCGAGATCGGCGCCTCGGGCGATTTTTTGGATTTGCTCGGGGGGCCGCTGCCGCCCCGCATCCGGGTTGTCCCTGTGCCCGACGCGCGCGACGCGCAGCCTGCCCTGTTCGCCATCGTGGAGACGCCGGCCGCCTGAAGGCCAAGACCGTCCCGGAACATGCGCGAGACCGATCCGTTCGGTCGAGGCGGCGCAGGGTCGCGAAGAGACAGAGAACCCATGAACAAGATCCTCCTCGGCGCGACGCTCGCCCTCGGCCTCGTCCTTGGCGCCGCCAGCCCCAGCCTCGCCGCCCCGGGCGACGGCCTCGACCGGAACGCCGCCGCCACCGGCAACAGCAATTTCGGCGGCATGCACCGCGGCGCCCGGATGTCCTCCCGGGGCGTGATGCGCAGCCGCCATCACATGATGCGTCGGCACCATCGCCACCCCATGATGCGCCGCCACGCTCTCTGAGTTTTTGGGGATCCCGTGCCTGCGCGACCCACATGCAGGCACGGGACCGGCGCCCGCGGGTGCCGGGAGCGGCGGCGTCTGCTAGGCAAGGTCCGGATTCGATGCGCCGAAGACGGGCGCGATGCGGTGGGGGATCCATGCCGGGATTGGGACGGGTCGGGCGGTTCGCCCTGGGATGTCTCGCTCTGGCGCTTGGCACGGCCGCGCAGGCTGAGGAGAAGCCGGTCCCGCCCCTGGTCTTCACCGGCATCCCCGACCAGGACGAGAGCCGCCTGGTCGAGCGGTTCGGCAAGGTCGCGGCCTATCTCGAGGCCAAGCTCGGCGTGCCGGTGCGCTACATTCCGGTCAAGAGCTACCCGGCGGCGGTCACCGCCTTCACCAACGGCCAGGTGCAGCTCGCCTGGTTCGGCGGCTTCACCGGGGTCCAGGCCCGCCGGGCGGTGCCGGGCTCGCAGGCCATCGCCCAGGGCGCCGAGGATGCGGCGTTCAAGACCTACCTGATCGCCCATGCCGGGAGCGGGCTGGAGCCGACCAGGGATTTTCCGAAGGCCATCGCCGACAAGGCCTTCACGTTCGGCGCCCGGGCCTCGACCTCCGGGCGGCTGATGCCGGAATACTTCATCCGCGAGGCCTTCCCGGGCAAGAATCCCGAGCAGGTGTTTTCCCGGGTCGGCTTCTCCGGCGACCACAGCCGCACGATCCAGCTGGTGCAGTCCGGCGCCTTCGCGGCCGGCGCCGTCGACTACGCGGTCTGGGACCTCGACACCAAGGCCGGCAAGGTCGACCCCAAGGCGGTCTCGGTGATCTGGGAGAGCCCGACCTTCCCGGATTACCAATGGACCGTGCGCGGCGATGTCGACCGGACCTACGGCGCCGGCTTCACCGAGAGGCTCAAGGGCGCCCTCGTCGGCGTCACCGACCCGGCAATCCTGGAGCCGTTCGGGCGCTCGAAGTTCATCCCGGTCACCAACGCCGCCTACGAGCCCCTGGTCGAGGTCGGCCGCTCCACCGGCCTGCTGGACTGAGGCGGTGCCGGACGGATCCCGGGCGGCGATCGTCCTGGCGAACGCCTCCGCCGCCTATGGCGGGCGCACCGTGCTGTCCGGCATCGACCTGACCGTGCGGGCGGGCGAGCGCGTCGCCCTGCTGGGCCGCTCGGGCGCCGGCAAGTCGACCCTGATCGGCCTGATCCAGGCGCAGGCGCCCGAAAAAGTCGCGCTGGTGCCGCAGGCGGCCGCCCTGGTGCGGACCCTGTCGGTGTTCCACAACGTCTATATGGGCCGGCTCGACCGGCGCTCGACCCTGCACAACCTCCGCACCCTGGTCCGCCCGGCCAAGGCCGACATCGCCGCCATCGAAAAGATCCTCGGCCGGGTCGGCCTGGCGGACACGATCTGGGCGAAGGCCGGCGAACTGTCCGGTGGCCAGCAGCAGCGGGTCTCGGTGGCCCGCGCGCTCTACAACGGCCGGCCGGTGCTGGTGGGCGACGAGCCGGTCTCGGCCCTGGACCGCCAGCAGGGCGCGCGGGTGCTGGCCGAGATGGCGGAGCGCCACGAGACCCTGATCGTGGCGCTCCACGACGTGACCCTGGCGCTGGCCCAGACCGACCGGATCGTGGTGCTGGAGGCCGGCCGGATCGTCCTCGACGCGCCGGCGAAAACCCTCGATCCGGCGCGGCTGAGTCCCTTCTACGAGGCCACATGATGCGGCTCGCAGCTCCGCGGCCCGGCTACGCGGCGGTGAGCCGCTGGTTCCTGGCGGCTGCGCTCGCCGGCCTGCTGGTCGCGGACCTGCACGTCACCACCCTGCACCCGTTCGCCGACCTCGCCCGCCTGCTCGACGGCCTGGTCCGGCCCGACTTCGTGTCGGTGGAGGGCTGGAGCGTCGTCTACACGGTGGCCTTCGCGGTTCTGGGTGTCGGGCTCGGGGCCGGGACCGGCCTGCTGCTGGCGATCCCGTTCGCCCGCTCACGGACCGTGCGGCTCACCTGCGCGGGCCTGCGCGCCGTGCACGAGCTGTTCTGGGCGCTGCTGCTGATGCAGGTGTTCGGGCTCTCGGCCGCGACCGGGGTGCTCGCCATCGCGCTGCCCTACGCGGGCATCTGCGCCAAGGTCTATGCCGAGATCATCGAGGAGGCCGATCTCGCCGCGCTCCGGGTGCTGCCCGCGGGCACCGGCGCGGTCTCGGCCTTCCTGTACGCCCGCCTGCCCGAGGTCGCCGGGCGGCTGCGCGACTACACCCTCTACCGGCTCGAATGCGGCCTACGCTCCAGCCTGGTGCTCGGCTTCATCGGCCTGCCGACCATGGGGTTCTATCTCGAATCCGCCTTCCGCCAGGGCCGCTACGCCGAGGCCGGGGCGCTGCTCCTGGTGTTCTACGGGCTGATCGGCACCCGCCGGCTCTGGATCCGCGGCTGGACCGTGCCGCTCCTGCTCGTCGCCGCCCCGCTGGCCCTGCCCCCGGCGATCGGCCATGCGGCGGTGGGGCCGAGCCTCGCGCGCTTCCTCGGCCACGACATCGTACCGGCGCCCCTGCGCGGCGCGGTGCTCGCCGATCCTGAGACCTGGGTGCGGCTCTGGGCGTGGCTGCGCCCGATCCTCATGGACCAGATCCTGCCGGGCACGATCCAGACCCTGATCCTGGCGCAGATCGCCCTGGCGGCCACGGCCTTGGGGGCATTGCTCCTATTCCCGCTCACCGCCCGGCGCTTCGCCGGGCCGCTCGGACGGCCGCTCGGCCGGGTGCTTCTCGTGGTTGTGCGCTCGACGCCGGAATACATGCTGGCCTATTGCGCCCTGCAGCTGCTCGGCCCCTCGATGCTGCCGGCGATCCTCGCGCTGGCGCTGCACAATGCCGGGATCGTCGCCTACCTGATGGGCCGGCACGCCGACGCGCTGCCCTACCGGGCCGACGCGCCCACGGGCCTGAACCTCTACGCCTACGAGACGGTGCCGCGCCTCTACGGCCAGTTCCTGGCCTACCTGCTCTACCGCTGGGAGCTAATCCTGCGCGAGAGCGCGATCTTCGGTATCCTCGGCGTCACGACGCTGGGCTTCTACGTCGACGCCGCGATCTCGGAGCTGCGCCTCGACGTGGCCGTGGTGCTGATCGCCGCCACCGCCGGCGTGACCGTGGCGGTGGACGCCCTCTCCCGGGGCCTGCGCCGGTCGCTGCGCATCGACACCCTGCCGACCCGGCTGTCCGGGCCGCCGCCCGTGGCCGGCGCGCCCGAAGGGGCTTAAGTTTCGCGAGGCGGCTGCCTCACCACTTGTAGCTCAGGCTCGCGGTGACCCGCCGCGCCTCTCCGTAGAAGCAGGCGTTGATCGACGTGCAGGACGAGACGAAGCGCTTGTCGAAGATGTTGGCGGCGTTGATGGCGAACCGCCAATTGCCGCTGGTGTAGTGCACCAGCGTGTCGAACAGCACGCGCTCGGGCACCTTCAGCGTGTTGTCGGTCGTCGCGAAGGAGGACCCGACGTAGCGCACACCGCCGCCGAAGCCGAAGCCCGCGAACTCGCCCGTGGGGATCGTGTAGTCGCCGAACACCGAGGCGAAGGTCTGCGGCACGCCCGCCGGCGTCCGGCCGACATTGTCGCCCTGCTCGATCTTCAGGTCGTAGGTCGTCACCGAGGCGACCACGTTGAGTTCGGGCGTGATGCTGGCCGTGAGCGAACCCTCGAAGCCCCGCGAGCGCGTCAGCCCGAGCTGGAGCGAGTTGTTGACGTTGCTCGGGTCGGTGGTCAGCGAGTTGTTGAGCGCGAGGTCGAAGAACGCGGCCGTGACGAAGATATCCGTGCCCGGCGGCTGGTACTTCACGCCGGCCTCGTATTGCTCGCCCGTGGTCGGCTTGAACGGCTGGCTGAAGGCGTTGGTGCCCACCTGCGGGTTGAACGAGGTCGCGTACGAGACGTAGGGCGCGAGGCCGAAGTCGAAGTTGTAGATCAGCGCGAAGCGCTCGGTCGCCGCGTTGGCGTTCTGGGTCGTGCGTGAGATCGGGCTGGCGAGCTTGTTGTTGACCTCGTTGGTGGTGAAGTCGCCGCGGCCTGAGGCGATCAGGGTCAGCTCGGGCGTGAGCTTGATCTGATCCTGCACATAGATGCCAGTCTGCTGGAACTGGTCGAAATTGACCAGGTAGGGCGTGACCGGACCGGCCGGGCTGACGAAGTTCGGCGCGGCCAGATTGAACGGATCGACGCCGAAAAACGTGCCCTGGTTGTCGTTCAGGGTGAAGTACTTGTAGTCGACGCCCATCAGGAACGTGTGGCCGAACAGGCCGTCGCTGAACCGCGCGACCGCCTGCGTATCGACGTTGAGCTGACGCGCCGTCGAGGCCGCCTGGAAGCGATAGCGGCTGAGCTGCGTCTGCGTGGTCGGATCCAGGTAGCCGATGCCGCCGCTGAGCGAGTTGTCGTAGGATTGCGAGATCGCGTAGCGCGCGTTCTGGCGCACCGTCCAGACGTCGTCGAACACGTGTTCGAACTCGTAGCCGATGAAGGCCTGCGTGCGCCGGTACCGGTCCTGGATGTTGTCCTGGGTGTTGTACGAGCGCGGAATGCGCAGACCCTCGGCCTGCGGGCGCACCGTGCCGTAATAGGGCAGGAACGCGTTGATGCGGCCGGTCTCGTCGTGCTGGAAGCTCGACAGGATCGTGAAGGTCGTGGCCCCGTCCGGCTTGTAGGTGAAGGACGGCGCGATGTAGCCGCGATTGTCCTCGACCCCATCGACCTGGGTGCCGCCATTCCGCCCGATGGCGGTCAGCCGGTAGAACCAGTGCCCCTCCGCATCGGCCGGGCCGCCGAGATCGAAGGCGAAGTATTTCTGGCCGAAGGAGCCGCCGCCGGCCTCGATGTAGTGGAGCGGGTCGAGGGGTGGGCGCTTGCTCACAAGGTTGACGACGCCGCCGGGATTGCCGGCGCCGAACAGGACGGCGGCGGGCCCGCGCAGCACCTCGATGCGTTCCAGGCCGAACGTCTCCAGCTGAAAGCCGCCGAAGCCGAAGTTCAGAAGCTGCAGGCCATCCTTGTACAGACCGGTATCGTTGGTGGTGAAGCCGCGGATCAGGAAGAAGTCCTGGCGCGTGTCCGGTCCGAAGGGACTGCCGAACACGCCGGGCGCGTACTGGATCGCCTCCGAGACCGATTGGGGCTTCTGCGCGTCGAGCTGCTGGCGCCCGATCACGGTGATCGATTGCGGCGTCTCGATCAGGGGCGTGTCGGTCTTGGTGGCGGTGAGCGAGCGCTTGGCGACGAAGCCGGTGATCGGGCCGCGCGGATCCTCGCGCACCGGGCCGGTCCGGTTCGCGCCGCCCTCTCCGGTGACGCTCAGCTCCTCGAGCTGCACGCTCGACTGCGCGGTCTGGCTGCCGAGGCTGTTGGCGCGCGGACGCGGCGGCGTCGCGTCCTGGGCCAGCGCCGGCACGGCCTGCGCCAGCACGGCGAGGGAGGCGCCGGCGAGGAGGGCGCCGACGAAGCGCGTGCGTAGGGCGCCGGAACGGGGGTGGATGACTCTCATCGGACTGAACCCTGTGCGACCCTGCGGCCAGCCGCCCGCGTTCGCCGGGGGCCGTCCCGGCGGGGCTGTCCCGCTCTTTAGAACTGTGATAAACTGCTGTTATTATTCAGCTTTCTGCCACACGCAGTACGTGCAGCCAGGCTTGGCCGCAAGCGGGTCACGAGCAGAAGGCGAGGGCTGTTGCGGTTTCGACACGCAGCGTTAGAGGCGCCCGTGGGGTGGCACGGGAGCGGGCAGGGCGCTGCTGCGAAGGGGCGGCGGAGATGCCTGTGGACGCCGCCGAACGGGCCGCGGCGTCCAGTCCCAGAACACTACTTCACGCGGGTCCCGAGCCAGGCGGCCACGGCGTCCGCCACGGCATCGCTGTTGGTCTCCAGCATCACCATGTGGCCGTTGCCGCGCAGGCCCTGATCGGCCAGCCGGATCGCGTCGGGCTTGGCGCCGGCCTGGGTCAGGAAGGCAGCCGTGCAGGCATCGTAGGTGGCGTGGAACGAGGCCTCGGCGGTCACCACCGCGGTCGGCACCTTGGCGAGGTTCGGCAGGGTCCGGGCGGGCTCGGCCTGCAGCCAGCAGCGGATCTGGCCCTCCGGCACTTTGGAATCGGCACCCTTGTCGGCACCCTTGGCCTGCTGCGCCACGATCAGATCCTCCGGCGCCCTGACCGGCGGATCGAAGGTCAGCGGCATCCGGGTCAGCCCGTAGGCGCGGGCGCGGCCGTCGCCGGACTTCTCCCAGAACTCCTTGCCGCCGCGGAACTGCACGTCGAAGAAGGGCGGACCGTTCGGCTCCACGGTGACATGGGCCTTCACCAGGTCGGGCCTCGCATCCGAGGCGGCCCAGCCGAACAGGGCGCCCTGGCCGTGGGTGAGCAGGATCGCCGGCCCGATCTTCTCCAGGAGCGCCACCAGGGCCGGGTCGACGAGCTCTTCCGTCTGCTGGCTGTTGGCCAGGAACGGGACTTGGCTGGCGAAGAACTGGTCGAAGCCGGCATTACCCTGCACGCCGGGGCCGCCCGGCCATTGGGTGTGGAGCTTCGCCTGCGGGAACAGGTCGTAGACCTCCGGGGCCGTATAGGTCTTCTCGAGGCCGCGGGTACCGAGCCGGTCGTAGGGCCCGTAGACCTCCGGGTTGGTGCCCGAGCGCCCGCGCCCGACCTGGTCGACGACGTAGACCTGATAGCCCTTCTCGACGAAGCGCTGCACCCAGCCCGGCCGGCCATCGGCGGTGGCGAGGTAGTTCACCCCGGTCTGAGCGAGCCCGTGGACCATCACCACCGGGTAGGGCTGGGTGATCCGGGCGGGCGCCCGCGATTGCACGAACATCTGGCCGACCATCACGGTCTTGTCGCCGAGCTTTTGATACCGGCCGCCGATGTAGAAATAGCCGGCCCGGGTGACCGGCTCCGGGGCGGGCTCCGGAGCCGGTTCCTGGGCCCGGACCGGCCCCGCCGCCAGGATCGCGGCCTGAACGGCGAGCACACCTCCCAGAACGCAGCCGGCGATGCCCGCCGCGATGCCCCCCGAGATCCCCTTGCCGGCCATACGTCTCTCTCCCGGATGCGATCCCCGCATCGGGCGGCCTTATTGCGGGAAACGGGGCGTTCGGCCAGCACCTCCGGTTGACGCAGGAGCCGGTTCCGACACCGAGAGCCCGAACCCAGACGCATGCCAGGCCCATCACGGCGACGCTGGTGAAACCGCGGCCGCACGCCCACCTTCCGGTTATCGCAGGCGCCGTGATCGGCGCCCCTCGCCCGGAGAGCCCGCGGCGAGACCCCAGTCAAGGACGTCACGCCGTGGACCCCGCTACCGCCAAGATCCTGGTTTCGGCCGCTCTGGTCGCCTCGATCGGTCTTTTCAGCCTCGTGTCGATCCAGGCCTTCATCGCCCAGATCGCGGCCGATCTGCGCGCGGCCAAGTCCGTGCGCGTGCCGGTCCACGCCGAGCGTCGGCAGCCCCCGCAGGCCTGACCGGTCCCACCTCAGGTTCCGTCCTGGCGGGCCCGCTCGCGCAGGATGAATTTCTGGACCTTGCCGGTTGAGGTCTTCGGCAGCTCGCCGAAGATCACGTGGCGGGGCAGCTTGTAGGCAGCCAGCCGCCCCCGGCACCACTGGATCAGCTCGTCGGCACTGGGCGTCGCCCCCGGCTTCAGCTCGACGAAGGCGCAGGGCGTCTCGCCCCACTTGGCGTCCGGCTTGGCGACCACCGCGGCGGCCGAGACCGCCGGGTGCTTGAACAGGGCGTCCTCCACCTCGATCGACGAGATGTTCTCGCCCCCCGAGATGATGATGTCCTTCGACCGGTCCTTGAGCTGGACGTAGCCGTCCGGGTGCTTCACCCCGAGATCGCCGGTGCGGAACCACCCGCCCTTGAACGCCGCCTGCGTGGCCGCCGGGTTCTTGAGATAGCCGCGCATCACCACGTTGCCGCGCATCATCACCTCGCCGATGGTCGTGCCATCGGCAGGCACCGGCGCGAGGGTCTCCGGGTCGCGCACGTCGAGGGCCTCCAGGACCGGGTAGCGCACCCCCTGGCGGGCCTTCTTGGCCGCGCGCTGGTCGGCCGCCAGGACGTCCCAATCGGCGTTCCAGGCATTGACCACCGCCGGGCCGTAGCTCTCGGTCAGGCCGTACAGGTGGGTCACGTCGAACCCGGCCTCCGACATGCCGGCCAGCACCGCCTCGGGCGGCGGCGCCGCGGCGGTGAAGAACGCCACCCGCCGGGGCAGATCCCGGCGCTCGGCGTCGGGGGCGTTGATCAGCAACTGCATCACGATCGGCGCCCCGCAGAGATGCGTGACCCCGTGCTCGGCCATCAGCCGGTAGAGCGCCTCCGCCCGGACCTGGCGCAGGCAGACATGGGTGCCGGCCACGATCGACAGGGTCCAGGGGAAGCACCAGCCGTTGCAGTGGAACATCGGCAGCGTCCAGAGATAGACCGGGTGCTGCCCGAGCCCGCCGGTGATGACGTTGCCCAGCGCCAGCAGCGCCGCGCCCCGGTGGTGGTAGACCACGCCCTTCGGGTCGCCGGTCGTGCCCGAGGTGTAGTTCAGCGTGATCGCGTCCCACTCGTCGCCGGGCAGCTGCCAGTCGTGCTCCGGGTCGCCGCCCGCCAGGAAGGTCTCGTAATCCGTCTCCCCGAGCCGCGCCCCCGGCCCGTCATACTCCGGATCGTCGACATCGATCACGAAGGGTTTTTGCTCCAGCCCCTCCAGCGCCGCCGCGGCGGTCTTGGCGAATTCGCGGTCGGTGATCAGCACATTGGCCTCGCCGTGCTCCAGGCAGAACCGGATCGCGGCGGCGTCGAGGCGGGTGTTGAGGGTGTTGAGCACCGCCCCGGTCATCGGCACGCCGTAGTGGCACTCGATCATCTCGGGGGTGTTGGCGAGAAAAGCCGCCACGGTGTCGCCGCGACCGAGCCCGTGGCGCGCCAGCGCCGAGGCCAGGCGGCGGGCGCGGGCGTAGAGGTCCCGGTAGGTGCGCCGCAGGGGTCCATGGATCACGGCGACCTGCTCGGGGAACACCCGGGCCGCCCGGTCGAGATAGAGCAGGGGGGTCAGCGGCTGGTAATTGGCCGGCACGCGGTCGAGATCGCGGTCGTAGATCGTGTCGCGGGCCATCGGCGTCCTCCCGGCAAGATATTGCCGGGACAGTAGCTTGTGGGCGCGGACTCGATCAATCGCGCTCCGCCGGGTCCCTGGTGGAGCACCTCACCATTGGGCGTGCTGGCTCCGCATTCGAGGGCGCCGCGGGTGTTCCGTGAGCGGCCCTCAGTGGCGCGGCTCGTCTTCTGGCTCGGGCAAGAAGCTCGCGAGCTCGAAACCGATCTCGATCATCAGGCGCTCGATCTGCTCGACCAGCACCGGCCGCTGCAGGGCATGGGCGAGGTCGCGCAGGGCGATGACGTGCTCGGCCATCCGGTTTACGACACGCTCGCTCTGCACGAGATTCGCCGTCTGCTCTTCGGTCCGGTCGATGGCGATGCCGCGGCCCTGCATCGTGCGGCCCGTGGGATCGCGGTCGATCCGGCCGCGCATCAGCAGGGTGCGGACGCCGCTGCGGGTGTCGCGGGTGCGGAACTCCGCCTCCAGGGTGCCGCCGGTCTCGGACACCGCGTGCAGGTAGCTCTCGACCCGGATGCGATCCTCCGGATGGGTGCGATCCAGGAACACCGCCAGGGACACGCCGGTGGCCGCCGCCACCGGGTCGAGGCCGAGCAGCCCCGCCAGGGAGGCCGAGAGCGCCAAGCGGTCGGCCCAATGATCGTGGACCCACGTACCGACCACGCCGGACGCGTCCAGGACGGATTGCGGAATCAGGGCTTCGACCATGCCATTCCTCGCCGGAGTGTCGCACGCAACGAAACCTGAGGTTATCCAATCCATCGCAGTTCCGGTGCCGGCAAGTGCAACGCTACGGTATCCAACCACGGCTGAAAAGGCCGTTCAGGGATTGGACACCACAAATGCTAACCTGAAGTTTAGGCTACGCGGCATTGTCCACATTCTGTCAGGATCGTACGGAGACGCCGATCGTCCTTAACGGGTCATTAACCATACCGGCCGCAACCTGCCGCACGACATCCTTGGGTCACAGGATCGCGGCAGCCCGTGATCCTGTACCTGAGGTTACCCGGCGCGGGCGCGGCAATCGGGATTGCGCGCGCCCCGGCGGTTGCGCAGGGCCTTCTGGAGGACGCCCAGGATGAAAGCGATCACCTTCGTCACGCAGAAGGGCGGCAGCGGCAAGAGCACGCTGTGCATCTCCCTGGCGGTGGCCGCCCGGGAGGCGGGCCACACGGTCTGCATCCTGGAGATGGACCGCCAAGCCACGATCTCGGATTGGCTCGACCACCGCACCGCCGACGGTCCCGAGGTCGCGCAGATCGACGCGACGCAGATCGACGCCGTGATGGAGCGCCTGCGCGAATCCGCCTACGATTTCGTGTTCATCGACACGCCGGGAGTCGATTCCACCGGCACGCTTTCGGCGATCCGCGCGGCCGACCTGTGCATCATCCCGTGCCGGCCGACGCCGGCCGACCTGCGGGCGTTCAAGCCGACGCTCGCGGCGGTCTACCGGCTGGAAAAGAAATTCGCCTTCGTGCTGAACCAGACCCCGCCCCGCTCCTACCGGGTCCGGGACGCGGCCGACGGGCTCGCCGTGCTCGGCATCCTGCCCGACGTGAACATCGTCGCCCGCACCGACCACCAGGACGCGATCGGCCTCGGCCAGGGCGTCACCGAGTTCAATCCCAAGGGCCAGGCCGCCGGGGAAGTCCGTCGCCTCTGGGCCTGGATCGAGCGCCGCACGCAGTCGCTGAGGACGGGCCAGCATGTCCAGGCCGCCTAAGCTCAGCCTCGCGGCGATCGTCGCCTCGGCGAACCCGCCGGACCGGCGCGCGGCCCGGCCGCAGGGCGCCGAGATCGTGACGCTGACGCTCGCGCCTCCGGCGGCGAAGCCGGCCGCCACGCTGAAGCAGCGCGCCCGGCAGATGTCGGTCTACCTGGAGCCGCCGGTCTACGACCAGCTCCGGGACCTGGCCTATGCCGAGCGGACCAAGATGCACGCCCTGATGCTGGAGGGGCTCGACCTGCTGTTCAAGCAGCGCGGCGCCCGCTCCATCGCGCAGCTCACCGACACCCAGCCCCGCTGAACCCGGCAGGGCGCCGCCCTGCCCCCCGCATAGGGTGTTCGAAGAGTTCGTACTGACAACAACCCCGTCATCCCGGGGGCCGCGGGATGACGAGGTGGAGGCCGATGGGTCTTCGGACATCCATCTCCCGCTTCCGTGCCGTCCCTTCGGCAGCCGCCCGGGCTAAGGATGCGCCCAGGCCATCAGGCCGGTCCTGCGCAGTCTCGACCGATCGGCCCCGCTGGCGAGGGTCCTTGCGGGCAGCGCAATCCGAAGACCTCGCGAGCGCCCGGCCTTAAACGTCTGAAACCGAAACCGATGATATGTCAGTGCTTTACTGGCAAATCCTGACGTAATGCGCGATGTCTGGAGCTGCGGGGGCTGCACGTCCTGAACCGCGATAGCCGGCGTCGTTCAGGCTTCCTTTACGAGACCGCTACAATTCTGGGTGGACCGGCTGAGCCCAGTGGCGCGGCCGGTGCCGGTCCGTTTCCCGGCCATGGTCCCGCGTCGCGTTTTGGTGATCCCCGCTATGGTGCGCACGACCCTTCCCCGGCCTGCGCGCCTCGCCCTGCGGCTGCTGGCCGTCTCGGGCGTGGCCCTGGCCACGGCCAACTGCGCCACCACCCCCCAACAGCAGAAGCTCGCTGCCGGCAACGGCATCGACCCGAAATACGGGGTCAAGGCGAGCCCGCGCCTCTACAACGAGGGCGACGTGATCCCGAAGGGCGGCGGGCGCCGCTACACCGGCAAGCCCTACGTGGTGGCGGGCCAGACCTACGTGCCCAAGGAGGATCCCCGCGGCTACGTGCGGGAGGGCCTGGCCTCCTGGTACGGCTCGGCCTTCCACGGGCGCATGACCGCCAACGGTGAGGTGTTCGACCGCCACTCGATCGCCGCCGCCCACCCGACCCTGCCGCTGCCGAGCTACGCCCGGGTGACCAACCTCGACAACGGCTCCTCGATGATCGTGCGGGTCAACGACCGCGGCCCCTACCATGCCGGCCGCGTCATGGACGTCTCCGAGGAGGCGGCCGAGGCCCTGGGCTTCCACCGCCGCGGCACCGCGCATGTGCGGGTCGAGTATGCGGGCCGGGCTTCAGTCGCCGGCAGCGACGACCGCAAGCTGCTGGCCAGCCTGCGCACCGACGGGCAGCCGGCCGGCCGCTCGACCGTGATGATGGCCGATCTCGGCACCGCATCCACGCCTTCGGAGGAGCCGGAGCGCTACGCCCGCTCGGCCCCCGAGCCCCTGGCCTTCAAGCCGCCCCCCGAGCGCGCGCAATCCGACGAGGCCCCGGCGCCGCGGCCCGAGCGGCCGGCCCCGGTGCGCGCCCCGATCGTGCTGGCCTCGGCCGCCATGCGGGTGCCGGCAGCCGTCCAGCCGACCGCCCAGAAGGTGCGGGATTTCCGCCCGGCACCGATCCAGGTCGCCGAGCACAAGGGCGCCGAGCACGGGGGTGCGGGCGTGAAGGTTGCCGGCCTCAATCCGGCCTCCGGTCAGGGCTCGGCGCAGGCAAGCGGCCACGGCGCGGCCCCGAAGCCCACCGCCGTCGCCCTTCGTGCGGCCCCCGGCCCGGGCCGGCCCGGCGCGCCCGCGAAATTCGCTGCGGCCGCGCCCGCCGCGCTGCCGCCCGCGTCCAAATCCGCCCTGGCGCATCTCGCCTCCGCGGCGGCGCCGGCCAGGGGCCCGGCCGCAATCCCCGCCAAGGCTGCGGCCTCCGCCAAGGGTCCGGCGCCGACCAAGGTCGCCACCGCCGCCAAGGCACCGGCCCAGGCGAAGGCCGGGGGCCCGGCCAAGACGGCGTCGACCGGCGCCGGGCATGCACGCCTGGCCGGGATCTACTGAGGCCGGCCCAGGCGCGCGCCGTTCCCGCAATGCGGCATTTCGCGTTCGATCCCGCGTCGAAACCGTAATATGGTCACGCTTGTTATCCGGATACGGTTGGCGTTCTTCCAATCGGACGGCAGGCGTGGGACGGAACGGTGATGCGCAGGACCCTTCTCACCCTTCTCGCGGCCGCCTGCGCGCTGGGGGCGGGCCTCGCCGGCGCGACCGCCCAGAGCTTCCAGACCGCGGCCCCGCACGCGATCCTGATCGACGCCGATTCCGGCTCGGTGCTGTTCGAGAAGGCCGCGGACGAGCGGTTCTCCCCGGCCAGCATGGCCAAGCTGATGACCACCGACATCGTGTTCGAGGCGCTGAAATCCGGCCGCCTGTCGATGGACACCGAGTTCACCGTCACCGAGGACGCCTGGCGGCGGGGCGGGGCGGGGGGCGGCGGCTCGTCGATGTTCGCGCAGGTCAACAGCCGCATCAAGATGGCGGACCTGCTGCGCGGCCTGATCGTCCAGTCGGGCAACGACGCCGCGATCACCATCGCGGAGAACATGGCGGGCACCGAGGAGGCCTTCGCCGGGCTGATGAACCAGCGCGCCAAGGAGATCGGGCTGACGAACTCGACGTTCCGCAACGCCACCGGCTACGCGGCACCCGACCAGAAGGTCACGGCCCGGGACATGGCCAAGCTCGCCATCCACATCATCGACACCTACCCGGACCTCTACAGGATCTTCGCCGAGAAGGAGTTCACCTGGAACAAGATCCGCCAGCAGAACCGCAACCCGCTGCTGGCGCTGGATATCGGCTCGGATGGGCTCAAGACCGGGTACCTGGAGGAATCCGGCTACGCCCTGACCGGCTCGGCGGTTCAGAACGGCCAGCGCCTGGTGCTGGTGGTCTCCGGCCTCAAGACCGCCCGGGACCGGGCCGCCGAATCGCGTAAGCTGATGGAATGGGGGTTCCGCGCGTTCGAGCCCCGCCAGATCTTCGCGGCGGGCGAGACCGTGGCCGAGGCCTCGGTGTTCGGCGGCCAATCCGGCTCGGTGCCGCTGGTCTCGAAAAAGCCGGTGCGCGTGCTGTTGCCCCGCGGCTCCAGCGACCGGGTCAGCGCCAGGGCGGTCTATACCGGGCCGCTCGTGGCACCGGTGGAGGAGGGCCGGCAGGTCGGCACCCTGCGGATCCAGCGCGGCGACACCGTCGCCCTCGACCAGCCGCTCTTCGCCGGCGCGACGGTCGAGCCCGGCACCCTGTCGCAGCGGGCGATGGATGCGGCGCTGGAATTCGGCACCGGCCTCGTCCGCAAGGCCTTCGACCGGGTCGGCAAGAAGGACGCGAAATCCGGCGACCGGGCGGCCGATCCGACGTGATGGTTCGCCCGTGATCGTGCCACGCTTCGAAGAGCCCGCGCGGGGAGCCTTCATCACCTTCGAAGGCGGGGAGGGCGCCGGCAAGTCGACCCAGATCGCCCGCCTGGCCACGACCCTGCGGACGCGCTCGGGGCGGGAGGTCTGCGTGACCCGCGAGCCCGGGGGCTCGCCGCGGGCGGAAGAAATCCGCTCGGCCCTGCTCGGCGGCGTCGCCAAGCCCTACGGCCCCTTCGCGGAGGCGCTGCTGTTCTGCGCGGCCCGGATCGACCATCTCGACCGGCTGATCCGCCCGGCCCTGCGCCGGGGCGAGATCGTCCTGTGCGACCGCTTCATCGACTCGACCCGGGCCTACCAGGGCGCCGCCGGGGGGCTCGACCCGGGAGTGATCGCCACCCTGGAGCGGGTCGTGGTCGGCCCGACCCGGCCCGACCTGACCCTGATCCTCGACCTTCCGCCCGAGGCCGGGCTCGCCCGCGCGGCCGGGCGCGCCGCCGGGACGGGGCAGGGGGCCGACCGGTTCGAGGCCGAGTCCCTCGCCTTCCACACGCGGCTGCGCGAGGCCTTCCTGGCGATCGCCCGGGCCGAGCCGCAGCGCTGTGCGGTGATCGACGCCGGCCGCGATCCGGATTCGGTGGAATCCGCGATCCGCGCCACCGTGGCGTCCCGCCTGCCGGGCCTGCTGCCGCTGAAAGGAAGCCGCGGCGACGCCGCCTGAGACGCCGAGCGTGGGTTTGCGCAGCGTCTCGGCCGGTCTATATTCGGGAGTGGGCTCGGCGGAGCTACCCGCCGATCCCTGGCATTCACCCGTTCGGGTGTAGCCAACCCCAGATCAGCGGGTGGACGGCGAGGCGGAGGTGCAAGCTCCACTCGCCGTTTGCTGTTCTGGAGAATGCCAGAGAGAGAACCATTCTCTGCACTCCTGGCCGCATCCGGCCGCGTGCGGCCTTCGCGGAGTAGGTTGGTGAGGCCCACCGTGCGAGGCCGGCGTGATTCGGCCCCGAGGCGGTGGGCGCCGCCGTCCCGTCTGTGTAAACCGTGCGAAACGGGGACTTCAAAGATCCTGCCGCCCCGTGCCGGGTGGTCAGGCCTTCGCGCGATGAGACAGGCCGCATGAGACTGGCAGACCGCGCCGCCGACGACGTCGAGCCCGGCGACCTCCCCGGCATCCCGCGCCCGCGGGAGACCCGGGCGCTGGTCGGCCACGAGGCCGCGGCCGACGCCTTCGGGGTCGGGATCGCGGCGGGGCGCCTGCACCATGCCTGGCTGATCGGCGGCGCCCCCGGCATCGGCAAGGCGACGCTCGCCTATCGGGTCGCCCGCCGCCTGCTCGCCTATCCCGAGGGCGGCGGGCCAGCCGGGCTCGATGTGCCCGAGGACAACCCCGTCGCCGGCAAGGTCGCGGGCCTGTCGCACCCGAACCTGGTCGCCCTGCGCCGCCACCGCACCGCCGGCGCCAAGGCGCTGCCGACCAAGATCTCGGTCGACATGGTCCGCCGGGCGCTGGACCTGTTCGCCTCGACGGCCACCGATTCCGGCTGGCGGGTCTGCATCCTCGACAGCGCCGAGGACCTGAACGCCAACGCCGCCAACGCCCTGCTCAAGGTCCTGGAGGAGCCGCCGCCCCGCGCCCTGTTCCTGATCCTGACCCACCAGCCCGGGCGTCTGCTGCCGACGATCCGCTCCCGATGCCGGGTGATGATGCTGCGCCCCCTCGCGCCCGAGGCGGTCGCCCGGGTGGTGCGCGGGTTGCCCGAGCCGTTCCCGCAGCCCGACGAGGCCGCCCTGGCCCGGGCGGTCGCCCAGTGCGAGGGCTCGGTCGCCCGGGCGCTGGCGATGCTCGATCCGGTCACGGCCGGCCTCGTCGCCGAGGTCGAGACCCTGCTGACCCGGGCGCAGACGCCCGATTGGGGCCGGGTGCTCAAGCTCGCCGAGACCCTGGCCGGGCGCGACGCCGAGGCGCGGTTCGAGGCCGCCCAGGACGCGGTCCTGCGCTTCGTCTCGGCCGAACTCGACCGCCGCCGGGACGAGCCGCCCGTCCGCCTCGCCGCCCTGGTCGAGGTCGCCGAACGGTTCGGCCGCGCCGCCCGGGAGGCCGCGATCTACAATCTCGACCGGCGCCCGGTGGTGCTGTCCCTGTTCGGCGACCTCGCCGAGGCGGCCTCGTAAACGCTGCGCGCACCCGGACGACCAGAGCTCCGCCCTGGACCCGCAAAAGGTCCCGGACCTTTTGAATCCATGATCGTCCGCGCTGCGGCGGCGGTTGCGTCCCCGCCGCTGCCGCGCGACAACGCGGGCAGCTTTTCGCGATCATCCGGAACACCAAAGACGTGACGTCCAACGCCCCGGCGCACTCCAAGAAAACCTTCGGCCTCTCGACCGCGATCTCCTACCCCAACGGCGCGCCGCATATCGGCCACGCCTACGAGGTGATCGCCGCCGACGCCATCGCCCGCTTCCACCGGCTGGACGGCTACGACGTGCTGTTCTCCACCGGCACCGACGAGCACGGCCTCAAGATCCAGCAGGCGGCGACCCGGGCCGACACCAGCCCGCGCGCCTATGTCGACGGCACCGCCGCCCGCTTCCAGGCGATGGCCGACCGGATGGATTGCGCCTACGACCGCTTCATCCGCACCACCGAGCCGGGCCACTACGAAGCCGCCCAGGAGATCTGGCGGCGGATGGAGGCCAACGGCGACATCTACCTGGACACATACGCCGGCTGGTACTCGGTGCGCGACGAGGCCTATTACGACGCGGCCGAGACCCGCCTGCTGGAGGATGGCAGCCGCCGCAGCCTCGCCACCGACACGCCCGTGGTGTGGATGGAGGAGGAGAATTTTCTGTTCCGTCTCTCCGCCTACCAGGACCGGCTGCTGAAGCTCTACGAGGACCAGCCGGACTTCATCGGGCCGGAAACCCGAAAGAACGAGGTGGCGAGCTTCGTCCGCTCCGGCCTCAAGGACCTCTCGGTCAGCCGCACCAATTTCGACTGGGGCGTGCCGGTGCCGGGGCATCCGAATCACGTCATGTACGTCTGGGTCGACGCCCTGACCAATTACCTGACCGTCACCGGCTTCCCCGACGCGGAGAATCCCCGAAAAAAATTCTGGCCGATGGACCTGCACGTCATCGGCAAGGACATCGTCCGCTTCCACGCGGTCTACTGGCCGGCCTTCCTGATGTCGGCCGGGCTGCCCCTGCCCAAGCGCGTGTTCGGCCACGGCTTCCTGCTCTCCAAGGGCGAGAAGATGTCGAAGTCGCTCGGCAACGTGCTCGACCCGTTCGAGCTCGCCGACACCTACGGGGTCGATCCGGTGCGCTACTTCGTGCTGCGCGAGGTGCCGTTCGGCGGCGACGGCAGCTACAGCCACGACGCGATCATCGGCCGGATCAACGCCGACCTCGCCAACGACCTCGGCAACCTCGCCCAGCGCTCGCTCTCGATGGTGGCCAAGAACTGCGACGGCAAGGTGCCGGATCCCGGAACCCTGGACGAGGCCGACCGCGCCCTCCTGGCGCTCGCCGACGCGCTGCCCGACACGGTGCGCGGCCTGATGGGCGATCTCGCGCTCCACACGATCCTGGCCGAGATCTGGGCGGTGGTGGCCGAGGCCAACCGCTACTTCGCCGGCCAGGAGCCGTGGAAACTCCGGAAGTCCGACCCGGCCCGGATGAACGCCGTGCTCTACACGACGCTCGAAGCCCTGCGGGCCTTCGGCATCCTGGTCCAGCCCTTCGTGCCCACGGCAGCCTCCACGCTCCTGGACCTCCTCGCCGTGCCGGCCGACCGGCGCAACCTCGCCGATCTGGGGGAGGGCGGCCGGCTGGTGCCCGGCACCGCCTTGCCCGCCCCGGCCCCGGTCTTCCCGCGATTCGAGCGGCCCGAAGCGCCGGCCGCCTGACAGCGATCCGAGACACGATGCTGATCGACAGCCACTGCCACCTCGATTTCCCGGACTTTTCCGCGGACCTGCCCGGCGTGATCGCCCGTGCCCGAGACGCGGGCGTCACCGGCATGCTGACCATCTCGACCCGGGTCGCCCGGGCCGAGACCTACCGGGCGATCGCCGAGGCGCATCCCGAGATCTGGTTCACGATCGGCACCCATCCGGACGGGGCCGGCGAGGAGCCGGATGTGCCCGCCGAGACGATCGCCGGCATCGCCGACGCCCATCCCCGCTGCGTCGGGATCGGCGAGGCCGGGCTCGACTACCACTATCCCGACGGCGCCCCCGAGGCCGTGCAGGAGCGGGTGCTGCGCGCCCATATCGCGGCGGCGCGCCTGTCCGGCCTGCCCCTGGTCATCCACGCCCGGGACGCCGACGACCACATGGAGCGGGTGCTCACCGATGAGATGGGCAAGGCGCCGTTCCGGGCGGTGCTGCACTGCTTCTCGTCGGGCCGGCGCCTCGCCGAGGTCGGGATCGAGCTGGGGCTCTCGATCTCGTTCTCCGGCATCGTCACCTTCCGGCGCTCGCACGCGCTCCGCGACATCGCCCGCAGCGTGCCCCGCGACCGGATCCTGGTAGAGACCGACGCGCCGTTCCTTGCCCCCGAGCCGCATCGCGGGCGCACCAACGAGCCGGCCTACACGGCCGACACCGCCCGGTCGCTGGCCGAGACCCTGGGGCTCTCCGCCGAGGACTTCGCCCGGATCACCACGGCGAATTTTTTCGCCCTGTTCGACAAGGCCAAACCCAGGGACGCGGCATGATCGATCCGGGGCCTGCGCCGGCGAGCCTGACCCTGCGCATCCTCGGCTGCGGTTCGTCCGGCGGGGTGCCGCGGGTCGCCAGCGGCTGGGGCGCCTGCGATCCGGAGGATCTGCGCAACCGCCGCCGCCGCTGCTCGATCCTGGTCGAGCGCGTGTCCGGAGCAGGGCGGACCACGCTCTTGGTCGACACGTCGCCCGACCTGCGCGAGCAGCTCATCGACGCGAAGGTGCAGCGCCTCGACGCCGTGCTCTACACCCACGCCCATGCCGACCACACCCACGGCATCGACGACCTGCGCCCCCTGGTGATCGCCATGCGCGGGCGCATCCCGGTCTATGCCGACACCCTGACCCGGTCGCTGCTGACCACGCGGTTCGGCTACTGCTTCGAGACGCCGCCCGGCAGCGCCTACCCGCCGATCCTCGACCTGCGCGATCTGCCCGCCGAGCTGCGCCTCGACGGGCCGGGCGGGCCCCTCACGATCGAATCGCTCCCGGTGGAGCACGGGACGGAGGCGGCCCTGGGCTTCCGGTTCGGCCAAGCGGCCTACGTGCCCGATGTCAGCCTGATCCCGGAGCCGAGCCTGGCGCGGCTCCATGGGCTCGATCTCCTGATCATCGACGCTCTGCGGGACACGCCGCACCCGACGCATTTCTCCGTCTCGGATGCCCTCGCGTTGATCGACGTGGTGAAGCCCCGGCGGGCCGTGCTCACCAACCTCCATACCGATCTCGACTACGCGGCCCTGGCCGCGCGCCTGCCGGAGAACGTGGTACCGGCCTATGACGGCATGAGCCTGAGCCTCGACGCCTGAGCCTCGACGCCTGAAGCCCGGCTTGGGGGAGGGAGTGAATCGGGCGTCACACCCCTGTCGTCGCCGGAGTCCAAGAAAATCGGCTCCACCCCGGAACAACCCTGTTGACGGCCCGGGTCGGCCTGCGTATACCCCTGGTCATCGGCGCCGGCCGCGGAAGTGGCCCGGGCGCTGACGCATCTTCTGACAGGATCGGCGGTTGGCCGGCGGGTTGGCCGTGCGATTGGCTGTGTTTGTCCGATGCTGGCTTCGGGGTCGGGTCCGCTTCGGTGGTTCGGCTACGGGGTGGACAGGGGGATCGGCGGGCTCTAGACGCCCTCCACCGCTGAGGCGGCCTACCGAACGGCCTGGCCTGTATCACGGTTCGCCCAGTCGGACAATCGGGTGGTGGGGGTGTCCTGCTCGGCTCGTCGTCGCGGCT
>NZ_JAKSYL010000021.1 GCF_022829515.1 Methylobacterium sp. J-048
CAGTCCGGCGCGTGGCGGTGGGAGTCGATCGCGCCGCACAGAACCTGGTCCATTCGGGCTGGTAACGTTCTGGGGGAATAACGCGGGCTACTGCACGTGAAGGGTGGGCTTCATCTTTGGGTGGATGCCGCACGCGATTACGAAGTCGCCGGGCTCCTTGAGGGTCAGCGTCGCCTGCTTGCCGGGTTCCTGGCCGCCGGCGTCGAACGCGAAGCGATCGGCCTCGATGGAGGCGTGGTGCACCGCGCTGTCGTCGCCGTTGACCAAGGTGATGGTGTCGCCCTTACGCAAGAACAGGTCGGTGGGGTCGTAGTGCCGACCCTTCTGCAGCACGATCCGCACGACGCTGAGGAGATCAGCTTTGACAGGTCCGAGCGCCAGCAACGCTGTCAGGAACGCGATAGCTGCGCCGAGGAGAAGCGGTCGGCATAGGTTGTAAATCGCCACGGATGCAACCTGAAAAAATCAATGCTTGCGGCCTATATTTAGGCCAAGCCAAATACGCTCGGAATAACGGATGTTAGTGTATCAGTTTAAATCTTCCGGTACTTCGTGCCCGATTTGCAGAATAAGTGAAAATTTCGCGCTTAACCTCATGAAATTTTAACCACGGTTGTTCTGGTCTCGACGCCTGACGCGCAGGAACACCAAATAATCCCATTGGCCATGCACCTCAATTTAAACATTCGTGCTTATAAACGTGCTGTTCGCTGTCACATGGGCTGCCTGGCAGCCTCAATCTAGGGTCCTCGTGCGATGAGCGCTGATCTGCACCACCTCGGCGCGGCACAGCGCAAGGTAGTGCCACTCACGATCCGATTGGATCCGAGTGCTGCTTCGCTTCATACCTGGGGCCGGTATCTCGACGTGATCCGGCACGGTATATTGATGATCGATGCATCCGGTCGGGTCGTTATCTGTACCGACCCAGCTGAGCGCCTCATCTACAATATGAATATTGAGCGGACCGGCAATCTATCCTCACGGCAACTGCTTCGCGCCCTGTGCGCGGGCGCTTCGCAATCGCGGCAAGAAATCTTCGAGGCCCTGCGAAGCGCACGCGACCTCCAAACCTCCGCTTCGTTTGAGGTGGCGGGCCGGGATCACACGCTGCAGGTCGAGATCCGTTCCGTCGCGGGTGAAGGTTGGGTCGCAACACTGGAGGATGTCAGCGCCCGCAAGGCGAACGAGGCGCGTGCTGACGAGTTGGCGCGTCTCGATCCACTCACCGGCCTGCCAAACCGCCTGCTCTTGCGAGAACGCCTGGCTGGAGCCGTGGCACGCTTGCAGCGCAACGAAGAGGCTTGCGCTCTCCTTCTCATCGATCTCGACCGGTTCAAGCCGGTCAACGACACGCTCGGTCACCCGATCGGCGACGCACTTCTGGCGAAGGTCGCCGACCGGCTGCGCTCGACCGTGAGGCCCACGGACACCGTGGCCCGGATCGGTGGTGATGAGTTCATCATCCTGCAAACCGGCATTCGCGAGGCTGCCGACGCACAGGCGCTGGCCCGGCGTATCGTCGATCTGATCGGCCGGACCTACATGGTCGAGGGCCACCTCCTGACGATCGGAGCCAGCGTCGGTGTCGCGCTCGCACCCGCCGACGGGACGAGTGCCGACAAGCTCCTGAAGAATGCTGACCTAGCCTTATACCGAGCCAAGCTCGACGGGCGCGGGACGTACCGTTTCTTCGAGCCTGAGATGGACGCGCGCATGCAGGCGCGCCGCCGGCTTGAACTCGACATGCGTCAGGCCTTGGCGCGGCGCGAGTTCCAGCTTCACTACCAGCCCCAGATGCAACTCGACGGTGATAGGCTGATCGGCTGCGAGGCCTTGATCCGCTGAAAGCATCCTGAGCGCGGGATGATCTCGCCGCTCGATTTCATCCCACTGGCGGAGGAGATCGGTCTGATCGTGCCGATCGGCGAGTGGGTCATCCGTCAGGCCTGTCGCGATGCGATGACGTGGCCCACGGGGATGTCAGTCGCGGTGAACGTCTCCCCCGCCCAATTCAAGAGCGACCGGCTGGTCGAGACAATCATCTCGGCACTCGCCAGCTCAGGTCTGTCGGCCAAGCGGCTGGAGGTCGAGATCACAGAGGGCGTCCTCTTGCAGGAGAGCCAGAGGACCTTGCAGACGCTCCATCGACTGCGTGAGCTCGGGGTCCGCGTCTCGATGGACGACTTCGGCACCGGCTACTCGTCCTTGAGTTACCTGCGCAGCTTCCCGTTCGACAAGATCAAAATCGACAGGTCCTTCGTGAAGGACTTGTCGGACAAGCCCGATGGGGACGCGATCATCCGGGCGATCGCGGGCCTCGGCAAGAGCCTGGGCATGACCACAGTCGCCGAAGGCGTCGAGACGCCGGAGCAAATGCAGCGTATTCGCGATGAAGGCTGCACTGACGTGCAGGGCTACCTCATCAGCAGGCCAATGCCGGCGGATGATCTTTTGCAATTCATCGCGAGCTACCAACCCTAATACTGAGTCACCCAACTTATTGGACGCCCCATGAGTGAGCTCTATCGCCTCGTCTACGCCAGCAAGAACTTATTTCACGGATCTGAGACTGAACTGACGGCCGTTGTCGGGCAGATCCTGGCCTCATCGCAGCGGAACAACGCTCGGGCGGATGTGACCGGAGCGCTGATGTTCAACGCTGGAGCCTTCGCTCAGGTTTTGGAGGGACCAAGACAGGGGGTCGAAGAGACATTCGAGCGGATCCAGTGCGATGGCCGTCACGGCGACGTGACGGTTCTTCAGTGCGGTCCGACGGAAAGCCGCAACTTCGCGAACTGGTCCATGGCCTACGTCGGCGCGTCCGCCGGGGGGCAAGCACGCTTCAGCCGTCTCGCGGCCGAGAGCGGGTTCGACCTGTCCAGGCTGGACGGCGACACCGTGTTCACCATGCTGCATGAGCTGGTGCTGGAGGAGGAAGGTGTGCCCCTCGCGCTCGCCGCCGCTCCGTCGATCGAACCACCTGAGGTTCATCCCCCGGCAGGGCTGGATGTCGAGCAACTGAAAACAGAAATCGCGCAGCTTCGACCTGACGCGCCAGCCACGCGGACGTCATCACCGGTGAGCAATCAGCGGGCTGCTGAGGTCAAGA
>NZ_JAKSYL010000022.1 GCF_022829515.1 Methylobacterium sp. J-048
AGGCAGGCGACGGCATACCCCAGCGCATCATCGACAGGGCACGGTCACCGTCGCGCATGCGGATCACAGGTGCCGCGGTGTTCGGGAAGATACCGGGCAGCGGTGGTAGGTTGCCAGTGTCATCGTGTTCGACGCCGAACAACCGGCCAATAGCAGACTGTCCGCGGACCAAGCTGTACAGGTTGCACGGTAGGCTCGCTCGCGAAGGCCGCGGTGGAGAATGGGGACCGGAGGCGACGATCGCTGCCCCGCAGCCCATAATTTCAGGGCTTTCGGGGCGTCGTGCCGTTCCTCACGGCGAAGGGGCCAAGTACGCAACACGGACTCAGACGCAAGGTGGCAGAGGAGGGTTAGCTTCGGC
>NZ_JAKSYL010000027.1 GCF_022829515.1 Methylobacterium sp. J-048
CTCACCGTTGAGCAGTTCGTCGCGAAGGCGCGCGTTGAAGCTTTCGACGTAGCCATTCTCCCACGGTGAGCCCGGAGTGATGTAAGCCGTCTTGGCTCCGACGCCGGTGATCCAAGCTTGGACAGCCTTCGCGACGAACTGCTCAACGGTGAGATCTTCTACACACTCAAGGAGGCGCAGACCGTGATCGAAAGCTGGAGACGTCACTACAACACCGTACGCCCGCACGCCTCACTGGGATACCGGCCGCCGGCACCAGAAGTGTTCATGCCAGCCTTCACCGCTTGGCCGGCTGCGCTCGCCCGACCAGCTCCGCCGGCCAAGCTACCCGTAGTGGAGCGGCCTACCGCGCACGAACTTTAACCTTGGACCACCCTGTGGGGGCCGATCATGCCGTTCTCGTCGTCCAACTGCTCGAGCCAGCGGATCTCCGGCATACCCATGCCGACGAACTGCTTCTTCCAGCGGTAAAACGTCGGCTCGGACACGCCCATCTTCCGGCAGACCTCGTCCACCGTCGCACCGTTCTCCGCCTGCCGCAGGACGAAGGCGGTCTGTTCGTTCGTGAAGCGTTTGCAAGGCATGGCATCCACCCTCCTTCAGGGTTCAGGATGCCCGAAAAACTTGCGCTCAGCGTGGACTAGTTTGCTGGCTCAGGGTCAGTCGCCCGCTGCCCCTCCCCGCAGAACCGGACCGTGACCCAGGCCGTTGTTGATGATGCCTGATCTGACGCCTGCCGATCTCGGTAGCCATCTTCATCGGCGTAGGCTGGCTGATCATGGTAGCGATGGTGTCGTGAGTGGCGAGAGACTGAGGTTTTAGAACGCCGGGAGGGATCGGATTTGATGACGCTTTCAGGATCTGACGTTCCGCCGCGGACGCAGGGGTAGGATGATCAGCGCGGTCGCGAGACCGATTGCACCACCGATCAGCGTCTCCCAGGCTCGCGCGGCGAGAAGCAGCGTCGAGCGCTCTCCGGTGGCCGCCAGCGTCACCATCAGCGTGAACGCGTAAGCCCCGCAAGCCATGTCGTAGCGTTCGGGAAGCGCCATGGCGTAGATGACCATCGCGAGTGCCGCCACCAGCCAGAGGACGAGGGGCGCATGCGGTGCAACAGGTAGGAGCATCAGTCCAAGTGGGACGCCGACGAGCGTGCCCAGGATCCGACGTCGGACCCGGTCGAGGGTTCCGGCGGTCGATGCGGCGATAACGTATGTGCACGCCGTGATGGCCCATGCTGACTGCTCAAGGTGGAACGCGTCGCTCAGCAGGACGATGACCATCGCTGCGAGCGCTGCCTGCAGCCCCATGCGCAACTCGCGGGCTTGCTGAGCAGAGTCAACGGGTTCGAGTGGCCCACCGACAGGCGGCGACACCGGCCGCTCAGCAGGGCCGCTGAGCACGCGCGGCACGATGGCAGCGACCGCCGCGACTGCGCCGGCGAGCACAGCTGTTCCGCTGTCGGCGAGGCGCAGGGATGCGCCGTAGGCCAGCAACTGACCGATGTAGACCTGTGACCCGACGCCGGCCCCGAGTGTCCCGTACCGTTTGAGGTATCCGACCAGGAACGCGCCCGTGATCAGGATGGCCTCGGGTCCGGGCCAAGTCCGCGGGCCGAGGATCGCAGCCAGGCCGACCATGCTGAGCGCCCCCGCCACGGCCGCAGCGCATAGGATCAGGAGGTCACGACTGGATGCGGCGCGGGTCGCCTGACCTTCCGAGACGCTGGCCCAAAGTGCGAAACCACCCGCGAGGGAACTCAGCGTACCGCCATTCCCGGCCTGATGCGGCTCCAACACCGCACCCAGCAAAGCCGCGATGGCGTAGGCGGTGACTAGCCGCAGCCCTTTGATGCGCCGATGTGTGCCGGGATCGACGCGCTCCAGCCATGGTGGCATCAAGCCCGCTCCAACAGGTCAACGAGAAACGTCCCGGCCGCCGCAATGATGTTCCCGGGACCACGCCAGGGCAAGATCGTCGCGTCGAGCTACGCGTCAGTGGCCTGCCCCTATTTGGTGGCCCAGGTTCGAAGTTGGTGCATCATCGGCCGCGTGACGATGGTAGGGCGAGCGGACGGCACTGAGCCGCTCGGTTCCGTTGGCCAGATGACGACCTCTGGCGCGGGCGGGCAGTAGCCGAGTGACGCGTGCGGCCGGATGCTGTTGTCGTGCCTCCGCCATTGCTCGATCACGACGCTGGCTTCCTTGAGGGTGTAGAACACCTCGCCGTTGAGGTGTTCATCCCGAAGCTTCGCGTTGAAGCTCTCGCAGTACCCGTTCTCCCACGGACTGCCTGGCTCGATCTAGGCGGTCTCTGAGCCGACCGCTGCAATCCAGCCTCGGACAGATCGAGCGATGAACTCAGGTCCATTGTCCGAGCGGATATGGCCTGGCACACCGCGCAGGCTGAATAGATCCGCGAGGACATCGATCACGTCGTGCGCCTTCAGCTTACGGGATACGCGGATGGCCAGGCACTCGCGCGTGAACTCATCGAGGACGTTCAGCATCCGGTCCTTGCGACCGTTATGCGTCCGATGCTCGACGAAGTCGTAGGACCAGACATGGTTGGGCCGCTCTGGCCGCAGGCGCACGCACGAGCCGTCGTTGAGCCAGAGGCGGGCCCGCTTCGGCTGTCGGGCTGGGACCTTGAGACTCTCCCGCCGCCAGATCCCCTCATCCTGAGCCTGTCGAAGGAACGACCCGCTTCGCGTTGATCGTCCCTCCGTCGCGCCGGTGCAGCGCGGTGATCCGACGGTACACGTATCGCCCATACTGGAGAGCCACCGCGACGAGGTCGGCGGTCAGTGCGGCCTCGTCCTCGACCACCACGGCCCACTTGCGTTGCGTCGATCCTTCGACAGGCCCAGGATGAGGGGTGCTGACCCAGCACGCGGCAAGCGAACCGTTCCGACACGCCATGCT
>NZ_JAKSYL010000033.1 GCF_022829515.1 Methylobacterium sp. J-048
GTCGGCGCCCCGGGCTTCGCGTTCTCGGCCCCCCGCGCCTTCGTCGCCACCAGCGGCAACGGCCTCGACTACTTCGGCACCGTGCGCGGCCGCCTCGGCAACGCCTTCGACCGCACACTCGTGTGCGGCACCGGCGGCTTCGCCTACGGCGCCGGCAGCGCCGCCCCCTCGTCCCGCGGCTATGCCGGCAACGACAGCGTCCGCACCGGCTACGCCGTCGGCGGCGGCATCGCGGCCTCACTGCACCGGATGCGCGTGTCGCCGGAGGCAAGATCTGCGCGACTGAGGGTCTGTGAGCCGCGGTCGCGTTCTGGCAGGCCGGGTCCCTAGGGATCCGCGGACAACGGTTCGGT
>NZ_JAKSYL010000035.1 GCF_022829515.1 Methylobacterium sp. J-048
TCGGCATGGACGGCGTGATGCACCGTCCAGTCGCGCACCTCGAGCATGACGTCGCCGAGGCGCGGCTCGCGGGCGGGATACCGGTTCGCCATCTCGCGGCCGACCATGCCCCGGATGATGCGGTCCTCGTCGACGGTGCCGTCACGGCAATCCAGCGTCTCGACGGTCGTACCGTCGCGCAGGACGGTGATCCGGTCGGCGACCTTGGAGATCTCGTTGAGCTTGTGGGAGATCAGGATCGACGCGATGCCCTGCTCGCGGAAGCTGACCAGCAGGCGCAGCAGCGCGTCGCTGTCCTTCTCGCTCAGGCTCGCGGTCGGCTCGTCGAGGATGAGCAGCTTGACCTTCTTGGACAGCGCCTTGGCGATCTCGACGAGCTGCTGCTTGCCGACCCCGAGATGCGTGACGAGCGTGTCGGGATTCTCCTCCAGCCCCACGGTCCTGAGCAGCTCGACCGCCCGGGTGAACATGCGGTCCCGGTCGATGATCCCGAACCGGGCCGGCTCGTTGCCGAGGAAGATGTTCTCCGCGATCGACAGGAACGGCACCAGCGCGAGTTCCTGGTGGATGATGACGATCCCGACCCGCTCGCTGTCCGAGATGTCCCGGAACTGGCTGAGCCGGCCCTCGTAGTGGATCTCGCCGTCGTAGGTGCCCTGCGGGTAGACCCCGCTCAGCACCTTCATCAGCGTGGATTTTCCGGCGCCGTTCTCGCCGACAAGGGCGTGAATCTCGGCGGGCCGGATCGTCAGGTTGACGTCCGAGAGCGCCTTGACGCCGGGGAATGTCTTCGTAATCCCCCGCATTTCGAGGACGGGCTGCATGCGACCAATTCCGGCTCGTCGTTCATAGATCGGCGGCCGATGCCGGGGCTGCCGGCATCGGCCAGGATCGATCGGGGCCGGCACCCGGCCCCGTCGCGCTCACTTCAGCTGGTCGAGCGTGTAGTAGCCGGTATCGACCAGCGCCGGCTTCTAGTTGGCCTTGGTGACCACCACCGGCTTGAGCAGGTAGGACGGGACGACTTTCGTGCCGTTGTTGTAGGTCTTGGTGTCGTTGACCTCGGGCTGCTGGCCGTTCTCGATGGCGTCGATCATCGCCACCGTCACCTTGGCCAGGTCACGCGTATCTTTGAACACGGTCGAGTACTGCTCGCCGGCGATGATCGACTTGACCGATTGCAGCTCGGCGTCCTGGCCGCTGACCACCGGCATCTTCAGGCTGCCGGAGCCGTAGCCGACGCCCTTGAGCGACGAGATGATGCCGATCGAGATGCCGTCGTAGGGCGACAGGACCGCGTCGAGCTTGGCGCTGCCGTAATAGGCCGAGAGCAGATTATCCATGCGGGCCTGGGCCGTGGCCGGGTCCCAGCGCAGGGTCGAGACCTTGTCCATTCCGGCTTGGCCCGAGCGCACGACCAGCTTCTTCGCATCGAGATACGGCTTCAGCACCGACAGGGCGCCGTCGTAGAAGAAGTAGGCGTTGTTGTCGTCCGGCGAGCCGCCGAACAGCTCGATGTTGAACGGGCCCTTGCCGTCCTTCAGCCCGAGCGCGTCGACGATCGAGGTGGCCTGCTGCACGCCCACCTGGAAGTTGTCGAAGGTGGCGTAGAAGTCGACGTTGGGGGTGCCCTTGATCAGGCGGTCGTAGGCGATGACCTTTACGCCGGCATCCTTGGCCTTCGACAGCACGTCGCTGAGCGTCGTCCCGTCGATCGAGGCGACCACCAGGACCTTCGCGCCCTTGGTGAGCATGTTCTCGATCTGGGCGAGCTGGTTCGGGATGTCGTCGTCGGCGTATTGCAGGTCCGGCTTGTAGCCCTTGGCGGCCAGCTGCTTCACGATGTTGTTGCCGTCGTCGATCCAGCGCTGGGACGACTTGGTCGGCATGGCGACGCCGATCAGGTCGCCGCTGGCGGCCAGCGCCTCCGGCACCGCGACGCCCGCCAGCAATGAGGCGGTGAGCGCAAGCTTGAGGAATATCTGCCTGGTGATCATCAAGTCCCCCCCGGTCGTATCGAAATCCCGCGCGCCGGATCGGCGCACTTCGCGTTGTGCGAATGTTTTTTTGATTGGCAGAAGTCACCGGCTGACTGGATCAACGTGGCCGACACCAAACGGAGACACTCGGTCGAACGTGATCATGGCCTGTCATAGCCGATCGAAAGTCTTCAACACCGACACAACCCGTCCGAACGTCCTGCGGACGCGCGGCGACTGGACCGGTGCCGGCGGCGCACAGGTCACGAGGGCCCTCGCCCCGTGCGCGACCGAGTTCTTGCCTCGGCCGTTTTTGTTGAGCGATTTGTATGAGTTATAAAACCGGGCGTCAATCGGCGCTGGGCGGAGCACACGGAAAAAGCGTGGCTGTTCACCAGCGCGGGTGCGCCGCTCGGCCGGACGGCACCCGAGAGCGCCGAACGCGAATAGAAAAGATCAGCCGCGGCCGACGAACGGCATCTTGGTGGCCATGACGGTCATGAACTGGACATTGGCCTCCAGCGGCAGGTTCGCCATCATCAGCACCGCGTCGCCGACATGGTCCGGATCCATTACCGCCTCGGCCCGGGTGGACCCGTCAGCCTGGGCGACGCCCTCCTTCATCTTGCCACCCATCGGGGTATCGGCATTGCCGATATCGATCTGGCCGCAGGCGATGTCGTAGGCGCGCCCATCGAGCGACGTCGCCTTGGTGATGCCGGTCACCGCGTGCTTGGTCGCCGTGTAGGCGATCGAGTTCGGCCGGGGGGCGTGCGCCGAGATCGAGCCGTTGTTGATGATCCGGCCGCCCCGGGGATCCTGGTCGCGCATGATCCGGAAGGCGTGCTGGGTGCACAGGAACAAGGCCGTGAGGTTGGTGTCCACCACCTGACGCCACGTCTCGAGCGGCAGGTCTTCGAGGGGCACAGGCGGCGCGCCGATCCCGGCATTGTTGAACAGCAGGTCGAGGCGGCCGAACCGGGACTTGGTCTGGGCGAACAGGTTGGCGATCGAGGCCGGGTCGGTCACGTCGGTG
>NZ_JAKSYL010000048.1 GCF_022829515.1 Methylobacterium sp. J-048
TCGGCGGGGGAGGGTGGCCCCCGAAGGGGGGCAGGAGAGGGGAGCGACGGTGAAGGATGAGGCGGTGGCCTTCACCCCGGACCGGCGTTGTCCTGAAACCGGGGTCCGCTCTCCCGACCCCTGCTGACGCAGGGGCCACCCGCCCCCGCAGAGGGGGGAGGGAGGGCGCATGTCATTTCTGGAGCGGGCGTTCTGTCGGGTCGCGGACCATCCGTAGCCCAACGCACGAATCCGACACCCGCAGGCCCGGAGGGCGGCGATGCGGTTTAGCGACCATCCCGCAACTTCGGCCCGCTCCTCACGCCGGCCCGTGCTCGTGCCGGTGGATCGCCTCCCGGCCCCGGCGGGCGGCGCGCCGCGACGGAAGCTGGCGCCGGAGCACGCCCTCGTAGGCATCGACGATGCCCTGCCAGCCGAAGGCGTCGGCGTGCCGCTCCCGGGACGCCGCCGACAGGGCGTCGAGCCGGCTGGGGGCGGCGCGCACGAGGTTCAGGATGCCCCGGCGCAGCTCGGTCTCGTCGCCGAAGTACACGGCGCCGTCGCCCGCCACCCAGCGGTTGAACGAATTGTCGTGGGCCAGGATCGGCGAGCCGGCGCCCAGGGCCTCGACCAGGGACGGGTTGGTTCCGCCGACCGTGTGGCCGTGGATGTGGAAGCGGGCATGCAGCCGCAGGGCGGCGACGCGCTCGGCCTCGTAGATCGCGCCGGCGAAGATCACCTCGGGCCCACCCGCGGCCTTCACGGCGCGGTGGTAGGGATCGGATTCCATCAGCTTGCCCAGGACGACCAGCGGCAGGCCGGGGCGGATCTCGCTCCAGGCGCGCACGATCTGGAGCACGAGGTTTTCCGGCACCACCCGGGCGATCAGCAGCCCGTAATCGCGGGGGCGCACGTTGAACGCCGCCAGCGGCGTGGTCGGCGCCTCCAGCACCGGATCGGCGCCGTACGCGATGGTGGTGATCCGCTTCGCCGCGGTGTTGCGGGCGAGGTGCCGGGCGATCTCCGGGTGATCGGCGACGAGGTGGGTGGAGAACAGGCTGCCCAGCCGCTCGTTCAGCCAGAACCAGGCCTTGGCGGGTTTCGACCAGCGGTCGCGCTTCCACTCGATCCCGTCCATGTTCATCACGCTGCGCTTGCCCGTGAGCCGGTACAGGATCGAGAACACGGCGGTGTTGTAGCCGAGCACGAGCGGCAGGGCCGGGCGGAACGCCGCCTTCAGGGTGCATTTCAGGTCGAACACGATGGTCGCGAAGGCGCCGTCGCCGCGGACCGCCACCGGGATCAGCGCGATGCCGCGCCAGACGCTCGGCCGGGTCGGCACGCTCACCTGGCAATAGACCTCGACCCGCCAGCCGCGCGCGACCAGATCCAGCGCGAGGCGCTCGGCCAGGGTCTCGAACCCCCCATGCGCGGCCGGCACCCCGCGGGTGCCGAGGATCGCCACGGCCGGACGCCCGTCCGACCCACCCCCTTCCACCACCACCGCGCGCATCGCGCCGTCAGAGGAGCCTGAAGCATGGTTACCGTCGAACAGCGCCTGTTCCGGGAGATGGGGGCCGGGGGTTACTCCCGGCAGGACCACCGGATGGAGTACATCGTCCGCGTCAACGCGCTGCTCCGGCCGGACATGCGGGTGATGGAGTTCGGGGCGGGGCGGGGCAAATGGAGCGATGACCCGGTCCCACTGCGCCGGAACCTCGGCGATTTCCGCGGGCGCTGCGCCCACGTCATGGCCTGCGATGTCGACGAGGCGGTCCTCGAGAACAAGTCGGCCGACGCGGTCCGATTGATCGGTCACGACGGGATTCTTCCATTCCCGGACGGGAGCTTCGACCTGATCTCGGCGTTCTCGGTCCTCGAACATATCGAGCATCCCGAGGTCACCGCTTCCGAGCTCGGCCGGGTCCTCGCCCCGGGGGGCTGGCTCTGCGCCTGGACGCCCAACCGCTGGGGCTATGTCGGGGTCGGCGCGCGGCTCATCCCGAAGCGGCTGCACGCGCAGGTCCTGCGCTGGGTCGAGCCGCGGCGGGTCGAGATCGACTCGTTCGTGCCGCTCTACACGATGAATACGGAGGCGGCGCGGCAGCGGCTTTTCCCAACTGATCGATTCGAGCACTTCACCTACAGTTTCGACGGGCAGCCGTTCTATCATGGCGAGAACATCGTCCTGGGCAAGTTCTGGGAGCTGCTGTTCCGGCTCACGCCGGGTCCGTTGAAGGGCTATCACATGGTCTTCATCCGCAAGCGGCCGTAGGGACTGGGCTGGATCAGCTCCGAAGACTGCGCAGGTGGGCGGAAAACCTGCGCATGTCCTCGGCCTTGCGGGCGAGCTCCGGCCGGCGCCTCAGCCGGCCGGCGAGCCCGTAGGCGAGCGCCCGCAGGCCGAAGCCGAGCCTGAGCGGGCCCGAGAAGAAGGCCGGCGAGGACAGGAACCGGCCGGCATTGCGCAGCCGGTAGATCCCCGCCAGCCCGTCGAGCCAGCGGGCCGAGCGCGTGCCGGCCGAGCCGCCCTGGAGATGGACCACCGCGATCCCCGGCAGGTAGGCGACCCGCCAGCCGGCATCGCGTAGGCGGCAACCCCAATCCACGTCCTCGCCGTAGAGGAACATCGGGCTCTCCAGGCCGCCGATCGCGTCGACCGCGGCCCGGCGCATCAGGATGAACGCACCGCAGACCCAGTCCACGTCCACGGCCTCGCGGCCCCTTGCCTGCCGGCTCGCGAGGTAGAGGCCGCGCAGGCCGAAGCGCCCGGAGAGGCCTGCGGCGTGGACCAGGGTCGAGAGCGGGCGCGGCTCGTAGCCGGCATCGCCGACCTGATGGCGGCCGTCCGGGAAGGTCAGCCGGGGCCCGAGCGCGCCGAGATCCGGATGCGCGTCGAGATGGGCGAGCGCCGCGGCGAGCGCGTCCGGGTCGCGCAGGAAGGCGTCGGGATTGAGCAGCAGGATCGTGTCGTATTGCGCCGCCGCCAGGGCGACGGCGTTGCCGCCGGCGAAACCGTGGTTGGTCCGCTCCGCGATCAGCCGCACCCACGGGAAGGCGCTGGCGATCCGCTCCGGCGTGCCGTCCGTCGAAGCGTTGTCGACCAGGATCACCTCGTAGGGGCGGTCGATCCGGCTCGCCGCCAGGAGCTGCAGGCAGGTCGCGATATCGCCGCCGGCATTGTAGCTGACGATCAGGACGCTGAGGCCGATCCCGCTCATGGTCGATCTCTCCGCGTTCTGAGGGCTGGACGGTTATGGGGCGCGGCCGGCCGCGCACCGTAGGCCTCCACGGCCGCCCGCCGCTGGGCCGCCCGCACGCCCGCGATCAGCCCGAGGCCGGTGTAGAGCAGCTCGGCGATGCCGAGGTTGAGGCGAAAGCCTGGGTCGACCAGCCCGTGCAGCAGGTGGGCGATCAGGCCGACCGCGCAGGCGGCCGCGACGGCCGCCAGGGGATCGCCGACCGGCGCGCGCCAGGCCGCCCGGAAGCCTCGGCCGATCCCGACCAGAAAGACCAGGGCGAAGGCGGTGTAGCCGACGATCCCGACCTCGGTGAGGATCAGGATGTGCAGGTTGTGCACCACGTGGTTCGAGCGGTCGAACAGCCCGGCGAGGCGGGACAGGCCGGTCTGGTCGAGCACCGCGAACTGGTTGCCGAAATTGTTCAGCCCGACGCCGAAGATCGGGAATTGCGCGAACAGCGCCAGGGCCGCGGCGTTGAGCGGTCCGCGCTGGGCCGCCGAGCCGCCGTCATCCGCGGTCAGGCGCTCCCAGACCAGCGGCCCGGCGACGATCGCGGCGATCCCGCCCACGACGATGAGCAGGCCGAACACGATCAGGCTCGCCCGGGAGAACAGCCGGTCGCGATACACCAGCAGGATCACCAGGGCGGCCGAGAGCGGATAGGTCAGCCACGAGGCGCGCGACAGGGTGAGCACCACGCCGATGACGGCCGATCCGGCGCCGGCGGCGCCGATCAGGCGCAGGAGTTTCGGCCCCCGAGAGAGGGCGAGCGCCAGGGCCAGCGGCCAGACGAACTCGTAATAGTACCCGAGAATATTCGGGTGGACCTTCAGGCCGCCGGCCCGGCGCTGGGCGGTGAAGTTGATGTTCTCCTCGACGATCTGTTCTTCGCCCAGCACCGAGAGCCCGAGTTCGGAGCCGGAGACGTATTGCAGCCCCGCCACCGCGGTCTGCACCAGGCAGAGCGCGCAGATCGCCAGCGCCAGGGTGCGGATGTCTGCGCCGGACAGGTTCGAGACCGCCACCGAGACCAGGAGCAGGCCGAGGAACCGCCAGGCGTCGAACCAGAGGTAGGCGGTGTCGGTGGCGTTGCTGAGGGAGAGCAGGCCGGCTGCCAGGAATCCGAGCTGCGTCAGCACGAGCGGCCGGTCGAGGCGCAGGCCCCGGACGGGTTCGCCGATGCCGAACAGCTTCGCCAGGATCAGCGTCAGCGCCACCAGGAGGGCGACGCTGACGGTCAGCCCGGCCCCGCCGCCGATGCTCGGCAGATACTGCCCGACCGCCTCGAAATGCTGAAGGAAGCTCACATCAAGCTTCACTGTCAGCCCGACTGCGAGGGCGACGAGCAGGAGGGGCGTCAGCCGGCAGCGCTGCCCGGCGATCAGGGCGCCGACCCCGCCGAAGGCCGCAGCCAAGCCGACCACGGCGAATTTCAGCGGCGCGGCGCTCAGCGCCACGGCGGCGGCCGCCGCCGCAAGGCCGAGGCCGGCGACCGGCAGGGCACGGAGCGCGCGAAGCGAGGCGCCGCTCATCCGAGCCACCGGTACAGCCATTTCGGAATCGGCCGACGGGTGCCGTTGAGGACGATGCCGAGGGGCGCGCCGCCGGCAGCCTTGAGGTCGGCCAGCGCCCGCTGCGCCACGGCCCGGCGGGTGCGCTCGGCGCCGATCACCACCACGAACCCGTCCACAAAGGGCGAGAGCGCCGCGGCGTCGCCGATCTCGGTGATCGGCTCGCAATCCAGGATCGCGAGGTCGAAGCGCTCGTCGACCAGCGCCAAAAAGTCCTCGACGCGGCCGTCGTCCAGGGTCGCCCGCCGGATCGCTGCGGCATTGCCGGCCGGGACCACGCTGAGGCCGTCGGCGACCGGATGGACGCCGACGCTCGGCGCCACGTCGCCGGCGACGATGTCGGCGAAGCCCGGCCGCCCGGTGAGCCCGTAGGCCTCGGCGAGCGACGGCCGCGACCAGTTCGCCTCGATCAACGCGGCGGTGCGGCCGCGGCGGGCATAGGCGCCGGCGAGTTCGCGGGCCAGCGTGCTGACGCCCTCGCCGGGCTGGACCGCGGTGATCCCGACCCGGCGGAGCCGGGTCTCGTGGCGGCTGAGCTGGACCAGCGCCGGCTCCAGCACGGACAGGTCGATCATCGGGGTGGCGGCGGCGATCATGCGGCGGCTCCCCCGAAACGCGGCCGACGCGCGGTGCCCGAGCGCAGCGGCACGGCGGCGAGCACCGGCACGCGCAGCGAGCGGGCGACCTCGGACGCGCTGCGGTAGGTCTGAGCCAGGATCTCGGCCAGGGCGACGTAGGCGAGCGCCGCGAGCAGGCCGAGCCCGGCCGCGAGGCCGAGGATCAGCGGCCGGTTCGGCCCAGAGGGCAGCCGCGGCGGCACGGCGCGGGCCACCAGGGCGGAGGAGGTGATCGCCTGCGCGTCGAGCCCGGTGCCGGTGCGCAGCGCGTCGATCCGCTTCTGGGTGTCGGTGATCTCGTCGGTGAGCAGGCTCTTCTGCTGGATCAGCCGGCCGTAGGCAAGGGCGGCGTCGCTCTGGCCGATGGCGGCCTTGCGGCGGTTGGCCTCGATCCCCGTGATGGTCTGGATCTTCTCCGCAAGAACCGAGAGCCGCGCCGTGTCGGCGGCGATCAACGCCTGGTACTTCTGCCGGGTCAGGGCGGTGAGGTCCCGGTCGAGGCTGACGAATTCGGGCGCGGTCGGCCGGAACCGGACGGCGAGCTCGGCCCGCTTGGTCCTGAGATCCGCCCAGCGCGTATCGAAGGCCGCCACCGTCGGGTCGGCATCGGGGGGCGTCGGCTGCCAGCGGTCGGGACCGGTCTCGCGGGTGCGCTTGAGCCGGGACTCGACGCCTTCCCGCTCGATCTGCGCGGCGGATTTCTGCCGGGCGAGGTCGGACAGCGACCCGAGGTCGTTCTGCTGCTCGATCTCGAAGCTTGCGGTGTTGCTGCCCTTCAGGGATTTCGCCAGCTGCGCGTCGATGGCGGCGAGGTCGGCGCGCGCCCGCTCCAGCTTGCCCTGGTAGAAGGTCGCCGGAGTCTCGTCGGCATAGACCTCGACATGGCGACGCTTGTAGGCGTCGAGGAGCCGGTTCAGGGCCTGGGCGGCGAAGTTCGGATCGGTCCAGGTGAAGCCGGTCAGGATCACGTCCGTCTCCTTGACGAACACGACCTTGAAGGACGCGAGATAGGCCTCGAACAGCTTCTCGTCGGGGCTGAGGTGGCGCAGCAGGCCCAGCGCCTCGAACGGGATGCGGACTGTGTCGACCACCCAGGTCTTGACCGCCTTGGCCCCGCGCATGGCGACGCGGCCCTGGTAGATCAGCCAATCCATCCAGTCCTCGGGGGGCGGCCCGAGGTCGCCGGCCGGGGTGATCGCCTTCAGCGCGGCGAACTCGTCGCGCACGATGCTCGGGTCGCGCAGGATCTCGATCTCGTTGTTCACGTTCTGCGCGCGCTCGGAGAACATGTAGTTCTGGTTGGCACCGCCCTGGACCGAGCCGGCCGACTTCTCGCGGCCGAGGCGGATGATCAGCTTGGCGTCGGCGGTGTATTCGGCCGGCGTCAGCAGCAGGTAGAGGCCGGCGCCGAGGATCGCGGCGGTCAGGATCAGCAGCGCCGGGCGGATGTGCCGGAACAGGGCCGCCAGGGCGTCGCGGAGATCGAAGGCGATATCCTCGAAGGCGTCGGGTGCGGTCCGGTCGGGCCGGGACAGGTCGGACTTGGTCACGTCCCGGACCTCACGGTTGCGCTGGTGGAGGTGCTGGCGGACGGGCCGGTGATGTAGTTCACCCCGAAGCCGGTGCCGTTGAAGAGCAGGATCTGGCGCACCACCAGGTCGACCGCGCGGGCGGTCTTGGCCAGCAGCGACGGCGGCACGTAGACCGTGGCGTTCGGCGGCACGATGATCGAGTCGGCCAAGCCCGGTTCGCCGATATCGACGATGCGGACGCTGCCCGCGGCTTCCGCGTCGAACCGGATGATGCGCACGGCCTCGCCCGCGGCGGTCGGCAGGATGCCGCCGGCCGAGCCCAGGACCTGCGCCAGGGTGCGGGCGCCCTGGAGGGTGACCGGCCCCGGGGCGCGGACCTCGCCGAACACCATGGTGTTGGCCGGCACCAGGCTCGCGAGCCGCACGCTCGTGCTGACCGTGGCCAGCTGGCGGTGATAGGCGGCGGTGAGGTTGCCGGCGAGCTCGGTCACGGTCCGGCCGGCGGCCTGGACCGGGGGCACCATCGGCAGGTTGATCTTGCCGTCCGGCTCGATCGCCAGGACCTTCACGCGGCCCATATCGGCCCGCTGCGTGAGTTCGCGGAAATCATCGGTCACGGTGCGGAACTTGCGCAGCATGATCGTGACCACGGGGTCGATCAGCACGTCGTCGTAGGTGGTCTTGATCAGCGCGGCCGCGGCCTCGGGCGACAGGCCGGCGACCTTGATGCCGTTCTTGCCCGGCAGCGAGATCCGGCCATCCGGCCGCACCAGCACCGTACGGTTGTATTCCGGGTGGGTGCGGAAATCGACGTCGAACTCGTCGCTCGGGTTGAGGCGGTAGGTCGGCTGGACCACGCTCGAATCGATCAGGAACGAGATTTCGAGGTTGTCGCCGACATTGAGCCGGTAATTGGCGAGCCCCAGGCGCATGGTGCGCCCGACCTCCTCCTGGGCGGCGGCGACGACCGCAGGCGGCAGTCCGTCGGGGATCGAGCCGGTCTGGGTCACGTCCGGGCCGGATCGCCCGGCCGCGTGGGGCTTGCCGGACATGCAACCGGTTAGCAGCGGTGCGCAGGTCAGGACCGCCAAGGCGGCGGCACGGCCTCGCGGATGGTCCGCGACGCTGGAGGCTCGGGCGACGCGCCGGGTCGCCGCGCCGAGGAACGCAGACAGGAAAAACGCCATCGACCTTCAGCCGCACCATGCTCGACTGCGCCCGTCCGATGACAACCCGTGATCGAACCGCGCAGAGCGATACAATCGACGGGTTTGGTTAACGAGGCTTGAAGCTGGCCGATCTGAACTCTATCAGAAGTTGTGAATGCGGCTTCGTGGCAAACTGCGGAGCCGGGGCGGCGGTCCGAGCGGCCTGGCGCGGGGCGGCATGCGGACGGGCGGCGCCGGACCGCCCCAGTATGGCGGGCGCGGGGAAGACCACGTCTCGGCTCGATTTTGGTACCCTGAAATCGTCCGCGGCGCGTCGGACGGCGTCGTGTCGGCTCACATCCGTCCAGCTGCCCGACATCCGGCGCAAACCTGCGGCCTGATCAGTCGATCGATCGGGATGGATCAATCGAAAACGCCATCTCTTCAGGTGCTTGCCCAAGATTGAGGGTTCGATTAATAAAAAATCGGTCGAACCGTGGGTGTTGGTCTAATGAAACCGACGCGGTGCGGTCCTGATTGCCGGTCTTCGCCGGCGCGGAGTCGAGCACCATGCCCGGCCTGAACCAGCCTCTGTTCGCGCGCCTGCGCGACGACCTGGAGGTGACTTTCCGGGAAGACCTCGAGGAGGCCGTGGTCGATCCGGCGCGCTGGCCGGATCTGATCGAGCGGGTGTCCCGGGCTTCCGGGAGCGAGGGCGCGCTGCTCCTGCGCACCGATCGGCCGGCGCTGGATGCGATCACCACGGCATCCCTCGCCGAATCGTCGAAGCGCTACTTCGAGGAGGGCTGGCACCGGGAGGATCACCGCTTCCGCGGGCTGCCGATGATCCGCGCCCGGGGCATCACGGTCGATCAGGATTTCACCACCCCCGAGGAGATCGAGCGGCTGCCGTTCTACCAGGACCTGCTGGCCTCCAGCGGCCTGCGCTGGTTCGCCGGAATCGGCTTCGAGGTGAAGGGCCGGCTCTGGTGCCTCGCGTTGCAGAGGACCGCGGCGCAGGGCCTGTACGAGCCGGACGAGCAGGCGCGCCTTGCCACCCTGTCGCCGCTGCTTCGGCGCGCGGGGCTCCTGACCGCGATGGTCGAGACGGCGCGGCTCGCCGGGCTAACCGAGGCCTTCGACATCATCGAGCGCCCCGCCATGATCCTCGATTCGGAGGGCCGGGCTCTGCGCTGGAATACGGCGTTCGGTGCCCTGCTCGGCCGCGACCTGAGGCTTGTGGGCGGGCGTCTCGCCGCCGAGGAGGGCGAGGCCGCGCGGCAGCTCGAGGCGCTGTCGCGTCCATCCGGGCGGCCGCCGATCACCGCGATCGTCGTGGCGCGGCGGGACGCGTTGCCGATCGCCCTCCATGTCGTGCCGCTGGTCGGCCCGAGCCGCGGGGTGTTCGCGGGCGGGAGCACGCTGCTGCTCGCCAGCGTTCCCGGGCATGCGTCCGTCCCAGCCGTGGTCATCCTTCAGACCGCCTACCGCCTGACCCCCGCAGAGGCGCGCCTCGCCCAGGCCCTGTCCGGCGGCGTCACCCTGGCCCAGGCCGCGAACCGCTTCGCGATCACCGCCGCCACCGCGCGCTCGCAGCTGAAAGCGATCTTCGCCAAGACCGGGGCGACCCGGCAATCGGACCTGCTCCGGCTGGTGACTGGGCTGGCGCGGTAGGTCTCGCCCGGCGGCTGCCCGCGGAACGTGTCGGGTCGCGAGGTCGTTGCAATCCACACGATTGGAGAATGGCAATGACATATCGGATCGCACTGGCCTCCGCGCTGACGATCAGCGCTCTCGTGCTCGGCGCGCCGGCCGAGGCGAAGGGGTGTCTCAAGGGGGCGGTCGTCGGTGGCGTCGCCGGGCACATGGCCGGGCACGGCAAGATGGGCGCAGCCGCCGGCTGCGCGGTCGGCCACCACCGGGCCAACAAGAAGGACAAGCAGAGCTGATCGCGCTCTGAGATCGACGCAAGGGTCGCGCCCGCCAGGGCGTGACCTGAAGAAGCGCACGGCCCTGCGAAGCCGGATCCCCGATCGAGGATCCGGCTTCGCGCGTTTTTCGAGATGGACGTTTGTCCAACCGCTCCGAACGCGCGGAACGCCGCAGACAGGCCGCCGGAGAGAGACCTACGAGGGCGAACCCTTGACCATTCATTGGAGTTGTTCTAATTAAGAACTGTGAGCGGGCGACCTCCTTTCGGACCCCGCAGAAGTTTTCAAGGCCACGGAGAAACATGATGTCCGGTACCGCGAACGCCGCCTGCCAGAGCTGCCGCTTCTTCGACGACCACAAGCTCAACGGCGCCCAGTCGCAGGGTGACGAGGGCCTGTGCCGCTTCAATCCGCCGGTCAGCCAGCCGGCGCCGCAGTCCAAGGGCCTGTGGCCGGTGGTGGCGTCCCAGGATTGGTGCGGGCACTTCACCGCCGAGATGACCGCCGCCGAGTAATCGGATCCCGCGGCACACCGATCGCGCGTGGGGAGGGCGTCCATCCCCGCGCAGCCCCGCGACGCGATCATGCCGCGACGAACAGTGCGCGATCACCCGGGCCCACGGGATGATCGCGCATTGCCGCATTGGGCCATGCGCACGTATGTTTGTGCCGTGACCGACGTGATCCGTTCAGCGACCGAGGCCGACATCTCGGCCATCGCATCCATCTACGGCGACGCCGTTCGCTCCGGTACGGCCAGCTTCGAACTGGAGCCGCCGACCGTCGAGGAGATGGCCCGCCGTTTCTCGGTCTTACGTGCGGGCGGCTACCCCTATCTCGCGGCCGTCCGGGACGACGTGGTCGTCGGCTACGCCTATGCCGGACCCTATCACCAGCGCGCCGCCTATCGATCGACCCTTGAGGATTCGATCTACGTTGCGCAGGCGGCCCGGGGGGGCGGCATCGGCCGCGCCTTGCTCGCCGCGCTGATCACGGAGACCGAACGCATCGGCGCCCGGAGCATCGTCGCGGTCATTGCCGAAAGCGATTCGTCGGCCTCCGTGGCCTTGCATGCCGGCCTCGGCTTCACGCCGGTCGGAACCCTTGCGGGTGTGGGCTACAAGCACGACCGCTGGCTCGACGTGACCCTGATGCAGCGCTCGCTCGGACCCGGCCGCTCCACGCCGCCGACGCGCGCGTGAACCATCCGTGGCTGCTGCCAAGACTTGCCAATACCCCTCGGCCCAGGCTGCGTGGTCATGATGCGGACAACTTCGCGCGAGAGACGGCGGGCAGGATGCGCAAGCCGCCCGGTTCTCGGCCCGGCGCCAGCGCAATGACGCGAGTGAGGGGCTGACCGCATGGCGGGCGGTTCTCCCCTTCAGAGCTCGCGAGGCAGGGGAGTTCGGGTATGATGGTTTCTTCGATCGGCCGGCGGTTCGCGCCGCTCGCGGTCCTGGCACTCGCCACGCTTGCGACACCGGCGCATGCCGCGTCTCCTGTCGACCCCAGCGGCACCTACCTCACCGAGGATGGCCGCGCCCGGGTCCGCCTCGAGAAGTGCGGCGCCGCCACCGACCGTTTGTGCGGCTACGTCGTCTGGCTGAAGGTCCCGCTCAACGAGAAGAACGAGCCGCGGATCGACTTCAAGAACCCCGATCCGAAGAAGCAGACGCGCGCCTCCCTCGGCCACCAGCTGATCATGGGTCTGAAGCCCAACGCCGACGCCCATTACGAGGGCAAGATCTACAATTCCGAGGACGGCAAGTCCTACGATGTCACGATCTGGACCGACGCGCCCAACGAGCTGACGGTGAGGGGCTGCCTGATCGCCTTCCTGTGCAAGTCGCAGACCTGGAACAAGGTCGTCGACCTCGCGCCGGGCCAGCTCGCCGGCCCGACCAACGCGCCGAACGGTCCGCGCAGCGACCCGGAATTCGTCACGGCGCCGCCCAAGCCCACCGCCAAGGCGGGCGCGAAGCCCGCGCCGAAGCCCGCCGCCGCGGACGCCCCCGCTCCGCAATGAGCCGGGTCCGCGGCGCTCAATCGTCCAGCGCCGCGTAGGTCAGGACCCGCAGCTCCCGCCGGATCGGCAGGGCCGAGGACGGCACGAGCTGGGTCATGAGCACCACCGAGAGATCCTCGGCCGGGTCGATCCAGAAGGCCGTCGAGGCGAGGCCCCCCCAGGCGACCTCGCCGGGCGTGCCGAGGATCTGGGCCCGGGCCGGGTCGAGCATCACCGAGAAGCCGAGGCCGAAGCCGATCCCGGTATAGGAGGTCTCGGCGAAGCGCGGCGTGCCCATGGCCGCGAGATCCCCCGACAGGTGGTTCGCCAGCATCAGATCGACGGTCTTCCGTCCGAGCAGGCGGTTCCCGTCGAGGGTGCCCCGGTCGAGGATCATTCGGCAGAAGCGCTGATAATCGGCCGCTGTGGAAACGAGGCCGCCGCCGCCCGAGGCGATGGCCGGCGGCTGGGCGAAGGCGGTATCCACGGAATCGTCGAACAGCTTGAGCTTGCGCGCCCGGTCATACACGTAGGTCGCACAGAAGCGCGGCATCAGCTCCGGGCGGACGTGGAAGTCGGTATCGACCATGCCGAGCGGGCTGATGACCTCCTCGCGGAGGTAATCGGCGAAGGGGCGGCCGGTGAGCGCCGCCACGTACTGGCCGAGCACGTCGGTGGCGACGCTGTAGTTCCAGGCGCTGCCCGGCTGGGCGAGGAGCGGCATCCTGGCGACCCGCGCGGTCATCTCGGCGAGACTGCCCTCGCGCGCTAGGAAATCGATGCCGTGCTCGCGATACTGCGCGTCGACGAGGGTCGCCTCCATGAACCCGTAGGTCAGGCCGGTCGTGTGGGTGAGGAGGTCGCGCACGGTGATCGCCCGGCGCGCCGGCTCGGTCTCCAGCTTCGCCCGGTTGCCGCCGACCGCGACGCGCATCTCCGCGAAGTCCGGCAGCACCCGCGCGACCGGGTCGTCGAGCTGGAACCGGCCCTGCTCGTAGAGCTGCATCACCGCCACCGAGGTCAGCGGCTTGGTCATGGAGTAGATCCGGGTCACCGTGTCGAGGGTGAACGGCGTGCCGCGGGCGATGTCGGCCTGTCCGCAGGCGCGGGCGAAGGCGATGCGGCCTCGGCGTGCCACCGTAACGGAAAGGCCGGCGAGCCGGCCCTCGTCCACCAGCCGATCCATCCACGGCGCGATCCGCGCGAGCCCGTCCGGGCTGAACCCCGCGCCTGTCGGGTCGATCTCGGTCAGCGCGCTCATGGCGTCTCCTTCGGCCGGTAAGACTCGGCGAGGAACGATAAAGCGCGCCGGAGCGAAGTTACCAGCCCATCGTGCCCGGGCTGCCCTTGAACGGGCCGACGATGCCGGGGGTGATCCAGCCGCCGTAGAAGGTGCCGGGCTGGGGCGTCACCCGCGCGTCGCCGACGAAGCAGGCATCCATCGGCAGGGCGTAGAACGCGACGTAGCCGCCGATCGCATTGAAGCCCGGCGTCGGGTCCGGGTACGACCAGGCGGCGCTGTGCGCCAGCCGGTCGCCGCCATGCACGTCGAACAGCACGGCCTGCCCCTTCCACTCGCAGATGCCGCCGCGGCGCGGCCCCGAGAGCACGCCGGCCATCACGTCGCCGGGCGGAAAATAGTAGGTCGGGGGATGGGCTGTCTCCAGCACCCGGTAGCCGGCTTTGGTCTGCGCGATCACCGCACCGCCGAGCACCACCCGCAGCGTCTCCGACACCCGATCGAGGCGCGGGGGCCGCGGATAGTCCCAGACGCTCTCGTCGCCGGGTCTGGTCGGGTCGGGGATCGGACGCGAAATCGGGCGGGCCATGTCGGGGCCGGCGTATATCGTATCCAGCGTAAGCGATAGGTTGATGCGCATCACCGTTTCTCGCGCCGTCGTCGCATGCTAGCCCGTGCCCGACGCTCACCGCCCGGGACCGACCGCGATGGACATCGCCCTCTTCCTCGACTTCGACGGAACGCTCGCCGAGATCGCACCGCGGCCGGATGCCGTACAGGTCGAGCCCGGCCTGGTGGAGACCCTCGAACGGCTGCGCGACCGGCTGGGCGGGGCGCTGGCGATCGTGACCGGCCGGCCGGTCTCGGTGATCGACGGTTTTCTGGCACCGTCGCGCCTCGATGCGGCCGGGCTGCACGGCGTCGAGCGCCGGGTCGCCGGGGCGCTGTCGGGCGGCCGCGCCGAGGACCATCCGGAACTGCGCCGTCAGGTCGAGCGCCTGCAGGCCGAGAGCCGGGCGCTCGCCGACGTGCTGATCGAGGACAAGGGCGCCTCGGTGGCGGTGCATTGGCGCCTGGCGAGCGCTGACGACGCCGCCTGGGCCGAGGCGCTGGTCAAGGATGCCGCCGATACCCTCGGGGGCGCCTATCGGCTCCAGCTCGGCAAGGCCGTGGGCGAGATCGTGCCGGCGCAGGCGACCAAGGCCCACGCGATCCGCGCCTTCCTGGAACAACCCCCCTATGCCGGGCGCCGGCCGGTGTTCTTCGGCGACGACCGCACCGATGAAATCGCCTTCGCGTCGGTGGCCGAGGATGGCGGCATCGCCGTCCGGGTCGGCGACGGCGACACCGTGGCGAGCCGGCGTCTACCGGGTCCGGCCGCCGTCCGTGCCCTGCTGCGGGACTGGGCCGCGGGCGGCACGATCGACCCCGAGGCCCTGCCGCCGGCGTGAGCCCGCCCTATCCTTCGTCGCATGACGGCAGGCACGCGTTCTGCCTTGCCGTGAGCCAGCTCAAGAAAAGGCCCTTCGTCGATGTTCGAGTTTCCGGTTCTGATCGGTGACATCGGTGGCACGAACGCCCGCTTCGGCCTGATCGCCGAGAAGGGCGCCGAGCCCCAGATTCTCTCCCACGAGGCGACCGCCGACCATCCCGATCCGTCGCACGCCATCAAGGCGGCTTTGGCCAAGGCCGGCGATGCCGTGCCGGCACCGCGCTCGACCATCCTGGCGATGGGCGGGCGGGTCGACGGCCCGGAGCCGCAACTCACCAACGCGCACTGGCGGATCGGCGGCGAGCGCATCGCGAAGGATTTCGGGCTCTCCTCGGCGGTGGTGGTGAACGATTACGTGCCGGTCGCGGCCGGCGCGGCCGATATCGAGCCCCACGACCTCACCCCGGTCGGGCCCAGCCCGACGATTCCGGGCGGCGCCCGGGTCGTGCTCGGGCCCGGCACCGGCTTCGGGGCTGCGGCCCTGGTGCCCTACTCTGCCCACCTCGCCATCGTCTCCACGGAGGCCGGTCACACCGATTTCGGCCCGGCGGACGCGTTCGAGGAAAAAATCTGGCACGCGCTGGAGCGGGTCGACGGGCGCATCACCGTCGAGGCAGTGCTCTCGGGGCCGGGCCTGGCGCGGTTGCACGCGGCGGTGGCGCATGTCCGCACCGGCCAGCCGCACGAGAAGCTCGACCCGGCGGCCGTGACCGAGGCCGGGCTCAAGGTCTCGGATCCGCACGCCGCTGAGGCGCTGGAACTGTTCGGCCGCCTGCTCGGCCGCGTCTGCGGCGACCTGGCCTTGACCTTCCTCGCCACCAGCGGCGTCTATATCGGCGGCGGCATCGCACCCCGCATCGTCAAGGTTCTGGAGGAGAGCGGGTTTCGCGAGGCGTTCGAGCGCAAGGCGCCCTTCGCCGAGATGATGCGCCAGATCCCGACCAGCGTCATCACGGTCCACGACCCGGCCTTCAAGGGCCTGGCCGCCCTCGCCAACGAGGGCCGGCGCTTCGTCTACCACGGGCAGGTTTGGCGGAAGGACGGCTGAGGGTTCACGATCACGCGAGCGGCCGTCGCGCGGGGCCGCAGGATGTCTTGTGGGCTGGGACCGGATCGATGCGGACGGTCACGTTGAAGGACGCCAAGACCAATCTGCCGCGCCTCGTGGAACAGGCGGCGTCCGGCGAGCCGTTCATCATCGCGAAAGACGGCAAGCCCCTTGTTCGTGTCGTCCCATTCGACGCGCCGGCCGCTGCCACGACCTCGCGAATCGGGTTTCTGGCGGGATGCATCCGCGTCCCGGACGATTTCGATCGGATAGGTAGCGAAGAGATCACGGCTTCGTTTGAAGGCCGGTGAGCTATCTGCTCGATACGCATATCCTGCTCTGGGCAGCGGCAGGGTCCGACCGTCTGACATCGGAAGCACGCCGCCTCATCGAAGAGCCCGCGAATACGCTCGTGTTCAGCGCGGCGAGCCTGTGGGAGGTCGCGATCAAGAACGGCCTGGGCCGCGCCGACTTCCAGGTCGATGCGAAGCGCCTGAGGATCGGTTTGCTCGACAATGGCTACGTCGAGCTTCCCGTGACGGGGGCTCATGCCGCCGCCGTCGCCGGCCTTCCACCCATTCATCGCGACCCGTTCGATCGGCTCTTGATCGCACAGGCCCAGGTCGAGGGGCTGGAGTTCATCGCGGCCGACCGGATCATCGCGCAGTATGGCGGTCCGATCCGGTTGGTTTAAGCGGATGTCGTTTGCCCGTTCGGCCGGATCTCGATGCGTCGAGGGCAAAGAGATCCGGCTTGGGGCCTGCCTTCCGCCTTACGCCGCAGCCAGCGGCTTCGAAACGTCCTCCAGGGACTTGCCCTCCGCGGCCGTGCCCCAGACTCCGCCGACCACCGCGGCGATCAACATGAGGGCGGCGCCGATCCCGTAGCCGAACAGCACCCAGTCCCGGGAGCCGGTCTCGACCAGGCTGCCGAACAGGAGCGGGCCCGAGACGCCTCCGATGCCGGTGCCGACCGCGTAGAAGGCCGCGATGGCGAGCGCCCGGATCTCCAGCGGGAAGGTCTCGGAGACCGTGAGGTAGGCCGAGCTCGCCGCCGCCGAGGCGAAGAAGAACACCACCATCCAGGCCGCGGTCTGCCCCACCGGACCGATCACGTCGAGGCGGAACAGCAGGCCGACGGCGACCAGCAGCACCGCCGAGATGCCGTAGGTGAACGCGATCATCTGGCGCCGGCCGATCGTGTCGAACAGCCGCCCGAGCAGCAGCGGCCCCAGGAACGAGCCGAGGGCGAAGGGCAGCAGGTACCAGCCGACGCTGTTGCCCGGCACGTCATAGAACCGCTCCAGCACCAGCGCGTAGGTGAAGAACAGGGCGTTGTAGAAGAACGCCTGGGCGACCATCAGGGCGAGGCCGACCATCGTGGCCAGCCGGTTGGTGACGAACAGGGCCCGGAACACCTCCGACAACGGGGTGTGGCTGCGCGTGCGGACCTTCATGCGCTTGCTCTCGTCCGCCGGCGGTAGCGTGACGCCTTCGTCGGTGAAGCGCTTCTCGATGCCGGTGACGACCCGGTCGGCCTCGGCGGCGTAGCCGTGGGTGGCGAGCCAGCGCGGGCTCTCGGGTATCCAGGTGCGCAGCAGCAGGATCACCAGGCCGATGGCGCCGCCGGTGAAGAAGGCGACGCGCCAGCCCCAGGCCGGATCGATCACCTCGGGCCGCAGCAGCACGATCGACATGAACGAGCCGAGCGCCGCACCGATCCAGAACGAGCCGTTGATGACCAGGTTGGTCCAGCCGCGGACCCGGGCCGGGACCAGCTCCTGGATGGTCGAGTTGATCGCCGTGTACTCGCCGCCGATGCCCGCGCCGGTGAAGAACCGGAAGACGCAGAAGCTGGCGACGCTCCAGGACAGGCCCGTGGCCGCGGTCGCGATCAGGTAGAGGGCGAGCGTGATGAAGAACAGCTTCTTGCGGCCGATCCGGTCGGTCAGCCAGCCGAAGCCGAGCGCGCCGGTGACCGCGCCGACGAGGTAGCAGGAGGCGGCCAGCCCGACATCGAATTCCGAGAACGACATGGGCGGCTGGCGCAAGGCGCCCACCAGGGAGCCGGCGAGCGTCACCTCAAGCCCGTCGAGCACCCAGGTGATGCCCAGCGCGACGATGACGAGGACGTGGAAGCGGCCCCAGGGCAGCCGGTCCAGCCGCGCGGAGATATCGGTGTCGATGACGCGGCCGATCTCCGCGCGCTCGGGTGTCCCGGCGCTTCCCTCAACCTTGCTCGCCATGCTTGCGCGTCCTCCCGACGGATTTGTTTACCGTGCCTCAAGACTCGGTGTTTACCGCGACTCGACGCAGGTGTTGGGAACAGGTTGGGAATCGATTCGGTTCGATCCCGTCTTCACCCGTGACAGGCAGAGCTAGCGTGTCCACGCGGGTTCCCTGTCATGTCTTCCCCATCGCCTCGTTCCCGGCCGCAGCGCCGGTACCGTTACGGCCTCCTCGCCGTCATGACGCTCGCTGGGCTCGCCACCGTGCCCACCGAGGGCGCGGACCGGCATCTCGAGCGGCCCAAGCCTCCGGTCCCGATGGCGAGCGCCGAGCGCTGGCGCCTGCGGCCGACCGAGGTGGCGGTGCCGGTCACCACCGGCAGCCTGCGAAAGCGCGCCGCGACCGCGATCCCTGAGGACCGGCGCAGCGTCCGGCTGGTCTACCCGGCGCTGATTGAGACGCGTTGATTCTGCCGTCTGACTTTGCGAACGCGCCTCGGGCAGGCACAGCGCCTGCATCGCCCCAAGCGGGCGCAGCCTGAGACGCGTACGGAGTTCGAGGATGGCGGAGGTTGTCGCGCTGGTCGGGTGCAAGGGCCCGGCCCAGGAGGCGGAGTATCTGCAGATCCTGTCGGCCGCGATGCAGGGCGAGCGGCTGGTCCCGTTCCATCGGATGACGGAAGCCGAGCGCGCGGCGGCGCAGGTGGCCATCGTGGCCAACCCGGATCCCGCGGAGGTTGCCGCCCTGCCGGGCCTGGTCTGGGTGCAGAGCCTGTGGGCCGGCGTCGAGAAACTGGTCGGCGCCTTCGACCGGCAGCTTCCGATCGTCCGGCTGGTCGACCGCGAGATGGCCCGCACCATGGCCGAGGCGGTGCTCGCCTGGACCACCTATCTCCAGCGCGACATGCCGGCCTATGCTCGCCAGCAGCGCGAGCGGGTTTGGAAGCCACATCCCTACCGCAAGCCGGCCGACACGACGGTCGGCCTGCTCGGTCTCGGCGCGCTCGGCACCGCGGCGGCCGAACGGCTCACCGAAGCGGGGTTTCCCGTCATCGGCTGGAGCCGGACGCCGAAGACCGTGGCGGGGATCGAGACGGTCCACGGCGCGGATGGCCTCCCGGCGATGCTCGGGCGCTGCGACATCCTCGTCTGCCTGGTGCCGCTGACGCCGGAAACACGCGGCCTGGTGAATGCCCGGCGGCTCGCCGCCCTCAAGCCCGGAGCGGCGCTGATCAACTTCGCCCGCGGTCCGATCGTGGTGACCGACGACCTGATCGCAGCGCTGGATGCCGGCCACCTGTCGCACGCGGTGCTCGACGTGTTCGATGTCGAGCCGCTGCCGGCCGAGTCGCCGCTCTGGACCCATCCGGGCGTGACCGTGCTGCCGCACATTTCCGGCCCGACCGACATGGAGTCCGCGGCCGACACGGTGGCGGCCAACCTGCGCGAATACCGCCGCACCGGGAAGCCGCCGCAGGGCGTCGATGCCGGGCGGGGGTATTAGGGTCTGAGTCCCTGCGAAGGTGCGACGGTCCGCTTTCGGGCAGCTCAGTAGACGAAGATCTCGAGAGCAGGTTGGGCGGACAGCAGACCTAGCGCGTGACGAAAAAGGCCCAGACGAACAGAAGCGACGCGGCGGAGCCAAGCGCACTTCTGACGCCATGCAGATTGGCCCAACGACGCAGCAGATCCCGGCTTTCCGGCCCCGCGTGCTGCGGCTGCATCGCCATCAGCCGCTTGTTCGTTGGCATGATGACCAACATCGTGAAGGGCCAATTGGCGAGCAGGAACAGGCTTCCGGCCAGCCACTGCCATTCCCGATGAACATACCACGCTAGGCATCCCGCCGCTCCTCCAAGGATGGCTAAGCTAGCCTGGATGGGTAGAGCGCGCTTGTAGCTGGGCTGCCACTGCGCAAGCAGTGGTCCGTCTTCCAAGCCCATCCTGGCGGGATGTTCGACAAGGGTGATGTAGAGCGCGGCTCCGGCGAAGAGGGTCGCGCCGACAAGGGCAACAAGGTCAGGGATCACCGAAAATCTCCTCTGGTGCGCTACAAGAGACGCAACCTGCCCGGTGTGCCTCTCCCGATCCTGATCGGTTTGGGACGCCGAGGCTGAGAAGAATCCGCTTGAGGACGGACGCAGGAGCTACCAACCGGCAACTCTATTTCCGGCTGAGCCATGATGCCGGATGCCAGGTAACCTGGCCACGTTCCACAGGACCGCCTCGTGTCGTTGCGGAACGTCGGCCTCGGGCTGGAAGACAGCCCTTTCAAGGTGTTCGGCGCAGCAATTCAGGCGAGACGCGACGTGCTCTCCCCCCCCTTGCGGGGTGGAGCTGGAGGTGGGGGTGGTTCAGAAGGTACCGTTAGGCTCGATCCTGCACCACCCCCACCCCCGACCCCTCCCCGCAAGGGGGCGGGGAAAGCGCCAGTTTTTCAAGCGTTGGCGTCAAGTGCAGACGTGTGAACCTGTTGGCGAAACGTCCCGAACGCGACCCATCCCAACACCTTGAAAGGGCTGGGCTGCAAGGCCAAGGTCTAGTTGCCACCGATAGCGGCCATTCGAATGGTCAAGCTGGTCGGGTCCAAATCCGAAAAGGGCCCACCAAAAGGCGATTGCCGGCTTTTGGGGTGAGGCCGCATCGATCCCCTAAGCCGCCGAGGCGACCGCGGGCGAGATCCGCTTGCGCGCCTTCTGATCGGTGCTGCCTAGGAAGGCCTGGGCCTCCTCCTTGCGCTCGAACACGTGGGGGGCGACGCCGCGCCTGGTCAGCGCCTCCTCCATCTTCAGGCGCAGGAACGCGCTCGTGACGTAGCGGGTCGTGGTCGCGTAGTAGTTCGCCTGGAGATACTGGATCATCCCGGCATAATCGTCGATCAGGTTCTCGTTGAGCCGGAAGCCGTCGTGGTTGATCACGGCGTTGACCCGCTGGCCGGCCTTGCGGCAGGCTCCGACGATGGTCATGCGCAACTCGTCCATGTCGCTCTTCACCCGGCAATACCAGCCTTCGAGATTGATGAAGAGGATGTTGCGCTCGCCGTCGTAGCTGATGCGCGAGGCCAGATCGAGGTTGAGCAGGTCCGAGAGCAGCTCCATCGGTTCGTCGCGGAAAATGCGCGGATCCATCGGCACCGGATTGCGCACCACCGGCTTGAAATCCATGTGGGCGAGGATGTCGCGCTCGATGTCGATGCCCGGCGCCACCTCGACCAGCTCGAGGCCGTCGGTGGTGAGCTGGAATACGCAGCGCTCGGTCACGTAGAGGACCGGTTGCGCCCGCTCGACCGCGTAGGGCCCCGAGAAGGTGTTCTGCTGCACCTGGGCGACGAACTTGCGAGACCGGCCCTCGCTGATGATCCGGACCACACCGTCGTCGACGGCGATCTCCAGCCCGCCCGCCGTGAACGTCCCGGCGAACACCACCGTGCGGGCGTTCTGCGAGATGTTGATGAAGCCGCCGCAGCCGTTGAGCTTGCCGCCGAACTTCGAGGTGTTGACGTTGCCGGCCGCGTCGCACTCGGCCATGCCGAGACAGGTCATGTCGAGGCCGCCGCCGTCGTAGAAGTCGAACATCTGGTTCTGGTCGATGATGCAGTCGGCGTTGGTGGCCGCGCCGAAGCTGGAGCCCGAGGCCAGCACCCCGCCGACCGCGCCGGCCTCGGTGGTCAGGGTGATGTAGGGGGTGATCTTCTCCTCATTGGCCACCGAGGAGATGCCCTCCGGCGCGCCGACCCCGAGATTGACCACGCCGTTCGGCGGCAGCTCGAAGGCGGCCCGGCGGGCGATGATCTTGCGCTCGTTGAGCGGCATCCGCTTGATGCCGGTGACGGGGACGCGGATCTCGCCGGCGAGCGCGGCGTCGTGCATGACGCCGTAATTCATCCGATGCATCTCGGGCTCGGCGACCACGACGCAATCGACCAGGATGCCCGGTACGCGCACGTCCTTGGGCAGCAGGTAGCCGTCCTCGACGATGCGCTCGACCTGGGCGATGACGATGCCGCCGTTGTTGCGCGCGGCCATGGCCTGGGCCAAGCAATCGAGGGTCAGCGCCTCCTTCTCGTAGGAGAGGTTGCCCGACGGGTCGGCCGAGGTGGCGCGGATGAACGCCACGTCGATCTTGGTGGCGGTGTAGAACAGCCACTCCTCGCCATCGACCTCGACCAGCTTGACGATGTCCTCCGTGGTCAGGGTGTTGACCTTGGCGCCGCCGTGGCGCGGATCGACATAGGTCTGCAGCCCGACCTTCGAGAACAGCCCGGGCTGGCCGGCGGCGCAGGCCCGGTAGAGCTGCGAGATCACCCCCTGGGGTAGGTTGTAGCCGCGGATCAGGTTGTTCTGCGCGGCCTGCGCAACCTTCGGCATCCGGCCGAAATTGGCCGCGATCACCCGCGCGAGCAGGCCGTCATGGTGCAGGCGGCCGGTGCCGAGACCTTTGCTGTCGCCCGCGCCGGCGGTCATGATCAGGGTCAGGCCCCGGGGCGATCCGGTCTCGACGAAGCGCTTCTCCAAGGCGGCGTGCAGCGCCTCCGGGATGCAGCTCTGGACGAAGCCCGTGGTGGTCACGACGTCGTTCACGCGGATCAGCGCGATCGCCTCGTCCGCCGTGATGACCTTGTTCTTCCGCATGAAGCCCACGATCCTCCCTCCGGCCCGGATGTCCGGCCGACCCTGGGGCCGTCCGTCCCCAGGTCTGTTACCGGCCGGTCGTGCGCAGCCTTCAGGCTTCCGATCGCACGCCGAACCAAGTTCTGCCGGCCATCACTGCTGCGCCGCATCAAAGAATTGCGGCATTGCAGTACATGCAGGTCCGTTACATCATGCTACCCCATAATGTGCCGACCGTGCTGCTGAAAAACTCTTTGGCTGACGATCAGAAAAATTGCGTGGTCTCCCCGCCGATGACGGGAGGTCGCGGAACGCGCCGCGCGCATCCTTGGCGACATGCCCGGGTCGCGTGAATCCTCCGCCCGTCGGGATCGCGCCTCGCGCCGTCGCCGGCTGGTGTCGCGAACGTGACGCCTGGTCTCGCCCGCCGGGGTGAACCTCGGCGACGGACATCCGTTGATCGCCGGCCGCCGCTCCCCGCATGCCCGCAGGCCGGACCGGCCACGGATATCGAAGACTGTCCATGGGTTGGCCCCGCCGCATCCTCCTCGTCGCCGGCGTCGCGACCATCGCGGCCGGCGCCACGCTCGGTCTCGGCCGGTTCAGCTACGCGCCGATGCCGGACCGGGCCGACCTGCTGAACCCCGACCGCTACCCGATCCAGACCGCCTTCGACATCCTCGGGCGCCGGGTCTCGCGCGCGGAGGCGGACCGGCTGAACGGAACCGAGGCCGGCCGGAAGGAACTCTCGGCCGCCAGCGGCGCGGTGGCGATCGATCCCGCCATGGTCGAGCGCGGGCGGCAAGCCTTCTACCAGGAGACGTTCGGCAACGAGGTGTTCCTTACCGACGTGATGGGCATGCTCGACGGTGGCCTGACGCCCACCCAGGTCGCCCTCGCGGTGGCCAAGCTCGGCGGGCAGGGCACCACCAACCTGCAGGTCGCCATGGCCCGGGACATGCGCGTCGGCGACCGCACCTACCGTACGGGCGAGCTGGTCCCGACCGGGCTCGACGTGCCGAAGGGCGGCGCCTTCATCATCGGGATCAAGACCTTCTCCGACCGGGGCCATCTGCGCATGGGCATCACCTGCGCGCTCTGCCACGCCGCGGTCGATCCCGGCACCGGCGAGGTCGTCGAGGGGGCGCCCAACACCGATCTCAATGCCGGGCTCCTGATGGCGCTGGCCAGGAATTCCTCCGCCTACTTCATGCACGCCAGCGTCGCGCAGGCGGATCCTCCGCAAGCGGGCGACACCGGCGTCGGGCCGGACCTGCCGGACGCGGAGGCGGTCGAGGCCGCCACCAAGGTCCAGGTCGCGAGCTGGCCGCCGGGCAGCTTCGATTCCTCGGCCGACCGGGTGACCAACCCGACCTCGATCCCGTCGAGCTTTTCCGCCCACGGCGAGCCGTACAGCTGGAGCGGCCGCGAGGCGATCGGGCCGTTCGCCGGCCTGTCCTCGCTGAACAACAACGTCCACGCTGCCAATTCCGACACGACCCAGCTTGCCGCCGCCGCGCCCTGGCTGTTCGGCATGGAGCCTGAGACCTATCTCGGCATCGTCCTGCGCGGCGCGGCCACCGAGTCCTTCCGGTACAGGCCCGGCGAGGCCCGCAAGCCCTCCGAGGTGCTGCGCAGCGTCGATCCGACGCCGGCCTCCCCCGGGCTCAACAGCTACGCGGTGCTGCCGACCTATCCGGCGACCAACTACGTCACCGACAACGGCCTGTTCACCTCCGTGCCCGGGGAGCCGGTCAACCACGCCAACAACGCCATGTCGGCCTTCCAGAACCTGCTGCACCCGCCGGCCGCCAAGCAGTATCCCGACGCCGTGCAGGCCGGTCGCGCCGTGTTCGAGAAAGCCGGCTGCGGCGCCTGCCATTCCGGCCCCGCGCTGACCGACCATCGGATCATCCCGGCCGCCGAGATCGGCACCGAGCCGACCCGGGCCAGGGCCGGGGCCAAGATGGAGGCGCGGCTGTCGCCCCCGAGCCTGTTCGCGACAGATACGCCGTTCCCGCAGCCCGCCGATCCGGTGATCGTGCCGGTGCCGCTGGCCGGCGACGCGCTCGCCCAGGTCCAGCTCGCTTGGGGGCAGGGGGGCACCGAAGGCGGCTACAAGGTTCCGAACCTCGTCGGGCTGGCCTGGACGGCGCCCTACCTGCACGATTCGGGAATCGCGGTCGGTCCCGATCCGGCGACGCAGCTCGGCGTTCCGGGCACCTTGTACCGCGGCGTCGCCCCCGATCCCGCGAACAGCCTTCGCGGCCTGATCGACCGGGATCTGCGCGCCAAGGTCGTCGCCGCGAATAAAGCGTCGGATACGGCGCGCATCGCGCGCGTTACCGGCGAAGGCCACGCCTACTGGGCGGATGCCGGCTCCGGCGTCTCGCGCCAGGACCAGGATTCGCTGATTGCCTACCTGCTGTCGATCGATACGCTGACCGAGCCGGCGGCGACGCCCTGATCAGAACGGAACGAATCACCATGGCAACTCCCCAACCGGTCTGGTTCATCACCGGCTGTTCCACGGGCTTCGGCCGGGAACTTGCCAGGCTGGTCATCGCCCGGGGCTGGCGGGCGGTGGTGACGGCCCGCGACCGCGCCAAGGTCGCCGACCTCGCCGAGGGCGCTCCCGACCGGGTCCTGGCCCTGTCCCTGGACGTCACCGAGTCCAGCCAGATCACGCAGGCGGTGGGCGAGACGGCACAAAAATTCGGACGCATCGACGTCCTCGTCAACAATGCCGGCTACGGCTACCAGGCCTCGATCGAGGAGGGCGAGGACGACAAGATCCGCGCCCAGTTCGACGCCAACGTGTTCGGCCTGTTCGCCCTGACCCGGGCGGTGCTGCCGGTGATGCGGGCGCAGCGCTCCGGCCATATCCTCAACGTCACCTCGGTGGCCGGCTTCGTCGGTTTCCCGGGCTCCGGCTACTACGCCGCCACCAAGCACGCCGTGGAGGGCTTTTCCGACGCGCTCAGTGCCGAGGCCGGGCCGCTCGGCATCAAGGTCACCTGCATCGAGCCCGGCCCGTTCCGCACCGACTGGGCCGGCCGTTCCCTGATTCAGACACCGAGCACGATACCCGACTATGCCGAGACGGCCGGCGCCCGCCTGAAAGCCACGGCCGAGAAGAGCGGCACCCAGGCCGGCGATCCGGTTCGGGCCGGCGAGGCGATGATCCGGATCACCGAGATCGACAACCCGCCGCGCCATCTCGTGCTCGGCGCCTGGGGCTACGAAGCAGTCACGACCCGGCTGAAGCAACGGATCGCGGAGATCGAGGCGTGGCGCGAGACGAGTTTGGGGGCGGATTACCCGGAGGGGTAAGCGTTACCGCGACCGTATCATCGCGGTTGTCGACGGATCGCTTGCCCTACGCCGTCATCGCGAGCGCAGCGAAGCGACCCAGGGCGGCGCGCGATCTCCGAACTTGGCGTATCCCTAGGTTGCTTCGCTGCGCTCGCAATGACGGTGTGGGCTGCGGACGTCCACCTTGCTTGCCGAATTCGGATCCCGTGACGCGATCGAGGGCAGACCCCTCAGATCACCGCCTGGATCAGACCCCGCGCCCTTGCCTCTTCCGCCTCAAGGTACCAATTGGCCGGTGCCTTCTCCAAGACCTCGTCGAGGGTCACGTCGGAGCCCTGGATCAGGTTGGAAAACCCCTCGTTCTGGATCACGATCGAGCATTCGATCTCGTGGAGCGTCGCCTTCACGGCGGCGATGCAGGTGGTGAGCGGCCCCTGGACGTGGAGCTGCTTGTTCATCTTGCGCTCGTGGATCATCAGCCGCGTGCCCCGGGTCAGGTAGCGGTTGGGCCGGGCGAAGAAGCTCATGAAGGTGGTACCGGCCGAGTAGATCGCCGCCTTGCCGAGGAAGACGAAGCGCCGGTCCGGGCTCATCTCGCTGTGGTAGCGGATGTCCTCGCCCATCATCCGGGCGACCTCCGGGTCGCCGCCCAGCGTCGAGAGCTCGACCACGACGATCGCGCGCTCGCCGGCATTGGCGAACTGCCGGCGGAACTCCTTGTACATGTCGTAGTCAACCGGGCCCGACAGCAGCACGGCGGGGCTGCGGAACGCGGTCGGGCCGAGGGGGGGCGTGTCCATGGGTTCTTCTGATCCGTTCCCGTGATCTCAGCGGACCGGGTCTGGCGCACCCTGGCCCTTGCCGACGAACGGGATGCCCTCGATCGGGCATTCCTCGGTGCCGACGCTCTGGCGGGTAATGGCGCGAACGGCGTCGCGGGTTCCGTCGGGATCCTCGATCCAGCGCCGGTAGAACTCGTAGGGGCATTCCGACAGCCCGTGCCGGTTCTCCTTGGAGTTGATCATGCCGGTATAGCCGCGGTGCAGCAGCTTGAAGAGGTGGTTCTCGGATTGGCCGTGGGCGCGGAAATCCCGGATCAGGAATTTTGAGAGCGCGGCGTACTGGATGCCCATCTCCTCCTCGCCGCACTCGCCGAGGGTGCGGCCGTCGAAGCCGATGATCGCGGAATGGCCGAAATAGGTGTAGACGCCGTCGAACCCGGCGGCGTTCGACACCGCTACGTAGACGTTGTTGGCAAACGCCATCGCCTTCGAGATCACGATCTGCTGCTCTTTGGCCGGGTACATGTAGCCCTGGCAGCGGATGATCAGCTCGGCGCCGCGCATGGCGCAGTCGCGCCAGATCTCGGGATAATTGCCGTCGTCGCAGATGATCAAGCTGATCTTCAGGCCCTTCGGCCCGTCCGACACGTAGGTGCGGTCGCCCGGATACCAGCCCTCGATCGGCGTCCAGGGCATGATCTTGCGGTACTTCTGCACGATCTCGCCCTGGTCGTTCATCAGGATCAGGGTGTTGTAGGGTGCCTTGTTCGGGTGCTCCTCATGGCGCTCGCCGGTGAGCGAGAACACGCCCCAGACCTTGGCCTCCCGGCAGGCCGCCGCGAACACCTCGGTCTCCGCGCCCGGCACCGAGGAGGCGGTCTCGTACATCTCGGCGGCGTCGTACATGATGCCGTGGGTCGAGTATTCGGGGAAGATCACCAGGTCGAGACCGGGCAGGCCGGTCTTCATGCCGATGATCATCTTGCCGATCGCCTTGGCGTTCTCCAGCACCTCGGCGCGGGTATGGAGCCGCGGCATCTTGTAGTTGACGACGGCGACGCCGACGCTGTCCTGGCTGGACGAGATGTCTCCGTGCATCATGGCGTGGATTCCTCCGAGGATTGTTGTGCCGATAGGCGCTGCTACCCTCCCCCCGCAGAGGGGGGAGGGCTGTTCGCGCCAGGTCAGTGGCTGATCATCCAGGGCCGCGCGCTCGGAAAACTCTTGGCCGCGGCGGGGGCCGAGGCCGCTTTCTTCGGTCCACAGCAGCCGCAGCCGGCGCCGTGGCCCGAGGAGCGCCGCGGCGCGTGGCGGCTGCGCTCGTTGGTGGCGTGGGCGGCCTTGAGCCCGGCATCCATGCCGGCGATCCGCGGCGCGGTGAGGAAGGCCCGCTGGCAGGCCTCCCCGCAATCCGGGCAGGCGTGCGGATCCTTGAACTCCGCCATCGGCCGCATGGCGGTGAACGGCCCGCAGGCCGCGCAGGAGTAATCGTAGACGGGCATTTCGAGGCTCCCGGCGATAATCAGAGCGAGGCGGACGCTATCGGAAGGGCGCGGGTCCCCCCCTCCCGTGCGTGAGAGGGACAGGGTGAGGGGTGCGACTTGTCCGGAAAGACCTGGTCCCTCACCCCAACCCTCTCCCGCACGGGAGAGGGGGCAGGTTGGGTCCGCTGAGGCGGCCAGGACGACCCGCCCTCACAGATCCGGCGAGAGCGGCATCTGGATTGAGCCGTCCAAAAACTTCGTCGGCCCGTCGGCGCCGGGATTGATGTCGAACTCGAAGATCTTGGTCGGAATCCACAGGGTGGCGCAGGCATTCGGGATGTCGACCACCCCAGAGATGTGTCCCTGCACCGGCGCCGTGCCGAGGATCGAGTAGGCCTGCGCGCCCGAATAGCCGAACTTCTTCAGGTACTCGATCGCGTTCAGGCAGGCCTGGCGATAGGCGATGTGCACGTCGAGGTAATGCTGGCCGCCGTGCTCGTCGACCGAGATACCCTCGAAGATCAGGTGATCGTCGTATTTCGGGGTGATCGGCGACGGCTTGAAGATCGGGTTCCTGATCCCGTACTTGGCCATGCCGTCCTTGATCAGATCGACCTTGAGATGGACCCAGCCGGCCATCTCGATGGCGCCGCAGAAGGTGATCTCGCCGTCGCCCTGGCTGAAATGCAGGTCGCCCATCGAGAGCCCGGCGCCGGGGACGTAGACCGGGAAGTAGATTTTCGAGCCGCGCGACAGGTCCTTGATGTCGCAATTGCCGCCGTGCTCCCGGGGCGGGACCGTGCGGGCGCCGGTGGCGGCGGCCGCGTCCTTCGCCTCGCCTTTCAACCGGCCCATATGGGCGGTGGGGCCGAAGGGCAGGGTGGCGAGCGCCGGGACCCGCTCCGGGTTGGTGTCGTAGAGCGCCTTCTCGCGGGTGTTCCAAGTCTCCAGCATCTTCGGATCGGGCAGGCAGCCGATCAGGCCGGGATGGATCAGGCCGGGGAAGCGCACGCCCGGCACGTGGCGGGACTTGGTGAACAGGCCCTCGAAGTCCCAGATCGACTTCTGCGCCTGGGGGAAGTGCTCGTCGAGAAAGCCGCCGCCGTTCTTCTTGGAGAAGAAGCCGTTGAAGCCCCACTGGCTCTCGGGCTTGGCGCCGATATCGAGCAGGTCGACCACCAGCAGATCGCCGGGCTCGGCGCCCTCGACCCCGATCGGGCCGGACAGGAAGTGGACGATCGACAGGTCGATGTCGCGCACGTCGTCGGCGGAATCGTTGTTCTTGATGAAGCCGCCGGTCCAGTCGTAGGTCTCGACGATGAAGTCGGCGCCCGGCTTCACGGTGGCGACCATCGGGATGTCCGGGTGCCAGCGGTTGTGCACCATCTCGTTGTCGTAGGCCGATTGCGTCAGATCGACCTTGATCAGCGTCTCGGGCATTTTTTATCACTCCCTGCTGCGATCTTGACTGCCAAGTCTTCACGGACGACCGCGCGGGATTGTCCGGCGCGACACGCCCCCTCTCCCGTTCGGGAGAGGGCTGGGGTGAGGGAGGAGAACCCTCCGGAGAGGGCACGCCCCTCACCCTGTCCCTCTCCCTCAGGAGAGGGGACCCGCGTCCGACCCGGGACCGGGCATTGCCTTCGCTGGCGTCGAAGCCGGCGGATCCTCAGACCGACAGGAACCGGGCGACGGCCGCCTCGTCGATGCCGGCGCGGGGGGCCTCGTGGACGATGGCGCCGTTCTCCAGGACGATCACCCGGTCGGCGACGTCGAGGGCGAAGCTGAGCACCTGCTCCGAGACCACGATGGAGAGGCCGCGGTCGTCGCGGATTTTTTTCAGCGTTCGTCCCATCTCGCGGATGATCGAGGGCTGGATGCCCTCGGTGGGCTCGTCCAGCAGCAGCACCTTCGGCCGGCTGGCGAGCGCCCGGGCAATGGCGAGCTGCTGCTGCTGGCCGCCCGACAGGTTGCCGCCGCGCCGCCCTTTCATCTCCAGCAGCACCGGAAACATGTCGTAGAGGTCCTGCGGCACCTTGCGGGTACCGGTGACCGTCAGGCCGGTCTCGATGTTCTCCTGCACCGTCATGGTGGAAAAAATCATCCGGCCCTGCGGCACGTAGGCGAGGCCCCGGGCGACCCGGGCGTGGCTCTTGAGCGCCGCGACGTCCGTGTCGCCGACCCGGATCGCCCCGGATTTCACCGGCACGAGGCCCATCAGGGTCTTCATCAGGGTGGTCTTGCCCATGCCGTTGCGGCCCATCACGGCGACGATCTCGCCGGGCGCCACCGAGAAGCTGAGCCCGTGCAGGACCTCGCTCTGGCCGTAGGCGGCGTGGAGGTCGTGAACGTCGAGCGCCGGGGCCGCGTCCGGGATCGCGATGCGCGGGGGCGCCGTGGCGAGGGGCGGGTGCGCAGTCTGGAGCGAGGCCATGGTCAATGTCCCAGATACACTTCGATGACCTTCGGGTCGTTCTTGACCCGCTCCATCGAGCCTTCGGAGAGCACCTTGCCCTGGTGGAGCACGGTCACCCGGTGGGCGATGTCCTCGACGAACTTCATGTCGTGCTCGATCACCAGCACCGAGCGGCCCTTGATGATCTGGTTGAGCAGCTCGGCGGTCTTGATCCGTTCGCCGACGCTCATCCCGGCCACCGGCTCGTCGAGCATCAGCAGTTCCGGGTCCTGGATCAGTAGCATGCCGATCTCGAGCCACTGCTTCTGGCCGTGACTGAGGAACTCGGCCCGCTCCTTGAGCTGATCCTTCAAAAAGATCGTCTGGGCGATCTCGTGGATCCGATCGCGGACCTCGGCGTCGCGCTTGAAGGTCAGGGCTCCGAACACCGAGCGCCCGCGCGGGAACGAGATCTCCAGGTTCTCGAACACCGTGAGGTCGTCGTAGATCGACGGCGTCTGGAACTTGCGGCCGACCCCGGCCTGCACGATCGCGCTCTCGGAGAGCTTGGTCAGCTCCTGGCCCTTGTACTTGATCGAGCCGGTGCTGGCCTTGGTGCGCCCGCAGATCAGGTCGAGCACCGTGGTCTTGCCGGCGCCGTTCGGGCCGATGATCACCCGGATCTCGTCCGGGTCGACGTAGAACGACACGTCGTTGACCGCCTTGAAGCCGTCGAACGAGACCGTCAGCGCTTCGACGGCGAGGAGGTAGTCGGCCGGAACCGCCTCGGCGCCGACCACGGGGGAGGAGAGGATCGCGGCGTTCATGATGTCCTCACTCGGCCGGAGCGCCAACGGGCGCACTTTGGGGCGGGGCGATGGCGGGCGGGGGTGCCCGCAGCCCCTTCACCCGACGGGTCAGGCGGGGCTCGATCTGCTCGCGCCAGATGCCGGCGAGACCGTTCGGGAAGGCGAGCACCACCGCGATGAACAGGGCGCCGAGGCCGAACAGCCAGAGGTCGGGGAAGCTTTCGGAGAAGCTGGTCTTGGCCCAGTTGACCAGCAGCGTGCCCCAGACTGCGCCGAACAGGGACAGGCGCCCGCCGACCGCGGCGTAGATCACCATCTCGATCGACGGCACGATGCCGACGAAGGAGGGCGACATGAACCCGACCTGCAGGGTGAACATCGCCCCGCCGATCGCCGCGAAGCCGGCCGCCAGGCAGAAGGCGAAGACCTTGAAGCCGGCCACCGAGTAGCCCGAGAACCGGACCCGGTCCTCCTTGTCGCGCATGGCGACCAGGATCCGGCCGAGCTTCGACTTCTTCACATACTGCGCCGCCAGGATGCAGGCGATGAGCAAGCCGCCGTTAACGAAGTACAGGATCACCTTGGCGTGGTCGGTGCGGATGTCCCAGCCGTGGAGGGTGCGCAGATCGGTGATGCCGTTGATGCCGCCGGTATAGCCCTGCTGGCCGACGATCAGGATCGTCAGGATCGCGGCGATCGCCTGGGTGATGATCGCGAAATAGGTGCCGCCGACCCGGCGCTTGAACATCGCGTAGGAGATGATCAGCGCGAACAGGACCGGGACCGCCACCACCAGGATCAGGGTCAGCGGCAGGCTCTTGAACGGCAGCCAGAACCACGGCACTTCGGTGATCTGGTTCCAGTCCATGAAGTCCGGGATGCCCGGCGTCGATTGAATTTTCGTATTTGCGACACTCGAAGCCTCGAGCTTCAGGTACATCGCCATGCAATACCCGCCCAAGCCGAAGAAGACGCCCTGGCCGAGGGACAGAATACCGGCATAGCCCCAGCAGATCACCAGCCCGAGGGCCACGAACGCGTAGGTCAGGTACTTGCCGACGAGGTTGAGGCGGAAGCCGTCGAGCGCCAGCGGCAGCACCACCAGGATCACCCCGGCGAGCAGAGCCAAGCTCAGCCACTCCACCGGCTTCATGAACGGGTTGTCGTTGACGGTGACCGACTTGGTCAGGGTCTGGACCGGATTGGTCATCGGGAAATCCTCAGCGCCGGACCTTGAGGGTGAAGAGGCCCTGCGGCCGCAACATCAGGATGCCGACCACCGCGAGCAGGGTGATCACCTTGGCCATCGAGCCGGAGAGGAAAAACTCCAGGGTCGATTGCGTCTGCGAGATCGAGAAGGCCGACGCGATGGTGCCCAAGAGGCTTGCGGCGCCGCCGAACACGACGATCAGGAAGGTGTCGACGATGTAGAGCTGGCCCGAGGTCGGCCCGGTCGAGCCGATCATCGTGAAGGCCGAGCCGGCGACGCCGGCGATGCCGCAGCCGAGGCCGAACGTGTAGCGGTCGACCTTCTCGGTATCGATGCCCACGGCGCCAGCCATGGCGCGGTTGGCCATCACGGCCCGGACCTGCTGGCCGAAGCGCGAGCGATAGATCAGCAGGGCGACGCTCACGGTGATCAGGATGGTGATGGCCATCACGAACAGGCCGTTGACCGGGATCTCGATCGTGTCGGTGACCTGCACCGACCCGATCAGCCAGGATGGCAGCTCGACGCCGACTTCGCGGGCGCCGAAGATCGAGCGGTAGGCCTGCTGCAGGATCAGCGACAGGCCCCAGGTGGCGAGCAGGGTGTCGAGCGGGCGCTTGTAGAGGAACCGGATCAGGCTCCACTCCACCAGCATGCCGAGCGCCCCGGAGGCGAGGAACGCCAGCCCCATCGCGACGAAGAAGTAGACCGGGAACAGCGCCGGCAGGTAGCTCTGGCAGAACGCAGAGCAGAGATAGGTGACGTAGGCCCCGAGGATCATGAACTCCCCGTGGGCCATGTTGATCACGCCCATCTGCCCGAAGATGATCGCCAGCCCCAGCGCCATCAGCAGGTAGACCGAGAACAGGATCAGGCCGGCGAAGCCCTGCATGGCGAAGATCGCGCCGAGATCACCCAAAGAGTATTCGCCGAGCATGATCCTGTATCTCCGATCCGACTTGCGTCTCGCCGCCGGCGAGCGCCCGTGGTCCCATCCAACCACCTCATCCTGAGGTGCCGAAGCGCAGCGGAGGCCTCGAAGGAGGGCTCCAGAAGTCTCGGTGGGTGCTGGAGGGCTCCTTCGAGGCAGGGCGATCCATGATCGCCCTGCACCTCAGGATGAGGTTGCGTCTTGGCGGCGCCTGACTGGCGGCGACTACTGGTAGCCCTTCGGGAACGGATCCGGCTTGATCAGCTCCGGGCTGGTGTAGACGATCTCGAACTGGCCGTCGGGCTTGGCCTTGCCGACCCGGGTCTTCGACCAGAGGTGGTGGTTCTCGTCGATCCGGACGTAGCCTTCCGGCGCGCCCTTGAACTCCAGGCCCGGCGAGGCGGCGACCACCTTGTCGACGTCGAACGAGCCGGCTTTCTCGCAGGCCATCTTCCACAGGAACGGCCCGAGATAAGCCGCCTGGGTAACGTCGCCGATCACGGTCTTCTCGCCCCACATCTTCTTGAAGGCGGCGACGAAGGCCTTGTTGTTCTCGTTGTCGATCGACTGGAAGTACTTCATGCACGCGTAGGCGCCGGCGATGTTCTCGCCGCCGATGCCGTCGATCTCGTCCTCGGTGACCGAGATCGTCATCAGCACCTGCTTGGACAGGTCGATGCCCGCGGCCTTGAGCTGCTTGTAGAACGCCACGTTCGAGCCGCCGACCACGTCGGTGAAGATCACCTTCGGTTTGGTCAGCTTGATCTTGTTGATCACCGAGTTGAACTGGGTATGGCCGAGCGGGAAGTATTCCTCGCCGACGACCTTGCCCTTGAGCACGTTCTCGACGTGCTTGCGGGCGATCTTGTTCGAGGTGCGCGGCCAGATGTAGTCCGAGCCGATGAAGTAGAAGCTGTCGCCGCCCTTCTCCTTGTGGACCCAATCGAGCCCGGCGAGGATCTGCTGCGTCGCCTCCTGGCCGGTGTAGAACACGTTCTTGGACTGCTCCAGGCCCTCGTAGAAGGTCGGATAGTACAGCAGGCCGTTATACTGCTCGAACACCGGCAGCACCGCCTTGCGTGAGGCCGAAGTCCAGCAGCCCATCACGGCGGCGCAATGGTCGTTGACCAGGAGCTTCTTGGCCTTCTCGGCAAAGGTCGGCCAGTCGGAGGCGCCGTCCTCCTGGATGATCTTGATCTTGCGGCCGAGCACGCCGCCGGCCTCGTTGATCTGCGCGATCGCGAGCTTCTCCGCCTCCTGGGCGCCGGTCTCGGAGATCGCCATCGTGCCGGTGACCGAGTGCAGGATGCCGACCGTCACCTCGGTGTCGGTCACCGCGAGGCCCGTGGTGTTCACCGCCGAGGTCGGCGCGGCGGCCCAGGCGCCGCGGGGCATCAAGGCGAGCGCCGGTGCGCCGGCCAGTCCCATCAGCAGCCTGCGCCGCAGCGGGGAGCGCAAGCTATTATCCGCGCCGGTCTCGGTGTCGTCAGCCATCGTGCCTGCCTTAATTCGCGTCCGGGCCTTGAGAAGCGGCTCGGATCGACCAGTCCAGGCTAGGTCTTTGGTTGCACTGCGGCCTATACGATGTTTTGCGTATGGCCGTTCTCTTGCATCGAGCGCACCATCGCGGCGCAGAAGTCTGAGGGATCGTTGGGAGCGAGGGCGGGGAGCGTGGGCGGCGCCCGGGCGCAGGATCGTTCGCGCGCGCGCGTAAACGAGCGCTTCCGCATGCGCCGGACCGGGCGCCGATGAGTGGTCCCCAGCGCATCATCCCGATCCGCCGGGACTACAACCGCTTCGTCGCCGACGAGACGCTGGAGGATTACGCCCTCCGCTTCACCGCCAAGAAGGCGCGGCGTTGGTCCGGATTCCAGGTGGCGCAGACGGCTTTGGGCTCGGTCTCGTTCCTGGCCCTGGAGGCGATCGGCGGGACCCTGGCGCTGACGGCGGGGTTCCCCAACACGCTGGCCGCCGTGCTGGTGGTCGGCCTGATCATCTTCGCCACCGCGGCGCCGATCACGGTCTACGCCGCCCGCTACGGCCTCGACATGGACCTGCTGACCCGGGGCGCCGGGTTCGGCTATCTCGGCTCCACGGTCACGTCGCTGATCTACGCGAGCTTCACGTTCCTGTTCTTCGCCATCGAGGCGGCGATCATGGCCTTGGCGCTGCAGCTCTGCTTCGGGCTGCCGCTGGGCATCGGCTACCTCCTCTGCGCCGCCGCGGTGATTCCCTTGGTGGTCTACGGCATCCGGCTGATCAGCCGCTTCCAGATCTGGACGCAGCCGCTCTGGGTGGCTTTGAGCCTGCTGCCGCTCGTGTTCGTGGCGGCGCAGGGCCCGGAGCCCCTGCACGCGCTGGCGGAGTTTCCGGGGCTCGACGGCGGCGGGGCGGCGTTCGACATCGGCCGGTTCGGGCTCGCCACCGGGGTGCTGCTGGCGCTGCTGGCCCAGGTAGGCGAGCAGGTCGATTTTTTGAGATTTGTCCCCGAGCGGAAAGGCCGGCGGGACTGGCGCTGGTGGCTGGCGGTGCTGTCGGGGGGCGCCGGCTGGATCGTGCCCGGCATGCTCAAGATCCTGCTCGGCGCCGGACTCGCGGTGCTGGCGCTCGGCCACGGCGTCCCGCCCGAGCACGCCGCCGAGCCGACCCGGATGTACGCGGTGGCATTCGGCTACGTCACCGGGGAGGGGGGGCGGGCGGCCCTGCTGCTCACCGGGCTGTTCGTCCTGGTCTCGCAGCTCAAGATCAATCTCACCAACGCCTATGCCGGCTCGATCGCGTGGTCGAATTTTTTCTCCCGGCTGACCCACAGCCATCCGGGGCGCGTGGTCTGGCTGGTGTTCAACGTCGCCATCGCGGTGCTCCTGATGGAGCTCGGCATCGACAAGACCATCGAGAGCACGCTGCCGCTCTACGCCTCCGTGGTCTCGGCCTGGGTCGGGGCGCTGGCCGCCGACCTCGCGGTGAACAAGCCGCTGGGACTCTCGCCCGCCGGCATCGAGTTCAAGCGCGCGCATCTCTACGCGATCAACCCGGTGGGGACCGGGGCGATGGTACTGGCGCTCGCCTTCGGCGGCCTCGCCTATGCCGGCCTCCTCGGCCACGCGCTCCAGCCCTTCGCGCCGCTCCTGACCCTGGCGACCGCCTTCAGTGCGGCGCCGGTGATCGCCTGGGCCACGGCCGGCCGCTGGTACCTCGCCCGGACGCCGAAGCGGGATTGGGGGGCGGGCGAGATCACCTGCCGGGTCTGCGAATTGCCGTTCGAGGGCGAGGACATGGCCCATTGCCCGGCCTACGACGCCCCGATCTGCTCCCTGTGCTGCTCGCTTGATGCCCGCTGCGGCGACCTGTGCAAGCCGCATGGCCGGCTGGAGGCCCAGGCGCAGCAGGCGCTGGGCCGGATCCTGCCGGGCCGCACCGCGGCCTGGATCGGCGCGCCGCTCGGCCGCTACCTGGCGGTCATGCTGACGCTCTGCGCGGTGATCGGCCTGATTCTGGGGATCGTGCATGCCGGCGCGACCATCGCGCATCCCGAGCATCGCGTGGTCCTGCGCTCGGCGCTGACCAGCGTGTTCTTCATCCTGGTGGTGATCCTCGGCGTGGTCGCGTGGCTGTTCGTGCTCGCCCAGGAGAGCCGGCGGGTCGCCCAGTCCGAGACCATGCGCCAGACCGCCCTCTACGAGGCCGAGATCGCCGCCCACAAGCTCACCGACGCCAAGCTGCAGGAGGCCAAGGAGCGGGCCGAGGCCGCCAACCTCGCCAAGAGCCGCTACGTGGTCGGGATCAGCCACGAATTGCGCACGCCGCTCTCCACCGTGCTCGGCTACGCCCAGCTGCTGGAATCCGACCCCGCGATCCCGGCCCCGCGCCTCAACGGCATCCGGGTGATAAGGCGCAGCGCCCAGCACCTCTCTGGGCTGATCGACGGCCTGCTCGACATCTCGCGCATGGAGGCCGGGCGCCTCGAGATCCACCGGGACGAGGTCCGGCTCACCGAGTTCCTCGACCAGCTGGTCGACATGGTCCGGCTCCAGGCCCGGGAAGCGGGCCTCGAATTCCGGTTCTCGCGGCCGGAGATCCTGCCCGCGGTGGTCGCTACCGACGAGAAGCGCCTGCGCCAGGTGCTGCTCAACCTCCTGTCGAACGCGATCAAGTTCACGGAAGCCGGCACCGTCTCCCTGGATCTAAGCTATCGCAGCCAGATCGCGGTGTTCTCGATCCGCGACACCGGCCCGGGCATCCCAGAGGCGGATCTGGCCCGGATCTTCCAGCCGTTCGAGCGGGGCTCGACCCCGGCCGCCCGCAGCACCCCGGGCACGGGGCTCGGGCTCACCATCGCCGACCTGCTGTCGCAGTTGCTCGGCGGCGAGATCACCGTGGCGGCGGCTCCCGGCGGGGGCACCCAGGCGCGGCTGCGGCTAATGCTGGCCTCCGTGGCCCAGCCCGCCCCGATCGTGCTGGCAGCCCCGGCCTCCGCGCCGGAACGGGCCTATGCCGGCGCCCGCCGCACGGTCCTAGTCGCCGACGACGACACCGCCCATCGCGCCCTGATGCGGGCGATCCTGGAACCGCACGGGATTTCCGTGATCGAGGCGGGCTCGGGGCCGGAATGCCTGGCGGCGGTGGCGAAGGGCGGGATCGACCTGATCCTGCTCGATATCGCTATGCCGGGCATGAGCGGCTGGGCCGCCGCCGCGACCCTGCGGGCGGAGGGCCACACGGGGCCGATCGCCATGATGTCGGCCAACGTCCACGAAATCAGCCCGGTGCGCGGCGACGACGCCCCCCACGACGCGATCTTCGCCAAGCCCTTCGACCTGCGCGACGTGCTGGAGCGGATCGGCAAGCTGCTCCATCTCGAATGGACCGACGCGGCGACGCCGTCCCTGCGCGAGCCCGCTCCGGCGTTCGCGGAGATCGGCCATCCCGGATCCGCCCATGTCGGCGAGTTGCTGCGTCTCGGCCGCATCGGCCATATCCGGGCCATCGAGGCCAAGCTCGCCCAGATGGAGGGCGACGCGACGGTCCCGCCCGCCTTCGTGGCCCAGATGCGCGGCCTCGTGGAGGGCTACGATTTGCGCCGCTACCTCTCGGTGCTGCAAGGACTCGCCCGCCATGGCTGAGGCGCCGACCAACCAGCCGAGCCGCGACGTCGTCCTGGTGGTGGACGATTCGCCCGACACGCTGAGCTTCCTCACCGAGGCGATCGAGCGCTCCGGCGCCACCGTGCTGGTGGCGGTCGGCGGCGACCTCGCCCTGGCGCTGGTCGACGAGATCACCCCGGACGTGATCCTGCTCGACGCGATGATGCCCGGCATGGACGGGTTCGAGACCTGCCGGCGGCTCAAGGCCAAGCCGCAGCTCGCCGGGGTGCCGGTGATCTTCATGACCGGCTTGAGCGAGACCGAGCATATCGTGAAGGGCCTGAGCGCCGGCGGGATCGACTACGTCACCAAGCCGATCGCCCCCGACGAGATCCTGGCCCGGATTCGCGTACATCTGGCCAGCGCCCGGGCCGCGCAGAGCGCCCGAGCCGCCCTCGACACCGCCGGGCGCACCCTGTTCGCGGTCTCGGAGGCGGGCGCGGTGCTGTGGTCGACCCCGCAGGCCGGGCGCCTGCTGGCGGGGCTCGACCCCGACCCGTCCGGCACGATCGAACTCCCCGCCCGCGCCCGGGACTGGCTGCGCCTCTGCCTCACCGGCGCCTCGGCCAACGCCCTGACGCTGACCGGCGGCGACGGCACGCCCTACGCCCTCAGCTTCATCGGCCGCACCCCCGATGAGATCCTGCTGCGCCTGTCGCGCGAGGAAGGCTCGGGGGGCGTCGAGCGGCTGCGCGCCCGGCTCCCCGTCACCGGCCGGGAGGCCGAGGTGCTGCTGTGGCTGTCCCGGGGAAAATCGAGCCGCGACATCGGCGAGATTCTGGGATTGAGCCACCGGACCGTGACCAAGCACCTGGAGGGCATCTACGCCAAGCTGGGCGTCGAGAATCGCACCGCCGCCTCGATCATCGCGGCCCGCCATCTCCAGGACTGAAAACCTGTCGGGTTTGTCCACAGGCATCGCTGCATCGCGAAACCGGTTGGTAAGCGGCGTCCCACCACGGTCCCCGCACAGACGAACCAATTCGGGAACGGATGCGATGATGACCAGCCACCAGCTCGCCGACGAACTGAGGCGGGTCGCCACCACGCAGGTCAGCGACATCACCCGGGCGGTCAAGGAAGGCCAGAAGTCGATCGCGCTCAACGAGGTGCGGGACATGGCCCGCCGCCTCAGCCTCCTGGCGGATGCTTTCGACCCGAAATCGGCGGCCGAGAGCAGGGCTGGTATCGGGGCCGACGTCGCTGCCGATGTCGCTGCCGATTTGGGGGCCGAACTGCAGGACGGCGCCCAGGCGGCGTGACGATGGCCGCCTGACGCATGCCGACCGATCCGCCCGGGAACGCCACCATGGTCCGCGCCTATTTCTACATCCGCCTCGATGGGGCCTACCTGGCCGCGCCGACCGCCCAGGACATCGCCGACATGGACGCGGCCCGGGATGCGGCCCGCACCATCGTCCGGGGGCTGATGCGCCAGCACGGCGGCGACCCGCGGCTGCTCGACGCCGCCCTGGTGATCGCCGACGAGGCCGGCACGACGCTGCTGGAGATGTCGTTCCTCGAAGCCCTGTACCTGCCGGTCGAGCCGGTGAACGACCCGAATCGCCGCCGGCCGATCCCGCGGGAGTTCGGGGCCATGCGGACATCCCGCATGCTGTTCAGCGCCGCCATGGCGCCGATCCGGCGTTTTGCCGCCACGCGGGCGATGCGCTGATTTCGATAAGAACTGGCTCTGCCGAGCGTTGCCGGTTTCGCGCCGTCCCTTTCCCGGGCGCGTGGAGCGAGAGCGGAACGCGACCCGGGATCCGGCACAGGACGACGCGAAGCGCCTGATTACGATCGTGCCGCTGCGCGGCGCTTTCTCCGCTGGATCCCGGATCGCCCTCCACTGACGTTCCAGGCGTCCGGGAAAGGCGCGCGCGTTTCGTTCACGCGCGACGGCCAAAGCCGGTGGAAACTCAGCCGAACAGATCGGTCGTCACAAAACCCCTTTCCGCCAGCCGATCGGCCAGGACGCGGCGGTGGCAGCGGGCCGGGTCGCGCTCGAAGCACAGCAGGCAGGTCGGGGCGGCCTCCGCCAGCGCGGCGAGCTCGTCGAGGGCGACGCCGCCGGCCGCCGTGTCGAGCACCTCCTCGCAGTAGATCCGGCGCATCAACGCCGCGTCGTCGGCCCGGGCCGCCTCGCGGCCGGCCTTCGGCGTGCCGAGGCTGCGCAGATGCGCGTAGCCGAGCCCCGCCTCGACGAGCCCGGTCCCGAGCGCGCCCTTCGAGAAGCCGCGCTTGCGCGAGTTCGCCACCGCCCGCACGTCGGCCAGGACGGCGACGCCGGCCGAGCGCAGCGCATCCGTAAGGCGCTCAGGGTCGAGCCCTTCGTAACCTATGGTGAATAATTGCTTGCTCACGGGACCGTGGTGGGACTCGCGTTGCGGGACCGGCACTTAGCCGGATCCGGGCCTGTGAACCAACCGGGGATCGCTGCGGTATGTCGCGGCGGCGCAACGCATCCCGGAATTCCGCCGCAAAGATCGCAAAGCTCCGTTAACTGCGCCAGGGCCATCGATTACCCCTGACTTTGGCGCTTCTTCGGTGGCGGGCTGAACATCGATGGTGCGGGATTACACATTTTCGCAGATGCCGTCCGCCGAGCCGGTCCGGGATGCCGGCCGGCTGAGGACTGTTCGGCGGCTCGCCACCCGGATCTTCGCCGTCGCGGTGATGGCCGGTCTCGCGGCGTGCGCGTCGAACAACGATTTCTACCCGACCAAGGGCGACGCCAAGCCCCATCCGGGCGTGGCCAAGGCCAAGCAGCACCCGATCCAGGGCATCGACATCTCGAAGTGGCAGGGCAACGTCGACTGGGCCTCGGTCCGGGCTGCCGGCACCCAGTTCGCCTTCATCAAGGCGACCGAGGGCGGCGACCACGTCGACGAGCGCTTCCGGACCAACTGGGACAACGCCGCCCGGGCCGGGGTGCCGCGCGGCGCCTACCACTTCGTGTTCTGGTGCCGCTCGGCCCGGGACCAGATGGAGTGGTTCAAGCGCAACGTCCCGAACGACCCCACGGCCCTGCCGCCGGTGCTCGACGTCGAGTGGAACGGCCACTCGCAGACCTGCCCGAAGAAGTTGCCGAAGGCGCAGGCTCTGGCGATGGTCACCGAGATGCTCGAGGAGATGGAGCGCTACACCGGCAAGCGCCCGATCATCTACACCGACATCACCTTCCACAAGGACGTGCTGGAAGGCGAGCTGCCCGACTACCCGCACTGGCTGCGCTCCACCGCGGCGGAGCCGGAGCAGCGCTTCGTCAACCGGAAGTGGATGCTGTGGCAATTCACCTCGACCGGGCGCGTTCCGGGAGTGCAGGGCGATGTCGACCGCAACGCCTTCTACGGCACCCCGTCCGACTGGGCCTCGTTCCTGTCGACCGATTGCGATCCGCGCGAGCACCGGCGGCTCTCGGAACAGGGTTTGTGCACCGACAAATAATTGATCGTGCCCGATAGACTTAAGTTGGTTTGCGAACACAGGCTGGGATATAAGCGTGTCGGGTTCTCCCGCACGCCGGCGGGCCGCTCGACGCGGCTCCTTTCGGGAGCCTCTTCTCCCACGATTCCCTGCCTGCAATGCCCGCTGACCGCGCTGCCTCCCCTACGGGCAACCTGCTCCTCGACGCGCTTCGGGAGCCCGACCGCGCGCTGATCGCGCCCCATCTCGAACCGGTCTCCTTCGACAAGGGCGCGACCGTGTTCCAGGCCGGCTCGGACGTCACGCACATCACCTTCCCGTGCGACCAGACCGTCGTGGCTCTGGTCATCGCCACCCGGGACGGGCGTTGCGCCGAGACCGCCACGATCGGGCGCGAGGGCGCGGTCGGCGGCATCGTCAGCGCGGGCCGGGTGCCGGCCTCCACCGAGGCGATCGTGCAGATCGGCGGCCCGATGCTGCGCCTCGACGCGGGGCGTCTCCAGGAAGCCAAGCGGCGGTCGACCGAAGTGCGCAACCTGTTCGCGCGCTACTCCGATTGCCTCCTGGCCCAGGTGCTCCAGGCCGCCGCCTGCAACGCCCTGCACCCGATCGAGCAGCGCTGCCTGCGCTGGCTCCTGACCCTCCAGGACCGGATCGGCGGCGACACGCTGCCGATCACCCACGAATTGCTGGCCTCGATGCTCGGTGTCCAGCGCACCTACCTGACACGCATTCTCCGGACGCTTCAGGATCAGGGCCTCATCCGGGTCGGGCGCGGGCGCATCACGGTGCTCGACCGTCGGGCGATGTCGGCCGCCGCGTGCGAATGCCACGCCCGGGTGCAGCGGCACTTCAAGACCGTGCTCGGTGCGGTCTACACCGCGGACGGCTTCGACCGGATCGAGCCGCCGGCCCCCGTGGACGGCGAGCCGGAGCCCGCCGTGGCCCTGCGCGGCGGCGCCCGGGGCTGAGCGTTTCGGGCGGAGCCCCGGTCGATTACCGGCGCTCGAGGAGCTCGATCAGCGCCCCGTCCGGGCCCTCGACGAAGGCGATCCGCAGGCCGGGGCCGCGCTCGGTGATGCCGGTCCGGACGGGGACGCCCCGGGTCGCGAGATCGGCCATGGCGGCGTCGATGTCGGCGACGCGCAGGCCGATATGCTCGATGCCGAGGCAGGGCGTCTGCGTCGCCGGCGCGGTCTCTGCCGGCGCCTGCTCGATGAACACGGTCAGGCCGCCGAGATCGAGCACCATGCGCTGCACCGGATCGGCGCCGACGCGCTTCACCTCCGTCGCCCCGAAGGTCTCGACGTAGAAGGCGGCGGCCTTCACGGCGTCGCGGCTGCGCAGGTGAACATGGTCGCAGACGTACTGCATCGCTTATCTCTCCTGCGGACCGGCCCCGATGGGTCGGTGAGGGCGTCGTGCGTCATGGTTATGCCGTCGCGCGCGCGGGAGCGAGATCCGCCGCTTGACGCAGGGCCCGAACCCGCAGACTTTCGCCGCCGTGACCGTTGCAGGGATGCAACATCCTTCCCACATCCGGGTGGAAATCCCACACCGCATAGCCCAAGAGACCGATGCGCAATCCCTACGACGTGCTGGGCGTCCCCAAGGGAGCGAGCGAAGCCGACATCAAGAAGGCTTACCGCAAGCTCGCCAAGGACTTCCACCCCGACCGCAACAAGGACGACGTGAAGGCCAAGGACCGGTTCGCCGAGGCGAACTCGGCCTACGAGATCCTGGGCGATTCCGAGAAGCGCAAGCAGTTCGACCGCGGCGAGATCGACGCCGACGGGCGGCCGCGCGCTTCCGGCTTCGAGGGATTCTCCGGCGGCTTCGGCGGCGGCCGGTCGAGCGGCTTCGATTTCGAGAACATGGCCCGCAGCCGGCAGGGCGGCGGCATGGGCGGTGGCGGGATGGGTGGCGGCGGGATGGGCGAGGACATCTTCTCGCACATCTTCGGCGAAGCCTTCCGCGCCGGCGGCGCCGGGCCGGGCGGCCAGCGTCAGGCCGCCAAGGGCGAGGATGTCGCGGCCGAGCTGTCCGTGAGCCTGGAGCAGGTCGCCAGCGAGGAGAAGCTGCGGCTGGCCCTGCCCACCGGCCGGGAGGTCGACGTGGTGATCCCCCGGGGCGTCGAGGACGGCCAGACCATTCGGCTCCGCGGACTCGGGCAGAGCGCCGGCCCGCGTGGCGAGCCCGGCGACGCGCTGCTCACTATTCGCATCCGCCCGCATCCCCGCTTCACCGTCGACGGCGCCGACCTGCGCACCAGCGTCGAGGTGCCGCTAGAGGACGCCGTGCTCGGCGGCATGATCCGGGTGCCGACCCTGACCGGCGCCGTCGAGATGAAGATGCCGCCGATGACCAGTTCCGGCCGGACTTTCCGGTTGCGCGGCAAGGGCCTGCCCAAGAAGGACGGCACGCGCGGCGACCTGTTCGCCACCACGGCGATCACCCTGCCGGAGAGCGAGGATCCGATCCTGAACGACTTCGCCCGGGGCCGGCGCGCCAAGGCCGCCTGACAGAGCCCTGGCGCCCGGCCGCCCCGCGGTCGGGTGCGGACTTCCGTCGCCGGGCCGCCTCCGCTAAGGAGGCGCTCCGGTGCCGCACGGGGCCGAGAGGTTTCCAGGATCGATCATGGCGGAACACGGGCAGGGCATTCTGGCGGGCAAGCGCGGCCTCGTGCTCGGTGTCGCCAACAACCGCTCGATCGCCTGGGGCATCGCCCGCAGCGCCCGCGCGCACGGAGCCGAACTCGCCTTCACCTACCAGGGCGACGCCCTGCGCAAGCGGGTCGAGCCCCTGGCCAAGGAGCTCGACGCCCACGTCATCGGGCATTGCGACGTCACCGATGCGGCCACGATCGACGCCGTGTTCGCGGAGGCCGCGCGCGTCTTCCCCGAGGGCATCGACTTCGTCGTCCACTGCATCGCCTTCTCGGACAAGGACGAGCTGACCGGCCGCTACCTCGAGACCTCGGAGGAGAACTTCACCAAGTCGCTCCTGGTCTCGTGCTACTCGTTCACCGCGGTGGCCCAGCGTGCCGAGAAGATCCTGCGCCCGGGCGGGTCCCTGCTGACGCTGACCTATTACGGCGCCGAGAAGTGGATGCCGCACTACAACGTCATGGGCGTGGCCAAGGCGGCGCTTGAAGCCTCGGTGCGCTACCTGGCAGCCGATCTCGGGCCGAAGAACATCCGCGTCAACGCGATCTCTGCCGGCCCGATCAAGACCCTGGCGGCCTCGGGGATCGGCGACTTCCGCTACATCCTGAAGTGGAACGAGTACAACGCGCCGCTCCGCCGGACCGTGACCATCGGCGAGGTCGGCGAGACCGCCGCCTACCTGATCTCAGACATGTCGGCCGGCATGACCGGCGAGATCCTGCACGTGGATGCGGGCTACCACGTCGTCGGGATGAAGAACCCCGAGGCGCCGGACCTGACCCTCGACAAGGATTAGTCGTCGTCCGCGTCGGCGAATTCGCCCGCCAGCGTCAGCCCGTCGATCCAGGTCTCGCCGTCGCGCTTGATCACCACGCGCGGCCGGGCGCCGCCATGGGTCGCGATCCCGTCCGCCAGCCGCTCGGAATGCGTGACCAGCCAGATCTGGGTGCGCTCGGCGGCCCGGGCGATCATCCGGGCGAGCGGCTCCATCAGATCCGGATGCAGGCTCGATTCCGGCTCGTTCAGGGCGATGAAGGGCGGCAGTCGGTAGGCCAGCAGCGCTCCGGTGAGAGCGAGGTAGCGCAACGTCCCGTCCGACAGCTCCGAGGCCGCGAAAGTGCGGCCGGGAAAGTCCGGAAATGTGACGCCGAAGCTTGCCTCGCGCCCCGGCTCCGGCACCGCGAGCCGGGCGCCCGGGAAGGCGCCGTCGAGCGCCGAGTCGAGATCGCCCGTGTCCTGTCGGATATGGGCCAGGGTGGCGAACACGGCGGCGAGGTCGGACCCGTCCGAGGCGAGGGTCGGCGTCGTCACCGCCAGGCACGGGCGGCGGAGCGGCGACTCGGAATCGGTGCGAAAATCGTGATGGAAGCGCCAGGCCGTCATGGCGAGGCGGACCAGGGCGATCTCCGGGTGGCGCGTGGCGTCCAGGAAGGTGCCGAGCGCCGTCTCGGTGGGCAACAGGTCCAGGCCCAGCGGCCGTTTGCGCCCCTCCTCGTCGCGGGCGAAGCCGGTCCGGCCATCGCGGTCGAGGATGACCGCCGTGCGGGCGCCGGTCCGGACGGTCAACCGTTCGGCCTTCACCTGCGGTTCCTTGCGGAAGGCGGCGCCATAGGTGGTGCCCCCGGCCTGCTGCACGAGCCCGACCTCGATCGCGTAGGTGAACACCTGTCCGGTCCCATCGTCGTGCAGGGTGGCGGACAGGCGGATCCGGGCCGCCTCTCCGTGCCGCCGACGTCCGGCCCAGACCGCCGAGTCCATGCCGCCTTCCGTGGCGAGCGCGCGGGTGAGCGTCCCCCGGGCCGCGTCCTGCAACAATTCGAGACCGCGATAGAGGTTGGTCTTGCCGGTGCCGTTGCCGCCGACGAACACCGAGAGATCGTCCACCGGGAAGCCGATCCGCCGCAGCGAGCGATAGCCCGAGACCGCGATTTCCCGAACCACCAGCATGCGGCACCTCTTCGGATCAGTCCGGGACCTTCAGGTCGGCGATGCCCGTCTTGGCCTTCGGGAACCGCGGGTCCATCGCCTCCAGCGTATCGGCGATGGTGCGGGCAATCACGTAGTTGCGAAACCATTTGTGGTTGGCCGGCACCACCAGCCACGGGGCGTGCGGCGTCGAGCAATGCGAGAGCGCGTCCGCGAAGGCCTGCTGGTAGGCGTCCCAGGATTTCCGCTCGACGAGGTCGGCCGGGTCGAACTTCCAGTTCTTCTCGGGGTCGGCGATCCGAGCCTCCAGGCGCTTCTTCTGCTCGCCCTTGGAGATGTGCAGGAAGAACTTGATCATCACCGTGCCGGATTCGGTGAGCAGCCGCTCGAAATCGTTGATCAGCCGATAGCGTCCCTGCCAGACCTCGTCCGGCACCAGACCCTTCACCCGCACCACGAGGACGTCCTCGTAATGGCTGCGGTTGAACACGCCGATCATGCCGCGCCCCGGCGTCTTCGCGTGGTAGCGCCACAGGAAGTCGTGATCGAGCTCGTCGCTCGAAGGCACCTTGAACGAGGACACCGCGCAGCCCTGCGGGTTCACGCCCTTGAGCACGGACCGGATCGTCCCGTCCTTGCCGCCGGTATCGATCGCCTGGAACACCAGCAGCAGGCTGCGTTTGCGCTCGGCATACAGCCGCTCCTGCAACGCGCTGATGCGCTCGCGCTCCTGGGTGAGGGCGTCCTTGGCCCAGGCCTTGTCGAAGCCGCCATCGGCGTCGGCATCCACCGCCGCCAGGTCGATCCGCGTCCCGGGCTCGACCGCCACGATACCTAGCGCCGCCGGGACCGTCCCGGCCCGGACGGCGGTGGACGGTGCCTGCGCCGGGGCGGATCGGTGCCGATCGGGGCCGTCTGTCACGCCGTCGTCTCGCGACTGGCCGGGAAGATGCTTACCGTGTTTCTTGGACATGGGCAGGACCGTGTTGAGGGGCATTGCCGACGAACGCCCAGAACGGTTGGCGAGCCCGGCCGTTCCGGGCACCTGGGCAGCGACAGGACTGAGACACGGTTGGCCACGATCTACTTCATCCGCCACGGCCAGACCGCGTGGAACGCCGAGGGCCGGCTGCAGGGCAGTCGCGACATCGACCTCAACCCGCACGGGGAGGCGCAGGCCGTCGCCGCGGCGCACCGACTCGCGGCGCTGGCGGGGCCGGGCGTGGCGGAGGCGGCGTTCCTGGCGAGCCCGCTCAAGCGCACCCGGCGGACCATGGAGATCCTGCGGACGACGCTCGGCCTACCGCCGGAGGCGTACCGCACCGATCCGCGGCTCCGGGAGATCGGCTTCGGTAGCTGGGAGGGCTCGACCTGGGCCGAGATCCGCCGCCGCGACCCGGGCGGCGCCTCGGCGCGGGACCGCGAGCGCTGGAACCACCGTCCGCCCGGCCTCGGCGGCGAGAGCTACGCCACGCTCGTGGAGCGGGTCGGCCCGGTGCTGGCCGATCTGAAGCGGGATGCCGTGGTCGTCGCCCATGGCGGTGTCGCCCGGGCGGCCCTGGTAGCGCTCGGCCATCTCGACATCTACGCGGCGCCCCGCCTCGGTATCCGCCAGGGGGAAGTGCTGGTCCTGGAACCGAGCGGCTGGCGCTGGGCTTAAGCCGTCCTTCACCCCGGGGTCCAAAGCCGCCTCGATAACGGCATGATCGGCTGGCTATAGGGCGGTCGCCACGGTATGCGCCGACCTGTTCGGGCGGCCAGCGGAGCAGCGGATGAGCGACCTCGCGGAGAAGACCCGGTCCGGACCGGCTGCCGAGGCGCTTGCGCGTCCGGCGGACGGGGTGGCCGTGCTGCGCGGCGAACACCGCCCCGACCTGATCCGCGACGAGGTGCTGGCCGAGATCTTTCTGGCCTCGGCGCAGGCCCGGCCCCAGCATCCCTGCTTGATCGACGGCGCCCGCGTGGTTGCCGGCGGCGTCCACCCGAGCCTGACCTACGCCGAAGTCGCCACCCGCGCCGGGCGGATCGCAGCCGGGCTCGCCCATCGCGGCATCGGCCCCGGCGACGTGGTCGGCCTGTGGATGGCCCGCGGCCCGGATCTGCTGGTCGCCCAGATCGGCATCACCCTGTCGGGCGCCGCCTGGCTGCCCTTCGACGCCGAGGCGCCGGCCGACCGGGTCGGCGTGTGCCTGACCGATTCCGCCGCCAAGGCGCTGCTGGTCTCGCCGGCGCTCGCGCCCGCCGCGCCCGACGCGGCGCCCGCCCTGACCCCGGCCGATCTCGACGCCGCGACGCCCGCGGAGGCGCCGGTGCCGGATCCCCGCGCCGCCGGCCTGACGCCGCAGCACCCCGCCTACCTGATCTACACCTCCGGCTCGACCGGCGTGCCCAAGGGCATCGTCATCAGCCACGCCAACATCTGCCACTTCCTCCGCTCGGGGAACGCGCTCTACGGCATGCGCGCCGACGACATCGTGTTCCAGGGCGCCTCGGTCGCCTTCGACCTGTCGATGGAGGAGATCTGGGTCCCGTATCTGGTCGGCGCCACCCTGTTCGTGGCGAGCCCGGCCATGATGGGCGACGTCGAGTCCCTGCCGGGCATCCTGGAGGCGGAGCGGATCACGGTGCTCGACACCGTGCCGACCCTGCTGGCGATGATCTCCGGCGACCTGCCGACCGTGCGCCTGATCCTGCTCGGCGGCGAGGCCCTGCCCGAGCCGCTGGTGGTGAGATGGGCGACCCCATCGCGAAAACTGTTCAACACCTATGGGCCCACCGAGGCGACCGTGGTCGCCACCGCGGCCGAGATGCGGCCGGGCGAGCCCGTCACCATCGGCGGTCCCATCCCGAACTACTCCGTCTACGTGGCCGGAGAGGATCTGAGCCTGCTCGGCCATGACCAGCAGGGCGAGTTGCTGATCGGCGGCCCCGGCGTCGCCCGGGGCTACCTGGCGCGGCCCGAGCTGACCGCGGAAAAATTCATCGCCAACCCGTTCGCCTCGGACGGGACCGACCCGATCCTCTACCGCTCGGGCGACGCGGTCTCGCTCGATGCCGGCGGGCGGATCCTGTTCCACGGCCGCATCGACGATCAGGTGAAGATCCGTGGCTTCCGGGTCGAGCTCGGCGAGATCGAGGCGCGGATCCGCAGCGTGCCCGACATCAACCAGGCGGCGGTGGTGCTGCGCCAGGATGACGGCGTCGACCGGCTGGTGGCGTTCCTGATCCCCGAGCGCGGCCGGACCGTGGACACCGCGACCTTACGCCGGACGCTCGCCGGCCAGATGCCGCCCTACATGGTGCCTGGCCATTTCGAGCTGGCCGAGACCCTGCCGCGCCTGACCTCCGGCAAGGTCGACCGCAAGGCCCTAAAAGTGGCCCCGCTCACGGTGGTGTCGGCCGACGGCGAGCAGGAGCCCCCGGCCAACGAGACCGAGGCGGCCCTGGTCGCTGCGGCCAAGCAGGTGTTCGGCAACCAGCCGATCCCGCTGGAAGGCGATTTCTTCGCCGATCTCGGCGGCCACTCGCTGCTGGCTGCCCGCTTCGTCTCAGCGGTGCGCGAGGCGCCGGCGCTCGCCGGCATCACCCTGCCGGACGTCTACGCCCTGCGCACCATGCGGGCGATGGCCGACGCGCTGATCGCCCGCACCGGCGGCATGGGCGCGGCGGCCTCCGTCCGCGACCTCAGCTTCGAACCGCCGCCGCTGCTGCGCCGCGCCTTGTGCGGGCTGGCCCAGGCCGTCGCCTTGCCGATCGTCATCACCCTCTCCACCGCCCAGTGGCTCGGGATCTTCGTCACCTACCTGCTTCTGACCGGCGGCGGCCTCAGCTTCTTCGCCGAACTCGGCGTGCTGCTGCTCGTCTACATCGCGATCAACGGCGTCACCGCGGTGATCGCGGTGGCGGGCAAGTGGCTGATCCTCGGCCGGACCAAGCCCGGCCGCTACCCACTCTGGGGGGCTTACTACTACCGCTGGTGGCTCGCGCAGCGCCTGGCGCCCCTGGTCCACGTGAAATGGCTCCAGGGCTCGCCGGCGATCTCGGTCTACCTGCGGCTGATGGGCGCCAAGGTCGGAACCGACGCGCTGATCTCGGACATCGAGATCGGCGCCCCCGATCTGCTGACCATCGGCGACGGCGCCTCGCTCGGCGGCCGCCTGGTCATCGCCAATGCCGAGATCGTCGGCAACGAGCTGGTGATCGGCGCGGTCGAGATCGGCGCGGATGCGGCCATCGGCACCTCCTGCGTCATCAGCCACGACACGGTGATCGGCGCCCAGGCCGAGATCGCCGACCTGACCACGATCCCGACCGGCACCCGGGTCGGGCCGGCCGAGATCTGGGACGGCTCGCCCGGCCGGAAGGTCGGCATGGCCGATCCGTCGGAGCTGCCGGCGCCCGCCGACGCCCCGTGGTCGCGCCGCGCCGCCTTCGGGGTGGCCTACACGATACTGCTCGGGGCGATCCCGGCGGTCGGGCTGCTGCCGATCTTCCCGGCGTTCTTCATCTTCGACCAGATCTCGGATTCGCTCTCCGACATCACCGATATCGACTACCACTGGTATCTGCCGATCCTCACATGGCCGACCGCCATGCTGATGACCGCCGGCACGGTGCTGCTGATCGCCGGCATCCGGTGGATCGTGCTGCCGCGGACCCGCTCGGGCACCTACTCGGTCCACTCGCTGTTCTACCTGCGCAAGTGGTCGCTGGCGCTCGCCGTTGAGGTGACGCTGGAGACGCTGTCGTCGCTGTTCGCCACGGTCTACATGCGGGCCTGGTACCGGCTGATGGGCGCCCGGATGGGCCACGGCGCCGAGATCTCGACCAACCTCGGCAGCCGCTACGACCTCGCCGAGGTCGGCGCCAAGAATTTCGTCGCCGACGAGGTCGTGTTCGGCGAGGAGGAGATCCGGCGCGGCTGGATGCATCTCAAAGTGGCGCGGACCGGCGCGCGGGTCTTCGTCGGCAACGACGCGGTCGTGCCGCCGGGTGCCGACATCCCGGATGACGTGCTGATCGGCATCAAGTCGAAGCCCCCGGCCAACGATGCCATGAGCCCCGGCGAGACCTGGTTCGGCTCGCCGCCGATCCGGCTGCCCGCCCGCCAGAGGGTCGATCTCGGCTCCAACGCCCAAACCTACGAGCCGGGGATGTGGCCGAAGATCCGGCGCGGCGTTTTCGAGGCCTTCGCGACCTCGTTCTCGCCGATGCTCTACATCACCCTGGCGATCACCGTGATCGACTGGTATTTCTATCCGGCGATCCTCGAGAAGGATTGGTCGGGGCTCGCCGTCAGCTTCGTGACCGCCAGCGTCTGCATCGCGCTGATCCAGTCCGCGGCGGTCATCGCGATGAAGTGGCTGCTGATGGGTGTCTACAAGCCCGGCATGCAGCCGATGTGGTCCTGGTGGGCGATGCGCACCGAGGCGATCGCGGTCGCCTATTGGGGGCTCGCCGGCAAGGTGCTGCTGGAGCACCTGCAAGGCACGCCGTTCCTGCCCTGGGCGCTGCGCCTGTTCGGCGTGAAGGTCGGCCAGGGCGTGTGCATGCTCACCACCGACATCACCGAGTTCGACTGCGTGTCGATCGGCGACTACGCCACGATCAACCGGGTCTCGGCTTTGCAGACCCACCTGTACGAGGACCGGATCATGAAGATCGGCCGCGTCGTGGTCGGCCGCGGCGTCTCGGTCGGCGCCTTCGCGACGGTCCTGTATGACACCAAGGTCGGCGACTACGCCCGGCTACGCCCGCTGACCATCGTGATGAAAGGCGAGTCGATCCCCGCCAACACGGAATGGGAGGGCGCGCCGGCGGTGCCGGTGATCCACGCCGCCGGATCGGCACGGCCCGTATAGGGTCGCCGCACGGCCCCGGCTCTGACTGTAAATTTTGAACATCACTAACGTGAACGCGCTATTTTAGACCCTCTGCTTCTAAATCTGCGCATCCGTGCCTCATGCGGTGGAGAATACCGGACCCGCTATGCTATCGTCTCAGGTGGAGACTGATAGAAAGCCGTGCATCTCGATCCCGTCACCCTGCTGATCGTCAGTTCCGTGACGACCCTGCTGGTCGGCGCGCTGTTCCTGCTGTCGTGGCGGCAGGCGCCGTCTTCGCGCGCGCTGGCGATCTGGGGTACGGCGCATATCCTGGGTGCGCTCGGCTCCGGCGGCCTCGCCCTGCGCGGCCAGATCCCCGACCTGCTGTCGATCGGCTTGGCCAACGCGGTAGTGCTGGCTGCCTACGGGCTGATCTGGAGTGGCGTCCGCGCGTTCGAGGGGCGGCCGCCCCGGCCCGGCCTGGCCATGGCGGGGGCTCTGATCTGGTGCGGCCTCTGCCTCGTGCCGCCCTTCTACGGATCGATCGAGGCCCGGATCGTGTACGCGTCGGCCGCCGCGACGCTGTATTGCGGCGATGCGGCAGCCGAGTTCTGGCGCGGTCGCCGGGAGCGCCTCGCCTCGCGGGTCGCGGCGGGGACCATGCTAGGGCTGCACGGCCTGTTCTATCTCGTGCGGATCCCCTCGACCCTGCTGGCGCCGCCGCCGCGCGGGCTGAACCCGCTGACCTCTCCCTGGGTGGCGATCCTGTGCTTCGCCACCCTGTTGTTCTCGATTGCGTCGGCCTTCACCTTCATGGCCCTCGTCAAGGAACGGGCCGAACGCGAGCAGCGCGTCGCCGCCGCCACCGATCCGCTGACGGGCGTCTCCAACCGGCGCGCCTTCGCGAGCGCCGCGGAGGCGGCCCTCGCCACGCACCGGCATTCGGCCCTGCTGCTGTTCGACCTCGACCGGTTCAAGGCCGTCAACGACGTCCACGGCCACGCGGTCGGCGATGCGGTGCTGGTGGGGTTCTGCGCGATGGCCGCCTCCCTGCTGCCCCGGGAGGCGATGCTCGGCCGGCTCGGCGGCGAGGAATTTGCCTGCCTGCTGCCCGACGTCTCCCCGGTCGAGGCTCTGGCGCGGGCCGAGGCGCTGCGCCGGACCTTCGCCGGCCTGTCGGTGCCGGAACTGCCGACCCTGCGGGTCAGTGTCAGCATCGGGATCGCGCAGGCCCGGGACGGGACCGATTTCGAGGCGCTGATGCGCCGGGCCGATGCCGCGCTCTACGTCGCCAAGCACGGCGGCCGCGACCGGGTCGCGGTGGCGGAGTCTCATTCGCAGGCGCGCGCCGCCTGACGCGGTGCAGTCGGAAATCCGCCGCGGATGCGCTATCGCGGGCCGGACTGGAGACCCGCCATGGACGTGCCCACCCGCATCGACCGCCTGGAGATGCGCCTCACCGAGCAGGATTCGACGATCGAGGACCTGAACCGCACCGTGACGGAGCAGTGGCGGGTGATCGACCGGCTGGTCCGCCAGGTCGATGCGCTGCGGGACCAGATCGAGGAAGCAGCGGCGCGGTCTGCGCCCCGCGGGCCGGAACCGCCGCCGCCGCATTATTGAGGCGTGTCGGCGCGCTGTTTTTCGAGTCTGCGACCCCAGCCGCGTGACGTTCGGAGACCGGCGGGTATCCCGTCTCTTCCCTCATCCTGAGGTGCTGCCCAGCAGCCTCGAAGGAGCCCTCCAGAGGCCGCGCGGCTGGCTGGAGTCCTCCTTCGAGGCTCGCTTTGCTCGCACCTCAGGATGAGGTTGAGGATGGGATAGTTCGAGTCAGATAGGCCTTCTGAGGTTCGTTCTGGTTATCGAATCCGTGACGAACCTCAGGTTATCCTTTTGCCGCATCCCGAAAGCCGGGAGCCACCTTTCGGGATGCGGCGGTCACAACGTGCTGGGTGGTGGTCTAAAAATTCGCCTGGGTGACGAACTTGGTCACCAGGTAGGCGTCGAGCGCTTCCGAGCCGCCCTCGCTGCCGTAGCCGGATTCCTTGACGCCGCCGAACGGTGTCTCCGGCACGGCGAGGCCGTGGTGGTTGATCGAGATCATCCCGCTCTCCACCGTGTTCGACACTCGCGCGGCCCGCTCGGCCGAACGGGTATAGGCGTAGGCGGCGAGCCCGTAGGGCAGGCGGTTGGCCTCGGTGAGCGCCTCCTCGTCCTCCGAGAACCGGTTGATCATCGCCACCGGGCCGAACGGCTCCTCGTTCATCAGCCGGGCGGTCAGCGGCACCTCGGTGAAGACCGTCGGCTCGAAGAAGTTGCCGCGGTTGCCGATGCGCTTGCCGCCGGCCCGCAGCGACGCCCCGGCCGATTCGGCGTCGGCGGTCAGCGCCTCGATCGCCTCCAGGCGCCGCCCGTGGATCACCGGACCCATCTTAGTGTCGGGATCCAGGCCGTCGCCGACCTTCGCGGTCTTGGCATAGCTGGTGAAGCCCTCGACGAACCGGTCGAACACCGAATCGTGCACCAGGAACCGGGTCGGCGAGACGCAGACCTGGCCGGCATTGCGGAACTTCGACGGGGCGAGGACCGACACCGCCTTGTCCACGTCGGCATCGCCGAACACGATCACCGGGGCATGGCCGCCGAGCTCCATGGTCGCCCGCTTCATGTGCTCGCCCGCCAGCGCCGCGAGCTTCTTGCCGACCACCGTCGAGCCGGTGAACGAGATCTTGCGGATCACCGGATGCGGGATCAGGTAGGCCGAGATCGTCGCCGGGTCGCCGTAGACCAGCGACAGGGCGTCGCCGGGAATGCCGGCATCGAGGAAGGCGCGCACCAGCGCGGCGCAGCTCGCCGGCGTGTCCTCGGGTCCTTTGAGGATCACCGTACAGCCGGTGCAGAGCGCCGCCGAGATCTTGCGGACCGCCTGGTTGATCGGGAAGTTCCAGGGGGTGAAGCAGGCGACCGGTCCGACCGGCTCACGCAGGACCGCCTGCAGCACACCGTCGGCGCGGGCCGGGATGACGCGGCCGTAGGCGCGCTTCCCCTCCTCGGCGAACCAGTCGATGATGTCGGCGGCGGCCAGGGTCTCGACCCGCGACTCGGCCAGGGGCTTGCCCTGCTCCTGGGTCATGATCCGGGCGATCTCGTCGACGCGGGCGCGCAGCAGGTCGGCGGCCTTGCGCATCAGCTTGCCGCGCTCGAACGGCGACACCTTCCGCCAGACCGGGAAGGCCCGCGCCGCGGCTGCCAGGGCCTCGTCGAGATCCGCCGTGGTGGCGACGGCGCATTGGCCGATCGTCTCGCCCGTGGCCGGATTCAGGACGCCCAGGGTCTCCCGGTCGGCGCCCGCGCGCCAGCGTCCGCCAATGTGAAGCTCGGTATCCGGATACATCGGTCAATTCCCGCCCGGCCGCATGCTCGGCCGTGGCTCGACATGTGGCAACGTGAAGCGGATCGACAATCCCGCCCCGGGCATGGCTGAGGTGGGATCCGCTCAGGCGGCGCGGGAGCGGGCGGCCTCGGGGCCGGTCACGATGGTGGCTTGGCCGTGCCGGGCCCGCAGCGTGCCGCCCTTCGGGACGACCTGCCAGCCCTCGCGGCAGCCGTCGATCGGTTCGGACACGACCACGATGCCGCCCGGCCCATCGCGAAAGTACAGGCTCGGCGGCCGGCCGTCGCAGGCCCAGCGATAGGCGGTCAGCGTCTCGCCGTCAGTGAGCAGGGCGGTGAAGCGCAGCGGCTCGGAGACGCCGGCCTCCTTCATCAGGCCGCGGATCGTCTCCAGGGTGCGGGCCATGGCGCCGACCGGATCCTGCTCGAGGCCGTTGGCCAGGGCCAGCAGGAAGATCGCTTCCGAATCGGTGCTGCCGCGCCGCTGGTCGTAGAACGTGTCCGGGATCAGGGCCTCGAGCCGCCGCTTGATGCGGTGGTAGCCGCCGATCTGGCCGTTATGCATGAACAGGTGCCGCCCGTAGACGAACGGATGGCAATTCGCCCGGGCCGTGGCGGTGCCGGTCGAGGCGCGCACATGGGCGAAGAAGGTCCGTGCGCGAACCTGCCCGCACAGGTTGGTGAGGTTCTCGTCCGACCAGGCCGGGGAGATGTCGCGATAGACGCCCGGCTCCGGGCGCTCGCCGTACCAGCCGATGCCGAAGCCGTCCCCGTTGGTCTCGGTCTTCCCCTCGTCGGCGTGCAGCGACTGATGCACCAGCGAATGCGTCGGCGCGCAGACCAGGTCCGATAGAAAGACCGGCTCTCCGCTATAGGCGAGGAAACGGCACATGTCGGACGTCGATCCTTCTGTGGTCCGCTGAAGGCCATTCCGGAACGGAACGGGCGCCCGCGAATGAGATTAACAGTCGGTCCACACGGGTGAACAGGTTCTTAACCGCGACCCAGCTGCGCCATTTTCGGGCGTTCCGCGCAAAAATGGCGCCGCATGATCGTGGATCGGGCAGGGGCGGCTCAATCACGAGGACACTTGTGAGCCGGCTCCTGGCAGGCCAGCATGGCCGAATCGGGGAATCAGCGGTCCATGAATGAGGCCGCGACCCGTAAAGGGGTTTCACGCAACCGAGAGCAGGAGATTTTCATGGATCGCGCACAGCCCGAGTGTTCCGCCCCCGTGGCGCTCGTCGTGGAGGACGACGCTGCGGTGCGCGACCTCGCGACCGCGGTGCTGGAAGAGAGCGATCTCGGCGTCATCGCCTGCGAGAGTGCCGAGGCCGCCCTCTCGGTGCTGGAGCGGTCCGACGTCACCGTGGCCTTGCTGTTCGCCGATATCCGCCTGCCCGGCGCCATGGACGGCGTGTCGCTCGCCCAGGCGGTGGAGCGCCGCTGGCCGGACGTGCGTGTGGTCGTCACCTCCGGGGCCAGCCGCGACGAACGCCTGCCCGACCAGACGGTCTACATGCAGAAGCCCTGGCGGGCGCTCGACGTGCTGGTCCAGGCCGAGCACGCCACGATGGCCGCCAAAGCGGCCTGAATCGGGGGTCCGCGGGCTCCCTCCTTCGCAAAGGGGGAGGGAGCCGCGTTTCGGAGCTGATTGCACGCCGTGCCGCGTCGCAGACGATCCGACGCTCGTTGCATCGACGCACGCGAAGCGTGTGAGCCCACGGTTTTCGGCAAAAACCCTGCGCGTTTCACCGTAATTGCGAGCGCAGCGAAGCAACCCAGTGCAGCGCGCGATCCAAGAACGTCGCGTATCCCTAGAGCATCGCCCCGAAAGGTGGTTGCCGGCTTTCGGAAAAAGGCGATGCAAAATCAAAGACCTAGTGCATCATGGCGGTTCCGATATCCGGCACGATGCACTAGGTTGCTTCGCTGCGCTCGCAATGGCGGCTCGGTTCACCGAACAATTGGATCAGAACCGTAGA
>NZ_JAKSYL010000084.1 GCF_022829515.1 Methylobacterium sp. J-048
ACCCTTGACCTCGGCGGCGACCACCGCGAAGCCGCGGCCGGCCTCTCCGGCCCGGGCCGCCTCGATCGTGGCGTTGAGCGCCAGCAGATTGGTCTGCTCGGCGATCACCGAGATGATCCGCACGACCTCGCCGATCCGCTCGGCCACGGAGGCCAGCCCCTGGATCTGCCGATCGGTGCGCTCGGCCTCGCCGACGGCTTGAAGCGCGATCTCAGCCGATTTGGAGACCTGGTCGCCGATCTCCGCGATCGAGGCCGATAGCTCCTCGGTGGCGGCGGCCACGGTCTGGACATTGGCCGAGGCCTGCTGCGCCGCATCCGCGGCCGAACCGGTCTGCCGGGCGGTCGCGGATGCGGTCTCCGACATAGCCCGGCAGGCCTCCCGCATCCCGGCCGCTGCCGTATCAACTTTTTGCAGGAGGTCGCTCGCGCTCTGGTCGAAGCTGCGGCTCGTCTCCTCGATCCAGCGGGCGCGCTCCTCGCGCTTCGCCTGTTCGGCGAGCTGGTCGGCGGACAGGGTCTGCGCCTGGATCATGCTGTCCCGGAACACGCCGGCCGCGGCGGCCATCTGGCCGATCTCGTCGCGCCGGCCGATCCCCGGGATCGCGATGGCGAGCTCGCCCGCCGCGAGTCGGCGCAGGGCCGCCGTGAAGGCGCTCAACGGCTTGGTGATGCTGCGGGCGAGCAGGATTCCAGCCACCACGATCCCGCTGAGGATCGGGATCAGCCAGAACAACGTCTGGATCAGCCGCTGGCGGCTCAACGCGTAGATGTCGTCCACGTAGAGCGACGCGTTGACGGACCATTGCCAGGGCGCGAAGCCCAGCGAGTAGGCGACTTTGGGCGCGGGCTCGGCCTCACCGGGCCGCGGCCAGCGATACTCGGTGAAGCCGCCTCCCGCTTGCCCACGCTCGACCATCTGCCCGACGAAGGTCGCCTTCATCTCTTCGTCGCTGCGGCTCTTGGTGCCCTCGATCTTCGGATCGGGGTGAACGACAACGCGTCCCCATTGGCCCGGCTCGGTATTGTAGACAAAGATATACTCGTTCCCATTGAACCGGATCGACCGCAGGGCATCGGCAGCCCGTCGCTTCGCCTCGTCCTGGGTGATCGTCCCGGCCTCGGCCTGCTTGGCCAGGGCCACCACGATGCTGTGCGCCGACTCGACCTGATGGCGGATGACGGCCTTCCGTCCATCCATCAGGATACCTTCAACGGATCTGAACTCGACAAGTAAGATCGCTACAAATGCAAGCAAAAATCCACCAAGAATAAGGAGTATCTTTTTGCCGATTGTCATCGATAAAATTCCTTTGATCGATTCCTGAAATCTGAACTCGATATATTTTTCTCTTTCATGCCATGATCTTTACAGATTCAATCCGCCACTATCAAGTAGTTCGGCAAATAATTTCAGTCCACTCATCGACGGATGTGCCGCCCGAAAGTCGCTCAACTCTCGGGTGTCGAGACTGAGATCTCGAGGATTCGAGCCGGATTCCTCTTCCGGGCCTTGAACGCCGCGCTGCGAGCCGGCCGGCGCTGCACCAACCGGCCCCCAAAGAGGTGGGCGACAGGAACGCGGGCGGCGCCGTTCGAGGACCGCGCTGCCGTGGTATCGGCGGTCCCTTCTCTCGACTCGCAGGACCATACCCGCCGCGGACGGACCGCAGGACAACACGGATCTGGCACGTGACGGGGGCTGAGACTTGCGGCGCAGTTCCGGGATGGCGGTTTTCGGTCGCTCCGATGACGGAGCGGTGTGACTGAAAGCATATCCTACATCTAGCAACAGCTTAAGCTATGCCTATGGCAAGATACATCTAGAATGTAGCAGCTTACAGCCCGCGCATAAAAACAAAACGAGACAGGCTAGGCCATCATTGCGAGTGATGGGACGGAATGCTTCACGCGCCGCAGAATCGTGCAAGCTCCGCAGCCGAGGAAGTGGATCCGATCGGGATCTTGATTTCTTCGAATGAGTCCGCATATCGCGGACATGGCTGAGGGACAGGCCCCGGCTGAAATGCGGGACAGCCCCCAGGATAGCTCCCTATGACCGACGCGACGCCGAACCTCGATTTTCAAGAGCAGGTCGCTCGGATCGAGCGCAACCAAGCTGAAACGCGGAAATTCAGTCGCGAAGCATCGATCGCTCCTTTCACCGCGGGAGCGGCGGTTGCGGGCGGTGCCGCTGCCGCCGTGGTTGCCTTCCAAAAATTTCTCGGGGCATGACCCCCGACCGCTTTCGCGCGTGCGTCAGCCTGTTGCGTTGGACGCAACGGGGCCTCGCCGATGCGCTCCACTGCGATGACCGCCTCGTGAGGCGCTGGGCCGCCGGGACGGCCGACATTCCCGTGAGCGTGGCGGCATGGCTCGAAACTTTGGCACAATGCCACGAGGCGACTCCGCCGCCGACCGGATGGAAGCGCCGGACGGGCGCGCTCACGTAGCGAAAACGGAAGACTTGGAACCGGGCCGGCGATCGGCGCTCGTTCCGCTTTCAAGGGCGCATCGCGTCTGATCGCGACCGGGGCGGCCGCGTGTGGCCTCACAACCGATGAACGACAGGGCCGCGGGTGGCGCTGTTCGCGGGCCGCCGGGCCGTGGTATCAGCGGCCTCTCCGCCCGGCCCGCAGGACGAGACCCGACGCGGGCGGCGCTCGGAGCAACACGGATTGGGCACACGTGACGGCGGCTGAGACTTGCGGCGCACTTCCGGGATGGCGGTTCTCCGTCGCTCCGATGATGGATTGGACCGATCGGCATTGCCGGGCCTTCCACCGCACCCTGTCGGCGCGGGCGCGGCTCTACACCGAGATGGTCACCACCGGCGCGGTGCTGCACGGCCCGCGCGAGCGGCTGCTCGGCTTCTCGGAGATGGAGCATCCGGTCGCGGTGCAGCTCGGCGGGTCCGACCCGAGCGAGCTGGCGCAGGCCGCGCGGATCGCAACGGAGTTCGGCTATGCCGAGATCAACCTCAATGTCGGCTGCCCGTCCGACCGGGTGCAGGACGGCCGCTTCGGCGCCTGCCTGATGCGCGAGCCGGCCCTGGTCGGCGATTGCGTGGCCGCCCTGAAAGCCGCCGTCTCCGTGCCGGTGACGGTCAAATGCCGGATCGGCGTCGACGACCAAGACCCGGAAGCGGCCCTCGACGCGCTCGCCGACGCGGTCGTGGCCGCGGGGGTGGACGGGCTGATCGTCCATGCCCGCAAGGCCTGGCTCCAGGGCCTGTCGCCCAAGGAGAACCGCGACGTGCCGCCCCTCGATTACGGCCGCGCCGCGCGGCTGAAGCGGCGGCTCGGCGTCCTGCCGGTCGCGGTCAATGGCGGCCTGCGCGACCTGGACGCGGTGCAGGCGCGCCTCACCGAGGTCGACGGCGTGATGGTCGGGCGGGCCGCCTATACCGAGCCGGCGCTGCTGCTCGGCGTCGATCCGGACCTGTTCGGCGTGCCGGCGCCGGTGCCGGACGCCTTCGCGGCCGTCGAGGCGTTCGAGCCTTACGTCGCCGCCGCCCTGGCGCGCGGCGAGCGCCTGCACGCGATCACCCGCCACATGCTCGGGCTGTTCAACGGTCGGCCCGGCGCGCGGGCCTTCCGGCGCCACCTCTCGACCCATGGGATGCGGCCCGATGCCGGCCTTCAGACCCTGCGGGACGCGGTGGCGACGGTCTCGCGGGCGGTGCCGGAGGCGCAGGCGGCCTGAACGCCCCCATCGCCCTCAAGGCGGACTCAGGATCAGCCGGTCGCCCCGGACCTCGTAGGCGGACAGGCGCGTCAGGAAGGTCTGGCCCAGCAGGTTGCCGGCGAGCGATCCCGGCCGCGCCACCATGGCGTTCACCCGGCGCTCGGTGATCGTGCCGATGCGCAGCGAATCCAGCTGGATCGGCGCCGCATAGGCGAGGCCGTTGGCCGTGGACACCCGGGCGGTGAAGTCGGCCGGCGCCGGGGAGAGGCCCAGGGCGGCTGCGTTCTCGGCGGTCAGCACGACGCTGCTCGCCCCGGTATCGAACAGGAATTGCTGCACCCGGCCGTTGACCTCGGCGTCGATCCGGAAATCGCCGTCCGCCCGCCGGGTGATCGTCACGCTGCCGCCGGCCCCCGACACGGCCGAGCCCGGCCGCAGATCGCCGAGCACCCGGGCGCCGACGCCCTGGATCCGGTCGCGCTCGCCGTAGCCGATGACCAGGGCGAGCCCGATCAGCGCCCAGGCGAAGAGCGCGCGCAGGTTCGGGCCGAGCGCGGCCGTGAACTGCCGCCAATAGCCGGCGACCACCAGGGCCAGGATGCCCCCGGTCGAGGCCAGGGCGGCGAGGTGGTCGGGCTCGATCACGCCGCCGAGACTGTCGCTGCCGTCGCTGAAGACCAGCACGGCCGTCACCAGTGCGATAGCGGCGAGCCCGAGATAGATCATGACGTCAGCGGCTCCGCTCAATCATCGTTCCGGATCCTGGATCCGGGACGATGATTCCGGTCTTTGATGGCGCATCATCCGTTCCCGAAAGCCGGCGACCACCTTTCGGGATGATGCTCGAGGGGCATCAAACCGGCCGCGCGCATCCGGGCCCCGAGCCCGGCCATGACGGCGCGGCGCTCGGCCTCCGGCATCCCGCCCCAGGTGGCGATCTCGTCGCGGGTACGCCCGCAGCCGCAGCACAGCCCGCTGCCGGCGTCGAGCACGCAGACCTTGGTGCAGGGAGACGAGGGTTTGGGCGCGGGCGACATCGCCGATCCTTGGCCGAGGGATCGTGGCCCGATCAAGACCTGATCAAGACCTCATGGCGCGAATGGCGGCACGCTTGGCCATTCCGCCTCGACCAGAAGACCGCCCACGAGGCTCCTTACGCAGCGCCGACCATCGAGAGTCATCGCGACGTGCTGTCCCGGTGCGGTCCTGCGGATGGTGTCGGCGATGTCCGCGACCCGCGCCATCACAGCTGAGCGGCGATTGAGGGGCAAGGCCACGACGGTGAGCGTACGTCCGGCGAGGCTCTGCTGGTCTCCGATATTCTTGTCGTTCGTCACCAGGACGGCATAGCCCGCGGCCTCCACGGCCCGGATCAGGGCACCGTTGCTGATGCTCTGCCAGGCCGCCCTGAAGCGATCGGCATCCACGCCATGGGCCCGCAGCGCGTCCACGGGTTGCCTCGGCAAACCCTCGTCGAGAACCACCCTCACGCCGCTTCCGAACCCGCCAGAGACCGGGACATGAGCGTGAGGACCCGAACCACGTCGTCCTTATCCAGCGTCTGATAGGCGTCCACGATCTCGTCGACCGAGAGGCCGTCGGCCAGGTTCTCGAACAGCACCCCGACGGGCACGCGGGTGCCTCGGAAGACGCGTCGGCCGCCCAGAATTTCGGGATCCGAGGTGATGAGTTCCTCGAGGGTCGGTCCGCGCTGCGAATCGGCCGGCATGGCGATGGCTCCACGGCTTGCGACAGGTCGCCTGTCCGAAGCCATCATGTCGGAACCGCCGACCGGCCTCAATCCGCCAGAGCCGCCACCAGGGCGAGCAGCGCGGCGATCTCGGACAGCTGCTGGCAGGCGCCGACCACGTCGCCGGTCTGCCCGCCGATCTTGTGCCGGGCGAGGCGGGTCAGCGCGAGGGCCGCCAGGCCGGCGCACAGGATCGCCAGCGCGACGCCGCGGAGCGGCAGGCCGAGGATCACACCGGCGAGCGCAACCACGAGAAAGCTGCCGAGGGCGACCCACAGGCTCGCGCGATCCGGGCGGCCGACCGCGGCGGAGAGGCCTCCGGGCCGAGCCGGCGGCAGCAGCACCATCGGGGCGAGCGCCGCGAACCGCGACAGGGCAGCAACCAGGATCAGCGCGGTCGCGGCCCCATAGCCGGTACGGTCGAGGAGCGTCGCCAGCGCGCCGATGCGGAGCGCCAGCGCCAGGACCAAGGCCGCCCCGCCATAGGCGCCGATCCGGCTGTCGCGCATGATCTCCAGGCGCCGTTCGAGGGTGGCCCCGCCACCGAAGCCGTCGGCGACATCGGCCAGGCCATCCTCGTGGAGCGCGCCCGTGGCCAGGACCATGACGGCGACCGCCAGGGTCGCGGCCAGGAACGGCCCGAGCCCGATCCACCAGCCCCCCGCCAGCACCAGGGCGGCGGGCAGGGCCAGGATCACGCCGGCCAGCGGCAGCATCCGGGGCAGGGCGGTGAAATCGGGGACCCGGTGCGGGTCCGGCTCACCGGGCAGTTGCGGCACGGGCAGGCGGGAGTAGAACCGCAGGCACCCGGCGAGGTCGTAGAGGGCGCCGCGCCCGGGCCAGTCGGCCTCCCCGCCGGTCTGCCTGTCCATCGCGGTCTCTCCCCCGCCGCCCCCCGGCGGGGCGAGCCGATCGCGAGCGGTCGGGCGGCGCAGGATCACTATAGTCGCCCCGATACGCCGTCGTCTCGCCGTTCGCGGGCGCCCACAGGAAATCATCGCCGTCATGACCGACGCCACCAAGACTGATCCGGCCCCGTTCGACGACATCCGCAACCTGCTCAAGGCGATGCCGGGTCCCGACCGGGACGCGCAGGAGGCGGTGGCCGCCCGGGACGCGACCCTGACCAAGCCGGCGGGTTCGCTCGGGCGGCTGGAAGACCTCGTGTCCTGGCTGGCGGCCTGGCAGGGCAAGGCGCCGCCGAGCCTCGACCGGCCGCTGGTCTGCGTCTTCGCCGGCAGCCACGGGGTGACCCGCAAGGGCGTCTCGGCCTTCCCGGACGCGGTCAACCGCCAGATGCTCGACAACTTCGCGGCGGGCGGGGCGGCGATCAACCAGATCTGCGCGGCCTACGGGCTCGGCTTCAAGGTGTTCGACCTCGCCCTCGACATGCCGACCGGCGACATCACCGAGGGCCCGGCGCTGGACGAGCGCGCCACCGTGGCGACCATGGCGTTCGGCATGGAGGCAGTGGCCGCCGGCACCGATTGCCTCGGCATCGGCGAGATGGGCATCGGCAACACCACCGTGGCGGCCGCCCTCTATGCCGCCCTGTTCGGCGGCGAGCCCGCCCACTGGGTCGGGCGCGGCACCGGCATCGATCAGGACGGCCTCGCCCGGAAGGTCGCGGCCGTGGAGGCGGCGCTCGCGCACCATGCCGGCCATCTCGGGGACCCGCTCCAGGTGCTCGCCCGGCTCGGCGGCCGCGAGATCGCCGCCATGGCCGGGGCGATCCTGGCCGCGCGCCTGCAGCGCATCCCGGTGGTGATCGACGGCTACGTCGCCACCGCGGCGGCGGCCCTGCTCCACGCCGCCGACCCGACCGCGCTCGACCATTGCCTGGCCGGCCACGTCTCGGCCGAGGGCGTCCACGCGGAGGTGCTGGAACGGCTCGGCCTCGTGCCGCTGCTGGCGCTGGGGATGCGGCTCGGCGAGGGATCGGGAGCCGCCATGGCGATCGGCCTGCTCAAGGGCGCGCTCGCCTGCCACACCGGCATGGCGTCCTTCGCCCAGGCGGGGGTTTCGGGCAAGAGCGGCGGGTAGGCGCGCGAGCCACGTTTCGATGCTATATCGGGTCGACCCGATAACGGATCCATCGATCCCGCGTCCCCCACCAGATCACCTCATCCTGAGGTGGCGCAGCGAAGCGGAGCCCTCGAAGGAGGGCTCCAAGACTCGCGGCGGTCCCTGGAGGGCTCCTTCGAGGCCCGTCGATCTCCGATCGCCGGTCACCTCAGGATGAGGGCGCGGGTGGGATTGCTACGAAAAAAACGATGAACATCACCCAAGCCTTCACCTTCGAGGCGGCCCACCGGCTGCCGAACGTGCCCGCCACGCATCGCTGCCACCGGATGCACGGGCATTCCTACCGGGTCGAGCTGACCGTCGCCGGACCCGTGGATCCCCATACCGGCTGGGTGATCGACTTCTACGACATCGAATCCATCTTCGGTCCGCTTCTGGCGCGGCTCGATCACCATTGCCTCAACGAGATCGAGGGGCTGGAGAACCCGACCGCGGAGAACATCGCGGCCTGGATCTGGCATCACCTGCGGCCGGACCTGCCGGGCCTTGCCCGGGTGCGGGTCGCGGAGACGCCGATGTCCTGGGCCGAGTACGATGGCGACTGACGCTGCGATCATCGGCGACCGGTCGGCGCTGGTGCTGTTCTCCGGCGGCCAGGATTCGGCCACCTGCCTCGCCTGGGCGCTCGACCGGTTCGACCATGTCGAGACCTTAGGGTTCGATTACGGCCAGCGGCACCGGGTCGAGCTCGACCGCCGGGCGATCCTGCGCGCCGGCATGGGCCGCGTCCAGCCGGCCTGGACCGCGCGCCTCGGCGAGGACCACACGGTCGCCCTCGACGCTTTGGGAAAAATCTCCGAGACGGCGCTGACCCGGGATGCGGAGATCGGGTTCGAGGCGTCAGGCCTGCCCAACACCTTCGTGCCGGGGCGCAACCTCGTATTCCTGACCTTCGCGGCGGCGCTCGCCTATCGGCGCGGCATCCGGCACGTGGTCGGCGGCATGTGCGAGACCGACTATTCCGGCTATCCCGATTGCCGGGACGATACGATCAAGGCGCTGCAGGTCGCGCTGAATCTCGGCATGGAGCGCCGGTTCGTGCTGCACACGCCGCTGATGTGGCTCGACAAGGCGCAGACCTGGAGCCTCGCCGAGGCGCTGGGCGGGCGCCCGCTGGTCGACCTGATCGTCGAGGACAGCCACACCTGCTATCTGGGCGAGCGCGGCGCGCGCCACGCCTGGGGCTACGGCTGCGGCACCTGCCCCGCCTGCCGCCTGCGGGCGGACGGGTTTTCGCGGTTCACCGCGAGTGGTGGGATCAGGGCTTGACGCCCATCGGCAAGTGGTGGGGTGGCTGCTTCCGACCCAACCCGGCCGCTCGGGTCTCCATGGACGCTTCCCATAAGCGGCCATTCGTCGGCCGTCCCGCAACTTCGCCTGAGGTATAGACAGTGGACGTTGTCGGCAGGGATCGTTCGCGTAGCACCGCCCGGTGGGACCAATCATGCTGCGACTGCAACCTGTGCCAAAGGTCATCACCTTCGACTGCTACGGCACCCTAGTCCGGTGGCACGACGCTGTCCGGTCCGCGGCCCACGCGATCCTGGCCGGACGCCTCACGGAGCCCGATGCGCAAGCCCAATCGGTCGCTCTGGCTGACCGCCTGCGCAGCGCCGCCGTAGAGCGACAGCAGCGCCCGCCCTACTGCGATTATAAGTCCGTCCTGCGGTCTGCCCTCGCCGTAGCCCTCGCCGAGGCCGGTCATACAGCGAAGCCTAAGGACGAGGACATGCTGCTATCGACCCTCGGCCGGATCGACCCGCACCCCGACGTTCCGACCGCGCTCGGTCGCTTGCGCGCACGCTACCGGCTCGCAATCATCAGCAACACCGACGACGACCTGATCGCCGGCACCATCGCGGCAATCGGGGTGCCGATCGACTTCGTCATCACCGCCGAGCAGGCCCGCGCCTACAAGCCCGACCACCGGCTCTTCCTGCACGCCTACGCTACCTTGGGCGTGACGAAGGAGGAGACCGTACACGTCGGCATGGGGCAGTTCACCGACCTCAAGGTCTGCCACGAACTCGGCATCCGGTCCGTGTGGATCGACCGGATCGGCGAGCCGCTGAACCCGGACTGGCCGCCGCACGCCGAGCTGAACGACCTTGAGGGTTTGCCCGACATGCTGTCGGTCTCTTGAACGGGTTCGGAGCCTGTCTGCGGGGCCGCAAAGAGTCGAGAGCGGGTGCTCTACGGCGATGCCTCATGCCTTTGGTTATCGCCTGGACGCAGACCGTCGCAAAACCGCCCTTCTCGGACAGCACCAAAATCAAGCGGATTGCATTCAGACCGTGCCGGAACACGGCGGATTGGGAGAGCTTTTCCGCGCAGGCTCGCACGAGCCGATCGCAACCGTAGAAGATGCCCCTGCGCGCGCGGATCGGCCACTGGCCGTGGACCGTCTCCGCCTCACGCCCTGAGGCTGTCGACCAGCACTGCCAGCGTGCCCGCGAAGGCCGTGGGGCTCGCGAACAGCCGCTCCATCAGCAGAGCCCCCTCCAGGGTGGCGATGACGTAGCGGGCGAGCACCGCGGGCTCCGAGCCAGACCGCACGCTGCCGTCCGCTTGCCCCGCGCGCAGGATCGCATCCAGCCAGGCGAGGTGCCCCTTGAAGAACGCCGCGATGTCGCCGCGCAGGCGCTCGGGGAGCGCCTCGCCCTCGATGGCGAGCGCCGCGCACAGGCAGCCGAGCCCCTGCTCGACGCCTCCGAGATAGAGCTGTCCGTAGGCCGCGATCCGGCCCGGGCCGTCCGGCACCTCGGCCTGGATCGCCGCCAGGGCTGCATCGTAGCGGTCGGCATAGGCCGCCACCAGCGCCGCCCCGAGATCGACCTTGGTCGGGAAATGGTGGTGGATGCTCGCCTTGCGGATGCCCACCGCCTCGGCAAGGTCGGCGTAGCTGAACCCGGCATAGCCGCGCCCCCGGACCAGGGTCTCGGCCTGACTCAGCAGCTCGGCGCGGGTGTCTCGCATCGCTCGGACATCGTCTCTCTCGACTCGCGCGAACGTGTGACCGCCCGGCGCCCGGCCCCCAATCTGCCACTTGACCGCCCAAAGATCTACCTACTTAATGGTAGGCAATGAGAGTTCCTCCCAAGTCGCCCGCTGCGCCATCGTGCTCGGCGGGAAACGCCCGGCCATCGGGCGTCTTGGGAGAGGCTCAAAACAGGGAGGTTCCGGCATGACGGCATCCGCCGTCCATCCAGGGGAATCCGCCGTCGCGGGCGGCGCCCTGTCGCGGCGTCACGCCCTGTTCGCCGGCCTCTGCCTGTGCTGCCTGCCAACCCTTGGCCGCGCCGCCGAGAGCTTCACGATGGAGGAGGTCGGCCCCGGCATCTTCGTGCGCAAGGGGCTGATCGCCGACGCCACACCCGACAACGCCGACGCCATCGCCAATATCGGCTTCCTCGTCGGGCGGGACGGCGTGCTCGTCACCGAGACCGGCGGCAGCCTCGTGGACGGCCAGTGGCTGCGGGCCGAGATCGTCAAGCGCACGCCCAAGCCGATCACCCACGTGGTGCTGACCCATGTCCACCCGGACCACGTGTTCGGGGCCGGGGCCTTCGTGCAGGACAAGCCGGTCTTCATCGGCCATGCCAAGCTCGCCGAGGCGCTGGGCGCGCGGGGGGAGTTCTATCGCCAGCGCCTGATCGAGATGCTCGGCGAGGACCGCACCGGGCCGGTGGTCTACCCGACGATGAGCGTGGCCGACACGGCCGAGATCGACCTCGGCGACCGGCGCCTGACCTTCACGGCGCACGGGCCGGCCCATACCAGTTGCGACCTGTCGATGCGCGATTCCGGCAGCGGCCTGCTGTTTCCCGCCGACCTGCTGTTCGTGAACCGGATCCCGTCGCTGGACGGCAGCCTCAGGGGCTGGCTGACGGAGATCGACCGGCTGAAGGGCATGGGCGCGACCCGCGCCGTGCCGGGCCACGGGCCGGTCTCGGTCGATCTCGCCCCGGCGCTCGCCGACCTCTCCGGCTACCTGACGGCGCTCCGGGACGGCACCCGCGCGGCCATCGCCAAGGATGTCCCGATCGGGAAGGCGGTGGCCAGCGTTGCACAGGACCAGCGGGACAAGTGGGCCCTGTTCGACACCTATAACGGCCGCAACGTCACCGTGGCCTACCAGGAACTCGAGTGGGAATAGTTTTTTAGAAACGCCATACTGAGAGCAACCGGGAGAAACGCCATGACGCTCAGAACCGCACACACGGCAGCGCTCGCCCTCGTCCTCGCCACCACCGCCCTGGCGGGTCCCGCCTGGGCCGCCGGCGCCTCCGACACCGAGCAGGAGCGGACCGCGCGCTGGCAGGAGATCGCCAAGTCGATCTTCGGCGACCGCGCCATTGAGACCACCGACAGCCTGGTGAAGATCGACGCCCCCGCCCGGGCGCTCGACGCCGCCCTGGTGCCGATCACCCTGACCATGCCCGAGCCGTCCCGGATCAAGGCGGTCTCGCTGGTGATCGACGACAACCCGGCGCCCTACGCGGCCAAGTTCGAGTTCGGGCCGGCCGCCGACCCGGCGGAGCTGAAGCTGCGGGTGCGGGTCAACAACTACACCGACATGCACGCCGTGGTGGAGACCCAGGACGGCAAACTCTACGAGGCCAAGCAGTTCGTGAAGGCGTCCGGCGGCTGCTCGGCCCCGATGGGCATGAGCGACGAGGAGGCCATGAAGGGCATGGGCGACATGCGCATGAAGTTCGCCGAGGCGGGAGCCGGCAAGCCCGTGGAGGCGACGCTGATGATCCGCCACCCGAACTTTTCCGGCATGCAGATGAACCAGGTTTCCCGCGACTACACGCCGGCCCGCTACATCGACAAGCTCACCGTCTCGGCCGGCGACAAGACGGTCTTCACCATGACGGGGGACATCTCGATCTCGTCGAACCCGGTGATCAACTTCGCGTTCAAGCCGGACGGCAAGCCGCTCCAGGTCGCGGCGAGCGACAATGCCGGGGGCAGCTGGCATCACAGCTTCACCCCGCCAAGCCCGACGAACTGACCATGCGCGCGACCCTGATCGGCCGGCTCGCGGCGGCTTTGGCCGCCGTCGGCTGCCTCGCCGCCGCGCCGGCGGATTCGCCCGTGAACGTGCCCGAGCCGGAGGGGCTCTATGCCGGCCCGCCCAAGGGTTACACCCCGCAGACGCTGGCCGGCGCCGCGGTGATCGACGCCGAGAAACTCGCCGCGCTGATGGCGGGGCCGGACAAGCCGGTTCTGATCGACGTCGCCGCCCCCGACCGCAAGCCGGCGAACTTCCCCGCCGGCCGCCTCTGGCTGCCGGTGCATCCCTCGATCCCCGGTTCGGTCTGGCTGCCGGAGGCCGGGGCCGAGCCCCTGGCGCCGGAGCGCGAGGCCCTGTTCTACACCCGGGTCGCCGAGCTGACCGGCGGCGATCGGGCCAAGCCCGTCGTGGTCTTCTGCCACGTCGAGTGCTGGGGCAGCTGGAATGCGGCCAAGCGCCTGGTCCGCAAGGGCTATACCGGCGTGCGCTGGTTCCCCGAGGGCGTCGAGGGCTGGCAGGAGACGCACGAGACCACGGCCCTGCGCGAGGACCCGGCCTGGAAGGCGGGGGCCGAACCGCAGGCGGGGCGCTGACCGGCGGGGCCGGGCGGTGTATACCGCCCGGCGAAAAACGCCACGCGCTCTCCTCCCCCTTGCGGCTACGGGCTATACAGGTTTCAGTCAGAGCCTTGGTCATCCCGCTGGCGGAGGAGGCGCGGGTCCCCTCTCCCGTGCGGGAGAGGGACAGGGTGAGGGATGCCACTTCTCCGGAAAGACCTGGTCCCTCACCCCAACCCTCTCCCGCACGGGAGAGGGGGCGCGTCGCGGCCTGCGGCAGCGCCGGTGCCTCAAAACCGTGTAGGCCGTAACCCTTGCGGGGAGGGGAAAGCGTTTGCCCTTCAGAGGGTTGGTGTCATGCGCCAACCTATGGGTTCGGTGACTCGAACGAGGGACCACACCCACTCTCGACCCCGATGAGCCAAAAAAGGTCCGAACCATGTCGCAGGTCGTGCAGTCCCGCCGGCTCCGAGCCGTCGACATCGGCAAGCGCAAGGCCGAGGGGCGCAAGATCATCGCGCTCACCGCCTACCATGCCCACACCGCCGGGATCGTCGATCCCTATTGCGACTTCATCCTGGTGGGCGATTCGCTCGGCATGGTGATGCACGGGATGGAATCGACCATCCCGGTCACCCTGGAGATGATGATCCTGCAGGCGCAGGCGGTGATCCGCGGCACCGCCAAGGCGCTGGTGGTGGTCGACATGCCGTTCGGCTCCTACGAGGCCAGCCGGGAGCAGGCCTTCCTCAACGCCTCCCGGGTGCTCAAGGAGACCGGGGCGGGGGCGATCAAGTTGGAGGGCGGGGCGCATTTCGCCGAGACGGTGGCGTTCCTGGTCCAGCGCGGCGTGCCGGTTATGGGCCATATCGGCCTCACCCCGCAGGCGGTGAACACGATGGGCGGGTTCAAGGTCCAGGGACGGGCTCCGGACGACGAGCGCCGCCTGCTGGAAGATGCCCGCGCGATCTCCGAGGCCGGCGCCTTCGCGATCGTGCTGGAGGGCATCGTCGAGCCGGTGGCGCGCGCCATCGCGACGTCGTCCCAGGTCACCGCCGCCACGATCGGCATCGGCGCCTCGGCGGTCTGCGACGGGCAGATCCTGGTGCTGGAGGACATGCTCGGCCTCTCCGAGAAGACCCCGAAATTCGTGCGCCAGTTCGGGTCGCTGCGGGGCCATATCGAGGAGGCCGTGAAGGCCTACGCCGACGAGGTCCGGGCCGGGCGGTTCCCCGCCGACGATCATACCTACGGATAGGGCCTGCGGCTCGATCCACGCAGACCGCCCGGCCTTGGCCCTGACGGGCAACAGCGCCATACGGGACGGCGAGGCCGCGCTGGCCTTGCCCGACCAGACGCCCATGAGCACGCCCCATCACACCTCGACCGCGTCCAAGGGCGCGCCCTGGCCGATCGTCGCCAGCGGCCTCGTCGCCCTCGCGGTCGCCATGGGAATCGGCCGGTTCGCGTTCACGCCGCTGATGCCGCTGATGATGCGCGACGGCACCCTGAGCGCCGCCGCGGGCGCCGAATGGGCGGCGGCGAACTATGTCGGGTATCTGGTCGGCGCCCTGACGGCGTCGGGGTTCGCGCGCGATCCGCGGCGGGGACTTCTCCTCAGCCTCGTCGGCGTGGCGCTCACCACGGTGGCGATGGCGGCGGTCGACCATGACGGGCCGGCCGGTCTCGGGATCGGATTGCGCGCCCTGGCTGGATTGTTCAGCGCCTGGGCCCTGGTCTGCGCCAGCGGCTGGTGCCTGGCCGAGCTCGCCCGGCGCGGCGTCGCGCAGTTCGGCGCATGGATCTACACCGGCGTCGGCTTAGGGATCGCGCTCGCCGGCACGCTGGCCTGGCTCGGCGGAATCCAGCCGGCGGCCCGGCTGTGGCTCGAACTGGGACTGGTCGCGGGGCTCGGCACGGTGCTGGTCTGGTCCCTGTCCCGGAGGCAGGGCACGGCCCCGGCCCGGATCGAGGAGCGCGAAGCCGCTTCCTTGGTCCGACCCGCCCGGAGCGGGCAGGCGGCCCTGGTCCTGTGCTACGGCATCTTCGGGTTCGGCTACATCGTGCCGGCCACGTTCCTGCCCGCAATGGCGCGCGCGCTCGCCTCCGACCCAAGGGTGTTCGGCCTGACCTGGCCGCTGTTCGGCCTGGCCGCCGCCCTGTCGGTCGCGGCCGTGGCCCGCTGGCTGACGCGCGTGCCGCGCCAGTGCCTCTGGGCGGTGGCGCAGGGCGTGATGGCGCTCGGCACCGGCCTGCCCCTGGCCGCCCACGCCCTCTGGGCAGTCGCGGCCTCGGCGATCCTGGTGGGCGGCACGTTCATGGTCGCCACCATGGCGGGCCTGCAACTGGCCCGCGAGGCGCGGCCCGACAACCCGACACCGCTTCTCGCCCGCATGACCGCCGCCTTCGCGGCCGGACAGATCGTCGGCCCGGTTCTGGTGCGCCTCCTCGGCCCCGGCCGCTGGGCCGGCTGGGACGCGCTGGACTGCACCGGCGCCGTCGCGACCGTGCTGCTGGTGCTGACGGCGGTCTGGCTGTGGCGCACCGGGCGGCCATCGCCTGAGAGCTTGATGCCGGCCTGATGTGGCGTGGGGTCGACAATGTCGCCTCCGCGACCGTCGGTGCGTACGCGCCGAGCGCGGTAAATTACCCCACCCGCCGCGACGGCAGCCGCAGCCCCGGGGCCGGCCTTTCCAAAAGAACCTCCCGCCGGAAGCGCACCAGCCGGGCCGGCCGGCCGGCGGTGCCGCGGGTGATCGCCTCGGTCTCCTCCACCAGCCCCTGCTGGGCCACGAGGCGGCGAAAGTTCTGCTTGTGCAGCTGCGTGCCCGAGAGCGCCTCGACGGTGCGCTGGAGCTGGAGCAGGGTGAAGGCCGGGGGCATCAGCTCGAACACCACCGGGCGATACTTGATCTTGCCGCGTAAGCGGCCGATCGCGGTCGCCAGAACCCGGCGGTGGTCGAAGGCCATGGGCACGCCGGCCGGGTCGTTCGGCACCGCCGGGCCGGCATTGCCCCGCGCCTCCGGGATCAGGCCGGCCTCGAACAGCAACTCGTAGCGCTCGAGCACCCGCTCCTCGTTCCAGGTGCCGCCGTTCATCCCGAAGGTGAGGCCGAGCCGGTCGAGGCGGCGGGTCCGGATTGCGCAATCCTCGGGCTCGGCCGCCCAGGCCGCGAGCCGCGTCTCGATCGCGTCGAGCTGGGGCGGGCGGCCCTTCCTAAAATCCTCGTACGGGAGGTAGCGGTACCAGTTCTGCCACGCCGCCTCAGCAAGGCCGGCCGGGCGCTCCTCGCGGACCAGGGCCAGATAGGCCACCGAGAGCGCGTGCGCCTCCGGGGCCTCGTCGCCGCCGGAGCGGTCGCGGTCGCCGAAGGTGTAGAGCTGCTCGACATAGCCGAGGCGCTGGTGGGTCTGCCGCTCGACCCAGGCGCGCAGGCCGCGCTCCAGGGTGGCGTGCTCGGGCACGAGCGGCCCGGCCGGCAGGCCGTCGCCGCGGCCCGGCGCTTGGTCCGGGACCCGGATGGTCAGGGCGCGCGGCTCCCCCTTGGTCGCCGCGACGATCACCGCGACGAGGCCCACGGAGGAGCGCTCCGGCAGGGCCTGTACCCCACCCGCACCCGTCTGCGCCTCGCCGACCGTCATCGCCCCTCGAAACCCTCTCCCGCCGGGCGCGGGATTCTTTCAGACCGGATCCATCCCTATAGGGGGACAGGATCGCCCCGCGTCAACGCGGCCGTGTGACCGGACGGGTTGCCAAGCCGGCGACCGCTGCCCAAACAGGGCCGCCGGAGATGTGCCGGCGCGGGGCCAATTCCGGCGAGGGGCAGGCGACCACGATGGCAGCGAGCGCGACCTCCGCGACGGCCGGGAGCCGGCCCGTCGACCTGCGGCTCTACGGCCTCCTCGATGTCGGAATCTGCGGCGCCGACGGCGACCACCTGGCCCGGCTCGCCGCCGACGCCGTGATGGGGGGCGCCACCCTGCTCCAATACCGCGAGAAGGACATCCCGGATGCCCGCGCCGCCCTCGCGCGGATCCGCGCGATCCAGGCGGCCGTGGGGGGCCGGGTGCCGGTCCTGGTCAACGACCGGGTCGACCTCGCTTTGGCGGCGGGGGCGGACGGGGTGCATCTCGGCCAGAGCGATCTCCACTCGGCCGAGGCGCGCCGCCTCCTGGGGGAGGGGGCGATCATCGGGCTGACCGTGAAGAATGCCGCCCAGGCCGACGAGCTGTACCGGCTCCCGGTGGACTACGCCTGCATCGGCGGCGTGTTCGCCACCACCAGCAAGGACAATCCCGACCCGCCGGTCGGCCTCGACGGGTTTTCGCGTATCGCCTTCCGGGCCCGGCTCGCCCGGGGCGCGGGCCTGCCGCTCGGCGCCATCGCGGGGATCGGCCTGCACAACGCCGCCCCGGTAATCGCCGCGGGGGCGGACGGCGTCGCGGTGATCACCGCCCTGTTCGGCACCGAGCCGGTGCGGCAGCGCGCCCGGGAGCTGCGCGCGGCCATCGACGCCGCCCTGGCGGCGCGGGGAGCCGCCCGATGAGCGGCGCTAGCCCGATCGCGGTCACGATCGCCGGCTCGGATTCCGGCGGCGGCGCCGGCATCCAGGCCGATCTGAAAACCTTCTCGGCGCTCGGCGTCTACGGCGCCAGCGTGATCACGGCGCTGACCGCGCAGAACACACGAGGCGTCCAGGGCATCCACGACGTGCCGGCGGATTTCGTGGCCCGGCAGATCGACAGCGTCTTCTCCGACCTCGCGGTCGACGCCGTGAAGATCGGTATGCTGTCGCAGATCGCGGTGATCGAAGCGGTGGCCGACGGGCTGGTGCGGCATGCCGCCACGATCCCGGTGGTCCTCGATCCCGTGATGGTCGCCACCAGCGGCGACCGGCTGATCTCCGAGGACGCCGTGGCGGCGCTCCGGGACCGGTTGCTGACGCGGGCCGACCTGATCACCCCCAACCTGCCGGAGGCGGCGGTGCTGCTCGGCGAGGCCGTGGCCGAGGACGAGGCCGGAGCGGCAGCCCAGGCCCGGCGGCTGGTGGCGCTCGGCGCCCGCGCGGTGCTGATCAAGGGCGGCCACGGGACTGGCGCCCTGAGCGTCGATCACCTCGTGACCGCCGACGGCCACGCGCAGACCTTCGCGGCCCCGCGCATCGCCACGCACAACACCCACGGGACCGGCTGCACCCTCTCCTCCGCGATCACGGCCGGGCTCGCCCGGAGGCTGACGCTGCCGGAGGCGGTGGCTGCCGCCAAGGACTACCTCACGGCGGCGCTCAGCGCGGCCGACCGGTTGGAGATCGGCTCCGGTCACGGCCCGGTCCACCACTTTCACGCGATCTGGTCCTAACTTAAGCGGGGTGCCCGCCTTGCGTCCGGGCGGCGATTGCGTTTGAAGAAGCGCACGATCGTTCGGATAACGGAACGGCCTGGGTGGACCGGTGACGATGCAGGACCAGGCGGAACGGCCCGACCGGGCGCGCGGACGCGACCTGCTGACCGGGGCGCAGGTGCTCTCCGGTCAGCTCGGCAAGACGATCCAGCGCCTGCGTAAGGCCTACAACCTCTCGCTGTCGGAGCTCGCCGAGCAATCGGGCGTGGCGAAATCGATCATCAGCCAGATCGAGCGCAACGAGACCAACCCGACGCTCGCGACGATCTGGCGGCTGTCGCAGGCGCTCGACGTGTCGATCGACCGGGTGCTGGCGGCCGGCGACGAGGAGCCGTTCATCGAAAAAACCTCCCGGGCGGACACGCCGATCCTGGTCTCGGAAGACGGCAAGGTGCGGCTGGCGATCATCGGCTGGATCAAGACGATCGAGTGGCTGCAATGGTACGAGGTCACGGCCGATCCCGGCGGCGTGCTCGATTCGGACCCGCACCAGCGCGGCTCGGTGGAATCGCTCTCGGTCGCCGAGGGCGCGTTCGAGGTCGAGATCGGCGGGATCGTGCAGCGGGCCCGGGCCGGCGAGACCCTGCGCTACCGCTGCGACCGCCCGCACCTCGTGCGCTGCACCGAAGGCCCGGCCCGGGCCACCATGGTGGTGATCATGAAGGCCGCGGTGATGGAGTGACCGGACGGTGTTGTCTTCTTGCGCGAATCGTCGCGTCGCAGCAAGCTCAAGGCTGAACGGAGCTCAAGGGAATCAGGGGCGGATTCGTGGAGCGCATCACGCGGTTGCTCTTCGACCACCCCCCTGGTGAAAGCCGTCGGCCTCGGCCTCCTTGGTCTTCTTGGAAACGTCCTGGCCGGCGCCTACATCTTCGAGATCACGAAGACGATCGACGGAGTACAACGCCTCGATCGGAGCGCCACGCCCTACAGCCGCTCCTTCTGGCTTCTCGTGATCGTCTTGTCGGCCATGGGCTTGTACGGCTGGGGGGGGCGCCCGCTACGAAAACAGGATGCGCCGCGCATTGAGTGAGGCCGACGTTCTGGGCATCGCGCTTCAGGAACTGGTCGGCCCGATGATCGGAGCGGCGAAACGCGATATTCGGGACGGGAAGCTGCGCACGCTCGACGACGTCAAGCGGATGTTCGGATCCGAGTCAGGGGATCGTCACCCATGAACACGGTGTTCACCCAGCATGCCGTCGACCGCATGCAGGCGCGCGACGTCAACGACATCGACGTGAGCCGCCTTCTCGAAAAGGTCGAGCACGTCTCGAAAGATCGCGAGACCCTGACACATTCGGAGGATGTCGTCCGCCTAGGCATGCGACACGGCGAAGAAACCTTCATCGTGCGTGCCGGCGACATGAGAGCTGTCTTGGCGCTCACGCAAGACCGACCGGAGCAAATGATCGTCCTGGGCGTATTCCGGGCTGACGAAGCGCCATCTCCAATCGACTGATTATACAGCCGGGCGCTTGAAGGACGGCCGCGTGTGGCCGCCATGATGTCCGATCACCGCCCGGAATTCACCCACCGCACCACGTCGGTCAGCACGAGGGTCAGCGCCTGGTCGAGGGCCTGGGCGCCGTTGCCGGCATCGATCTTGGCCACGGGCACGCGGGCGGTGAAGATCCGGGCGGCAGTCACCTTGCCGGTGCCGTCGGCCACGAGCTTCAGCGACAGGTCGACCACCGCCTCCCCGGTCGTGGCCTGGATGTCGAAGGCGCGGATCTCGCTGATCAGCTGGTAATCGGCCACGACCTTGTCGCCGGGCCGGCTGACCGAGCGGAGCCGGCCGGAATTCTCCAGGCTCTGGAGGAGGCGGGTCTGGATCAGGCGCGGTAGCCGGTCGGCCCATTGGCCGCCCCCCAGGAAGGCGAGGGCGCCGCCAGCTTCGCGCACGATGATCCGGTCGGCCTCGAACGGCTGGATGCCCACCGGCTCCGAGACCGCGATCGAGCGGCCGGCCGCGACCGGGCGCCCGGCCGGGGGGAGCGCCGCGAGATCGAAGGTCAGCGGTGCCGCGCCGCCGCCGCAGCCGCCCAGCAGGGTGGCGAGCAGCGCGGCGGCGGCGAGGAGATGGGACGAGCGGGCCATACGCAAACCTGAGGAACCCCGCCGGCGAGCGGCCGAGCTGTATAAGCTATGCCGCAGAAACTATCCCTCGCCCGTATCCGTGCCGTGCGCCGGGACACATCGACCCGGCACACGGCACTTTCACCGGCCGCCGTTGTATTCGGGCAACGACGGCTTGCCGCCGAAAATCACCTGGCTCGGATCGCGCTCCAGGCTGCGCACGGTGCGGTTCAGGGTGTTCAGCGTGCGCTGTCCGTCCCCCGACAGGGCCTCCACCTCGCGGCGGCCGGTGCCGCTGAGGCGGCCGAAATTGGTCGAGATGCTGGCCGTGCGCTTGTCGAGGTTCTCCGACATGACCCGGAAGGCCTTGCCGGCGTCGCGCACCGAGACCGCGGCCGCGCGGATCTCGGTAAACGTGCTGGAGCCCTCCTGGCCCGCGGCGGAGCCGAGGAAGCTCTGGGCGCCGTTGAGCACCCCGTCGATCTTGTCGGCGGAGGCGTTGAGCTTGGCCGCGAGCGAGCGGGCATCGTGCACCGCCCCCTCGATGTCGGGGCTGGACTTGGACAGGGCGGCGGAGAAGCGGTCGGCATTGTCGATGACGTGGCCGAGCTTCACCCCGTCCACCGCCTTGACCAGGGTCGCGATGTTCGGGCCGGCATCGGCGAGCGTCTTCGAGAACGCCTCGACGTTGGTGAGCGCGCGGTTGATCGCGCCCTCATTGCCGGCCACGATCCGGTCGAGCCGGGCGAGCATGTCGTCCGCCCGCTGGGCCACCTGGCGGGCGAGCGCCATCATGTCCTGCATGTCGGAGGAATCGGCGAAGATCGTCGGCGGCTCGCCATTGGCCATCGGCGTGAGCACCGGCGCGTCGGCGTTGCCGCCCGACAGGGAGATCACCGAGACGCCGGTCAGCATCGCCGAATCGAGGCGGGCGCGGGTATCGGCCCGGAGCGGCGTCGAGGGATCGACCTTGATCTGGGCGAGCACCCGGCGCGGATCCTGCGGGGCGAGGCGGATATCGGTGACCTCGCCGACCTTGATGCCGTTGAAGTTCACGCTCGACCCGCGGGAGAGCCCCCCGACCGAGCCGGAGAACACGATGCGGACGGTCTGGCTGACCTGCCGCGACGAGCCGCCGGAGAGCCACAGCACGGTGCCGAAGCCCGCCAGGATCACGGCGAGGGTGAAGGCCCCGATGAGGGCGTAGTTCGCGCGGGTTTCCATGCGGTCAGCCTGCGGTTCCGCTCGGCGACCAGGGTCCGGCCGAGCTGCGTGTCCACGATTCCGAGCGGAACCGGGACGGGATCAGGGGGAAGGGGCGGTCAGGCATGCGCCGGCACCCCGGAGGTGATGGCGCGGGCCCGCTTGCCGTGGAAGTACGAGCGCAACCAGGGGTGGTCGCTCGCCAGCATCTCGTCGATCGTGCCGGCGGCGATGATCTGGCCGTCGCCCAGCGCCGCGATCCGGTCGCAGGCGGTGTAGAGGCTGTCGAGGTCGTGGGTGACCATGAACACGGTCAGGCCCAGCGTCTCCTTCAGGGTCGAGACGAGGTCGTCGAACTCGCCCGCGCCGATCGGGTCGAGCCCCGAGGTCGGCTCGTCGAGGAACAGGATCTCGGGATCGAGCGCCAGGGAGCGGGCGAGCGCCGCGCGCTTGATCATGCCGCCGGACAGCTCCGAGGGCAGCTTGTCGGCCGCGTCCGGCTTGAGGCCGACCATCTCGATCTTGAGCCGGGCGAACTCGTCGAGCAGGCGCTCGGACAGGTTCAGGTGCTCGCGCATCGGCATCTGGATGTTCTGCTTGACCGTGAGCGCCGAGAACAGGGCGCCCTGCTGGAACAGCACACCCCAGCGCTGCTCCATCCGCCGCCGCTCGGCATGGGTCATGCCGTCGACGTCGCGGCCGAACACCTCGATCGTGCCCGCCCGCTTGGGCGTGAGGCCCAGGATCGTCCGGGTCAGTACCGACTTGCCCTGGCCCGACGGCCCGACGAAGCCCATGATCTCGCCCGCCCGGATATCGAGGTTCAGACCTTTCAGGATGTTCCGGTCACGGAATCCGACCACGAGGTCGCGCACCCGGATGATGGGCGCGGGGCCGGCTTCGGTCTCGGGCATGGCGGGGGCGATCATCTGGACGGGCTCAGAAATCGATCGCGGCGAAGAACACCGCGAACAATCCATCGAGGACGATGACCATGAAGATGGACTTCACGACTGAGGCGGTGACGTGGCGGCCGAGCGACTCGGCCGAGCCCTCAACGGCGAAGCCCTCGATCGTGGCGAGGATCCCGATGATCAGCGCCATGAACGGCGCCTTGATCAGGCCGACCATGACGTGGTGCACGCCCACGGCCGCCTGGAGCCGGACCAGGAACTGATCCAGCGTCAGCCCGCCATACAGCATGGCGGTGAGGCCGCCGCCGGTGAGCGCGGCGATGTCGCCGATCAGCGTCAGCATCGGCAGGCCGACCATCAGGGCCAGCACCCGCGGCACGATCAGGATCTCGACGGGATCGAGGCCCATGACCCGCAGGGCGTCGACCTCCTCGCGCATCCGCATCGAGCCGATCTCGGCGGTGATCGCCGAGCCGGACCGGCCCGCGACCATGATCGAGGTGAGCAGCACGCCCATCTCGCGCAGGATCAGCAGCCCGATCAGGTTCACCACGAAGGTCTGGGCGCCGAAGCGCTGGAGCTGGAAGATGCCCTGCTGGGCGACGATGCCGCCGACCAGGAACGAGATCAGCACGATGATCGGCGTCCCGTTGAACGCCACCTGCTGGATCTGGTTGACGAGGGCCGTGCCCCGGAACGTGCCCGGCCGCAGGGCGACGCGCCCGCAGGCAGCGATCACCTCGCCCAGGAAGGCGAGGGCGGTGACGAACGCGTGGCCGCCGCGCACCGTCTCGCGGCCGACCGTATCGAGGACGCCGACGATGCGGCCGAGCCGGGCCGAGGGCGCGCTTTCGGATTCGGGCAGGCGCACCTCGCCCAGAAGGGTGCGGTGCTCGGGCCGTACCCCGACATAGGTCAGCGTGCCGCCCGCCTGCGCGATCTCGGCGCGAGTCCGCTCGAGCACCCAGGCGCCCAGCGTATCCAGCCGTTCGATCCCCGACAGGTCGACCGCCACGGCGCCGGCCCGGCCCACGGCCAGGAGACGCGCCGCATTCGCCTCGACGGTCGGCGCCTGATCGGCGGTCCAGCGCCCGTCGAGCGCCAACCGGCCGTCGGCCGGCCGGTCCCGCAGCGACGCGCCGGGAACCATGCCCTCGCTCAGCAAGACCCTCACTCCTCGATTGGAGGCACCACCCTGCCGTGGGGTTATGTCGACATTACGGTTGACGATCCGTCTCCATCGTCACGCGGCCGGAGGCGAGCGCCAGGCCCAGGCCGCAGGCGGCGAGCGGCGCCATCAGCAGGAAGGCGAGGGGGCCGCCGGCCCGGTAGGCGAGGCCGCTCACCAGGGTCGCCCCCACGGAGATGCCGGCATTGACCGCGCTCAGCGTGCCCTGCGCCCGCCCGCGCGCGCCCTCGGGGGCGAAGGCCGACACCGCCGCCATCGCGCCGAGCTGCGTCGCCCCGAAGGTCAGGCCGTGCAGACATTGAAGCGGCACCAGGGCGGCCAGGTGATCGCCCAGGAGATACATGCCGATGGCGCGCAGGATCGCGGCACCGGCGCCGAGGGCCAGGAGCCGCACCGGATTCCGCCAGGACGGGGGCAGGGCGGTGATGCCGGCAAACAGCGCGATTTCGGCCAGCACCCCGGTCGCCCAGAGCGCGCCGACCCAGACCGGCGAAATGCCCTGGCTCGTCCAGTAGATGCTGCCGAACCCGTAGATCGCCCCGTGGCTCGCGTGGATCGCCGCCGCCGCGCCGATGCACAGCCACAGCGTCAGCGGCAGGCGTGGCCGGACCGTGCCGGCGGGGACCTGCGGCAGGGCCACGACCGAGCGGCTGCGCCAGGCCACGAAGCCCGCCGCCAGGGCGAGGCCGGTGAGCAGCAGCGGCACCGCGAGCTGGCCGCCCAGCGCCGAGAGCAAGAGGCCGCCCGCGAGGTTGGCAAGCAGGAACGCGATGGAGCCCGCCATCCGGATCCGGGCATAGACCAAGCGGGCATCCCGGCGCACGGCCGCCAGGGTCAGGTAGTCGATGCACGGGACCAGCGGCGCGCCGGCCACCGCGTTGAGCAGGATCAGCAGCGCGAGCACGGGCCAGCCGATCCCGGCGGCGCCGGGCATCAGCGCGTAGGTCAGGCTGAGGGCGAGGCTGCCGAGCAGGATCAGCCGGCGCGGGCCCAGGCCCCGGTCGAGCAGGCTCATCAGCGGCGCCGTCGCGACGATCCGGGTGGCGATCGGCAGGGCCAGGAGCACGCCGATCACCCGGGCATCGAGGCCGAGGCCGTCGAGCCAGAGCGGCATGAACGGCATTGCGATGCCGATCTCGGTGAAGACGACGGCGTAGAGCAGCGACAGGCGCGCCGGGCCGGATGGACGAAGCACGGATGGGGGTTTCTCGGACGAGGCGGGTTCGGAGCCCGGACGCCGTAAGCGCCCGTTAAACCCTCCCTGTCAATTTGCGGGCCTCCGGGTCGTGCCGCGTGCCGGCCGTCGCCGCACCGGCCTTTCGGGTTCGGAGGGATCCCATGTCCGGTTCTGCCCCCGCGAGTGCCCCGGCCGAATACGAGGCGATCGAGGCGACGATCGGTCTCACCGAGCGCGGGCGCTGGTTCCTGGCCGAGTACGCCCGCCGCAACCGCGCCGCCGAGACCGAGATGCTGCTCGGTGCGATGAGCCGGCTCGAACGCGCGGTGACCACCGACCGGGACCACCAGACCGTCGGGCAGCTGCACGGCAACCTGATCGAGATGGCCGCGGCGATCAGTCAGACCAAGGCCGAGATCGCCGCGATCAGCACGCGGGACAACGAGCCGACCCGCCTCTCGCAGGCCTCCCTGGCGCTGGACGCCATCGTGCGGGAGACCGAGCAGGCGACCTCCGACATCCTCGGCTCGGCCGAGGCGATCCAGGAGGCGGCCTGGACCCTGCGCGAGCGCGGCTCCGACGCGCCGACCTGTGACGCCCTCGATCGGCACGCGACGGCGATCTACACCGCCTGCTCGTTCCAGGATCTCACCGCCCAGCGCACCGCCCGGATCGTCTACACCCTGCGCTACCTCGAGGACCGGCTCGCCTCGATGATCGCGATCTGGGGCGGCGAGCCCCAGCGGGTCCCGCCGATGCCGCGCGATCCGGCGATCGGCCCGGAAGCCCCGCCGCTCGACCTCTGCCAGAGCGACATCGACCGCTACATCGCCCTCGAGGTTCCGGCCGTCACGGCGGCGGCCCGCGTCGCCCACCCCGGCAGCCCACCGCTCCACGAGGACATCGTATTCCTGCCGGTTTCGGGCGGGGAGGAGACCGAATACGTGGCGGAAGCCGAGGTGTTCGAGGCGGCCGAAACGCCCGCCCCGGTCATGCTCGGCGACGACGCGGCCGACCAGGCCGATGTCGCCGATGCAGCGCCCGACGCGGACTGGCCCGACGCGGACTGGGCCGACCATGACGCCGCCGCCCCCGAACCCGCCGCCGAACCGGACGCGCCGATCCTGAGCTTCGCGGCGATCGACGCCCTGCCGCCGGAGCAGCGGCTCGCCCTGTTCGCCTGACGGCGCGGAGAGGCCCTGCTATCAGGGGCGCCCGCCCGCCGAGGGTCGTGAGGCAGGAAAACCCCCGTGGCCCTGAACCTGATCAAGCTCTCCGTCGGACCCGACTCCATCGCCGACCTCGAAGCCCGTCAGGAGCGGTTCCGGACCGAGGCGCTGCGCGAGGGCCGGCCGGCCGACCCGTTCCACGTCACCCGCACCCTGCCCAAGCGGCATCGCGAGATTACCGGCAAGGGCTCGATCTACTGGGTGATCCGCGGGACCCTGTCCTGCCGGCAAGCGATCACCGCGATCGAGAAGCTGACCGGGGAGGACGGCATCCCGCGCTGCCGGCTGGTCTTCGACCCGCGCCTCGTTCCGGTGTCGCCCCGCCCCTGCCGCCCGTTCCAGGGCTGGCGCTACCTCACGGCCCGCGACGCGCCGGCCGATCTCGGGGCCGGGCAGTCGGGGGACCTCGCCGAGATGCCCGAGGCCCTGCGCCGCGAACTCGTCGGCCTCGGTCTGCTCTGAAGGTCCTTGTCCTGCGGCGCGGGCGCTTATTGAGCGCCCGGGCCTTCTGTCGTCCTACGCCCCGTCGAAGCGCCCGCTGGCATGGGCCAGCATGGTGTAGACCTTGCCGGTCTCCGAGGTGAGGTACGCGTCGGTCCGCTTGGCGTCGCTGTCGTTCTTGACCACGTCGCCCAGGAGCCGCTCGAACTCACCCACGTAGCGGTCGACGCTGCGGCGGAACTCCGCGTCCGACCGGTAGCGGCGCTGGATCTCCGCGAAGGTAGTCCGGCCCTGCGGGGTGTAGATGCGCGGGTCGAACAGGTTCGGCTCGCCCCGGCGATAGCGCTCCCACAGGTCGACTACGGTCCGGTGCTCGATCATCCGGGCGATGTCGGTCGAGATCGTGTCCAGCGCGATCCGCCCGGTCTCGGCAGGAGCCTGGGACGATGCCTGCTGGGACGTTGCCTGGGACGGGCGGCCTGCCGGCGCCGGGGCGGCGGCATTGGTCGCCTCCGCCTCGGCATCGTCGTCCTCGTCCAGGGAGGCGCGGGTCAGCAGGTCGGACAGCCAGCCGCGCTTGGCACCGCCGGCCGTCATGGCGACGGGGCGGGCGGTCGCGGAGGGCCGCGGCGCCTCGATCCGGGCCGGGCCTGCGGTAGACCGCGCCGGAGCCTGGGGCGCCGGCAGGGCCGGAGCCGAGACCGGCTGAGCCTGCGTCGCGGTCGGAGCCGGAGCGCTGCTCACCTGCGCCGGAGCGGCGGAGCGGGAACCGCCCTCCGCCACCCGGCGCTGGGCCTGCGGCTGAGCCACGTCCACCGAGCGGGTGGTGCGGGAGACCAGGGCCGACAGCTCGTTGAGCGCCTTGATCTGGTCGGCCACCACCCGGCGCATCTCGCCGGTGGCATCCTGCGTCTCGCGCGGCAGATCGAGGACACCCCGGGCGAGTTCGGCGCGGGTCGCGTCGAGTTCGCCGCGGATCGAGCCCGCCATCTCCCGCAGGGACGACACGGACGCGCCGAACTTGGTCTGCGCCTCGTCGAGACCGCTGCGCATCTCCCGCGCCGCCTCCTCGATCGCCTGGCGCACGCCCTGGGCCGCCTTCTCGCCCTCGGCGCCGGCACTGTCCTTCAAGCCCTCGAAGGCGCTGGTGACGGACGCGCCGGCACCCTCCGCCGAGCGCGTCAGCGACTCGCCGACGGCGCGGGCGCGCTCCTCGGCACTGCGCAAGGTGCGCTCGATCGTCTCGGCGAGCGCCCCGCCCTGCTGCTCCAGGACGTTGGCGCGGGCCTCGAAGCCGGCCAGCGCCTGCGCGAGTGCGGCCTCGCGGCCCGACAGGGTCGCCCCCAACCGCTCCTCGATCGCCGCGAGCGAGGACGCCGCCCGGTCGAGCGCCGACACGTGCACGGACGTCTGCTCGCCGAGCGCACGGCCACGGCCGTCGAGGGTCTCGGCCAGGCCGGACGCCTCGCGGAGCGCCGTGTTGGCGACCTCGCGCAGGGCCTCGACCTGGGCTGCGACGCCCGCAGTGGCGCGACCGGTCTCGGAAGCAATGCGCTGGAGCGCCGTCTGGACCTGCTCGACCCGGCCGGCCAGCCCCTGCTCGATCGCGCCGAGGTTGGTGCCGGCCCCGGAGACCAGCTCGCCGAGCGCCGCGTTGGCGCCCTCGATCCGCTGGAGGACGGCGCCCAGCTCCCGGCCGAGCCGGTCGTTGGTCTCGAACAGCTCGGTGAGGGCGCGGCCGGCACCGTCGTCGATGGCGGCGCGGAGCAGCTCGGCCGAGGCCCGCGACTGCGCGGCGAGTTCCTCGGTCTGCAGCCGCAGGGTCTCGGCCAGCGGCACGCCGGTCTCGATCAGCACCCGCTCGATCGCATCGGCGCGGTCGGCCATGGCGCGGGACAGGTCGAGCATCGGCCCGTCGATGGCGGCGCGCAGGCGCGCGACATGCCCTTCCAGGCTGTCGCCGACCGCACGGCCGCTGCCGTCGACGCTGGCGATCAGCGCCCCGCCCTTCTCCTCGATGGCACGGACCAGCGCCTCGGCGCTCTCCGCGAGACGGCGCGACAGGGCCTCGCCGCGGGCATCGACCAGGGCGCCGAGCGCGGTGGCGCGGCGCTCGAAGCCGGCCCCCAGCGCCTCGGTGCGAGCGTCGATCAGGCCCGCCAGCGCGGCCTCGCGCCGGCTGAGCGTCTCGGCCAGGGCGGCGTTGTGCGCGTCGACCTGCTCGGCATGGGCCCGCGCCCGCTCGTCGAGCGCCGCGACCAGGCTGGCGGTGCGCTCGTCCATGAGGCCGGCGAAGGCGTCGTGGCGGTCGTCGAAGGCGTTGGCCAGCGTCTCGGCGCGCTGGGCGACCAGGGTGGCGAACAACCGCATGCGGCTGTCGATGCGCTGGGTGAAGGCGTCGGCGCGGGCATCGACCCCGCGGGCCAGGGCCTCGGTCTGCGTCTCGACGGAGTGCACCAGGGCGGCGGTGCGCCCTTCCACGACGCCGTCCAGGTCACGGATCCGCGCGTCGAAGGCCTCGACCAGCGAGCCGGTGCGGCCGTGCGCGGCGTCGAGCAGAGACTGGCTGCGCTCGTCGACGAGGGCCTCGATCGACGAACGTGCCTCGTCGAAGGTCCCGCGCAGGGTCTCGATCCGGGCATCCAGGAGGGCGGCGACGCCGGTGGGCGCCGCGTCGAGGAGGTTGCGCAGGTCCTGCGTGCGCGCCTGGACCGCCATGGCGATCTCCCGGCCGCGGTTCTCCACCGAGGTTTCGAGGCTGGACTGCGCCCGCTCGAACAGGGTCCTGAGCTGACCGCTCTGGACCTGGAAGGCCTCGGCGAACTGGTTCTCGCGCGCTTCGAGCAGGCCGGCGATGGCCGGGCTCGCCTGCTCGATCACGCTCTGCAGGGCCTGGGTCCGATGCTCGATCGTCCCGGCGATCTCGCGGCCGCGGCCGTCGACCATACGGTCGATCTCCGCCTGTGCCCGCTCGAACAGGGCCTCGAGCTGCCCGCTCCGGGCCTCGAACGCCTCGGCGAGCTGATGCTCGCGGGCCTCCATCAGGCCGGCGATGGCCGGGCTCGCCTGCTCGATCACGCTCTGCAGGGCCTGGGTCCGGTGCTCAATCGTCCCGGCGATCTCGCGGCTGCGGCCGTCGACCAGGCGGTCGATCTCCGACTGCGCCCGCTCGAACAGGGTGCGCAGATCCGCAAAGCGCGCGTCCAGCAGGTCGGCCATGTCGGTGGGGGCGGCGTCGAGGGTCTGGCGCAGGCCCTCGGTCCGGGTCGTGATCGTGTCGGCGAGTTCCTGACCGCGCACCTCCACGAGGTCGCGCAGGCCGGCCTGGGCCTCCTCGAACAAGGCGCGCAGGCGCTGCGTGCGGCTGTCGAGGGTCGCGGCGAGCTGGCGCTCGCGGGTCTCGACCAGCGCGGAGACGGCGGCGGGCGCCTCCTCCAGCATCGTCCGCAGGGCCTGGATCTTGGTGTCGACCGAGGCGGCGAAGCGACCGCCGCCGCCTTCCACCACGGCGTCAAGGGCGGTGTGGGCCTCCTCGAACAGGGTCCGCAGGCCCTGGGCGCGGGCATCCAGGGTCTCGGCGAGGCGATTGCCGCGGCCTTCGACCAGATTCTCCAGATGGCCGAGACGCTCGTCGAACAGGCTGCCGAGCGCCTGCGTGCGGGAATCCAGGCTGCCGGCGGCGGTGCCGAAGGCGTCCTCGACGGCGGCGATCAGCGCGCGGCCGCGAGTGTCCAGTGCCTCGTTGAGTGGGCCCATGCGTCCGTCGAGGGTGCTGGCCAGGGTGCCGGCATGGCCGTCCAGCATCACGCGGATCTGGTCGGTGCGGTCGTCGAGCAGCCCGTGGACCGAGCGCACGCCCTCGTCGAGCAGGCCGCTGATATCGGCGGTGCGGCTCGACAGGGTGTGGCCCAGGCGGCCTTCGCCGGCCTCGAGCATCCGCTCGGCATCCGCGATGGTCTGCTGGAGCTTGGACAGGACGCTCTCGCCGCGCTGGTCGATCAGCTCGGCCAGCGAGGTGCCGCCGCGGTCGAACAGGCGCGCCAGCTCGGTGATGCGGCCGCCGATCGCCCCGAACACGCTCCGGCCCTTCTCGTCGAGCTCGCTCGACATGGCGGTGATCCGCTCGTCGATCAGCTTCGCCAGCAGCTCCGAACGCTCGGCGAAGGCTGCGCGCACGGCCTCGGTCCGGGCGGACAGGGCGGCGTCGGCGCTCTCGGCGCGCTCGTCCACCAGCTGGACGATCTCCTGCACGCGCCCCGACAGCGAGGCTTCGAGAACGCGCGTCGATTCCGCCACGGCACCCGTGAGGGTGCCGATGCTCTCGGCCATCGCCTTGTCGATCCCGCCGGTCCGGTCGGTGATCGTGGCGACCAGGTCGCGGGTGCGGCCGGCCAGTTCCTCGTCCACGGCGCGGGTGCGCGCCTCGATCAGGCGGATCGCCTCGAAGGCCTGCACGCCAAAGCTCTCGTCCACGAGGCGGGCGCGCTCCTCCAGGGCGTTGGCGATCTCCTGCAGGCGGTTGATCACGCCGGCGTCGAAATGCTCCGCGCTGCCCGCGATGCGGCGGGCCATCTCGGCGGTGCGCCGGTCGATATCCTGCCCGAGCCCGTCGACCCGGCCATCGAGCACCGCGACCAGGTTGCGGCTGCCCTCTTCCATGATCCGGGCCATCTCCCCGGTCCGGGCGGCCAGCGCCTCGTTCAGGGCCTTGCCGCGGGAGTCGATCCGGCCGTCGACGTGGTCGACCAGGTTCGCCACGACGTCGCCGATCTCGGCCGCGCGCTTGGCCGAGCGCTCCTCCAGGTTGCCGAGATGGGTCTCGACCAGGCTGCCGGCCTCGCGGGCGCGGGTCGCGATGGTCTCGGCCACGGCCTGGCCCTTGACGGTGATGAGCCGGTCCATCTCCTCCAGACGGGCTCCGACGGTCTCGCCCAAGGTCGCGGTGTCGCGGCCGATGCGGTCGGCCAGGATGTCGCCGCGGGCGATGGTCTCCTGCAGCGCGGAGAGGCGGCTGCCCAGCGTCTCGTCGATGGCCCGGACGCGCACGTCCGCGGTCTCGGCGAAGCTGGCGCCGGTCTGGCTGAGCGTGTCGGCGATGCGCGCGCCCTGGCTCGCCACCGCGAGCACGATGTCGCGGCCGGTGCCGCTGATCCGGGTCTGGGTTTCCTCGGCGTGGCTGGCCAGGAGATCGGCGACGCCCTTGCCGTGCTGGCCAAAGGCGGCCTCCATCTCGCCGATGCGAGCGGCGAGGTCGTCCGAGATGGCGCGGGCGGCCTGGGTCAGGCTGCCGCTGGCGTCGCCGGTGCGGGCGGACAGTTCCCGGTTGAGGTCGTCCAGGGCGCCGCGCAGGGCGGACACTGCCGCAGCGCCGCGCTCGCCGAATTCGATGCCGGCCCGGTCGGCGGCGTCGCGGAAGCGGGCCAGCAGGCCCGCGGTCTCGGCCTCGACGGCGCCGGTCACCTCGGCCGAGCCGTGGCGCAGGGTCTGGAGAGTCTCGACCAGGCGCGCGGAGGCGTCACGGGTATGGGCCTCGACCTCGCCGGTGACGGCGCCCGCCGAGCCGCGCAGGGACTGGACGGCGGCGGCGGCGCCGGCCTCGAAACCGTGGCCCAGCGCCGAGAACGCAGATTCCAGGCTCTCGGTGGCCGCCTGGGTCCGCTCGGTGATGTGGCCGCCTGCGCGCTCGGCCGCGGCCGCGACGCGGGTCTCGAGATCCGAGGCCTGCACCGTCACGGTGTCGTGGAGGCGCGCCGCGATGCCGTCCATGCGCTCGGCCAGGGCGTTGCCGCGGTCCGCGACCGTCTCGGCGATCCGCTCGGCGGTGCCGATCAGGTCGTCGCGCACCGCGCCGGCCTGGTTGGTCAACGTCTCGCCGACACCGCCCATGGCCAGCGCCAGGGCGGCCTGGGCGTCGCGCCCGCGGCTCTCGATCGCCTCGGCGACGGAGAGGCCGGCCGTCTCGATCTCGGTGCGCAAAGCCAGGCCGCGGCCGGCGATGTCCTGGGTGAGCGCCGCGCCGGTCTCGGCGAAGCGCGCGGTGATCTGGGTGCCCATCGCGCCGAAGCGCTCCGTCAGCTCGGAGCCCCGCGACAGGAAGGCGTTCTCCAGGCCGATCACCGAGCGCTCGAAGCTCTCGCGGACGACGCCGCCCTGGCGCTCCAGGGACTCGCTCACGCGCAGGCCGGTCTCGGCGAGGCTCTGGGCCACGGAGGCGGTGCTCTCCGCGATCCGCCCGGTGAGGGCGGTCCCGGTTGCCTCGAAGGCGCCGCTCACGTCGCGGGCACGGGTCTCGAAGGCCCGCGTCAGGGTCTCGCCGACTTCGAGAAGGCTGCCGCGCACGCCTTCGCTGGTGTTCGCGAGGCTCTCGATCAGCTCATCGCCGCGCCCGGTCATCAGGTTGACGACCCGGTCGCCCGCCTCGCCGAGGGAGGCGGTGATGGCGGCGCCGCGAGCGTCGAGCGCCCCGGTCACGCGCTCGCCCGCGCCGGTGAGCGCCATGACGATCCGCTCGGACGCGCCCTCCAGCTCCTGGCTCAGGCTCTGGTGCGAGCCGGTGATGGCGCCGCGCACCCGCTCGGCGTTGGTGACGATGGATTCCCGCTGGGCGACCAGTTCCTCGACCAGGGAGCGGATGCGGATCTCGTTGTCGGAATAGGCCCGCTCCAGGGTGGCGATCTCGCCCCGGACCAGGGTCTCCAGCTCGCCGGCCCGGGCCAGAGCGCGCTCGACGCCGTCGCCGACCGCGGCGACTTCCCGGCGCACGGTCTGCGACATGGTCAGCACGGCGTCGGTGGAGAAACTCTCGGGCTCGGCCAGGCGCACCGCGACCTCGCCGACCGCGCGGGCGACGAGGCGCATTTCCTGCGCCCGGGCCGCCAGCATGGCGGCGATCACGAACAGCACCACCGGGCCGAGCAGGGCCGCAGCGCCCACAGTCGCCTGCAGGGCGGTGAGGCCCGAGACGACGCCGCGCAGGTCGCCGCCGGATTGCAGCCAGGCGACCAGCACCAGGGCGCCGATCCAGGCGAGGCCGGCCAGCAGGGCGAACAGGTAGGGCTTGGGCGAGGAGCGCACCCGCAGGGTCTGCTGCAGGATGCCGATGTTGCGCCGGTCGTCGTTCGCCACCAGCGAGCGGTCGGGCGGCAGCAGGCCACCCTCGCGGCGCGGACGCTCGCGGCCGGGCGGAGGCAGGTCTGAGGCGAGCGGCGGGTCGAGGTCGAGGCGCGGCGGCATCTGGCGGCCGGCCGGATCGAGGGCGCCGTCGAGCAGGGGATCGGCATCCCCGACATCGGGCAGGCGCGGCTCGGCGCGGCTCTCGGTGCCGGTCGGCGTCAGGGCGTCGAGGTTCAGCGCCTGCTCGATCGCAGAGAGCGCGGCCTCGGCCGGGTCCTTCAGCTTCTTCTCGGTCGCCATTCAACGCCTCGTTACACGGGCTTCACCGGCACCTGGGGAGGCGGATGCCAGAGACGCAACGTCCCGTTTACCATTACAGGATTAGACGCGGACACCGATTGCCGATACCCGAGCCGCCGTCCGACCCCAGAAACCGTTAACACTATGGTTACTGCGGCCGCTGCCTTCCGGCTCCACCATCTTGGCGCAGATGAGGGTCCGTGCGCGATCCCCGTCCAGCGAATCAGGGGGTGAATCATGGGGATCGGTTCGGCAACCCCCAGAAGAATGCGGATTCCGGGAGTGCGCGCATGCTGGCCATCGACCGTGCGGAGCTCGATGCGCAGACCGGCGGCGATGCCGCGCTGGCCGACGAGGTGCTGGCGCTGTTTGCCGGGCAATGCCGGTCGATCCTGCCCCGGCTGACCGATCCGTCCCTGCCGGGGCCCCAGCGCGCCGACCTCGCCCATACCCTGAAGGGATCGGCCGCCGGCGTCGGCGCCATGCGGGTGCGCGCCTGCGCGGACGCCGCCGAGGCGCAGCTGCGGTCGGGCGCGGCGCCGGCGGCGCTCGACGCCCTCGTGCAGGCGGTCGCGGCGGCGCTGGCCGAGATCGCGGACGGCGCCGAGTCTTAAGAGCGCTCGCTGCCGAAATGGACACCGGTTCGGCGCAAGCAAGCGCGCCAAATCGAAGACTGAGAGTCGTTTCACCGCGTGAGTACAGATGCGGCGATCAATCCGGACGGTCGAGCGCCGTCGCGCTTGCATTCCGTGGCCCCAGCCGCCAAGCAGGCACCCCGCCCGTCGAAGCGAGGCCGCTCGACGCGAGCCCGGAGCCGAGCATGCCCAAGATCACTTACGTCGACCACGCCGGGACGGAGAGGACCGTCGAAGGCAGCGTCGGCGCGACCGTGATGGAGACGGCGTTGCGCAACAACGTCCCGGGCATCGACGCGGAATGCGGCGGCGCCTGCGCCTGCGCCACCTGCCACGTCTACGTGGCCGACGACTGGATCGACGTCGTCGGCAAGGCCCAGGATATGGAGCAGGACATGCTCGATTTCGCCTCCGACGTACGCGAGAATTCCCGCCTGTCCTGCCAGATCAAGATCGCGCCGAACCTGGACGGGCTCGTGGTCTCGACCCCCTCCCAGCAGGGGTAGCTCGTCAGGCACTTAGCTGATGAGAGAATGAGGTTGCCCGCCTTCGATGGGGCTTACCTTCACGCGTCATATTCAGCGCGCAGGTGAAGTCGAGAATGACTCCCCATGAGGCTCGCGCGGGGCTAAGCTGTCGCGCGGGCATCATCGTTTTCCGAAAGCAAGCCACCATCTTTCGGGACGATGATGCGGGAGCCTGAACATGACCAGGGTTGAATTCCGGCAGGAACAGCGGCTGGACTCGTCCGACGAGACGGCACAGCAGCGTAAGGCTCGCCTCGCAGCCGAAGCGTCCATGCTGGCGGTCGCCAAAGCAGATATCGCAGAAGGTCGATATATCGCGGACGGCGATGTCGATGCTTGGCTCGATGCTTGGGTGAATGGAGAGCCGGTCGAGCTTCCTGAAGCCTCGGCCCGCTCGCTCAAGCGCTGATTTACGACCTACGAACTTCGGACCGTGTCGTTTCGCTTTCGGATTTCCCGCGCGGCGGCGGCTGATCTCGCTTCCGTGCGAAGATGGCTCCGCCAATCTGGCGCAGGGGAGAGGGCGGCACAGCGCCTTGCTCAGATCAACAGAGCCCTTCAGGACCTGCGACACACCCCGCTCATGTGGCCGGACGGCGAGCATGAAGGAACGCGATCCCGCACCGTAGCGGGCCACCGAATCGTCTACACGATCACAGACGACGAAGGCATGGCAGCAGTTGATGTGCTCCGCGTCTTCGGACCCGGCCAGAACTCGGATAACCTTTGAAGCCCTGACTGGCTTTCACCAGCCCTCACCGCACCAGCGCCCGGGCCGCAGCATCGAGCCCGTCGAGAGTCAACGGGAACATGCGCCCGCCTACCAGCCGCTGCACCATCCCGATCGACTGGGTGTAGCCCCAGTGCGTCTCCGGCACCGGGTTGAGCCAGGCCGCCTTCGGGAAATGGTCGAGGAGCCGCTGCAGCCACACGGCGCCGGGTTCCGCGTTCCAGTGCTCCACCGAGCCGCCCGGCGTGGCGATCTCGTAGGGGCTCATCGAGGCGTCGCCCACGAACACCACCCGGTAATCGCTGCCATAGGTGCGGATCACATCCGGCAGCGCGGTCCTGGCCTCGTGCCGGCGCCGGTTCTCGGTCCAGACCGCCTCGTAGGGGCAGTTGTGGAAGTAGTAGTGCGCGAGGTGCTTGAACTCCGAGCGCGCCGCCGAGAACAAAGCCTCCGCCTGCGCGATGTGAAAGTCCATCGAGCCGCCGACATCGAGGAACAGCAGCACCTTGACGGCGTTGCGCCGCTCCGGCCGCAGCCGCACGTCGATATAGCCCTGGCGGGCGCTCTCGCGGATCGTGCCGTCGAGGTCGAGTTCCTCGGCCGCCCCCGTCCGGGCGAAGCGGCGCAGCCGCCGCAGCGCGATCCGCATATTGCGCGCGCCGATCTCGCGGTCGTCGTCGAGATCCTTGAATTCGCGCTTATCCCAGACCTTCACCGCGCGGAAGTTGCGGTTCCCGTCCTGGCCGATGCGGATGCCCTCGGGATTGTAGCCGTAGGCGCCGAACGGGGAGGTCCCGCCGGTGCCGATCCATTTCGAGCCGCCCTGGTGGCGCTCCTTCTGCTCGGCCAGCCGCTGCTTGAGCGTCTCGAACAGCTTGTCCCAGCCGAGGGCCTGCAGCTCGGCCTTCTCGGCCTCGGTCAGGTACTTCTCCGCGAGCTTGCGCAGCCATTCCTCGGGGATCGCCGCGGGCGCCACCGCCTCGCCGAGGGTCTCGAGGCCCTTGAACACGGTGCCGAACACCCGGTCGAACCGGTCGAGATGCGCCTCGTCCTTCACCAGCGCGGTGCGCGACAGGAAGTAGAACGCCTCGACGTCGTGCTCGGCCAAGCCCCGGTCGAGGGCGCCGAGCAGGGTCAGGTACTCCTTGAGGGAGACGGGAACCTTGGCCTCTCGGAGGGCCGTGAAGAACTGCAGCAGCATCCCCGAAGAACGCGCCAGCAAAGCGCCCGGGTCAAGCCCGGGCGAATCAGACAAGCTTACGACCGGCCGGGCAGGATTTCTGAACCTGTTCTCCGAGTCGTCGCGGATGGTCGACAAGATTCATCGCCGGACAAAGCCCTAATCCAGGGGCCCTCGGAGAGTCTTCAGCCGCCCCGGAGACTCATAAGTTGGGCATAAGTCGTCGAATCTGTTGATATGTGCGCGAACAAGCCTCGCGCGGTCACTGAAACCGTCACGGGAATCGCTCAACTGAGGGCATCAGGTGTGTTCAGCCGCGACAACGCGTGCCGCACCAACCGAAGCGAGGAGACCTGCGATGGCGGTCATCCTGCGGAATGTGACGGATTTCAAGCGGTTTCTCGGGAAGCCGGGCGCAACGATTCAGTTGGTGCGCAACACCTTCATGGATCGCCAGCCCGAGGCGACCCGGGAGGCCTACCGCGCCAAGGGCATGTACGCGCCGCGCGCCGTACAGGCCCTGTCGCGCAAGGCCGCGGTGTTCACCCTGCGGGGGTTCCCCGGGACCGTGTGGCTGTACTGGGACAAGGGTGCCCGCGGCTGGCGCTTCTCGGGGGACACCGTGATCGTCCCGCTGGTCACCGGTCTCGGACCGGCCGACGAACTCGTCTACCGGTGCAGCTTCGCCGACGGTTTCGAGCCGGCGCCGCGCAACCGCGTGACGCGGCAGCCCAAGCACGCCGAGGCGCATCTCGCCCCAGCGTGAGGCCTGCCACGCCCGTCGGCTCAAGCCTCCTGGCGCGCCGCAATCTCTTTCTTGGCCGGCGGCTTGCCGAGGGCCTTTCCGACGGTGCGCCGGGCGCGAAAAATCGGCTTCGCCTCGTTCTCGCGCTTCTTCAGCAGCGCGCGATACTCGTCCCGACGCTCGTGGATCGACGCGATGACGAGGCCCATCGGCACGCCGACATCGACCAGCACCGCCTCCGACAATTGCAGCGAGGCCTCGATCGTCTCCGGCACCGCGTCGTCGACGCCGAGTTCGTACAGGGCCGAGGCGTGGCGGGCGTCGCGGGCGCGGGCGACGATGGTCAAGTCCGGCCGCTCGGCCCGGGCCGCCGCCACCGCCTGCTCGACGGCTCGCGGGTTGTCGAGGGTCACCACCAGGGCGCGGGCCGTGGCGATGTCGCAGCGGCGCAGGATCTCGGTGTTGCCGGAATCCCCGAAATAGACCGGCGCGCCGGCGCGGCGCTGCTCGGCCACCCGGGCCGCGTCGGAATCGAGGGCGAGGTACGGGATCCCGTGCCGGTCCAGCATCTCGCCGACCTGGCGGCCGACGCGGCCGAAGCCGGCGATGACCACCCGGTTCTCGATCTTGTCCGGCAGCGGCTCCGACTTCATGGCGGCCTGGGCGGAGTTCGTCGCGCGCCGGCCCAGTCGCCGGCCCAGAGCCGCCAGTGCCGGGATCATGATCATCGTGACCGTGGTCACGATCAGGGCGGCCGCGCCGACATCCTCCGGCACCAGCCCGGTGGCGACCGCGCCGCCGATCAGCACGAAGGCGAACTCGCCGCCCGGCCCGAGCAGCAGGGCCGCCTCCAGCGCCACCGGCCGGGAGATCTTGAGGGCAGGCGCCGCCATCATCACCACGGCGGCCTTGATCAGGACGAGCGCCAGCGACAGGCCGATGATCGCCCCGGGCGCCGCCATAAGCTGGGCCGGGTCGAGGTTCATGCCCACCGAGACGAAGAACACGCCGAGCAGCAGGCCCTTGAACGGGTCGATCGTCGCCTCGATCGCCCGGCGATATTCGGTCTCGGCCAGCAGCAGCCCGGCCACGAAGGCACCGAGCGTCATCGATAGGCCGCTCGCCGCCGCCGTCAGCGCGGTGCCGACGATGACCAGCAGGCAGGCCGCCATGAACAGCTCGGTGGATCGCGTCCGCGCCACCAGCTGGAACAGCGGGCGCAGGGCGAGGCGTCCCGCGACCACGATCAGCACCAGCGCGATGGCGGCCTGGCCAAGCGCCATGGCGAGCGCCCAGCCCTTGTCGCCCTCGTCGCCGCGGCCCAGCACCGCGATGGCGAACAGCACCGGGGCGACTGCGAGGTCCTGGAACAGCAGGACCGCGAAGCTCGCCCGGCCGGAGGGCGCGTTGAGCCGCTTCTGCTCGGCGAGCACCGGCAGCACCACCGCGGTCGACGATAGCGCGAGCCCGATGCCGACGATCGCCGCGCCGGCGAGCGGCACCTGCAGGCCATACAGGATCGCCCCGAGGATCAGGGCCGAGCAGCCGACCTGCAGCGAACCGAGGCCGAAGACGAGCCGGCGCAGGGTCCGCAGCCGCTCCCACGACAGCTCGACCCCGATCATGAACATCAGGAAGATCACGCCGAACTCGGCCAGGTGCGCGATCTCGGTGCGATTGCCGATGGTGAAGAGGTGGACGTAGGGATGCGTGTCGGCGAGCCGCCCGAGACCGAACGGCCCGAGCAGGGCGCCGGCCCCGATGAAGCCCAGCACCGGGGAGATCCGCAGCCGGTGGAACAGCGGTACCACGATGCCCGCGGTCACGAGGAACAGGATCGCTTCCTTGTAGGAGCCGGCGTGGACCTCTGGCATCGGCGGCGGATCGAACCTCGTCTGTTCCGACCGGTGCGGAGGCCGATCACGGATGCGCGATCATGGGTCGATGCCGGGCCTCGGGCAACCGCTTTCGGCCCCGGCAAGGCCCAGGAGGTGCGCTCCGACACAAGCCGGATACACATCTCGGGTGAGACATTTGAGCCACGTGGCGGAAGCTTGCCGGCGAACCCTCGGCGAATGCGTGCAGTGCGGCCCAAAATCGGCACAATGCCCGCATACACGCAGCGATTAACTGAGGGTTAAGCTCGGCCGGGGCCGCGCCTGCGACCAGACCCGATGGATGTGACGAGGCCGATGATCTCCCTCAAGTCGATCTTCTCCGGTCCCAAAGCGGCTCCGAGCCGCGATCTTGCGCGCGAGCGCCGCGAGTGGAAGCTCGAATCGGATCGGTGGCAGCACCAGCGCCACGTCGACCGCGGCTACCGCATCAAGTGGGGCTACGTCGCGATCGCGTATCTCGTCGAGTTCATGGTGATCGGCGCCTCGCTCTGGGGCGCGTGGCTGTTCGCCGGGGTCTACAGCGACGGCGACTGGCACGCCTTCTACTTCATGCTGCTGGCGCCCCTGGTCTATGCCGCCGTGGAGCTGTGCCGGGTGCCGCTCGGCATCCTGGCCCGGACCCAGCGCTCGCACTTCGTCCGCGGGCTCGCCGTGCTCGGCATCATCTTCGCGGCCGGCGTCACCACCAAGTCGGTGTCGCAGCTCGGCGAGATGATGTTCCATCCCCGCCTCGTCGAGGCGACCAAGACCAAGACCGCCCTGAAGGACGCCCAGGCCGACCGCGCCACGATCGGCGACCGCATCAAGGCGGCGGACGAGCGCGTGGCGCAGTACACCGCCGAGCTCGACCAGATCGAGAAGCGGTCCTCCGACAACGCCCAGCAGCTCGCCGGCCTGCCGGCCCAGCGCTGCGAGCGCGTGTTCGGCACCAACAGCAAGGGCCGGAGCTATCAGAACCTCAAATGCGTGGCCGATCCGCGCGTGGCCGCCCTGTCGGCCGGCGTCAGCAAGGCCGCCGCCGACCGTGCTGCGCTGATCAAGAGCCTCGAGGACGCCCGCAAGGCGCGCGCGACGCTCGATCCCGGCGCCGCCGACCGGCGGGTGGCCGATGCCGAGCAAGCCTACCGGAATGCGGTCAACCGCTCACAGCTGCACTCCTTCACCGCCATGGTCTACGGCGTCGACCCGATCGACGTGACCGAGCAACAAGTCCACGCTTTCCTGCGAATCTTCGTGTTCCTGCCGGCCCTGTGCGCCGCCTTCGCGTCGACCATCCTGGCGCTCTGCGCGGTCTCGACCCGCCGGACCTTCATGGATGAGGACGATCTCGGTGCCGCCGTGAACCCGGAAGCCGCGCCGTTCATGCTGGACGCGATCGCCGACGCGCTGCGCTCGAACCCCGAGCCGATCCTGCCCCGGGCGGCCAACGCCACCGGCGCGGTGATCCCGATGAACCGCCCGGCCCAGGGCCAGCAGAGCCTGCCGGGCCAGAGCCATCCGGGTCAGAACCATCCGGTTCAGCAGACCCTCCCAGCCGCGGGAGCCGGCGCATGAACTACGTTGCCGGCGGCACCCCTGAGAACGTCGCCCTCGCCCAGCAGGTGAATTCCCGCCTGCGGGCGGATTCGAGCTACGTCGCGGCCCGGGCCTTCCTGTTCCGGGCGCTGGGCTTCGGCGCCTTCGCGTGCCTGGCCGGCATCGGCGTCGGCGCGGCGGCCTATGGCTGGGCGACCCTCAACCAGTTCGACACGGCCGCGGAGAAGATCGCCGCCGCCATGCAGGCCGCACTCTCGGACGTGACCCTGAAGACCAAGGGCGAGGTCACGCTGACCGACAACACCCTCAAGCTCGAGGGCCTGCCCAAGCTTGGCGGCGGCACGCCGACGCCGACCAAGGCCCAGCTCGGCAGCGACGCAGCCCCGGCCTCGAAGGCGGCGGTGAACACCACCTTCACGGTGTTCAAGCAGGTGCCTTATCTCGACGGCCAGATCGTGACCGGCTGGAACTTCAAGGACAACGCCGACCAGCCCTATCAGCAGTATTGCTACTTCTCGCGCCGCTCCAACGAGTCGAAGGGCCAGGTCGAGATCAAGATCGACCTCGCCATGGACACCAAGACCCTGCCGCAGCCGCAGAAATCCGACGTGAACCTGGAGATCCTGGCCCGCAACTGCGTCTGGCACGAGAAGGGTTAGCCGGTCTCGCTTGCGGGGCGGCGTCGGCACGCGCTACCGGTTGCGTCCAGGCCAGCTTCTCCGAGAGCGCGATGCGATTTTCCGGAACCGAGTCCTACGTCGCGACCCCCGACCTGACCGCCGCGGTCAACGCCGCCGTGGTCCTGGAGCGCCCGCTCCTGGTCAAGGGCGAGCCCGGCACCGGCAAGACCGTGCTGGCCGAGGAGATCGCCAAGGGACTGGGCGCGCCGCTCATCGTCTGGAACATCAAGTCGACCACCAAGGCCCAGCAGGGCCTCTACGAGTACGACGCGGTCTCGCGGCTGCGCGACTCGCAGCTCGGCGACCCGCGGGTCTCGGACATCGGCAACTACATCCGGCGCGGCAAGCTCTGGGAGGCGTTCACCGCGCCCGAGCGGCCGGTGCTGCTGATCGACGAGATCGACAAGGCCGATATCGAGTTCCCCAACGACCTCCTGACCGAGCTCGATCGGATGGAGTTCCACGTCTACGAGACCGGCGAGACCGTGAAGGCCGCACGCCGGCCGATCATGATCATCACCTCGAACAACGAGAAGGAGCTGCCGGACGCGTTCCTGCGCCGCTGCTTCTTCCACTACATCAAGTTCCCGGACGCCGAGACGCTGATGCGCATCATCGACGTCCACTATCCGGGCATCAAGCACCGCCTGGTCGAGGAGGCCCTGCGGGTGTTCCTCGAGACCCGCGAGGTGCCGGGCCTTAAGAAGAAGCCCTCGACCTCGGAACTGCTGGACTGGCTCAAGCTCCTCGTCTCCGAGGATATTTCCCCCGAGACCCTGCGCGAGCGCGACGGCCGCAAGCTGATCCCGCCGCTGCACGGCGCACTCCTGAAGAACGAGCAGGATGTCAGCCTGTTCGAGAAGCTCGCCTTCATGATGCGCCGGGAGCAGCGGGGCGGCTGAGACCCGGCCCGCCGCGGTTCCCGCGCGCTACGCTTTGGGCTAACCGAAGCCGCGGCGAAGGTTGGGCGCCCGTCGATCATTCCCGCCGAGAAGGGCACGCTCCATGCGCAGGCTGATCCTGTTGCGGCACGCCAAGTCGGACCGTCCGGCCGGCGTCGCCGACCACGAACGGCCCCTCAACGACCGCGGCCGCCGCGCCGCGCCGGCCGTGGGCGCCCATCTCGCCGAGGCCGGCTTTCGTCCCGAACTGGCCCTCGTCTCCACGGCCACCCGGACCCGCGAGACCTGGGAGGCGATCTCCGCCGCCCTCGGCCCGCCCGAGGCGCGGTATCACCGCGAGATCTACGAAGCGCCATCGACGCGGATCCTCGACGTGATCCGGGGCGCGCCTGACGCCGTGGAAACCGTGATCGTGATCGGCCACAATCCGGGGCTGGGCGACCTGGCGGCGACCCTGGCCGGGGAGGGGCCGCGCAAGGAGCGGGCGCGCCTCGCCACGGAATTTCCAACCGCCGCCTACGCGGTGATCGATTTCGATGCCGCGACCTGGTCGGCAGTCAGCCCAGGGCAGGGACGGCTGGAGCGGTACGTGCGCCCGCGGGATATCGATCCCGCGCTGGGGGGCTGAGGCTCACCCTCGGCCCGAACCGCAAAAGTCCCGGTTTCAAAAGGCCGCCGGCCTTTTGCGGGTGAAGGGGGGAGCCCTTCTCTCGGGCTTTGCCCGATCCATCGGGGCTCCGCCCCGATACCCCGCCAAAGGGCTGAGCTCTTTGGGAACCCGCCGTGACGCGGGCGCTGCGACGGGTCAGGCCACCGGCACGGCTTGGTGCGCCTCCACCTCATTGTGCGAGGGCAGGGGCGAGCCCGGCACGAAGGCATCGAAGGCCGCCCAGAAATCCTGCCGGATGGCGTCGCGCTCGCTCAGGATCTCGTGCCGGGAATCCGGAAGGACCAGGATGTGGCCGGCCTTCAACCGGGCCGCGAACCGCTCGGTCTCCAGCGTCCCGCAGACCGGATCGGCGCCGGCCGCGACGATCAGGGTCGGCAGGGTGATGCGCGGGGCGACGCGCGGGTCGCGCAGGCGCGCCATCGCCCGGAACGCTTCCGCGAGCCACGCGATCGTCGGGTCGCCGACCGCCCCGGCACCGACCTGCCGGGCCGCCGCCGCGTTGCGGGCGTAGCGCACGGGATCGCGCGACAGGCGGTTGCCGGCATAGGGCTTGGTGGCGATCGAGACCGGCTTGCCGAGCGGGATGTAGCGGTCGCCGAGCCCGATCCGGTGCAGAGCCCGCGACAGGAACGCCGCCCCGGCGGGCCAGCGCACCATCCGGACCGACAGCATCGGCGCCACCGTCACCAGCCGCCGGAACGGCAGCCAGCCGTCGAGCGCCCCGATGAGGGCGACGCAGCCGCCCATCGAGTGCGCGAGGCCGACATGCGGCTCGGGCATCAGCGGCACCAGCACCGTCTCGGCCACCGCCCGCAGATCGAGGCGGTAATCGTCGAAGCGCGCGACGTGGCCCTTGTGCGGATCGTCCACGCGCCGGTCCGACTCGCCCTGGCCGCGCCAGTCGAACGCCACCACGGCGAAGCCGCGCGTCCGGAGGTCCTGGATCGTCTCGTAATACTTCTCGATGAACTCGGCCCGGCCCTGGAGCAGGCAGACCGTGCCCCGGCAGGTCCGCGCCGTGCTCTGCCAATAGGCCGCCCGCAGGGTGCAGTCGTCGCGGGTACCGACCGCGATCAGGGTGCCGCCGGGCGGCACCGGGTTGTCCGGCGTGCCGCGCAGGGTCAGGAGCGGCGGCTCCCGCCCGGTATCGCCGTCGAACCGTCTCACGGGCCCACCTCGCTGCGTCCGCGTACCGGCCCGACCGTAGCCGAAAAAATCTCGGATTCGGCCCTTGCGACAGGTCTTGAAGGCCGATTTTCCACCCCCGATATTCCGTCTGTGCCGGCCGTCAGGCGGCACGAAAGACGGGTCCGGCCCATCGGGCGGACCAGCTCTGCATGTTGCTCATACGAGGATATGTCATGCGTCAGTTCGATCTCGCCCCCCTGTATCGTTCCACCGTCGGTTTCGATCGTCTGTTCTCCGCCCTCGACCAGTTCGCCACCGCCGAGGCGGCGCCGACCTACCCGCCCTACAACATCGAGCGGACCGGCGAGAACGCCTACCGCATCACCGTCGCGGTCGCCGGCTTCACCGAGGCCGACCTGTCGATCGAGGTCCGGGAGAACGCCCTCACCCTCAAGGGCGAGCGCAAGGCCGAGGCCAAGGCGGAGTTCCTGCACCAGGGCATCGCAGCCCGCACCTTCGAGCGCCGCTTCCAGCTCGCCGACCACGTCCAGGTGACCGGTGCGGCCCTGGAGAACGGTCTCCTCCACATCGACCTCGTCCGCGAGGTTCCGGAGGCGAAGAAGCCCCGCCGCATCCAGATCGCCACGGCCGGCACCCCGTCCGCGCCGGTGATCGAGGGTGACGTGCGCAGGGACGCGGTCCAGCAGCAGGCGGCCTGATCCGGCCGCAAGCCTGAGACCCTGCTCGCGTGATGGAGCGCCCCGGCCCAGGCCGGGGCGTTTTCGTGTCGCGGCTGTCATAATGGCGTATGCGCGGCGTGCTCTTTAGTGGGTCCGGACGGTGCACGGTCGTGCGCCTGGAGTGAATCCGACCATGGTCGCCAATCTCGCCCGCGGAGCCTACAGCGCACTCGGAGCCGGCTGGCACAAGGGCGTGCAGGGCGTGCAATGGGGCGTCGGCGCGCCGATCGCGTAGCTCCGCCGCCGGCACGCCCTGATCCAGGCCGGCCCTGCGGGCATCGCCGAGATCCTGTCGGCCGAGCGGGCGATCCGCCTGCCCGAGCCGTTCGAGGGCCGCAGCCTCGGCCGCATCGGCAATCTCGAGGTGCGGCTCGCGTCGAAGAAATCCGAGATCCGGCGGGCGCAGCGCCTGCGCTTCAAGGTCTTCTACGAGGAGATGGCGGCGATCCCGACGGGCCTCGCGGCGTTGTCGCGACGGGACGCCGACGCCTACGACGCGCTCTGCGACCATCTGCTGGTCCTCGACCATTCCGCACCCCGGCGGAAGAAGCCATTCGTCGAGCACCGCCCGAAGGTGGTCGGGACCTACCGGCTGCTCCGCGGTGAGGTGGCCGAGCGCCATGCCGGCTTCTACTCCGAGGGCGAGTACGACCTGGAGCCGATCCTGGCCGCCCAGGGGCACCGGCGGCTGCTCGAACTCGGCCGCTCCTGCGTGCTCAAGCCCTACCGGAGCAAGCGCACCGTCGAGCTGCTGTGGCAGGGGATCTACGCCTACGTGCTGCACCACCGGATCGACGCGCTGATCGGCTGCGCCAGCCTGGAGGGGACCGATCCGGACCGGCTGGCCCTGCCGCTGTCGTTCCTGCACCACCATGCCCGCGCCCCGGAGGAATGGCGGGCGCGGGCTCTGCCGGAGCGCGCGGTCTCCATGGATCGGCTGCCGCTTGAGGCGATCGACCCCAAGGCGGCGCTGCAGGCGCTACCGCCGCTGATCAAGGGCTACCTGCGGCTCGGGGCGACCTTCGGGGAGGGCGCGGTGATCGACCGCCAGTTCGGCACCACCGACGTGTTCGTGGCGCTCCCGGTCGAGGCGATCGGCGCGCGCTACCGCGGGCACTTCGCGCCGGCGAACTGAACGGGCGGGGCACGGCACGGAAACACGGCCGTTCCAACCCACCCCTTCATCCTGAGGTGCCCGGCGATCGAAGATCGCTGGGCCTCGAAGGAGCCCTCCAGAGATCGATGGGCTTTCTGGAGGGCTCCTTCGAGGCGACCGCTGCGCGGCCGCACCTCAGGATGAGGGGGTGGGTGGGATGACGCCCCGCAGAAAGGCGTTCTGAACGTCGCCCCGCGACTCTTCGCGAAGCGTCCCGTAATCCTACAGATCGCCCAAGGCCAGCTGGCCCTGGTTGCGCGCCTTGGCGGGGGCCTTGGGGGCGGCCGCCTTGCGCTCCTTTAGACGGGACGCGGCCAGGGGCGGCTTCTTCGGCTTGGGGTCGCCGCGCATGCGGGCCAGCGCCTTGTCCCGGGCCACCGCCTCGGGAGCCTGGGGATCGTCCGACAGCCACTTGCCGCGCTTGATCACCTCGTTGACCCGGCCCTGGTTGACCCCGACCTTGAAGGCGATCTCCTGCTGGGTCATGCCCGTGGAGGCGTGCAGGTCGAGGATCGCCCGGGCGAGCTCGGGCGTCATCTTCTGGCCGGTCAGCCGGCGGGCCGGCTTGACCGTGCGGGTGGCGCGGTCGCGCTCGCGCAGGCGCTCCAGCAGCGCCAGCGCCATGTTCATGCCGTGCTCGCGCAGGGCTTCCTCGAATTCCTTCAGGGTCGCCATCGGCGCCATCCTCCGCCGGGCTCGTTGGCCGGTACTCTGTGGAAGAACGTGCCGGGAACGCGGCGGTTGCGCAAGCGCTCCGGGCCGCGGCTCCGGGCGGTGCCAGTGGACGGGCGATGTCATCCACCGGAAATGCGGACCCTAGCCTCCCGGCGGCGGCTCGGCTACAGGATTGCGCCCCTCCGCCAGGCAGGCCCGGCCCGCGCACGATGATCAGCCCGATCCGCACAGTCGCCCCCGGCGAATCCGCCGCCTCCCTGGCCTGGGAGCTGGAAGCCGGAGCGGTGCTGCTGTTCCCGGACCTGCCGTTCCCGTTCAGCGACTTCGAGCGCCGGTTCACCGAGCGGCCCTTCGCGGACGGCAAGGCGAAGAACGTCAACATCCGGGGCGAGGCCGCGGAGTTGCGCGGCGCGGCCGGCACCCCGGAGGAGCAGGAAGCCCTGCGCCAGCTCCTGATCCGCTACCGCGCCTTCGCCCGGGACCTGATCGGCACCTACCTGCCGGCTTATGCCGACCTGGTGAGCCTGGCCGGCACCTCCTACCGCCCCTTCGATGTAGACCGGCGCAAGCTCAGCTGGCGGCGCGACGACACCCGCATGCATGTCGACGCCTTCCCGTCGAACCCGATCGGCGAGAAGCGGATTCTGCGGGTGTTCCGCAACATCAACCCGGCGGGCGAGCCGCGCCGCTGGCGGGTCGGCGAGGACTTTGGATCGATGGCGGAGAAATTCCTGCCGCGGGTCCCGCGCTACTCGGTCCTCTCGGCCCACGTCCTCGCTGCCCTGCGGATCACCAAGGCCCGGCGCTCCGAATACGACCACCTGATGCTGCACCTGCACGACGCCCTCAAGCAGGACGAGGCCTATCAGGCCAGCGCTCCCCAGGCCGATGTCGCGTTCCGGCCCGGCGCGACCTGGGTGACCTTCTCCGACCTCGTGATGCACGGGGCGATGGGCGGCCGCTACATGCTGGAGCAGACCGCCTACCTGCCGGTCGCGGCCCAGGCCGACCCGGCCTTGAGCCCGCAACGCATCCTGGCGGCCAAGCTCGGCCGCCCCCTCCACGCGTAAGGACAAGGATTCGACGCCATGATCCTCGAAATCGCACAGATCGAGATCAAGCCCGGGATGGAGGCGGCGTTCGAGGCCGGCATCGCCGAGGCCTCGGCGATCTTCAAGGCCGCCAAGGGCTGCCGTGCCTTCGAGGTGCGCCGCTCGATCGAGCACCCCCAGCGCTACCGCCTGATGATCCACTGGGACACGCTGGAAGCCCACACCAAGGACTTCACCGGCTCGCAGCCCTGGCAGGATTACCGCGCCCTGGTCTCGCACTGCTTCGCCGGACCGGTCTCGGTCGAGCACACCGAGCAGGTGCTCAAGGCATTTTAATCCGGTTTTTTGGTTTCGGTTTGCGCCCGTCGTGACGGCGCGGCACGACGGGCCGCGCCGCTCCCCGTGACAGGCGCGGGTTCCTCTCCCATGGGGCTCCGATGTTCACACATCGCTGCCGGATGAGGGCCAAGGCTACCCCCAAGCGCGTCTCCCTCCCCCCTTCTGCGGGCTATCGGCTTCACACATCCCCGGATGTGGCGCGGGTCCCCTCTCCCGTGCGGGAGAGGGACAGGGTGAGGGATGCGACCTCTCCGGACAGACCTGATCCCTCACCCCAACCCTCTCCCGCACGGGAGAGGGGGCGCGTGGCGGCTTTCGCAAGCCGATGTGTGAAACATCGTAGCTCTGCGGGGGAGGGAGAGCCGCGGTGTCTCCAGCGTATCGTGCAGACCCCGATTTGTGAATCCGCCAGCCCGTACAGGAGCGGAGGTGCGTCGCGGCCTGCAAAAGCCCCTCGCTCCTCGACCCTGTCGCGGCCGTAGCCCCTCGCAAAGGGGCCGCAGAACGGCTCCGAACACGCGCCCAAGGCGTTGCGGCGAGACTCGCAGGTGCTAGGCTTCCGCCCGGCCGATCCCGGTGCGATTCGTCCGGGATCCGGGACCGACGAGGGCAAGCGCATGGCGTGGCGGAACCGGCTCGCGGGTGCTCTGGCGCTTCTGGCAGGCCTGGCCTGCGGGCCGGCCCTCGCCCAGACCACGCCGGCCGCCCGCGCCGCTTCGCGGCCAGCGGCCGTCCAAGCACCAACCTTCAAAAAAAACTTCGTCCGCAACGATCTCGCCAGCGCCGCCGTGCGGCTCGAAGCGGCTTTGCGCGCCGAAGCCGGGGCCCCCCTGAGGCCGGCCGGCCAGTCCCTGGCCGCCGGACAGGCGCTGCTCGCCGCTGACAAGCCGGACGCGGCGCTGGCCCCGCTCACCGCGGCTGTGGCGGCCGACCCGGCTGATATCCGCGCCTGGCAGGCTTACGCCCGGGCCGCCGCGGCGGCGGTCGAGACCCTGGAGGAAAACGACTACCAGGGCCGTGCCCGCCTGCGGGACCGGGCCGTCGCCGCGGCCTATCGGGCTTACGAGCGTTCCGGATCGCCCGCCGACGCGGCGGCGTCCCTGGCCCAGCTCGCCGCCGTGGAGGCCGGACAATCGTCCTGGCGGCCGGCCCTGGAGGCCTACGCCGCCAGCCTCGCCCTCGACGACGTCCCCGGAATCCGCCGGACCTACGAGGCCCTGCGGGTCGAGCACGGCTTCCGAATCCTCGGCTACAAGGTCGATGCCGACGCCGCCGCGCCGCGCCTGTGCTTCACGTTCTCGGAGCCGCTGCTGCCCAAGACCGATTACGCCCCCTACGTGGCGGTCTCGGGCAGCAGCAGCGCCGCCGTGACCGCGGAGGGCGCGCAGGTCTGCGTCGACGGGCTCAAGCACGGCGGCCGCTACGCCGTGGTCCTGCGCCAGGGTCTGGCCTCGACGGTGGGCGAGAGCCTGCTCACATCCGCCGATTACGAGATCTACGTCCGCGACCGCGCCCCGCAGGTCCGGTTCACCGGGCGCAACTACGTCCTGCCGCGCACCGGCCAAGCGGGCGTGCCGCTGGTCTCGGTCAATGCCGCCAAGCTCGACGTGGAGGTCCTGCGCATCGGCGACCGCGGCCTGCTGCCGACCCTGCGCTCGGAGGATTTTCTGGGCCAGCTCAGCGGTGCGACCGCCAGGACCCTGGCGGCCGAGAAGGGCGTGCGCGTCTGGAAGGGTACCCTCGACACCGCCAAGGCCGAGCTGAACCAGGAGGCGGTGACCGCCTTCCCGGTCCTGCAGGCTTTGGGCAGGCTGGAGCCCGGCCTCTACGTGATGCTGGCCCGGCCTTCCGGCACGGGCGCGCCGGACGAGGACAGCTACGAGACCCAGGCGACCCAGTGGTTCGTGGTCTCAGATCTCGGGCTCACCGCCACCAAGGGGCGGGACGGGGTCCACGTGGTGCTGCGCTCGCTCGCCTCCGCGCAGGTGCTGCCGGGGGCCGAGATCCGCCTGATCGCCCGCAACAACGAGGTGCTGGGCACCGCCAGGACCGACGCGCAGGGCCATGCCGCCTTCGATCCGGGGCTCGCCCGCGGGGAGGGCGGCACCGCGCCGAGCCTCGTGGTCGCCCAGGCGGGGGACGATTACGGCTTCCTCGACCTGAGCCTCGGCGCCTTCGACCTGACCGACCGCGGGGTGAAGGGCCGGCCCGAGAGCGGCGGGCTCGACGCCTACCTGTTCACCGAGCGCGGGGTCTACCGCTCGGGCGAGACCGTGCAGATCACCGCCCTGCTGCGCGATCCCCGCAACGCCGCGGTGCCGGACCTGCCGCTGACCCTGGTGGTGAAGCGCCCGGACGGGGTCGAGTACCGCCGGGTCTCGGTGCCGGACCAGGGGCTCGGCGGCCGGGCGCTGCCCCTGCCGCTGCTGTCGGGGGCCATGCACGGCACCTGGCGGGTCGCCGCCTATACCGACCCGAAGGCGCCGGCGCTCGGCACGACCAGCTTCCTGGTGGAGGATTACGTCCCCGAGCGGCTGGAGGTGACCCTCAAGGCCGCCCAGGCCGCGCTACGCCGGGGCGAGGCCGCGCAGATCGACGTCGCCGCGCGCTATCTCTACGGCGCTCCCGGCGCCGGGCTCGACGTGTCGGGCAGCGTCGTCGTGCAGGCGGCCTCGGGCAGCGGCATCACGGGCTTGGCGGGCTACACGATCGGCCTCGACGACGAGGCCGTGGAGCCGAGCGTGCAGGAGCTTTCGACCCACGCGACCACGGACGCGCAAGGGCACGCCACCGTCACGGTGCCCCTGCCGCAGGTGGCCGCGCCCCGGCCGCTGGAGGCGAAGATCACCCTCGCGGTGGGCGAGCCCGGCGGCCGGGCGCTGTCGCGCAGCCTCACCCTGCCGATCCTGCCGGCCGGGCCGGTTCTGGCCCTGCGCAAGACGTTCTCGGAGCTGAAGGCGGGCGACCGCGCGGGTTTCGAGGCGGCGTTCGCCGCCCCGGACGGGACGCTGCTGGCCCGGCCCGGGGTAACCTGGACCCTGTCGCGGGTGGAGCGGACCTACCAATGGTATCGCTCGGACGGCCGCTGGTCGTTCGAGGCGGTCAAGACCAGCCGGCGGGTCGCCAGCGGCAGCCTCGACCTCACGGCCGGGGCCCCGGGCCGGATCGAGGCGCCGGTGGGCGAGGTGGGCCGCTACCGCCTGGAGATCGCGACGGCGGGCGCCCCGGAGGCCACGGCGAGCCTCGGCTTCGAGGTCGGCTGGGGCGGCTCCGAGACAGCGGACGCGCCGGACCTGCTCGACCTGACCCTCGACAAACCCGCCTACGCGGCCGGCGACACGCTGCGGGCCACGCTCAGCCCGAAGTTCAAGGGCCAGGCCAGCCTCATGGTCGTCAGCGACCGGGTGCACGAGACCGTGGAGGTCAGCGTTCCGGCAGGCGGCACCACCGTGAGCCTGCCGGTCAAGGCCGCGTGGGGCGCCGGCGCCTACCTGGTCGCCACCGCCTACCGGCCCCTGGACCAGGCGGCCAAGCGGCTGCCGGGCCGGGCGCTGGGGCTGGCCTGGTTCTCGGTAGATCGCGAGCGGCGCAGCCTCGGCGTCACCCTTAAGGCGCCGGAACGCACCCGCCCGCGCCAGGATCTGACCCTCCCGGTGCAGCTCACCGGGATGAAGCCCGGCGAGGCGGCCCGGATCACCGTGGCGCTGGTCGATGTCGGCATCCTCAACCTGACCCGCTACGAGGCGCCGAACCCGACCCAGTACTTCCTCGGCCAGAGGGCCCTGGGGCCGGAATTCCGCGACCTCTACGGCTACCTGATCGACGGCATGCAGGGCTCGGCCGGGGCGATCCGCTCCGGCGGCGACGCGGGCGGCGGCGAGCTCGCCGACGCGCCGCCAACCCAGGCGCCGCTCGCCCTGTTCTCGGGCGTCGTGACCGTGGGGCCGGATGGCGCCGCCAGCGTCACCTTCCCGCTGCCGGCCTTCAACGGCACCGGCCGGGTGATGGTCACCGCCTGGAGCGGCGACCGGGTCGGCCAGGCGCAGGCGGACGTGATCATCCGCGACCCCGTGGTGCTCGCCGCCACCCTGCCGCGCTTCCTCGATACCGGCGACCGCTCGCGCCTGTTCGTGGCGCTCGACAATGTCGAGGGCCGGGCCGGCGACTACACGGTGGACATCGCCCCGTCCGGCCCGATCCTGATCGGCGCCAGCGCGTTGCGGCAGACGATCCGGCTGGAGGCCGGGGGACGGGGTCAGGTCGCGATCCCGCTCACCGCCGCGGGGCCGGGCACGGCGCGGCTCGACCTCGCCCTGTCGGGGCCGGGTCTCGACGGGACCCTGAGCCAGAGCTTCGCGCTCGGCGTGCTGCCGGGGACCGGGGCGCTGCTGCGCCGCTCGGTGCGAACGCTCGCCCCCGGGACCGGCCTGACGGTCAGCGCCGACCTGCTGGCCGACCTGCTGCCGGGCACCGGCAGCGTCTCGCTCTCGGCCTCGGCGCTGCCCGGCCTCGACGTGCCGGCCCTGCTCCAGGCCCTCGACCGCTATCCCTATGGCTGCTCCGAGCAGATCGTCAGCCGGGCGATGCCGCTGCTCTACGTCAACCGCCTGGCCGCCCTGGACAAGCTCGCCCTCGACGCCAACGTCGACGACCGGGTGCGCGAATCGATCGAGCGGCTGCTCGCCCGCCAGGATGCGAGCGGCGATTTCGGCCTGTGGTCGGCGCAAGGCTCAGGCGACCTCTGGCTCGATGCCTACGTGACCGACTTCCTCACCCGCGCCCGGGAGCGCGGCTTCGCGGTGCCCCAGGGGGCCTTCGCCCAGGCCCTCGACCGTTTGCGCAATACGGTCGCCAACGCCACGGAGGTGCGGGACGGCGGCGCCGACCTCGCCTACGCGGCCTACGTCCTGGCCCGCAACGGCCGGCCGGTGATCGGCGACCTGCGCTACCTCGCCGACACCAAGCTCGACGCCTTCGCCACCGGGCTCGCCCGGGCGCAGCTCGCGGCTTCCCTGGCGCTGCTCGGCGACCGGGGCCGCGCCGCCACGGTGATGGACTCGGCGCTCGCCGCGCTGAAGTCCCGGCGGGATGCGGGCCTCTACCGGGCCGATTACGGCTCCCGCCTGCGCGACGGCGCCGGGCTGATTGCCCTGGCGGCGGAGAGCGGGCTCACCCAGGCCGCCCTGGCCCCGGTGGCCGCCATCATCGGCGAGGAGCGGCAGGATACGCGAGCGACCAGCACGCAGGAGAATGCCTGGCTGGTGCTCGCCGCCGAAAGTCTGTCCAAGGAGGCGGAAGCGCTGTCCTTCAGCCTCGACGGCGTGGCGCAGACCGGTGCGCTCGCCCGGATCTACCGGGGGGCGGCGCTGGAGGGGCGCAACGTCGAACTCACCAATACCGGCCGGGCGCCGGTGCAGGTGGCCCTGGGGGTGAACGGCAGCCCGCTGGTGCCCGAGCCCGCCGCGGCGCAGGGCTACACGATCGCGCGCACCTTCCACCGGCTGGACGGCAGCCTGGTCGATCCGGCCCAGGGCCTGCGCCAGAACGACCGGCTCGTGGTGGTGCTCAAGGTCACCGAGGACAAGGCCCGGGCCGCCCGGCTCCTGCTGGTCGATCCGCTGCCGGCGGGCCTCGAGATCGACAACCCGAAGCTGCTCGACGCCGACGCCCTCCAGGGCCTCGCCTTCGCCAAGTCCGACGTGCAGCCGGTCCACACCGAGTTCCGTGACGACCGGTTCGTTGCCGCCTACGACCGCACCCCGGAGCAATCGGCGTTCTTCACCGTGGCCTACACGGTCCGGGCGGTCTCGCCGGGCAGCTACGTGCATCCGGGCGCCTCGGTGGAGGACATGTACCGCCCGGCCCGGTTCGGCCGCATGGCGACCGGGAGCGTGGAGATCGGCGCGGCTCGGTAGAGGCGCCAGCGACGGATCGCTCGGCGGCCGATGCGGGTCTGTCGAATCGCGCGCGATGCCGACCAACCCGCCGAAGCGCAACCGCCCGGCCGCGCCCTCACCAGGTCGCTGCATTGCAGCAGCGGCATGGTGCATTGCGGAACCTCGGCTGGCGCCCTCCATTCCTCCAGGTCCCGTTCGGAACCCGTGGAGGTCATGCCCGATGCCGGACCTTGATGCCCTGACCGGCCGTGCCGCCTCCGTGCTGGCCTATCTGCCGTGGTGGGCCGAGAGCCTGATCGTGATCGTCGCCTGCTGCGCCGTGGTGATGCCGCTGCACGGCGTCGCCTACCGGGCGCTGAAGCGGGCGGTGGCAGGCAAGAGCCTGTTCTGGCGCTCGCTGGTTTCCCGCACCCACGGCCCAAGCCGGCTGGGCCTGATCGTCGTGGCGATCAGCATCGCCTCGACCACGGTGCACCTGTCCTGGGAGGTGCGGATCGCCCTCAACCAGATCCTGCTGGTCGCCTTCGTGACCCTGACCGGCTGGTGCTGCGCCACCGCGCTCCACATCGCCACGGTGATCTACCTGCGCCGGTTCAAGCTCGACGCCGAGGATAACCTGCTGGCGCGCAAGCACTTCACGCAGATGCGCATCCTGGAGCGGGCCGCCGTGACCCTGGTCGGCCTCATCACGGTCTCGGTGGCGCTGATGACCTTCGAGCCGGTGCGCCAGTACGGGGTGAGCCTGCTGGCCTCGGCGGGCGCCGCCGGCCTGATCCTGGGCCTCGCCATGCAGCCGGTCCTGTCGAACCTCGTGGCCGGCATCCAGATCGCCATCACCCAGCCGATCCGGATCGAGGACGCGATCATCGTCGAGAACGAGTGGGGCTGGGTCGAGGAGATCACCGCGACCTACGTGGTGGTGCGCCTGTGGGATTGGCGCCGGCTGGTGCTGCCGCTGACCTACTTCATCCAGAAGCCGTTCCAGAACTGGACCCGCGACGGCGCCTCGCTGATCGGCAGCGTGTTCCTCTACGTCGACCACCGCGCCCCCGTCGCGCGGATGCGCGAGAAGCTGTCGGAGATCGCCGCCGCCACGCCCCTGTGGGACGGCAAGGTGGTCAACCTTCAGGTCTCGGACGCCAAGGAATCGACCATCGAGATCCGGATGCTGGTGAGCGCCCGCAACGCCCCCCAGGCCTGGGACCTGCGCTGCGTGATCCGCGAGGCGATGATCACCTGGCTCCAGGCCGAGCATCCGGAGGCCCTGCCGCGGCACCGCACCGAGTGGGTCGGTGCCGAGGACGCGCCCCTGCGTCGGGCGGACGGGCAGCGGATCGCGGCGTGATCCCGGGATTCCAAAGGGCCATGCCCTTTGGTGGGTCGTCAGGGCGGAGCCCGACATCGGGCGAAGCCCGGCAGCTGGGCTTTGCCCTGCACCCACGAAAGGTCTCGGACCTTTCGAAACCGGACCTGCGTCAGTCGTCGAGGCCGGCGTAAAATCCCTCGGCGCCGATGCCTTCCTCCTGCATCAGCCGGGCCCGGGCGCGCAGTTTTTCCGTCTCGCTCTTGAGCTGGCCGCAGGCGGCCAGGATGTCCCGGCCCCGGGGCGTGCGCACCGGCGAGGCGTAGCCGGCGTTGAACACGATCTCGGAGAAGCGCTCGATCCGGTCCCAGTCCGAGCATTCGTAGCGGCTGCCGGGCCAGGGATTGAACGGGATCAGGTTGATCTTGGCCGGGATGCCCTTGAGCAGGCGGACCAGCTCGCGCGCATCCGCGTCGGAATCGTTGACGCCCTTCAGCATCACGTACTCGAAGGTGATGCGGCGCGCGTTGCTCACGCCCGGATAGGTCCGGCACGCATCGAGCAGTTGGGCGATCGGGTATTTGCGGTTGAGCGGCACCAGCTCGTTGCGCAGATCGTCGCGCACGGCATGGAGCGAGATCGCCAGCATGGCGTTGGCCGCCTCGCCGAGGCGGGGAATCTGCGGCACCACCCCGGAGGTCGAGACCGTGATCCGCCGCCGGGACAGGCCGAGCCCCTCCTGATCCGAGATCACGCCGACCGCGTCGATCACGGCGTCGAGATTGTACAGGGGCTCGCCCATGCCCATGAACACGATGTTGGTGACCAGCCGTCCGACCTCGCCGGCCCCGGAGGCGTCGCGGCTGGGCATCTGGCCGGCCCAGTCGCCGAGCTCGTCCCGGGCGACCACGAGCTGCTGCACGATCTCAGCCGACGAGAGGTTGCGCACGAGGCGCTGCGTGCCGGTGTGGCAGAACGAGCAGGTGAGGGTGCAGCCAACCTGGCTCGACACGCAGAGCGTGCCGCGGTCCGGGCCCGGGATGTAGACGCACTCGATCTCGGCGCCGCGATTGTGTTCCTGCGGGTTGGTGGGCGCCATGCGCAGCAGCCACTTGCGGGTGCCGTCGCGGGAGACCTGGCGGCTCGCCACCTCGGGCCGCTCCAGGGTGAAGTGCCGCGCGAGCTCGGCCTTGAGCGCCTTGCCGACATTGGTCATCGCGGCGAAGTCGGTCGCCCCGCGGAAATTGACCCAGTGCCAGATCTGGCCCGCCCGCATGCGGCTCTCGCGCTCGGGCACGCCCATGCCGATGAGCTGTGCCTTCAGCGCATCCCGGGTCAGCCCGACCAGCGACGGCGGCCGCCCGGGGAGCAGCGCGGGTTGGAAATCGGGCACCTTCTCGATCGCGGGTTCGGCCGCGCGGGCGCTGTCGAGCGACGGCGTCGCCATGATGATCGGTCTATCCATAGCTGTGGAACGGTTCTGATATAGGCGATCGTGCCGGCGAACGCGAATGCGCCCCGCCCACGGGTGACCCGACCGGGCGCGATGGCAGCCGGACATGAAAAAGGGCGCCCGCGGGCGCCCTGATCCATCCTATGAAGTCCGAAAAAATCAGGCAGCGGCGGTCTTCACCGGCACGCCCTTCTCGGCCAGGAAGGTCTGCAGCTCGCCCGACTGGAACATCTCCCGGGTGATGTCGCAGCCGCCGACGAACTCGCCCTTCACGTAGATCTGCGGGATGGTCGGCCAGTTCGAGAACGCCTTGATGCCCTCGCGGATGCCCTGATCGGCGAGCACGTTCACGCCCTTGAACGGCACTTCGAGGTAGTTGAGGATCTGCACCACCTGGCCCGAGAAGCCGCATTGCGGCATCTGCGGCGTGCCCTTCATGAACACCACCACGTCCTGGGAGGCGATCTCGTTCTGGATGGTCGTGTTGGCGTCGGTCATCACTCTATCCTCGGTTATTCGATCTCGTATGTGCGGTCTCGATCAGCGGCGCGCAACCGAGGCGGCGATCACACGAAGCGACTGATCGATATCAAAGCGTTCGATCAAAAGGTCCTCGGCCGCGATCGGGCACGCCTTCGGTAGTCCCGGAAGAATCTGGTTCCCAAAGGCGCCGAGACCAGCCTCTGCGGCCGTGACCGCGGATTTCCAGATCCTGGGCCAGTTCAACCTCTGCCGCATCGACGACTCGTACGCGTTCCAAGCCGTGATCTGGAATGTCGCGATCTCCTCGCGCCAATGCAAGCTTGACGGGGCGAGGGGTGCGGAGGCGCGCTTCAGGAGGTGGGCGAGCGTCTGGATCAGCAGGCCCTCGACCGCCCGCAAATGGGATCGCCCCACGCTCTCGATCTCCTCCGCGACGTTCGCCCAGTCGACCGCATTCGACAGGTCGCTGCGGGTTCCGAGCGCGCGCAGAGCCGCAGCCTGCTCCTCGGCCCAGGTGACGATGTCGTCGTCGTAGAGACTCGGTCGGTCCATCGGGACGACTCTCGCGAACGGGCGCTAATCTTGAGGGACGCCCGTGGTCAGCGCAAGGGCGTGCAGCACGCCGCCCATTCGGCCCTGGAGCGCGCCGTAGACCATCTGGTGCTGGGCGACCCGGGTCTTGCCCTTGAAGGCCGCGGACAGGACGGTGGCGGCGTAATGGTCGCCGTCGCCGGCGAGGTCGCGGATCTCGACCTGCGCGTCGGGCAGCGCTTCGCGGATCATGCGCTCGATCTCGCCCGCATCCATCGGCATCGGGAAACTCCTGGGCGTAAGGGGGGTTCAGGCAGCGGGTGCGGCCGGCTGGCTCGCCATGTAGTTCGGCAGCCAGCCCTCATGGGCCGCACTCAGCTCGGACAGGGATATGGTCTCGCCGCCCGGCAGGGTCAAACGGTCGGAGCCGGTAACCCCGACCACAGCGGCATCGATGCCCTGGGCCGAGGCGCTGTAGAGCAGGTCGGTGGCCGCCTCCGGATCGACCGCCAGCAGGTAGCGGGCCTGGTCCTCGCCGAACAGGTAGGCATGGGCCGGCAGGTCCACCGGCACCTCCGGCAGGGCCGCGCCGATACCGCCGGCCATCGCCATCTCGGCGAGCGCCACGGCGAGACCGCCATCGGACAGGTCGTGGACGGTGTCGACCGTGCCGGAGAGGATCAAGGCGCGCACGAAGTCACCGTTGCGGCGCTCGACCGAGAGGTCGACGGGGGGCGGGGCGCCCTCTTCCCGGCCCTCGATCACCGCGAGATAGGACGACTGGCCGAGCCAGCCCTCGCCGGAGCCGACCAGCACCAGCACGTCACCCTCGCGCTTGAGCGCGATGGTGGCGTGGCGCTCCACGTCGTCGAGCACGCCGACGCCCCCGATGGTCGGGGTCGGCAGGATGCCGACGCCGTTGGTCTCGTTGTAGAGGGAGACGTTGCCGGACACGACCGGGAAGTCGAGGGCCCGGCAGGCCTCGCCGATGCCCTGGAGGCAGCCGACGAGCTGGCCCATCACCTCGGGCTTCTCCGGGTTGCCGAAGTTGAGGTTGTCGGTGATGGCGAGCGGGCGGGCGCCCACCGCGGTGATGTTGCGCCACGCCTCGGCCACCGCCTGCCGACCGCCCTCGACCGGGTCGGCCTCGCAGTAGCGCGGGGTGACGTCACAGGTGATTGCCAGCCCCTTCGGCCCGTCCTCGACCCGGACGATGGCGGCGTCGCCGCCGGGCTTCTGCACCGTGTTGCCGAGGATGAAGTGGTCGTACTGCTCGTAGACCCAGCGCTTCGAGGCGAGGTCAGGCGAGCCGACCAGGCGCTTGAGTGCGTCGGTGAGCGAGGCCGGCGCCGGCACCGTGGCGGCGGCGATCACCGGCTGGTGGGTGTTGGCCAGGTGCGGCCGGTCGTAGAGCGGCGCCTCGTCGCCCAACTCCTTGATCGGCAGATCGGCCACGGTCTCACCGTGCCACTTGACGACGAAGCGCAGCGTGTCGGTGGTCCGGCCGATCACCGCGAAGTCGAGCCCCCACTTCACGAAGATGCTTTCCGCCTCCGCCTCCATGCCGGGCTTGAGCACCATGAGCATGCGCTCCTGGCTCTCGGACAGCATCATCTCATAGGGGGTCATGCCGGCCTCGCGGGCCGGCACCTTCTCGATGTCCAGCTCGACGCCGAGGTCGCCCTTGGCGCCCATCTCGACCGCCGAGCAGGTCAGCCCCGCCGCGCCCATATCCTGGATGGCGATCACCGCGCCCGAGGCCATCAGCTCCAGACAGGCTTCGAGCAGCAGCTTCTCGGCAAAGGGATCGCCGACCTGCACGGTCGGGCGCTTCGACTCGGAGGCCTCGTCGAACTCCGCCGACGCCATGGTGGCGCCGTGGATGCCGTCGCGACCGGTCTTGGAGCCGAGATAGACGATCGGGTTCCCGACGCCGGTGGCCGCCGCGTAGAAGATCGCGTCGGTGCGGGCGAGCCCCACCGCCATGGCGTTGACCAGGTTGTTGCCGTCGTAGCGGCGATGGAATCCTGTCAGGCCGCCGACGGTCGGCACGCCGAAGGAATTGCCGTAGCCGCCGACGCCCGCCACCACGCCCGAGACCAGGCCGCGGGTGCGCGGGTGGTCGGGCGAGCCGAAGCGCAGGGCGTTGAGCGCCGCGATCGGCCGGGCGCCCATGGTGAACACGTCCCGCAGGATGCCGCCGACGCCGGTCGCCGCGCCCTGGTAGGGCTCGATGTAGCTCGGGTGGTTGTGGCTCTCCATCTTGAAGACGCAGGCAAGCCCGTCGCCGATATCGATGACGCCGGCATTCTCGCCCGGACCCTGGATCACGTGAGGGCCCGACGTCGGAAGCCCCTTCAGGTGCTTGCGCGACGACTTGTACGAGCAGTGCTCGTTCCACATCGCCGAGACGATGCCGAGTTCGGTGAGCGTCGGGTCGCGCCCGATCAGGCCGCGGAAGCGCTCGTACTCCTCCGGCGTGAGGCCGTGCTGGGCCACGAGCTCGGGGGTGATCGGAACGTCGTTGCGGAACATGCGAAGGTCTCGGCAGAGAGCGGCCCGTCCCGGAGGACGCGTACCGCGGCGAACCCGAACCGGGCTGAGATCTCAGGCTGCCCCGGCTCTAAAGCGGAAGCGCCCGCGCTGGCAACATCCGCCGGCGCGGGGCTGGGGGTCAGCGCCTGGTCTCGCCGACCAGATCCGCGGGCGGCCCGTCCTCCCGGCAGCGGGCGACCAGGACGTGCACTGGCTCCGGCCCGGTGACCACGTCGAGATAATCGAAGCCGCTGTCGCGCTGGCTCGCCATGAGCAGCTGGAAGTGCATCTGGAACAGGTTCCACTGGCGCCGCCCGACATCGGCGCTGGTGATCAGCTCGTGGATCGCCACCCAGAGCACGGCCGGGCGGCCGGGATCGGGCGGGGTGAGGCCGCAGGCGGCGATCGGGTTGTTCTTGTGGATCGACAGCCAGTCCCAGGTGGCGCGCACGTCGAGCCAGCGGATCTGCGCGGCCCGCCCGAAGCGCAGGAGGCTGTCGCGGAAGCCCTGGGCGGCCGGGTCGAGGCCAAGCCAGGGGATGACGCTGCCGATGCTGACGAACGAGACCGGCGTGCCGCGCCCGCCGAAGCCGGGATCCCGGGCGAGCACAAGGTCCAGCGCCTCGATGCCCAGGAAGCTCGACGAGGAATGGCCGACCACCACCACCTCGTCGGCCTCGCCCTCGGCGGCATGGATGCGCGCCGCGAAGGCGTCGAGCCGGGGGCCCATCTCAGGCGCCTCGCCGGCCGCGTAGGCATGCGTGAAGGCGGTGTCGTCCACGAGGTGGGGGACGTAGAGCGGCTTGCCGCGGGTTGCCCGGATCAGCCCGGCCAGGATCGCGTAGGCGAGCGGCGGCACCGCCAGCAGGGTCCAGGGCTGGAGTTGCGCCGGTGCCAGGGTGGCGAGCCCTGCCGCCGCGGCGAGGCTGAGGAGCGCGAACGCGAGGTAGATGTAGTGGACGCAGAAGATCACCGTGGAGAAGCGCCAGCCCTCCCGGCGCAGGTTCGCCATGTAGCCCGTCCGCCACAGCCGCCAGAGCAGGGCCGGCACACCCCGGAGCCGCGTCCAGTCGGATTGCGGGAACCGGGCTCGGACGATGTCCTCCCAGCGCAGCAGGACGTAGCGGGTCGAGACCCCGCGCGATTCCGCCGTCCAGGCGAGTTCGAGCCCGTCCGCCGAGCGGACCGGATCGCCGACCGCGATCGCCGCACCCCGGCGCGCTGCGGTGAGCCGGGCCTCGCGGCGGAACAGCCCCCAGTAGGTCTCCGGATCGCGCGGGTCGAAGCCCGGCATGTAGAACACGATGCGGGAGGTCAGCGTCCGCGGCGCGTCACCGTCCGGATCTCCGGAGGTGCGCTGGGCCGGTGGGTCGGCGACGGGGGTGCGTGTCGAAATGACGGGTCCGATCGATTCGAGTTGGCGGCCTGCCTACATGAAGCGGTCGGGCGCGCCGAGGGTGAAACTGCGTGGGGCTTGCGCCGGACCGGCCGCCGAGGCGGCAGGCTCACGCCGCCGGCGGCTCAGCCAGAAACGTGCTGATCGCCGCCACGAACTTCTCGCCATAGGCCTCGCGCTTGCGCTCGCCGACCCCGTGGACTGCGCGCAGGGCCCAGAGGTCGACGGGCTTCTGCCGGGCCATCTCGATCAGGGTCCGGTCGGGGAACACCATGAAGGCGGCGATGCCCTCGGCCCGGGCCAGGGTGGCGCGCAGGCCGCGCAGGTGCTGGAACAGCGCCTCGTCGGTCTCGGAGAGCGCGATCTCGCCATCCTCGCGCGGCGCGGTGCGGCGGCGCTCGCGCGATTCGGCCTTCGGCTCCGGGTCGGGGCGCAGCTTGACCGGCTCCCGCCCGAACAGGATCGCCTCGCCCTTCTCGGTCATGGACAGGCCGCCGTAGCCGTCGGCGTTCTCGGCGATCGCCCCGGCGGCGAAGAGCTGGCGCAGGATCGCCCGCCAGGCGGCCACCGGCTTGTCCGACCCAACTCCGAAGGTCTTGAGGCCGGTATGGCCGTTGCGGCGGACCTGCTCGCTCTCCTTGCCGTGGACCACGTCGCAGATATAGGCCGCGCCGAAGCGCTGGCCGGTGCGCACGATCGCCGACAGGATCTTCTGCGCCGCCACGGTTCCGTCGACCAGGGTGACGCCGCCGCGGCAGAGGTCGCAGCGGCCGCAGGGCTCGCTCGCCTCGCCGAAATAGCCGAGCAGCGACTGGCGCCGACAGGTGGCGCCCTCGCACAGGGAGATCATCGCCTCGAGCTTGCGCCGCTCGACCCGGCGGCGCTCGTCCGAAATCTCCTTCTCGTCGATCTGCCGGCGGCGCAATGCCATGTCGTCGAGGCCGTAGAGGGTCAGCGTGTCGGCCGGCAGCCCGTCGCGTCCGGCGCGGCCGATCTCCTGGTAGTAGCCTTCGACGTTGTTGGGCATGTCGGCGTGGCAGACGAAGCGCACGTCGGGCTTGTTGATGCCCATGCCGAAGGCGATCGTGGCGGTCATCACCACGCCGTCCTCCTGGAGGAACCGGTCCTGGTTGCGCATCCGCGTGCCCTGGTCGAGCCCGGCATGGTAGGGCAGGGCGTCGAACCCGTCCTTCTTGAGGGTCTCGGCCAGCTGCTCGACGCGCTTGCGCGAGGAACAGTAGATGATCCCGCTCTCCGCCCGACGGTGCTTCAGGAACCGCTCGATCTGGCGGGCCGGGTTGTCCTTGGGCTGGAACGTCAGCCGGATGTTCGGCCGGTCGAACGAGTGGACAAAGATTTTCGGGCCGCGCCCCTGCGGGAACAGCCGCTCGGCGATCTCGGCCCGGGTGGCGGCATCGGCGGTGGCGGTCAGCGCCAGGGTCTGGACGTTGCCCAGCGCCTGCCGGGCCCGGGCGATCTCCCGGTATTCGGGTCGGAAATCGTGCCCCCATTGCGAGACGCAATGGGCTTCGTCCACCGCGAGCCGCCGGACCCCGACCCCGCGCAGGGCCTCGATGCAGCCCTCCATCAGCAGGCGCTCGGGGGAGACGAACAGCAGCCGCAATTCCCCGGAACGCAGGCTGCGCCAGGTCTCGCGGGACTCGACCTCGGTCACCGTCGAGTTGAGGGTGGCCGCCTCGACGCCGACGCTGCGCATCTGCTGCACCTGGTCGTGCATCAGCGCGATCAGGGGCGAGACCACCACGGTCAGGCCCGAATCGATGAGCGCCGGCAGCTGGTAGGTCATCGACTTGCCCGAGCCGGTGGGCATCACGGCGAACACGTCTTCACCGTCCAGAACCGCGCCGATCACCTCGTCCTGCCCGGGGCGGAAATCCTCGTACCCGAAGGTCTTCTTCAGCGCGGCGCGGGCCTCGTCGAGGCGGGTCATCGGGATCCTTGTTCGGGGTACGCGCCGCGCTTGCGGCTCAGGTGTGTAGGCACTAGCCTCCCTACGTCTACACGGAGGCTGTCGTGCCGCTCAACATCCGCAGCGAAGAGGTCAACCAATTGGCCGAGACGCTGGCATCGCGGGCCGGCGTGAGCAAGACCGAAGCCGTGCGAATCGCGCTCAAAAACGAGATCGCGCGGCGCAGCCGACGCGTGCCGCTCGCGGAACGCCTGAAACCCTTGCTCGACAAGATGGATGCCGTACCGCGCACGGGCCTGGAGGCCGACAAGGCGTTCTACGACAGCCTGAACGACGAGTGATGTTCGTCGACGCCTCGGCTCTCGTGGCGATCCTGACGGCCGAGCCGGAGCGTTCCGTCCTGCTGGACTGCCTCGATGGCGCGATGACGCCGCTCACATCGGGCATCGCCGTCTTCGAGACGGTGGTCGCGGTGGCGCGCAAGAAGGCGATCTCCGTGGCAGACGCCGAGACGGAGGTCGACGCGTTCATCCACATCGCTGGTCTGCGAATCGTGCCGATTTCGGCGGCGGAATCCGCCCTCGCCCTCACCGCCCATGCCCGTTTTGGCAAGGGCCGCCACCCCGCCCGCCTGAACCTCGGCGACTGCTTCGCCTATGCCTGCGCGCAGGTCCACGGCGTGCCCCTGCTCTATATCGGCGACGATTTCCCGCGGACTGACATCCGCTCCGCCCGCGGCTGAATCTCAGCCGCCGTGGAACTCGGCCACGTGCTGCGCCACGATCGCGTCGAAGGAGGCGTCCGCCCGGAAGCCGAGCGCGAGGGCCGCCTCCGGCTCGAACGCCTCCGGCCAGGACGAGACGATCCGGGCGATGGTCGCGTCCGGCTCACGCCGGATCAGCGCCACGGCCTTGTCGCCGGCCACGCGGCGCAAGGCCTCGATCTCCTCGGCCACCGTGGCCGAGACGCCCGGCATGGTCAGGCTGATCCGCGGGCCGATCGCCGTGAGGTCGAGCCCAGCCGCGTGGACCAGAAACCCCACCGCGGCGGCGGGGCTGGCGAACCAGTGGCGCACCGTCTCGGGCACCGGCAGCACGGCCTCCTGGCCGGCAAGCGGCTCGCGGATGATCCCCGAGAAGAAGCCCGAGGCCGCCTTGTTGGGCTTGCCCGGGCGCACGCAGATGGTCGGCAAGCGCAGACCGATCCCGTCGAGGAAGCCGCGGCGCGCGTAGTCGGCAAGCATCAGCTCGCCCATGGCCTTCTGCACGCCGTACGAGGAGGCCGGACGCAGGATGAAGTCGTCCGGGATCACCTTCGGGAAGGGCGGCCCGAACACCGCCAGCGACGAGGTGAAGACCAGATTCGGCCGGTAGCCGTCGGCGGCGTTGGCCCGGCGGATCGCGTCGAGCAGCAGCCGCGTGCCGTCGAGATTGACCCGGTAGCCGAGTTCCAGATTCGCCTCGGCCTCGCCCGAGACCACCGCGGCGAGGTGGAAGATCACCCCCGGGCGCTCGGCGATGGCGGCCTCCGCAGCACCGGGCGCGGTGAGATCCGCGGCCTCGGCCTTCACCGGGCCGGAGAAGCCCGCGGGTGCCGTGGGCGGCACGACGTCGAGCAGGGTGAGGGCGGTGAGGGGCGCGCCGCCGACCGTGCCGTCCGCGACCAGGGCATCGACGAGGCGGCGGCCGATCATGCCGGCGGCGCCGAGAATCAGGGCGTGCATGGGATACCTCTCATCTACGGGCGGTGGTCAGGCCATCATGTCCAAGGCGCGGCCAAAAAAGTCCGGGCCGCCGAAATTGCCGGATTTCAGGGCGAGCAGCATCGGCTCGGGCCGGCCGGCACTGCGCAGGATCGGCACGCCGGCGGCGATCTCGGGGCCGAGCAGGAACGCCCGGAGCCCGAGCCGATCGACCACGGCGCCCGAGGTCTCGCCCCCGGCCACCACGAGCCGGCGCACGCCGCGGGTGACCAGCCCCTCGGCGATGGCCGCCAGCGCGGTCTCGATGGCGTGGCCGACCGCGTCGACCCCGTGTTTTGCCTGGAGGGCGCGCACCGCTTCGGGGGTCGCCGAGGAGGCGATCAGCACCGGGCCGGCGGCCAGCTGCGCGTCGGCGAAGGCCAGGGCCTCGGCCACCGCGTCGGCACCGGCGAGCAGGGCCGACGTATCGAGGTGCAGAACCGGCATCTGCGCCTCCGCGGCTGCAATCTGCTGGAGGGTCGCCTGCGAGCAGCTGCCGGCGAGGCAGGCCGCGGCGCCGCCGACCGGCTCGCCCATGGCCGCACCGGCCGCATCCCGGGTGCCGCGCCCGTCGGCGACGAGGGCGCGGGCGAGGCCGAGCCCCAGCCCCGAGGCGCCCACCGAGAATTTTTTCGCGATGATCGCCCGGCCGAGGGTTTCGAGGTCGCTGTCGAAGATCGCGTCCGCGATCGCCGCCTGCTTGCCCTCCGCCGCGAGGGCGTCGAGCCGGGCCGCCACCGCCTCGGCGCCCCGGGCTACCGTCGCGGTGTCGACCAGCCCGACCGCGCCCGCGCTCTGGCGCGCCAGCACGCGCACGAGGTTGGCGTCGCGCATCGGGTTGAGCGGGTGGTCCTTGAGCGGGCTTTCGTTCAGCGGAACCGAGCCGACGAACAGGTTGCCCTGGTAGACGCTGCGTCCCGTCTCCGGGAAGGCGGGCGTGACCAGCGCGATATGCTCGCCGGCCGCGTCCCGCAGGGCGTCCATCACCGGGCCGATATTGCCGGCGTCGGTGGAGTCGAAGGTCGAGCAGACCTTGAACATCACGTGGGCCGCGCCCCGGGCCCGCAGCCAGCGTTCGGCCTCGCGGGACCGCGCCACGGCCTCGTCGGCCGGGATCGAGCGGCTCTTGAGCGCCACCACGACCGCGTCGGCCTCCGGCAGGGCGCGGTCATCCTCCGGCACGCCGATGGTCTGGATCGTGCGCAGGCCCGCCTTGGTCAGGGTGTTGGCGAGGTCCGAGGCGCCCGTGTAGTCGTCGGCGACGCATCCCAGTGCGAGGCTCATCGGGCTCTCCCTTGATAGGCGGCGAGCCAGCCGAGGCCGGCCACGGTGTCGGCGGCCGGGATGTACTCGCAGCCGACGAAGCCGGCGTAGCCGAGCCGGTCCAGCTCGTCGAACAGGAACACGTCGTTCATCTCGCCGGTACCGGGCTCGTGCCGCTCGGGCACGCTCGCGGTCTGGACATGGCCGACGATCGGCATCAGCGCGCGCAGCCGCAGGGTCACGTCGCCGTGCAGGATCTGGCAATGGTAGAGGTCGAACTGCAGCTTCAGGTTCGGCAGCGCCAAGTCGCGGATGAGATCGGCGGCCCGACCGAAATCGTTCAAAAAGTAGCCCGGCATGTTGCGGCCGTTGATCGGCTCGAGCACGAGGTCGAGGCCCGCCGCGCCCAGGCGTTCCGCCGTCCAGGCCACCGCCCGGCGATAGGCTTCGGCGGCGTGCGGATCATCGTGCGGGGCGAGGCCCGCCATCAGGTGCAGCCGGGCGACGCCGGTCGCCTCAGCGTAGCGGAGCGCCGTGTCGACGCCGGTCTTCAGTTCATCGAACCGCTCAGGAAACGCCGCCAAGCCGCGCTCACCCTTGGCGAAATCCCCCGGCGGCAGGTTGAACAGGGCCTGGGTCAGGCCGTTCGCCCGGAGCCGCTCGGCGATGGCCTCGGGCGGGTGCTCGTAGGGGAACAGGAACTCGACGGCGTCGAACCCGGCCCGGGCCGCCGCGTCGAAGCGGTCGAGGAACGGCACCTCGTTGAACATCAGGCTGAGATTGGCGGCAAAGCGCGGCATTTTCTTCGGACTCCCTGCGCGCGATCCAGTTACTTCTGCCCCGGCAGCTTCGCGCCCGAGACCTGCGCGTAGAGCCGCGCCACGGACGCATCGTCGTCCCGGCCCATGCCGGCGCCGGATGCCATCAAAAACATCTGGAGCGCCGCCGCGGCCACCGGGACCGGATATTTCTCCGCCCGGGCCATGTCCTGCACGATGCCGAGATCCTTGACGAAGATGTCGACCGCGCTCTTCGGCGCATAGTCGGCGTCGAGGATGTGGGGCACCCGGTTCTCGAACATCCAGGAATTGCCGGCCGATTTGGTGATCACCTCGTAGACGCGGGCTAGGTCGAGGCCCTGCTTGGCGGCAAAGCTCATCGCCTCGCAGGCGGCGGCGATGTGGACCCCGGCGAGCAACTGGTTGATCATTTTGAAGGCCGCGCCCTGGCCCGCCGCGTCGCCGAGCTCGTAGAGCGTGCCGGCCATGGCATTGAGGGCGGGGCGGGCCTTGGCGAAGGCGGCCGGCGAGCCCGAGGCCAGGAAGGTCAGGCCGCCATCGGCCGCGCGGGCGGCGCCGCCGCTCATCGGGGCGTCGAGATAATGGCGGCCGGTGGCCTCCAGCCGGGACGCCAGCGCCCGGGCGACGGCCGGATCCATGGTCGCCGAGGAGACGAAGACGGCGCCCTCGGGCATCGCCGCAGCGGCGCCGGTCTCGCCGAACAGCACCGCCTCGGTCTGGGCGGCGTTGACGACCACGCTCACGACCACGTCGGCGCCATCGGCGGCCTCCGCGGGATGGGCCGCGGCGGTCCCGCCCGCCGCCTGGAAGCGGGCGACGGCCTCCGGGTTCACGTCGCAGGCGGCGACGGAGAAGCCGGCCCGCAGGAGCGAGCCCGCCATGCCGGAGCCCATGGAGCCAAGGCCGATCACCGCGGCGCGGCCTGTCTGCGTGGTGGTGGCCATCGGGTTGGCTCCTGCTTTGAAGGTAACAGACTCGGCAGCAAGTGTTTGAAATACCGCGTTTTCCCCTCTCCCTTGTGGGGAGAAGAGGGCGTCGAGGCATACGCGCCTCAGCGGTTGACCATGTTGGCCGGCGTCACGAACACGCAGACCGAGCCAACCACCAGCATCACGGCCAGCGCGTACATGCCGGCCGCGGTGCTGCCGGTGGCGTCGCGCAGCGCCCCGATCACGTAGGGGCTGACGAAGCCCGCGAGGTTCCCCACCGAGTTGATCAGCGCGATGCCGGCCGCGGCACCCGCGCCGCTCAGGAAGGCGGTGGGCAGGGACCAGAACAGCGGCGAGCAGGTCAGCACGCCGGCCGCCGCCACCGAGAGCGCCGCCACGGCGATCGTGGTCGAGCCCGCGCTCGCCGAGACCACGAAGCCGACGGCGCCGATGAGCGCCGGGACGATCAGGTGCCAGCGGCGCTCGCGCATCCGGTCGGCGCTCAAGCCCAGCAGGACCATCACGACGGCCGCGCACAGGAACGGGATCGCGCTGATCAGGCCGATATTGAGGTTGCCCTGCACGCCGGACGCCTTGACGATCGTCGGCAGCCAGAAGGTCAGGCCGTACTGGCCGGTGACGAAGGCGAAGTAGATCAGGCTCATGAACCACACGCGGCCGTTGCGGAACACGGTGGCGATGGAGTGCGGGCTGGATTCCTTGCCGTGGTTGTCGGCGGCGATGTCGCGCTCGAGGACCTGCTTCTCGGCGTCGGTCAGCCACTTGGCCTCGGACGGGCGGTTGTCGAGGTAGAGGAACACGGCGACGCCGATCAGCACCGCCGGCACCGCCTCGACCAGGAACATCCATTGCCAGCCGGACAGGCCCTGGGCGCCGTTGAACGCGTCCATGATCCAGCCGGAGAGCGGGTTGCCGAAGATGCCGGAGATCGGGATCGCGGCCATGAACACCGCGATGACCTTGGCCCGGCGATGGGCCGGGAACCACTGCGTCGTGTACAGGATCACGCCCGGGTAGAACCCGGCCTCGGCCAAGCCGAGCAGGAAGCGCATCCCGTAGAAGGTCCATTCCGAGTTCACGAACACGAAGGCGCCGGAGATCACCCCCCAGGTGATCATGATCCGGGCGATCCAGACCCGGGCGCCGACCCGGTGCAGGATCACGTTCGACGGCACCTCGAACAGGAAGTAGCCCAGAAAGAAAATGCCGGCGCCGAGGCCGTAGACCGTCTCGGAGAACTTCAGCTCCTGGGACATCTGCAGCTTGGCGAAGCCGACATTCACCCGGTCGAGATACGCCACCACGTAGCAGAGCATCAGGAACGGCACGAGGCGCCAGAACACCTTCGCGTAGGTCCGGTCGACGAAGGATTTTTCCTCCGCGAGGGGAGCACCCCGCAGCGGGGCGGCTTGAACCGACATCGGCGTTCTCCCTGGTCCGCACCGCATGGAAGCGCGGGCGGATACTGATCTTCGCCGCTCGTTTCGGCAGCGCTGGCGGCGGCTGTAGCTGTTTTTGGCAGCGCTGCCAATCCTGTTGTGCGGAATAATGCAGGACGCTATGTCGGGGCATCAGGCGCTGCCAAACGCGAGACCTGCCTCCGATCCAACCCCCTCATCCTGAGGTGCGGCGAAGCCGCCTCGAAGGAGCCCCCCAGAGACCACTCCGACATCTGGAAGGCTTCTTCGAGGCCCGCTGGCGCGGGCACCTCAGGATGAGGGCACGGGTGGGAGGTGAGGCGGAGTCGCAAAAAAAGGCCGGGAGATGGACGGATTCCAGCCGCCGGGGCGGCTCGTGACGCTCACCGACGTTGCCCGCGAGGCGGGGGTCGGCGAGAGCACGGTCTCGCGGGTCCTGCGCAACCACGGTTCCTATTCGAAGCGGGCCGGGGAACGGGTCGCCGAGGCCGTGGCTCGGCTCGGCTACGTGCCGAACCGCCTCGCCGGCAGCCTCGCCGGCCCGGGGGCGAGTGCCCAGCTCGCCGGGGTGATCGTGCCCTCGCTCGCCAACGTGGTCTTCCCCGACCTGCTGCGCGGGCTGACCGGCGCGCTGGACGCCGCGGGTATTCGCTGCGTGATCGGGGTCAGCGACTACGATCCCGACCGGGAGGAGGCCCTGGCGGCCGCGCTGCTGTCGTGGCGCCCGGCCGCACTGCTGCTCACCGGTCTGGAGCACAATCCCGGGACGGTGGCTCTGGCGAAGGCCGGGGGCGTGCGCGTGGTCGAGATGATCGACACGGACGGGGCGGGGATCGACGCCGTGGTCGGCTTCTCCAACCGGGCGGTGGGGGCCGCGAGCGCCCGGCACCTCGTGGCCCGCGGATATCGGCGCATCGCCTATCTCGGCCATGACCTGCAGGTGGACCTGCGGGCGGCCAAGCGGCTGGCCGGGTTCGAGGCCGCCTTGGGCGAAGCCGGCCTGTCGCTCCAGGGCCAGGAAATCCGGTCCGGGCCGTCCTCGCCGGGTTCCGGGCGGGCCGGGCTGGAGGCGCTGCTGGCGCGCCATCCGGATCTCGACGCGGTGTATTTCTCCAACGACGACATGGCGCTCGGCGGCTACTTCGCCTGCCTGGCGGCGGGCTTGAGCGTGCCGGGGCGGATCGCTCTGTTCGGCTTCAACGGGCTCGACTTCGCGGCGGCGATGCCCCAGCCCCTGTCGACGGTGCGCACGCCGCGCCTGGAGATCGGCCGGCAGGCTGCGGCCTGCCTGATCGGTGAAGGCCCAAAAACAATCGATCTCGGATTCGAGCTGATCGAGGGAGCGACCGCATGAGCGACGAGAGCCGGCTGCGTGAGGAGATCTGCCGCTACGGCCGCTCGCTGTTCGAGCGCGGCCTGACCCCGGGCTCGTCCGGCAACATCTCGCTGCGCCTGCCCGACGGCGGCTGGCTGGTGACGCCGACCAACGCGTCGCTGGGCTTCCTCGACCCGGCCCGGATCTCGCGGCTGGACGCGGACGGCAGGCTGGTCTCGGGCGACAAGCCGACGAAAGAAATCCCGCTGCACACTGCGCTCTACGAGAGCCGGGGCGAGGCCAAGGCGATCGTGCACCTGCACTCGACCCACGCGGTGGCGGTCTCGATGCTGCCGGAGATCGACCCGCGCCAGGTTCTGCCGCCGCTGACGCCCTACTACCTGATGCGCACCGGCGGCACCGCGCTGGTGCCCTATTACCGCCCGGGCGACCCTGCGGTGGCGGACGCGATCCGGGGGCTCGCGGGCAAGTACAGCGCGGTACTGCTCGCCAATCACGGCCCGGTGGTGGCCGGCGACAGCCTGGAGGCGGCGGTCTTCGCCACCGAGGAGCTGGAGGAGACCGCCAAGCTTTATTTGCTCCTGCGCAACCTCAACCCGCGGCAGTTGAGCCCGGGGCAGGTGGCGGATCTCGTCAGCCATTTCGGGCTGACCCTGCCGGAGGTGGACGATCATGCCGGGCATGATCACGGGTGAGGCCACTTCCGGTCGAAGGGCTCGACCTCACCGTCATCACGAGCGCAGCGAAGTGACCCAGGACAGCGCGCCATTGGAGAACGCGGCGCCACGCTGGGTTGCTTCGCTGCGCTCGCAATGACGGGAGAAGCGCTCAGCGATCGCGTTGAAACCGCACGGCCTCCAACCAATCCCCCTCATCCTGAGGCGGCGGAGCGAAGCGGAGCCCTCGAAGGAGCCCTCCAGCCGGTCGCGCGATCCCTGGAGCCCTCCTTCGAGGCCCAACGATCTTCGATCGCCGGTCACCTCAGGATGAGGGGGGAGAAATGGGATGTCCGGCGCTACCCCTCGATCTTCGAGAAATCCGCCACCGCGCGCGTCGCGGCGCGCAGCGCGTTGAGCAGCAGCAGGCGGTTCTCGCGGAGCTTCGGGTCGGGGGCGTTGACTGTCACGTCCTGGAAGAAGGCGTCGACCGGCGCGCGCAGGGTCGAGAGCGCCCGCATCGCCCCGGCAAAGTCCTCGCTCGCGATGGCTTGCGATGCCGTCGCGGCGGCGCCCGCCAGGGCCTCGGCGAGCGCCTGTTCGGCCGGCTCGCCGGATGCAGCAAGCGCGGAATCGGGCGCGGCATCGTAGGCGCGGCCGTCCTTCTTCTCCTCGATCCGCAGGATGTTCGAGGCGCGCTTGACCCCGGCCAGCAGGTTTTTTCCGTCCTCGGTCTCCAGGAAAGCCTGCAGGGCCTCGACCCTGCGCACCACCATCAGCAGGTCGTCCTGGCCGGGCAGCGCGAAGACCGCGTCGATCAGGTCGTGCCGGGCGCCCTGGTCGCGCAGATAGACTTTGAGGCGGTCGGCGAAGAAGGCGAGGAGATCATCGATCCGCGGATCTGCAAACAGGTCAGTGTCGGGGGGCAGAGCAGCGAGCGCAGCCTCGACGCGCTCGGCCCCCGCCGAGAAATCAAGGATCACCGCTTGCTGGCCGGCGCGTTGCGCGTCGAATGCGTCGGGTAACACAGCCTCGGTGAGCGGCAGTCGGATCCGGTTCTCTAGGATCAGCCGAATCACGCCGAGGGCTGCCCGACGTAGGGCGTAGGGATCTTTGCTGCCGGTCGGCTTCTCGTCGATGGACCAAAAGCCGGCGAGCGTGTCGAGCTTGTCGGCCAGTGCCACCGCGATTGAGACCGGATCGCTCGGCACCCGGTCAGAGGGGCCGACCGGCTTGTAATGCTCCTCGATGGCGGCGCAGACGCTTCCGTGCTCACCCTGAAGCGCCGCATACTTCCGGCCCATCAGGCCCTGCAGCTCGGGGAACTCGCCGACCATCTCGGTGACGAGGTCGGCCTTGGCGAGGCGGGCAGCGCGCTCGGCCAGCACCGGATCGGCCCCGACCAGGGGCGCCAGCTCCTGCGCCAGGGCGGCGATGCGGGCGATCCGCTCGCCCTGGGTGCCGAGCTTTTCGTGGAAGACGATGCTGTCGAGCTTGGGCAGCCGGTCTTCCAGACGGATCGCCTTATCGGTCTCCCAGAAGAACTTTGCGTCCGACAGGCGCGCCCGGACCACCCGCTCGTTGCCGGCAGTGACCGCCAGCCCGCCGTCCGATGCCAAAAGATTCGAGACCAGGATGAAGGCGGGCGCCAGATCCTCCGAGCCGCTCTTGCGCAGGACGAAGCACTTCTGGTTCGCCCGGATGGTCGCCCGGATCGCCTCGGCCGGGATGTCGAGGAAGGCCGCGTCGAAGGAGCCCATCAGCACCACGGGCCATTCCACCAGGCCGGCCACCTCCTCCAGCAGGCCCTCGTCCTCCACGAGGTCGAGGCCGCGCGCGAAGGCGAGGTCGCGGGCGTCGTGCAGGATCACGTCCTTGCGCCGGTCGGCGTCGAGGATGACCTTCGCGCGCTCCAGGGCCTGGATGTAGTCGTCGAACCGGCGGACCTCGATCGGCCCCGGCGCCAGGAAGCGGTGCCCGTAGGTGACGGTCCCGGCCGCGATGCCGCCGACCGCGAACGGCACCACCTCGGGGGTCTCGGTTTCCGGCCCGAAGGTCGCGACGATCGATTGCAGCGGCCGCACCCAGCGCAGGGCGCCGGGCTGGGCCGAGGCCGTGCCCCAGCGCATCGCCTTCGGCCAGGGAAAGCTTTTGATGATCTCGGGCAGGAGCTCGGCGAGCACATCCAGGGTCGCGCGGCCGGGCCGCTCGATCACCGCGAGATAGAATTCCCCTTTCTTGGGGTCGCTGATTCTCTGGGCCTCGTCCAGACTCGCCAGGCCGGCGCCCTTCAAGAAACCCTGGATTGCGGCCTCGGGGGCGCCGACCCGCGGGCCGCGGCGCTCCTCGCGCACGGCCTCGCCCCGGGCGGGCAGGCCGGCGATGTGCAGGGCCAGGCGGCGCGGCGTCGAGAACGCCTTGGCGCCCTCGTACAGGAAGCCGCGCTCGACCAGCGCGTCGGTGACGAGCTTCTTCAGATCCTCCGCCGCGCGCCGCTGCATGCGGGCGGGGATCTCTTCCGAGCGGAGTTCGAGCAGGAGGTCGGGCATGGCGCGGCCATATCGCCGCGCCGCAGGCCTGTCGAGGGTCGAACGGCCGGGGCCGGATTTATTGCGCCTCGCCCTTCAGGATGGTGGAGAGCTGCCACTTGCGATCGCCGATCGCGTGAGCATCCGACACCCGCCAGGCGCCATCCTCGCGCACGAGGTCGTAGACGATGGATTTCGAGCCGTCGCCGCCCTTGCGCTCCACCGTGACCTTCGCTTGGTCCTTGCCCTCGGTAGCCTCCTTGAAGGTCAGGGCCTTCACGGTGTCGGGCTTCAGCGGCTCGCCGTTGAGGCGGTAGTCGAAATCGAGGCTGCCGGTGGCGCCGTTGGCCTGCTTGGCGTCGGCGTCGAACAGGCCCTGGAGGCGCTTGGTGTAGACGGTGGAGTGATTCGGGTGCGGCTCGGCGTAGAGCTTCTTGACCACAGCCTCCGGACCGGGATCGGCCGCGAGCGCCGGGCCGAGGCCGAACGCGAGGACGCCGAGGGCGAGGAGGGTCTGTTTCATCATTAAGATTCCCGCGTCTGCGGACGCGCCGGAGCGCGCCGGTTGGCGGGGGTTGCAACGCGCGAGGGCTCAAGGGGCTCCGTTGGGACGGCGGCCGGATCCGTCAGCGGTCACGATCGGGCGGCCGCTCGATGAGGTCACGGATCCCGCGGGCGATGAAGTATTTCGGGTTTGCGGTGCCGCTCATCTCGTCGAGGATGCCGGCGCGGACCAGCGCCTCTACATTAAGTTGTGCCGACCGGTATTGGACCTGAAGGTACTCGGCGACCTGCGGGATCGTCACCACCTGACGTTGGAACAGCAGGTCAAGGACGGCGACGAGGTTGGCGGACCGCCCCACCGCGCGGATGCGCGCCCGGTAGTCGGTCTGAAGCGCGAGCAGCGCGTCCGCCGTGGCGATCGTGGCCTCACAGGCCTCCGCGACGACATCGAGGAAGAACGCGACCCAGGCGTGCCAAGCTCCGGCGCGCGATACGTCGTACATGCGGTCGATGTACTCGTCCTTGCGGCGCTCGAAGACCGGGCTGAGATACAGGACCGGCTGCCGGATAACTTGTCGCATGAACAGGTGCAGGGTTATGAGCATGCGCCCGACCCGCCCGTTTCCATCCGAGAACGGATGGATCGCTTCGAACTGGTAGTGGATCAGGGCGGCATCCACGATATCGGGAATCAGGCCGCGCTCTTCCCGCTGGATATAGAGCTCCAGCGCCTCCAGGGTGCCCTGTGCCTCCATCGGCGGCGGCGGGACGAAGCGGGCGTCCGCGATCTCGTAGGCGCCGATGAAATTCTGGCTCCGTTTCAGCTCACCGGGCGCGGCCCGCGAACCGCGATGGCGAGCGACGCCGCTTAAGAGATCACGATGAGCGTTGCGTAAGGTGCGCAAGCACAGCGGCACCTCGTCCAGGCTCCGGATCGCCTCGGAGAGCGCCCGACGGTAGTTGCCGACCTCGCGCGTGTCACCGATGCCGCCGCGCTCCTCTGCGCCGGCTTCTAACAGGAGCAGGTCGTCAAGGGTCGTGAACGTGCCCTCCATGCTTGATGAAGTCAGCGCCTCGCGCACCTGCAGGGGGCGGATCAGAAGATACGGGTCCGGCAAGGTCCGGCTGATGCCGTTCAACTCGCCCAGTAGCTGCGAGACACGCGCGACCATGGCGGCGAGCCGGGCGAGATCGAGATCCGGCGGCGGCAACGGATCGGGCACGAAGGCCCATTGGCCTTGGACCGTCGGAACCAGACGGCCGCTCGATGATTCGAGGAAATCGGTGCGTTTCATGAAGTGCAATCCGCCTCCACCGGATTATCACAACAGGCGTGTTTGTGATAATCCGGTGGAGGCGGATTGTCGGTTCTGACAATCGGTTTCCGGCTGCTACGCCCCGCCGGCCGCCGTCCTGAGCCACGCCGCGCCGCAGGCCTTGGCGAGTTCCCGCACCCGCAGGATGTAGCTCTGACGCTCGGTGACCGAGATCACCCCGCGGGCGTCGAGCAGGTTGAAGACGTGGCTCGCCTTGATGCACTGGTCGTAGGCCGGCTGCGCCATGCGGTGCCGCTCGGTCTCAGCTGTGGGCGCACCCGCGTCGAGATAGGACCGGCAGGCGGATTCCGCGTCGGTGAACTGGCGGAACAGCATCGCCGTGTCGGCCGCCTCGAAATTGTGCCGGGAATATTCCTGCTCCGCCTGCAGGAACACGTCGCCGTAGGTGATCCGGTCGGGCCCCTCGGCGCCGTTGAAGTCGAGGTCGTAGACGTTCTCGACCCCCTGGACGTACATGGCGAGCCGCTCGAGACCGTAGGTCAGCTCGCCGGCCACCGGGGCGCATTCGAAGCCCGCCACCTGCTGGAAGTAGGTGAACTGGCTGACCTCCATCCCGTCGCACCAGCACTCCCAGCCGAGGCCCCAGGCGCCGAGCGTCGGGCTCTCCCAATCGTCCTCGACGAAGCGGATGTCGTGGAGCTTCAGGTCGACCCCGATGGCGTCCAGCGAGGCGAGGTAGAGCTCCTGCAGGTTGGGCGGGTTCGGCTTCAGGATCACCTGGAACTGGTAATAGTGCTGGAGTCGGTTGGGGTTCTCGCCGTAGCGGCCGTCCTTGGGCCGGCGCGACGGCTGGACATAGGCCGCCTTCCAGGGCTTGGGGCCCAGCGCCCGCAGCGTCGTCGCCGGATGAAACGTGCCGGCGCCGACCTCCATGTCGTAGGGCTGGAGGATCACGCAGCCCTGCGCCGCCCAGAACTCCTGCAGCGTCAGGATCAGCCCCTGGAACGATTTCTTTTGGGACATAGGCGGCGAAGGCTCGGCGATGCGGGTCGGGGTGTCGGCGGGCCGGTTTAGGTGCGGGCGGCGGGGGGTGCAAGACGAGGGCTTCCCTTGCGCCCGGGTGGCGGACGATGGTCAGCTTCCCCCGACGCAGCACGGGAGAGGCGGATCGTGACCACCAGTTCGGACAGAATCGAAATCCGCCCGATCGGTGCGGGGGACCGGGCGGCGTGGCTGCCGCTGTGGCGGGGCTACCAGGCGTTCTACAAGGTCGACCTCTCCGAGGCGGTCACGGAGAGCACCTGGGGCCGCCTCAACGATCCTACCGAGCCCGTCGACGGCGCCCTGGCCTGGCAAGACGGAGCGGCGGTGGGGCTCGTCCACCACATCCGCCACCGCTCGGCCTGGACGATCGGCGATTACTGCTACCTCCAGGATCTGTTCGTGGCGGATGCTGCCCGCGGCGCGGGAATCGGGCGCCGGCTGATCACGCATGTCTACGAGGCCGCGAAGGCCGCCGGGTGTTCGCGCGTCCACTGGCTGACCCACGAGACCAATACCGACGCGATGCTGCTCTACGACCGCATCGCGGAGCGGTCGGGCTTCGTCCAATACCGGAAAAGCCTCTGACATCATCGCCGGGTGTGCGGGCAAGCACGCAAGCCCGACTGTTTTCGGGGCATAGCGGGAACCGTCAAGTTCGCGGCCAAGTTATCGCCGCAAACAGGGGATTTCGGCAGCGTCAGCGCGCCGAACACGACGGACCACCGATCATGCAACAGGCTCGCACGCGTCACGATTTCGGCCGCAAGAACCTCGCCGTCCTGGCCGCCATCGCCGTCTCGGCCATGGCCGCAACCCCGTTCGTGATGAGCGCCAGCCACGCTCTCGCGACCCCGGAGGAGCCGACCATCACGGCGACCCTGCGGGTCGAGCCGGTGGAGGTCTCCCCCGTGGCGGCCCCCAAGGAAGCGGCCCCCTGCCTGCGCAAGGTGCGGGTCGTCTACAGCGGCTACGGCACCCCGTCGGACACCTGCGCCACCCGCTGAGGGCGCGGTCGTCCGGACAGAGTCGGGGGTTCACCCTGCAAGTCTCGGGGGCTCCACCCCCGAACCCCGCCGAAGGGCCCGGCCTTCGGGAACCCCGTTTTACAGCGCCCCTTCCCGCACCGCGCCCGGATCGGCCAGCGCGTGCAGGATGCGGGCGGCGCTGTGGGCGAAGCGGAGGGTGACGGCCTTGCGGCGGGGGCCGCTGAGCGCATGCTCGGGGGCTTCCCGCAGGATGCCGGCGCCGTAGCCGTCGGCGACGATCAGGCCGCATGCCTCCGGGATCAGGGATTCGGGCACGTCCTCGGGGATCGCGAAGAAGAACCGGTCGCAGAAGTCCTTGTAATCCGGCCACTTTCTGTCGGCGCGGAAATCCGCGACGCTCGACTTGATCTCCACGATGGTGAGCCGGCCGGCGCCGCACAGGGCGATCACGTCGGCCCGGCGGCCGTTGACCAGCGAGAATTCCGGCAGGGTGACGCAGCCCATCTCGGAGAACAGGCGGCGCACGCCGCGCTGGATCCGCAGGGCGGTGGGCGATTGCCGCCCGTCGGGGGGCAGGATCATGGCGCCCGCCTGGAGCGCGGGGAGGCCGAGGGATGCGGACATGCGGTTGCGGGATGCGCCTGTGTCGAATCGGGACATCCTGCCGAATCGCGGCCGATCCGTCACCTGCGGCGCGGCATCGCCCCCGGTCCGCGGCACAGAAATCCGTTTCCCACCAAACCCTTAACCCAAAAAACTCTGGATCGCGGCAAAGCCGTCGGTGAGCGCGGCGGGCCCCGGCTGAAGGATCAGCGGCGCCTTGATCTCGTGGATCCGGCCGTCGCGCACCGCCGGGATCGCGTCCCAGCCGGGGCGGGACCGGATGCGGTCGATGTTGACCTTCTTGCCGCACCAGGAGGCCAGGATCACGTCGGGGGCGGCGGCGATCACCTGGTCGGCGGTGACGATCCGGTCCTTGGCGGCCGGCTGCCGGCTGAGCTCCGGAAACACGTCCCGGCCCCCGGCATAGCCGATCAGGTCGGAAACCCAGCCGATTCCGGAGATCATCGGCGCGTCCCACTCTTCGAAATACACGCGCGGGCTGGGCGAACCCTGCGCGCCGCCCGCAGCCGCCGCGGCGTCCCTCAGCGTTCCCGCGAAGCTGTCGGCCAGCGCCGCGGCCCGCTCCGGAACCCCGACCAGCGCCCCCAGGGTGCGGATCATCGCCAGGCAGCCCGCCACATCCCTCTGGTTGAACAGGTGGACGGCGATACCCGCGCGCGCCAGGTCGGCGACGATCCCGGCCTGGAGGTCGGAAAACGCCAGGACGAGGTCCGGCGCCAGCGCCAGGATTTTTGGGATGTCGGCGCTGGTGAAGGCCGAGACCCGGGGCTTCTCCCGGCGGACCCGGGGCGGCCGCACCGCGTAGCCCGAGACGCCGACGATCCGGTCCTCCTCACCCAGCAGGTACAGGGTCTCGACGGTCTCCTCGGTGAGGCAGACGATGCGCTCCGGGGGGAAGCAACGCATCAGCGGGCGCGCCCGAAAACCATTATTGATCGAGCCAGGCGAGCAGCCCGGCCCCGGGGGCGAGCAGCACGAAGGCCCAGACCAGCGCCGAGGCGCCATTGGCCAGCTGGAACGGCAGCCGCGCCAGCCCGAGGGTGCCGGCCAAGAGCGGCACCAGAGCCCGGGCCGGCCCGAAGAAGCGCCCCAAAGCCACCGCGGCGATGCCCCAGCGGCCGATGAAGGTTTCCGCCTTGGCAACGAGATCGGGATAGCGCCGCAGCGGCCACTTGGTGCGGGCGCCCGGCCCGACCCAGCGCCCGACCTCGTAGGAGAGCCAATCCCCCAGGGCGGCGCCGAGCGCCGCCGCGCCGATCACCGGCCAGAGCGGGATGTCGGCCCCCCCGACCAGGGCGCCGATGCCGATCAGGATCACGGTGGCCGGCACGAACAGCGACAGGATCGCGATCGACTCGCAGAAGGCGAGCCCCCCGGCGATCAGCGGGGTCCAGACCTTGTGCGCCTCGACGAAGGCGAGGGTCGAGCTGCGCAGGGCTTCGATGTCCATCGGTCTCGGGGGGCGGCGGGGCGACCCGACCCATCTGAGGCGGGGGCGGGCGGGGGACAAGGGTTTGCGCCCTCGCCCGAGCCTCGTGAATTCCGTCGCTACTCCCGCCTTGACCTTCGCCATTCGCCCGAGGAGAAAGCCGAGGTGGAGATCTGTGCGTGCCCGAATTCTTTGACCAATCCGCCTTAAGGCATTTCGAAGACGCCGAGACGCTGACGAGCAGCGGCCGGTTCGACGGAGCAGGTCACCTATTGGGCTTCGCTGTCGAATGCGCGATCAAACACGCGGTAATGTCGCTGCGACCATCAACGGATGCTCCCCACGTCCATCTGCCGCAGCTCGTAGAGAAGGCAAAGAAAACAATCCAAGGCCGCCGGAAGCATTCTATCCACAAATTGTTAGAACGTCCTGACTTTATGTCTGGATGGGAGGTGGGCCACCGCTATTCAGCAGACGGCACTGTCAATGAGGTGCAATTGCGCGCATGGCGAGATGACGCCAGTCGGACGATTAGCGCAGCGGGCCTTCGGAGGACGAGCCGATGACCAAAGAATTGCGATACGACGATGCGCTGCCTCATTTTGCGGCCTTGGTTCAAAAGGCGATGGGGTCTGAAGCCCTCGCTCGAAACTGCTTTCTGCGCGATGCCAGTGGCCGCCTAACATTCGTAGCACTTGAACAAATCGATGCAGCGACGCTTACTGCCCTTGAACAGGACGCGAGGGCGCTTGCGCCATATGTAGAGCCCAACGGAGGGGCCATCTCCAGTCCGGACGATCTTTTTGACCCAAGCCTTGCTGATCCGAATACGGGCCTTCCCGAATGGATCGACAACGAAGTTTTCCGAGGCTTTGTCCGCCTCGTAGAGCGGCGCATAGTAGGTCAGGATTGGCTACAACCGCCCCGCGATCCCATCGAGGGCGTTCCGCCGATAACGGTGTTCGCAAGTCACAAGGGCGGCGTTGGCCGCTCGACCGCCCTTGCGGTTGCCTCGGCCGCCCTGTCTGATCAGGGGTTTAACATACTGGTGATCGACTTGGACCTCGAAGCCCCAGGGCTTGGAGAGATGCTACTAGACAATCCTCCGCGATTTGGAACTCTCGATTTCTTCGTGGAAGATGGGTTAGCGGATTTAGATGACGATTTCATTGAACAGATGGTCGCGGCCAGCCCGCTCTCTAAGAACGGCCTAGTTCATGTCGCACCAGCGGTAGGATCACTTGGAAACAAATATCCCGAAAATATTCTCGGAAAGATCGCGAGAGCGTATCTAGAGAAGACTGCCGCCGATGGCTCGACGATAACGTTCCTGGACCGCACAAGAGAGTTGGTTCGGCGTCTTTCTCAGCAGACCCGGTACGACGCGATCTTTGTGGATGCTCGTGCAGGGCTAAACGAAGCCACCGCAGCGGCGGTTCTCGGCCTGGGCGCCGATGTGCTTTTATTCGGCGTAGATACTCCGCAAACTTTTGCAGGCTACCGCTACTTCCTCTCGCATCTGCAACGCTTTAGACCGTCCGCATCGGGAGAGACTGACTGGCGATACCGACTTCGGATGGTGCACGCGAAAGCCTCTGCGGACGCCAAGAAGCAAGCTGATTTCCGAACTGAGACGTTCGAGGTATTTTCCGATACCCTTTACGATATCGAGGATGGGATAGAAGAAGAAGCCTTCAACTTCGATTACGACGACCCTCCGGCCCCTCACTATGCATGGCCGATTTTGAACGACATCAACTATGCGGAATTCGATCCGCTTTCATATCGAGATCAGTTCGCATCGCATATGTTTGATCGAACGTTCGGCAGTTTCATAGCGGCGCTGCGTGATAATTTGAGGTTGAAGCGATGAGAAATCCCAGCGCTACGCGGCACGCTATTTCAACTCTACGCGACACACTTGCAAGCCTGCCGCCGGGCTCCGCGCATCAAGCATCTATTCCACCCGATCCGGCTGCAATCTTTGCACCTCAACTCCATGCTTCTGCCTTGGATCCTCAACGCGTGCTTGTTATTGGCAACCGAGGAGTTGGCAAGAGTTTCTGGTCAGCAGTTCTGACACACAAGCAAACTAGAGATGCTGTGGCGCAGTATTATCCAAGGCTTGCCTTGCAGGATATTGAGGGCGTCTTAGGGTTTCACGAGGATGCAGGAAAAGACGAGGGGCCATCACCTTCTCCAGCTGTCCTCAAAAAACTTCTTAAAGCGGGAAACGATCCGCAGGACATTTGGCGTGCGGTGCTGCTCAAGGCCCTAAGCAGCATCATGCCTATCGATCTTCCGCCCTCACTGTCCGAGGTTATTCAGTGGTGTGCCGCTGACATCGATCGCATGGAACGCACGCTGCGTCAGGCCAACCGTCACTTCCAGCAGCAGAATAAAAGTTTTCTGCTCGTGTTCGATGCTCTTGATCGCCTGGGAGAAGATTGGGCTACCATTTCCCGGCTGACAGAGGGGATGCTGCGGCTTGCGCTCGACATGCGTGGTTATCGCTCGATGAGGGCTAAAATCTTCATCCGCACCGATCAAGCAAATGACGACACTCTTTTTAGGTTCGCAGACGCTTCTAAAATTCGAGCCGATGCTGTAAAGCTGTTCTGGAATCGAAGCGAGCTGTTCGGATTACTGCATAACTTCATCTTATCTCAGCCCGTCTCGAGAGACGCTTTCTTGGTTTTAAATAGAACATCTAGTGTGGACGATTTTGTAGAACAAATCCAGAATAACGATTTGCTTCAGGAGCAGGTGTTTTATCGCATCGCTGGGGAGTACATGGGCGCAGGCGCAAAACGCGGCAGAACTTATACTTGGATATACGATCATTTGGCAGACGCATTTGGCGAGACTAGCCCACGCAGTTTTCTGACGGCGATACAAAAAGCAGCTGTTTTCAGGCCGCCTCCGACTGACACAGTGATTGATCACAACGGTATTCGAGCAGGCGTCCAAGATGCCTCAGAAGTTCGCGTGCGGCAGCTAAAGGAAGATTACGATTGGATCGATGAAGTATTGAACGCACTAGCTGGTTTAGAAGTACCTTGCGAGCCCCAAGTGTTTATGGCTCGGTGGCACGAGAGAGGGACAGTTTCAAAAATACGGGCGGCATCTGAAAACTCCTCTCGGTTGCTGCCTTTGGAGCTTGAGAAAGCTCGCTCCGACCCAGAAGAGACGTTGCTTCAGGCCCTGAACAACATCGGCGTGGTTGAATACCGTAGTGAGACGAGGATCAACATGCCGGATATTTTCCGGGTAGAAGCGAGAATCAAACGGCGCGGTGGTGTGCGTCCTCCGAATACCAGGCGCAGTTGAGAACGTCGCGCTTGAGCCTATTATCCTGCTGTTACTGCCAAAACAAAACCATCCATACGGCATAGCCTGGCGTCCCGCGTCTCAAACGGGCTTGTCGCACTCCCATCGCGGGGCAGCAGTTCGACGTTTCATTGGACAAGGTTGCGAAAGCCAAACGCGCGGCGAAGGCAACTGCGAGCAAAGACACCCTAAAGTTTTGCGCTGCGGGCTCGAACGGGTAATTGAATTTCTTAAATCACTCAGGATCGCAGTGAGTGCGATGGGCGGCATCCGCTTTTTTCAACTGTCACTCGGAATCGGGCCGTCGCCAATCCACCCTTGCAGACCGTCCTTTTAGGCGCCAACCGTCTAACCTGCGCCCCCCCGCGCTTGCGCCCGCGCCCCGGATCGCCGACAGCTTCGGCTCTCCCCACGGAACCGGGAATCACCCGCGTTGAACGTCCTGTCGATCCAGTCCCACGTCGCCTACGGCCATGTCGGCAACGCGTCGGCGGTGTTCCCGATGCAGCGGCTCGGGGTCGAGGTCTGGCCGGTCCACACGGTGCAGTTCTCCAACCACACCGGCTACGGGGCGTGGCGCGGCCCGGTCTTCGAGGCGGGGATGATCCGCGACGTGGTCCGGGGCCTCGGCGAGCGCGGGGTGCTGGGCACCTGCGACGCGGTGCTCTCGGGCTATATGGGCTCGGCCGAGATCGGGGCTGCGATCCTGGAGGCGGTGGCCTCCGTGCGGGCGGCCAACCCCCGGGCGCTCTATGGCTGCGATCCGGTGATCGGCGACGTCGCCGGGGGCGTCTACGTGCGGCCGGGGATCGAGGCGTTCCTGCGCGAGCGCGCCGTGCCGGTGGCCGACATCCTCACCCCCAACCAGTTCGAGCTCGGCCTGCTCACCGGCCTGCCGAGCCGCACCCTGGCCGAGGCCGGGGCGGCGATCGCGGCGCTCCAGGCAAGGGGCCCCCGGGTGGTGCTGGTCACCTCGGCGCTCTGCGCGGACACGCCGGCCGACAGCCTCGACCTGCTGGCCGGGGCGGAGGGCCGGCTGTTCCGGGTCCGCACCCCGCGGCTCGCCATCGCGGTGAACGGCGCGGGTGACTGCATCGCGGCCCTGTTCCTGGTCCACTACGCCCGCACCGGCTCGGCCGCCGCGGCCTTGGGCGCCGCCGCCGCCTCGGTCTACGGCCTCCTGAAGCGCACCGCCGAAGCCGGCTCCCGGGAGATCCTCACCGTGGCCGCGCAGGAGGAGTACGTGACCCCGAGCGAGACGTTTGCGGTGGAGGCGGTGTGAGGGGCAGACTCCCTCTCCCGTGCGGGAGAGGGTTGGGGTGAGGGGTCAGGTTTCTCCGGAGAGGTCGCATCCCTCACCCTGTCCCTCTCCCGCACGGGAGGGGGGCCCGCGCCACATCCGGGGATGTGTGAACCCGCTCGCCCGCCCGGGACGCGGACGTCGCTTCCCCTCAATCCCCCGCCCGCACGATCGTCGGCTCGTGCGTCACCGCAAAATTCACCGAGCGGGCGATGAAGCACAGCGCGTGCGCCCGGTGGTGCAGCGCCAGGGCCTCTGCGGCGTCCGACTCCGCGGTGATCGTCACCCGGGGGCGCAGGGTGACGGCGGTGAACTGGCCGGCGCCGTCGGGCTCCTCGGTCATGCGGCCCTCGGCCGTGTCCGTGTAGGCCGTCACCACAATTCCCGCCTGGGCGCAGAGGCCGAGATACCAGAGCTTGTGGCAGGACGAGAGCGCGGCGACCAGCAGGTCCTCCGGGTTCCAGCGGGCCGGGTCGCCCTGGAAGGCCGGGTCCGACGAGCCCGGGATCACCGGCTTGCCCGGGGCCACGGCCTCGAAGGCGCGGTCGTAGCCGCGATAGGTCCGGGTGCCGGCCCCGGTGTTCCCGGTCCAGGTCACCATGACCACGTAGGTGTGCTCTTTGTCCGGCATGGCTCCCTCCCGGCTGTGCGGCCTGGGAAGCCGGACTGCACTCGGCTACGCTCGCTTGCCGCGCCGCCCGACCCGAGTCGATCAGGTGGCCGCGCAGCGTAGCAAAGCGGGCGCCTCGGCCGCCAGACGGCCGGGCGCGCGCGACTTGAGGACCGACACGATGGCGCGCCGCTTCGTCACCCTCGACGTGTTCACCGACCAAAAGCTCGCCGGCAATCCGCTGGCCGTGGTGCTCGACGCCGAGGGGCTCGACACGGGCGCGATGCAGGCGATCGCCGGGGAGTTCAACCTGTCCGAGACGGTGTTCGTGCTGCCGCCGAGCGATGCCCGCCACCGGGCGCGGCTGCGGATCTTCACGCCGCGGCACGAGCTGCCGTTCGCCGGCCACCCGACCGTGGGGAGCGCCGTGCTGCTGGCGCTGGAAGGGCCGTCGCAGGGGGATGCCCGGGCCTTCGGGTTGGAGGAGCCGATCGGGATCGTGCCCTGCGTGGTCGAGACCTTTTCTGACGGCAGCGGCGGGCGGGCGCGGTTCAAGCTGCCGGCCCTGCCCGAATATCTCGGCCCCGGGCCGGATCCGGGGGTGCTGGCGCCGCTCCTCGGGCTCACGCCCGGCGACATCGGCACCGGCCGGCACGTCCCGAGCCGCCACGGGGTCGGGCCGAGCTTTACCTGCGTGCCCATCGCCACGGTGGCGGCGCTGGACGCCGCCACGCCCGCCCAGGGCCCCGAGGCCGCGGACGGGCTCTACCTCTACGCCCCCGACCCGGAGGGCACCGGCCGGAGCTGGCGGGTGCGGATGTTCGCGCCGCATCTCGGCGTCGCGGAGGACCCGGCCACCGGCTCGGCGGCGGCCGCCTTCGCGGGGGTGCTGATGCAGTTCGAGACGCTGGGGGAGGGCACCCACGACGTGGCGATCCGCCAGGGCGAGGCCATGGGCCGGCCGAGCGACATCGCGCTCCAGCTCACGGTCGAATCCGGCGCCCTGCGTTCCGTGGAGATCGGCGGCTCGGCCGTGATCGTGTCGGACGGGCGCTTGCATGTCTGACGGCTTCCGGATCACCCGGCTGTCCGGCGTCATGGCCCGGCTCGTCGCCTACGACTGGCCGTTTCCCCGGGACAACGCCACGGCGATCGCCGCGCATTGGCAGGCGCGGCTGAGCCTGAGCCCCGGCCTGTTCGACGGCACCGTGCTGCTCGGCTGCGCCTGCGCGGTCGAGGCCGGGATCGCCCGGGTCGACCTGTTCGCCGCGCGCTATTCCAGCTTCATCGCCTACCGGGACCGGGGGCGGGCGGAGGGCGGCGTGGTCAACGCCTTCGCGGCGATCGTGCCCTGGAGCCAGGACGGCGCCGTGCTGCTCGGCGCGATGGGCGCCCACACCGCCAATGCCGGCCAGCTCTACTTCCCCTGCGGCACCCCGGACCTCGACGACGTGCGCGGCGACCACGTCGACCTCGCCGGCAGCGCCGCCCGGGAACTCGCCGAGGAGACCGGCCTGACCCTGCCGGAAGGAGCCGCGACGGAGTGGGTGATGCTCGAAGGGCAGGGCCAGCTCGCCTTCCTGCGGCCGGTGCGGTTTCCGGAACCCGCCGACGCGCTGTGCGCCCGCATCGAGGCCCATCGCCGCCGGGAGGCCGAGCCGGAACTCGCCGGGATCCATCTGGCGCGGGCGGCGGACGACCCCGAGGCGTCCCGGATGCCGGGCTTCGTGCGGGCGTATCTGGCGGAGGTTTTCGGGGGTTAGGGTGCCGAAGGCCGGCGGCAGCGAGGCTCTCGGGACGGTCCCAGGGCAAGGGTCTCTCTCACCCACCACCCTCATCCTGAGGTGCGTCCGCGCAGCGGAGGCCTCGAAGGAGCCCTCCAGCCGGCCGCGCGATCCCTGGAGGGCTCCTTCGAGGCTCGCTGCCCTCGCACCTCAGGATGAGGGGGTTGGGCGGGACGGGCGCCCTGCCGCGACGATGCCGATCTTCTCGCAGGGGCGGATCACGCAAAACACCATCACCCGATCCGCCTGCAATACAGATCACCGTTTCCTTGTACACGGCGGGTGCTCCCATAAACTTCGCCGCTCCGCTCGATCGCTCGCGCCTCGTGAGCCGAGCAACGAAACAGGCCATATGCGAATCCTCCCCGACGCCTCCTGCCTCACCCGCCGGCGCGCGGCCGCCTGGCTCGCCGCCGCCCTCGTGCTGGCGGCCGTCCCGTCCCGCGCGGCCGAGCCGATCGTGCTGCGGGTCGGCGACCAGAAGGGCGGCAACCGATCGCTGCTGGAGATCTCCGGCTACGGACAGGACCTGCCCTACACCATCGCCTGGGCGGAATTCCCCGCCGCCGCGCCGATCCTGGAGGCGCTCAATGCCGGCGCCCTCGATGTCGGCTATACCGGCGACCTGTCGCTGCTCACCGCCTACGCGGCCGGCGCCCCGATCAAGGCGATCGGCGGCACGAAGTCGGACCCGCGGAGCCAGGCGATCCTGGTGCGCCAGGATTCGCCGATCCGGTCGGCCGCCGACCTCAAGGGCAAGCGCCTGGCCGGCACCCGCGGCGGCTGGGGCCAGTTTTTGATCGACGCGACCTTGGAGACAGCGGGGATCAAGTTGGACGACGCCACCTTCGCGCCGCTCAACCCGGTAGACGCCAAGGTCGCCCTGGTCGCCGGCTCGGTCGATGCCTGGGCGGTGTGGGAGCCCTACGTCTCGTTCGCGGCCCTGAAGGACAAGGCCCGGGTGATCGCCGACGGCGAGGGGCTGACGCCGACCATCACGTTCATCGTCGCCTCGGAGAGCGCCATCGCCACCAAGCGGGCGGCCGTGCAGGACCTGCTGGAGCGCCTGAACAAGGCCCGGCTGTGGTCGCTCGACCATCTCGACACCTACGCCAAGAGCACCGCCGCGCTGACCCGCCTGCCCGAGGACGTGCTGCGCGCGGCCTATTCGGCGCAGCGGACCAGCCCGATCGGGATCGATGACGGCGTGGTCGCGGAGGTCCAGGAGGCCTCGGACCGCGCGACCCGCTACGGCATCCTGTCGAAGAGGCTCGACGTCGGCCAGGTTGTCGACCGGAGCTTCACGGCGGCGGGATCGAACTGAGGGGCCCCGCCTGCTCGCGTCGGGCCCGGTCCAGCGGCTTCCCGCGTCGGACTCGGCAAAACGGCCTCAGAACAAGGCCTCGGCCCCATCCGCGGCAACCGGATCCTCCACCATGTCCCTGTCCGAACGCGCCCGCGGAGCCTCCCCTCCGCTTGCCCGTCACCGCATCGGATCCCGGAGGCTCTCCCCGGCGGCAAACCTTCATCGGATTCCGGATCGCGAGGGTTGCGTCCAATCCGGCTTCACGGCAGGTTCGGCACATGTCCTTCGAGACGATGCACACCCTGCGCAAGGTACCGGAAGCCAAGCCGCTCTTCCCTGAGCTGAGCGTGGTCGCGACCCTGCACGAGGTGGTGACGGACGAGGGTCTCCCGGTGCCTGCCGGTTCGCGCGGGACCATCGTGGAGGTCTATGCCGGCGGCGAGGCCTACGAGGTTGAGTTCGCGAGCCCGGTTGTCGGCAACGCGACGATCTTGGCCGAAGCGCTTGCGGCTGCCTGACCCGGATGTCACGTCCCGGTGCACGGGTACCGGTGCCGCGCATCCCGGACGTCAAGATCCGCGGCTATCTCCTCGACACGGGTCATGTCGAAGGTGGGCCGAAAGCTGAGTTTTTTCTCGCCCGCGGCTTTACCCGGGAGGACCCCCGGCCATTCATTGCCGCGCTCCTCGATCACGGACGCAGCGATTATTTTTCCCGTGTCGCAGCGAATAAGTTTGTGACCAAGCACATATACGAAGGTAAGATGGAGATGCCCGACGGATCGAGTCATCAAGTCAGATCCGTCTGGAGGCTGATCGACGACGGTGCCTTCATGGCTCTCGTGACCGCATATCCGATCTGATACCGGACCTCACATCCGTCCAGGGCGAACCGCTCGAAAGCAGGCCGGCGCGACATGTGAGCCGTTGCGCCTGAAGCCGCCGCCCGCCCGCGCCCGCTGCGATGAAAGCGACATCGCCTATCGAAGCCGCATCGAGTCCTCAGGACGACACCGGCAGCGATTTTTGCGGCACCGCGGGAGCTTCGCAGTTGTCGGCACGTTCACTGGACGCTCCCCGCAGCGGCACGTGGCCGTGCGGGTCGCGTCCCGGAGTGTCCATGTCTGATTCCCGACGTCTCGCATCGCAGACCCGCGCGACCCGCACGCGCATCCAGGAAGGCCAGCCCTATCCCCTCGGCGCCACCTGGGACGGGCTGGGCGTCAACTTCGCCCTGTTCTCGGCCCATGCCACCAAGGTCGAGCTCTGCCTGTTCGACGACCAGGGCGAGCGCGAGATCGAGCGGATCGAGCTCCCCGAATACACCGACGAGATCTGGCACGGCTACCTGCCGGATGCCCGCCCGGGCACGATCTACGGCTACCGGGTCCACGGCCCCTACGAGCCCAAGGCCGGCCACCGGTTCAACCACAACAAGCTGCTGATCGACCCCTACGCCAAGGGTCTCGTCGGCTCGATCACCTGGAACCCGGCCCTGTTCGGCTACCAGATGGAATCGGGCGACGACCTGACCTTCGACGAGCGCGACAGCGCGCCGTTCAACCGCCGCTCGCGGGTGATCGACCCGGCCTTCACCTGGGGCCGGCACCGCAAGCCCAACGTGCCGTGGGAGAAGACGATCTTCTACGAGGCCCACGTGAAGGGCATGACCAAGCTCGATCCGCGGGTGCCGGAGAAGCTGCGCGGCACCTATGCCGGGCTCGGCACCCCGGACGTGCTCGACTACATCAAGAGCCTCGGCGTCACCTCGGTGGAGCTGCTGCCGGTCCATTCCTTCGTGCAGGACGATTACCTGCAGCAGAAGAACCTGGTGAATTACTGGGGCTACAACACGATCTCGTTCTTCACCCCCGCAAGGCGCTACGCGGCGGTGCCGGACTTCGCCTTCTCCGAGTTCAAGGAGATGGTCTCGCGCTTCCACGGCGCCGGCCTCGAGGTGATCCTCGACGTGGTCTACAACCACACCGCCGAGGGCAACGAGAAGGGCCCGACCCTGTCGTTCAAAGGCGTCGACAACGCCTCCTACTACCGGTTGATGCCGGGCGAGCCGCGCTACTACATCAACGACACCGGCACCGGGAACACCTTCAACCTGTCGCATCCGCGGGTGCTGCAGCTCGTGACCGATAGCCTGCGCTACTGGGCGACCGAGATGCGGGTCGACGGCTTCCGGTTCGACCTCGCCACCATCCTCGGCCGCGAGCCCTACGGCTTCGACGAGGGCGGCGGCTTCCTCGACACCTGCCGGCAGGACCCGGTGCTCAACGGTGTCAAGCTGATCGCCGAGCCGTGGGATTGCGGCCCCGGCGGCTATCAGGTCGGCGGCTTCCCGCCCGGCTGGGCCGAGTGGAACGACCGGTTCCGCGACGACGTGCGCGCCTATTGGCGGGGCGATCCCGGCCTGCTGCCGGACCTCGCCGCCCGGGTCTCGGGCTCGGCCGACAAGTTCGACAAGCGCGGCCGCAAGCCCTGGGCCTCGGTGAACTTCCTCACCGCCCATGACGGCTTCACCCTGCACGACTCGGTGGCGTACAACGAGAAGCACAACGACGCGAACGGCGAGGGCAACCGCGACGGCCACTCGCACAACCTCTCGTACAATTACGGCGTCGAGGGCCCGACCGAGGACCCGGAGATCAAGGCGGTGCGCCTGCGCCAGATGCGCAACATGCTGGCGACGCTGTTCCTGTCCCGCGGCACCCCGATGCTGCTGGCCGGCGACGAGTTCGCCCGCACCCAGAACGGCAACAACAACGCCTATTGCCAGGACAACGAAGTCTCCTGGCTCGACTGGGGGGCGATCGGCGACGAGCAGCGGGATCTGGCCGAGTTCACCCAGCGTCTAGTCATCCTGCGCAACGCCCTGCCGATCCTCAGCCGCGGACGCTTCCTCACCGGCCGCTACGACGAGGAATTCGGCGTCAAGGACGTGACGTGGCTGCGCCCGGACGGGGGCGAGATGGCCAGCGAGAACTGGTCGGAGGGGGAGGCGAAGGCCTTCGCGGTCCAGCTCGACGGCCGCGCCCAGGCCACCGGCCTGCACCGCCGCGGCGGCGACGCCACGCTGCTGATCATGTTCAACGCCCACCACGACCTGGTGACGTTCACCCTGCCCGAATCGGTGGGGGGGGCGGCCTGGACCCGGCTGCTCGACACCAACCTGCCCGACAGCCAGGACGTGGAGAGCTTTTCGTTCGGCACCGGTTACGCCGTGACCGGGCGCTCGCTGCTGATGTTCGTGCTGAAGCCCGAGGACACCCCGGGCGACGACGCCACCGAGATGGAGCGCTCCTACCAGCACGTGATGCAGGCTTTTGAGCGCGCCAACGTCGAGAGCGTGCACTTCCACCTCGACCCGGAGGCGTAAATCCGACGGGCGGGACGGTTTTCGTCCCGCCCGGGCACCATTGCCTTGCGCCCGGCGGCGCACCCGGCTAACAGCACCCCACCGCGCGGCCCTGGTCGCGCCCGGCGCTCTTGCGCCCGGGCGCCCTGTCCGCGGCCGGAGGGGTGGCCGAGTGGTTGAAGGCGCACGCCTGGAAAGTGTGTATACGGGAAACCGTATCGCGGGTTCGAATCCCGCTCCCTCCGCCAGATACCTGTTCGCCACCGTTCGCAGCAGCACTCTAAACCACTCAAATCGCTAGGTAATCCTAAGCTTGCCGTTCGCGGCAGGCCGCTGGCGTTCGCCCAAATTCGCGTTTACGATGTGGATAGCGTCGTGGGTGCGAATAGCATGCAGGGTAAGCTGACCGCGCTAGGTGTGACCCGTCTGAAGACCCCGGGCATGTACGGGGACGGCGGCGGCCTCTGGCTGCAGGTGTCCGGTAGGGGCGGGAAGAGCTGGGTCTTCCGCTACACCTTGAAGGGAAAGTCCCGGGAGATGGGGCTCGGCCCGGTGAGCACCTTCTCGCTGGCCGAGGCGCGAGACAAAGCGCTGACCTGCCGAAAGCTCTGCTACGAGGGCATCGACCCGATCGAGACGCGGCGCGAGCAGCGACAGGACGCCGCTGTAGAGGCAGCGAAGGCGATCACCTTCCGCACCTGCGCCGCCGGCTACATCGACGCTCACAAGGCCGGTTGGCGCAACGACAAGCACGCGGCGCAGTGGACCGCGACCCTGGAGACCTACGTCTACCCGGTGTTTGGCGACCTGCCGGTGCAGGCGGTCGATACCGGCCTGGTGATGCAGGCGCTGGGTCCGATCTGGGCGACAAAGCCCGAGACGGCGACCCGGGTGAGGGGACGGATCGAATCGATCCTGGATTGGGCGACGACCAACAGCTACCGGCGCGGCGAGAACCCAGCGCGCTGGAAAGGCCACCTCGCCAACCTGCTGCCGAAGCGGTCCAAGGTCCGGAAAGTCGAGCACCATGCCGCCCTGCCGTTCAAGCAGGTGCCAGTGTTCATGGCACTGGTCGCCGCTCAGCCTGGCACGGCGGCAAAGCTGATGGCCTTCACGATCCTGACGGCGGCCCGGACGGGCGAGGCGCTGGGCGCCCGGTGGTCCGAGATCGACATAGAGTCCGGCATCTGGACCGTGCCAGGCGAGCGGATGAAGGCCGGAGCCGAGCACAGGGTGCCGTTGTCGGCGGCGGCCCTGGCCATCCTCGGGGAGATGCAGGGTCTCGACGACACGTTCGTGTTCCCCGGTGGCCGGCGCGGCAAGCCGCTGTCCAACATGGCCATGCTGGTGTTGCTCCGGCGGATGGAGCGCACCGACCTGACGGTTCACGGCTTCCGCAGCTCGTTCCGAGACTGGGCCAGCGAGACCACGCACTTCCCGTCCGAGGTGGTTGAGATGGCGCTTGCGCACGCCATCGAGAGCAAGGTCGAAGCGGCGTATCGGCGTGGCGATCTGTTCGAGAAGCGGCGCGAGTTAATGGCCGCTTGGGCGGCAATGTGTTCTAGCCAATAGACCTTCACATGCCTTCGGACGCAGAACTCAAGCTAAGACTAGAGGCCACATTCCGGCAGTTGGTGCCACGCGCGGACGCCCCATCCGAGCACATCGAAATGACTATAAACAGCACCGTTGGCTTGCTTTGGAGATTAAGGGGCGCATCTTCGTCGAAGACGCCAGCACTATATATTAATGCAGATTTTGTAGCCGCAGAAAAAGAACGAATAAAAATTGCTAAGCTATCAAAAGATCTTGTGGCGGCACTGAGCAACATGCATGCTCCGACGTTTCAGTTATTTGCTGACAATGGCCTTATGAAAAATCATATCGAATCGACGATCAACGACCTTAATTTGTTAAAAGATAATTCGAGCAAATTGAAAATAAAAAAATCGATCACTGGCGCCACAAAAGGAAGGCCCAGGAACAATAAAAATCATATGATCAGAGCAATATTAGGAAAAACATTCCATGACGTAACCGGAAGGACTCCAAATAGAGGCAGTCCATTTAAAGAAATCTGCTATGCGGTAGCTGATATTCTAGAGCTGGACGTCGAGCCCGGCGGTTTCGCTAGACAGGCCTATAATGACTACCGGAATAAGCACAGAACACCCACCAAAATGGAATAAACGGCCACATCTTAGTTCTTTTTGTTCCAATCGCAGGACGCCATTGTTCCCTCGTGGCCGCTACAGCATTGGCGGCCTATAAAGGACAGCAGCCATGAACTTTCACAAGGTTCAGGCGCCGCAGGGAGACCTGCGCGCGTCAACGGGGAAGCTTTTGCATCGTGTGCCCGATGCCTGCAACATGCTCGCGATTGGAAAGACGTTGCTCTATCGCTTGATCGCGGACGGCAAGTTAACTGCCGTAAAGGTCGGCGACGGCACGCGTATCACCGACGAAAGCATTCGAGCATTTGCAGCGTCTCTGGTGCAGGAGGCCGCGTAGCCGCATGGTCTATCAAAATGAAGGCCGCGCGGCGGTGGCACGCCGGCGGCCCTCGGGATGTCTTTCTCGGCAGAATGACAATCATGAGGTAGCACTTAGCCCACTCGAAATCCAGACCGCTCGCCTCCGCGCCCGGTACGATTTCAGCCCCGCCCTTGCTGCGGTGGTCGCAGCCCATGCCTACGGCGTGGCGGATCGATGGGGGCGCCAGTGACCGCCTCCACCCTCATCGCGACTGTGGTGAAGAACAACGTGGAGGAGGTCAGGATCAGCCTGGCCACCTTCAATGGGTTCGACCTCGTCGACATCCGGACCTTCGCCCGGCTGATCGGTACCGACGGCGAGCCGATGCCAACCAAGCGCGGCGTGTGCCTCAGCCGCAATCGTCTCCCCGAACTCATCCAAGCTCTCATTCAGGCACAGGAGGGCGGCGCATCATGCTGAGCCTCGACAGTATCGCTCGCGCCCTCGGTGGCGAGGTTCGCGGGAATAAGGTTCGGGCGCCGGGACCGGGTCACTCGTCCGCCGATCGGTCTCTCACGGTTTGGCTCACCGACGATGGCTCCGACATCACGGTCGACAGCTTTGCCGATGACGGCAAACTCCTGTGCAAGGACTACGCGCGCTCAAAGATCGGCTTGCCGCCTTGGGAGCCGAAAAGCGCCAACGACGACTCCAGCATCAACCGCATGTCGGCGCGTGCGCACAAGCAGGATCCTGGCGGCACCGCGAAGTCCGCCCCGGCGAGCGAGTCTGCCTCGGAATCTATCGTCCTGCCGATCCCAGCCGGAAAGCTCCCGGGCCACTTCCGCTCACCGAAGCTCGGCGAGGCGGTGGCTGTCTATACCTACCGTGACGCCGAGGGCTGCGATCTCGGCTACATCGCACGCTTCGAGACCGCCGACGGCAAGCTGTTCCTGCCTACGACCCTGTGGCAGACGCCGAACGGGCTCTCTTGGCTCAACAAGTCCTGGCCGAAACCGCGACCGCTCTATGGCCTCGACCACCTCGCTGCACAGCCAAGGGCCTCCGTCATCGTCGCCGAGGGCGAGAAGGCTGCGGACGCTGCGCAGAAGGTGTTCCCGAACAGCGTCGCAGTGACCAGTCCTGGGGGAGCCAAGGCGGCGAAGTCCGCGGACTGGACGCCGCTCGCCGGCCGGCAGGTGATGATCTGGCCGGACAACGATGCGCCCGGCTTCGGCTATGCTCTCGATGTCGAGCGAGAACTGGCGGCGGTTGGCGCGGGCATCGTCACGACGGTAGATGCCATGCGGGTTGCTGCCTCGTTACCCTCGGGCGAGGCCCGGACACCGCCCGAAGGTTGGGACGCCGCCGCCGGCCTCGATGATGACGGCTGGCAGCCCGACGCTCTCCGCGCATTAGTCCTGCAGCATGTCGAGCGGGCCGAACCCACACCAAGTTACGTCTCCTTCGATCGATTCCGCATGAATAGCGATGGCCTGACGGCGGAGGTAACCAAGGGCCGAGGCGAGAGCGCGAGCGTCGAGAATTTGTGGATCTCGGCTCCGTTCGAGGTGATCGGCCGCGCCCGTGATCCCTACGGGCTCGGCTGGGCTCGTTGGCTTCGCTGGCGTGATCCGGACGGCAGGCGTCACGAGCATGCTGTGGCCGACGCGGCCCTTCACGGCGACATGGGCGCTCTCGCAGCCGACCTCGCCGCCCGCGGCCTGGTGGTCTCCCGTGCCGGCCGAGGGCCGCTTCTCGATTATCTCAACCAGGTTTCGGTGGAGGCACGCGTCACCACTGTGAACCGTACCGGTTGGCACATCATCGGCGAGCAGAGAGTGTTCGTGCTGCCCGATGCGGTGATCGGCCAGCCCGAGACTGAGACGGTGATCCTGACAGGCGCAACAGCCGCACCTTATTCGCGGAAGGGGACGCTTCAGGAATGGCGCGACAGCATCGGCCGGTTGACGGCCGGGCATAGCCGCCTCGTCCTCGCAGTATCGACCGCCTTCGCTGGTTCACTCGTCGATCTCGTCGGAGGCGAGGGTGGCGGGGTGAACCTCTACGGCCAGTCCAGTCGCGGGAAGACGACGGCGCTGAAGTCGGCGGCGAGCGTTTGGGGTCGTGGCGCCTCGGATCCGGGATTCGTCCGGTCCTGGCGGGCGACTGCCAACGCGCAGGAAGCGACCGCCGCTATAGTGACCGACACCCTGCTATGCCTCGACGAGATCGGCGTAGCCGAGGGGCGGGATGCGGCAGCGGCCGTCTACCAGTTGGCCTCCGGCGTTGGGAAAGGTCGCTCCGCCCGGGACGGTTCGATCCGGGCGCCAATGACGTGGCGGGTGCTGACGCTCTCGACCGGCGAGTTGCCGATGGCGGCCAAGATCGCCGAGGACAAGCAGCGCAAGGCCTACGCGGGTCAGGCGGTGCGCCTGCTCGATGTGCCCGCGGATGCCGGCCGCGGCTTCGGTCTGTTCGACAACGCCGGTCCTGACGGGGATCCCGCCCGCCTCGCCGAAGCACTGCAGAAGGCTGCGCTGTCCGCCTACGGCGAGGCCGGACCCGCGTTCGTCCGCGCCATGATGGACATGGGCCAGGAGGAAGCCCGGGCCCTGGTCGTCGATCTCGTGGAAAACTTCGTCGCGGAGCACGCACCGGCTGACTCGGACGGGCAGATCCGGCGTGCCGCCGCGCGGCTCGGTATGATCGCCGCCGCGGGTGAGCTGGCCCGGACCTTCAACATCGTGCCGTGGCAGGAAGGTGAGGCCGAGGCCGCTGCTGCGCGGGCCCTATCGGACTGGATCGGGTCGCGCGGCGGCACCGAGCCTGCCGAGGTCCGGGAGGCCATCGCTCAGGTCCGCCGGTTCTTCGAGGCGCACGGCGAGAGCCGTTTCGAGTCGGTGGACGACACCGACGCTCGTCCGGTGCCGAACCGCGCGGGCTGGCGCCGTGGCCACGGCGATGGCCGTGTTTGGCTCGTCTTGCCTGAGATGTGGAAGTCAGAAGTTTGCACGGGCCTCGACCCAGTAGCCACCGCTAAGATCCTGGCCGAGCGCGGGATGATGAAGCGTGATCCGAACGGCCGGTTGCAGCGGTCCGAACGTACCCCAGGCGGGGCGACTCTACGGGTCTACGTGATGACCTCAATGGTGTTCGACGGAGGCTCCGATGCGCCCTGATCTTCGCTTTCGCCTCCGCGAAATCACCAAGTCCCTCTCTACCGCCGAAAAACGCGTGACACGTGTGACACGTGTGACAGACCCCACTGGCCACACGCTGTCACACGTTGCCGTCACACGTTCTGCGCCTGAAAAACATCAACAAAATCAATCTGTCACACGCGTCACACGTGTCACACGTGCTGAAACGGCAGGTCGAGATTTTCGTCACACGTCACCGGGTGTGACGGAGGTGGTGACAGACCGTGTGACAGCCTCAGGCAATGATCAGGCGGATTGGTTCGCGCACTTCGAAGAGGGTGCTGCGATCCGGGAATACGAGGGCGGTTTCGACCGCGCCGAGGCCGAGCGACTGGCGTTGGCCGAGACGATTGCCGTGCTCGGGCCGCAGCCTGGCACTGTTCACTGAGATTACGGTGACGGTGCTTGTCACCGTCGTTCTGGCCGCCGAGCCGTGCGGATTTCCGGCATCACTCTGAACAAGGAATCGGACATGACCAACGTCACCAAGCTGCCGACTGCCATGGACCGGGCTGAGGCTTTGAAGGCCA